>JBJKPC010000031.1:0-101388 GCA_046706745.1 Candidatus Kryptoniota bacterium
GTCTTCCTTCCATGAACAAGCACCCTGTCTTCCAGGTGAAGCCTCACCCCCCGGGCGAGCACCAGTCTTTCGAGGTCCCTCCCTTTCCTGATGAGGTCGTCGAGTGAATCTCTGTGCGATATGCGGACGATGTCCTGTTCGATTATCGGCCCCTCGTCTAGGACGTCGGTAACGTAGTGGGACGTCGCCCCGATTATCTTGACCCCCCTGTCGAAAGCTTTCCGGTAGGGATTCGCCCCTGCAAATGCCGGGAGGAACGAATGATGTATGTTCACGATCCGCTCGGGATATTTCTTCACAAAACCCGGAGAGAGTATCTGCATATATCTTGCAAGGATTATCGTGTCGATCCTTTCCTCCTCGATAAGCGCGATCTGTTTCCTCTCGACTTCCGCCTTGTTCTCCTTCGTCACCGGGAACACATGAAAAGGTATCCCGTACCGCTCGGCGATCGGACTCAGCTCGGGATGATTTGAGACGATGACCGGTATCTCCGCGTCGAATTCTCCGAGCTCAAGCCTCCAGAGAATTTCCTGGAGACAATGCCCGAGCTTTGAAACGAAAATCGCGAGTCTTCGCTTTCTGTCGTTCAGCCTGATCGTCCACCTTGCACCGTATTCCTTAGCCAACGGCAGGACGGCGTCGTTCAGGCTTTCCGGCGGGACGCTGAAGCCTCTCATGTCCCAGGCGACGCGAAGAAAGAACGTGTTGTCGCTCCGATCCACGTGCTCGTCGAGATCTATTATGTTTCCGCCCCGATCGTAAAGGAATTGCGATATCCTTGCGACGAGCCCTTTCCTGTCGGGACAGGACCAGAGGAGAACCGCGGAAAGGGGATGATCGGCCGGGTTACTGCCGGGGTCGGCCTTCTTCCCGGCATCCGGTGATTCGCGTTGTGCTGTCATATCTAAAGTTCTACTTCCCTTCCAAAATATTGTCAATCTCCTTAAGTTCACCGGGAGTGAAAGTCCCAGCGGAGAGTGCTGTCACTGCATCGTCGATCTGACCGACTCTACTTGCACCGATGAGTGCTGAAGTCACTTCCTCGTGTCTCAGTACCCATGCGAGAGCCATCTGTGCCAGTTTCTGACCGCGCTGTTTTGCTACTTCGTTCAGTTTCTTAATCATGCCGACTCTTTCGATGGTCACATGCTCCGGTCTCAGGAAGCCTGTCGGTCTCCCGGCGCGCGAGTCGGCTGGAATCCCGTCTAGGTATCTGTCAGTGAGGAGCCCTTGCGCAAGCGGCGAAAAGACAATACATCCGATTCCGTCTTCCTTCAGCTCTTTGAGCAGGCCGTCTTCGATCCAGCGCTCAAACATGCTGTACCTGGGTTGGTGGATTAGGATGTGCGTCCCCATCGACCTCATGATTTTCTCGGCCCGCTTGGTAAGATCCGGCGGATAATTTGAGATGCCGGCGTAGAGAGCCTTCCCGCTCCGGACTATATCGTACAGGGCTGACATCGTTTCTTCGAGCGGAGTCTCCGGATCGGGGCGGTGGTGATAGAAAATATCGACGTAATCGAGCCCCATGCGCTTCAGGCTCTGATCCAGGCTCGCAACCAGAAATTTGCGCGAGCCCCAATCGCCGTAAGGTCCCGGCCACATCCCGTAACCGGCTTTCGAGGATATGATCAGCTCGTCGCGGTAGCCGTGAAGATCATTCTTCAGGATGTATCCCATGGTTTCTTCCGCCGAACCGGGCGGCGGGCCGTAATTGTTTGCCAAATCAAAATGCGTAATGCCAAGGTCGAAAGCGTGCCGAGCCATGGAGCGGCTGTTCTCGAGTAGGTCGACTCCGCCGAAGTTATGCCAGAACCCAACCGAGATAGCGGGCAGTTTGATGCCGCTCTTCCCGCACCTGTCGTATTTCATTGTGTCGTAGCGTTTCTCACTAGGAAGATGCATCTGTCATTCCCGCTTTTGGTGGAACAATTCTTCTGACTCGTTGCTTCTTACTTCTGACTTCTTGCACCAGACTTTCCACTTCTTGTCTACTGCTCCGGACCTTTTCCCTTCCTACCTCACGCGCCTCCACCAGCACTGATCAAAATATTCCTTCCCGTCGAACGAGGCAACTGCTTTAACGAAATTTTCTCCGGGTGCGAGCGCAACGTCGTTCCAGAAAAACCTGCGGTCTCCACTCGCTTTCCTGCCGAGCGATCTGCCGCCGACGAACAGCTCCACAGCGCTTGCATTCGAGTACACCTCCACGGTGATTGCGGATGTGTCCCTCGCGGTAAACATCTTGCCGTTGATGTGGACCATTGGTTGTGGATTCCAGTTGACTTTGTACCAGAAGTAAGCGTCCTTTTTGATCTCGTGCCCTTGCGTAACTATTCCCTTGTCGTTGATACCCGGGCTGAACCCTTCGTTCCTGTAGTCGGAGGCGAAATCGTACATATTCCATAGCGTGGAGAACCAGATGAAAGGTCTCGACTCGATTGCTTTCCAGCTGATCTCGTGAAATTGCGTCTGGTATTCCTCAGGATGCCAGGGACCGTCGGTCCTCGGTTGTTGCGGTAGTAATTCTTCGTGCTGGAAGATGCTTCCCCCCGCGCCGTATTCGCTTATCCCAATCGCTCTTCCCGGATGCTCGGTGTGCCATTTGTCAAGGAAAGGTCCGAGGTCTCCGGCGCTTCCGTAATACCACCCGAAGTATTTGTTCATTCCGAGAACATCAGTGACGAAGTTGGTCGAATCTTCGTCGTCTGATGCGGCAGTAGTGAGTCTCGTCGGATCTTCCTGCTTCGCCAGGGCGTTGAGCTCGCTGACAAGTGGCCGCGGATCGGGGCCCTTAGCATTGTGGATTTCGTTGAAAATCCCCCAGAACAAAACCGAAGGATGGTTGTAGTTCTGTCGAATAAGCTCCTTCAACTGCTGTGCGGCATTTTCGGCGAAGGATTTCGAACCGTCAATTTGATTCACGAGCGGGATTTCCGTCCAGACGACGATGCCGTACCTGTCGCACAGCCTGTACATCTCCTCGCCGTACTGATAATGCGCCATCCTTATCATTGTCGCGCCGATGTCGAGGACATCTTTCATCTCGTCGAGCCTGTCGGCGTCGGTGATCGCGCGTCCTCTGTCTTTCTTGTCCTCATGTAGTGCTACACCGTGAAGGCTGTAAGGTTTTCCGTTGAGGAAGAAGCCGTTGTCGGGATCCACTCGGTAGAATCTCAGACCTACGGGCTGCTCAACACGGTCGACCAGTTTGTCTTTGCTGTAAATCGAAACAACGGCCTTGTAAAGATACGGGTCGGCCCTTCCGTTCCACAAATGCGGCGCCTCGATTACTATGTCCTGCACATCTTTGTAACCGACACTCGGATCCACCTTCACTGTGTCTGATGCCCGTTTCACCGCACTGTCTTTTCGGTCGAAGATTTCGGTTCTCACAAGGAGATCAGCGGCAGTTCGGGAATCGTTCCGGACCAGCACGGTCACCCGAAGCTGCGCTAGCTTTTCACTCACGTTCTGCTGCATTATGAATACACCCGGCGATGCGTAATCGGTCAGCGAGATATGAACCGGGTCCGTTACTATCAGGCTTGCTTCACGGTATAAACCGCCTTCCATGGTGAAGTCGGCACTGATCGGAGCAATACGGAATTTCTCCGAAACGTCGGGAGCGGTATTGTCGACCCTGACGGCGATAACATTCGAACCGCCGTAATTCAGGTAAGGTGTGATATCGAAGACAAATGCTGCGAATCCACCCGTATGCCGCCAGACCGGCTTCCCGTTGACGTAAACATCGGCGGCAAACCCGGCGGCGCCGAAACGGATGAACACCCTCCTTGTTTGACATGATGCGGGGATTTTCAATCTCTTCCTGTACCATCCGGGGCCGCAGTAATAAGTGCCACCATCCTGTCCGTCGAAATTGTTCCACGTGTGGGGCAGGCAAACCGTTTGCCAGCCGGTATCGTCAAAGTCAATTTGAGGTGCGTGGCGAAAGTCGCCTAGGCTGAATCTCCAATTCTCATTCAATTGAATTTCAGTGCGTGGAAACGATTCCGATATACCGGCATTCATCAGCAACAAGATAACAGACAATATTAGTTGTTTCATGAACTAGACCTCCCGACTGGCTCTGGTTCTCTTTCAGTCGCCGTCCTTTCTGACCGTCCGGCCTGAGAGGGTGCTGGATTCGTGCAAAAACGCGAGATGGCTGCATCAGGCGCTTATGCCCTCCGCAATTATCGAGCGTGGACCGAATCGACTGCCTGTACCATCCCGTGTGCGGCTTCTTGGAAGAAGCGTCCGTTGTCGGTCGGCTCGAACGTCTCCCATGACTTGAGCATCCGAGGCTGCCAGAGCGGGTCAAAGACCCACCAGACCCAGCTGATATTCTTGCTTTCCATGAAATTGATGATCGCTCTCCCGTATCCGATATTTTCCTTCATGCCGCCGTGCCCAAGCGTAAATCCAAGCTCGGTCGCAACTACGGGATATTTCTCCGCCGCGAAACCGAAATCCTCATCCCACTTGGGTTCGTAAGGCGGCGTTCGTTTATGAGGATACGGATGCACAACATAAGCGATTCCCTCGGCGTTTACTGGAGCATAATGGAGCGGATTGAGATCGTATGCCCAGTCAAAGCCGGCGACGAGCGGTATGCTTTTGCAGCGGTTGGCTCTGATTAGCCGGATGAGATTCTCGTTGATATCTTTCCACTTCTCCCACGATAGATTACCTAGCTGGCCGAAATCTGAAGTCGGCTCATTGAACAACTCCATGAAGGCTACCGTATTGTTACCCGCGAAATGCCGGGCGATAGTTCTCCAGAAGTTGAATGTTTCTTGCAGCGTAGTATAGTAGGAAGGATCTTCATACAGGCCCTGTTCGAGGTTGCCGATGGAATGCCAGTCGATGATGACATAAAGGCTTTCTTCCGTACACCATTGCACGGCCTGGTCGAGCAGAAGCATATAATTAGCGGGAGTCCTCGCCCGCCATGCGCCAGGATGAACCGGAATTCTCACGAGCATCGCCCCAAATTCTTTCGCCTTCATGAATAGATTCTTATTCCACCGGCCTTCCTGTTTGAGTTTGTCGGGGTCTGCAATTGAAAGCCCGCGGAATAGTATAGTGTCACCCTTGCTGCTGACGAGCCTGTTGCCCTCTACCCGTATGAGCGGAAGAGCATCTGCCATATCCTTCCATACCGGAGCGGACGGCCAATGTCTTCCAAGCCAATCGTATCCGCTCGACACATTTTTCTTTATGGCACCCTGGCCAAGTACGAATTGAGGAATAAGCAGAAGAAATGATAAGAAGATAATCGGATAGGGATGCTTGTTCATCTTAAAAAACCTCCTGACTGCGCAAGTTCGTATAAGAAAGGCGGCCGGAAAGCCGGAATGGCTGAGTCTGCCCGGACCAGCCGCTCCGGTGCCAAACTTCCGGAAGTGGCAGGTACTTATCCCATCGTCACCCGGACTTGGTTTTGCGCTTCCATTCTCGCAACCGGTATAAGATTTCCTTCGAGCAACTGGCCGTTCAACGTGATCTTCTTTACGCCCTTCTCGACTCCTTTAAGGTTGTCGACCTGTATGTTCAGCACTTTGCCGCGGAAGGTGCGCCGCACGGAGAACGATTTCCATTTCGAGGGAATGCAGGGGTCGATGCGCATTCCCTCGGCCTCCGGCCTGATCCCCAGGATATACTGCGTAATGGCATGATAAGTCCATGCAGCGGATCCCGAGAGCCACGGTATTCGCGACACGCCGTACTTCGGGCTTTGCTTCCCGTGAGTAGACTGGCAAACGACATAGGGCTCGATCTCACGAATCTCCGCTTTCTTGTTGTACGCAGCAGGAAGGTAAGCACGCAGGTACTCATAGGCACGGTTACCATGGCTCAGGATCGTCTCGGCTATCACTGCCCATGCCTGAGTATGGACGAAGATACCGGCGTTTTCCTTTAGACCGGGATTAAAAAAGACTGCGCGGACAATCTTGTGATCGGTTCTTGTGAACGGCGGGTCACAGAGTGCAAGGCCGTATTTCGACGATAGCCGTTCGTGCACTTTTTCCATTGCTGTCTCAGCCTGCTCTTTCGTCGCAAGACCTGAGATGACCGACCACGTCTGTGGATTCAGGAAGATCTGTCCCTCCTTCGATTCCTTCGACCCGAATTTCAAACCGTCGTTTCTGTACCCGCGCATAAACCATTCGCCGTCCCACGAGTATCGTTTTATATTGCTGCTGAGCCGTTCGATGGTCAGCTTCGCCCAGGAAGATTCATCGGCCCTGCGAAGAAGAAGTGCAACATCGATATACACTTTCAGCGCGTGACGCAGCTGCATCGCGACGAATATTGATTCTCCCTTCCTTCCAAACCGAAGAGTATCGTTCCAGTCGGCCTGGAGGCCCGTTGGAAGCCCATGAGCGCCGGTCCTGCTGAGGTTAAACTGGAGCGCACGTTTCATATGTACGAAGACAGTGTCTTCGCCTTTGTCTGCATAAGGCAGGACCTTGTGATAGAAGTCGACATCGCCCGTTTCGTTCACGTAGGCCGGGATAGCATCGAACATCCAAAGTGCGTCGTCCGAGCGGTACTCGTCGTCTTTCGGAGCAGTTTCCTTTCCGGGAGAATGGCTGAACGGAAGGACTACCGGCAGTGCACCGCCTGTAGAAACCTGTCCGGTAATCATCAACTCCAACCGGATCTTCACAGCTTCAGGAATAGAATGCACGACTCCCATAAAATCCTGCATTGTATCGCGATACCCCAGGCCGTCGCGGTCTATGCCCGAATAGATCAGGCTCGCCGACCGGGACCATGCGTAGGTGATGAGCGAATTGTAAATCCCCCACGTGTTGATAGTAGCGTTCAATTCAGGATCCGGAGTATGTGCGGAAAGGACCCCGATTTTCTCATGCCAGAACGCCTTCAGCTTCTCCAGCTCTTCATCTGCTTTCGAAACGTCACTAAACTCACTAACGACCCGCCTCCCCTCCCGCTCGGCACTTCCTATTCCCGCGATGACCAGAAACTCCTTCGACTGCCCCGGCGAAAGCGTGAACTTCACCTGCAGCGCACCGCAAGGATTGTCTCCATACGCCAGGCTCCCGGAACACTTGCCGCTTGCAACTGCTGTGGGGTTCGAATACGTCCTATATGGGCCGATGAACGCTTCGCGGTCGGTATCGAAACCCGCAATCTTTGCCCCGCATATCGCCTGAAAAGTGTGGCGGGCCTGATCCTTCTCCTTGAAGTTGTCAGGTTGTTGAGGAATGTTCAGGTTGGTTCCGTGGTCGATGATACCGTCAACGACACTCATCTGGGCTATGTATTGGACATACTGTATGTTCAGCAGGTCGTCGATCGCGTTCCAGTTCCCTGCGTATTCGAGATATGTGAAAGCACTCAGCGACCGCTTTTTCTTCGACGCGTTTGTAATCTTTACCTTCCAGATTTCGAAAGTGCGCCCCAATGGAACAAGATAGGTTACCTCCGATTTGATACCGCTGTACTGCGATTGAATGACAGTGTATGCCGTGCCGTGGCGGCAGACGGACTTGTACTTGCTCAGCGGCTTGCCTACAGGTTGCCAAGATGCAGACCAGAAATCTCTTGCGCTGTGGTCATGAATATAGACGTATCTTCCGGGTTGATCGGCAGGGACCGAATTAAATCTGAAGCGCACGAATCTTCCCATACCCCCTGACTTGTAGAAGCTGTAGCCACCCGCGTTGTTTGTGATTATCGCACCATACTCCGTCGACCCTAGGTAGTTGCTCCACGACTTCGGCGTGTCCGGCCGGGTGATCACGTATTCCTTGTTCTTATCGTCAAATTCACCGTATTGCATATAGAATTCTCAACTTTAAATTCTGAATTTTAAACTGAACTGTTGGAAGCTATTTGCCTATCCTACATCATCGAGTTCATCTGGATCTCTGCCTCCCTTAAGCCGATTCGGAATTGAGAATCAAAAATCATAATTCAGGCTTCGGCTCCAACGGCTTCTCGTCTTGCGCCGATTTCGGACTTTATCCTGTCCATGGCAGGTTCATCGAGTTTATAGAAGAAGATAAGAAGGAGAAGGGCAATTACGCCAGGAACAGCCGGAATAATACTCATCATAGATTTCAGGCCGGTCAGGACCTCGATATTCTGGACGACATTGGCCTGGAATCCCGTCATCGCCAGTATCCAACCCGCAAACATGGTCCCTATTGCCCAGCCGAGCTTATTGGACATGATGGACGCGGAGTACACGAGCCCCGTAGCTCTTCTTCCGGTCTTCCATTCCGAGTAATCAGCCGTGTCCGCGTACATTGCCCATAGCAAAGGAGAGACTGGTCCCCCGGCCACGGAGCCGACGAATTGAAGGAGGAATATCCAAATCAAATCTCCCGGTCGCAGGAAGAAGAAAAGTGCCGTGAATAAAATAGCCGATGAAAAAAGGGCGATCGCAGCATTCTTCCTTCCGAGTTTTCTGGAAAACCACGGGACCAGAACCACACCCAGGAGAGACGCCGCTTGGCCTACGACGTTAAACGCCGACGCGAGCCATTCGAAGTCAAAGCTGTGCAGCGTACCGAAAAAAGTGATCTGCTGGGTACCCACGTAGTATTTGAAATAGTGCACCGTTATGCTCAGCCTTATGCAGACGAACAGTATGAACAGAATCGTCACTGAAAATAAAATGACCCATGGGGCGTTTCTGGAGATATCCTTCAGATCGTTCTTGATCGAAGTCTTCTCCTTGGCGATCGGCTGGATCCGTTCGTGTGTAGAGAGGAAGGTGATGATGAAGAACACTATGGCGACGACGGCGTAAAGAGCTATGGTTGTCTGCCATCCTTTTGCGCTGCTACCCCCGCCGAAATATTCCGCAAGGGGAAGGGCTGTGGCCGACACGATAATGCCGGCTGTATAAGCGCCCACAAACTTGAATGAAGATGCGCTGGTTCTCTCGTTTGGCTCGCCGCTGATGACGCCGAGCATGGAAGTGTATGGGATGTTTATCGCGGAATAGAAAAACATGAACGCTATGAAGGTGACATAAGCGTAGATGAGCTTGCCGGACGCCGAGAAATTAGGGGTCGAGAAGGCGAGCACGGCGGTTATTGCAAGGGGAAGGGCCATCCATATCAGGTAAGGCCTGAACTTGCCCCATCGCGTTTTCGTGCGGTCCGCGGTCATGCCGATGCCTACGTCGAAGAACGCATCCAGGATTCTGGAGACAGCAGTCATCGTACCCGCAGCAGCTGCGGCCAATCCAAAGACATCCGTGTAGAAAAAAAGCAGATAAACCATGATCGTCTGCCAGAACAAAACGGATGCAAAGTCGCCGCATCCGTAGCCGGCTTTTTCCCAGAACGAGAGCTTCTGACTTTCAACGTTCATAACAACTCCTTTGAATTGTGTGACTACCGCCAAAGGCGAGTCGGCTTCTCTATTTTCCCATCACAACCCGCACGACGTTTACAGACTTCATATCGTTCTCAGGAATAAGATTCCCCTTCACCGGTCTCCCGTTGACGGTCATTTCGGCAACTCCGGTTTCGACTCCGTTCGGATTGAGAATCTCTATTCGGCATAACTTGTCCCTGAATCTTCTTTCGACCTTATACGAGTTCCAACCGGCAGGGATGCACGGATCAACTCGCAGCCCGTTGACTTCGGGTCGGACGCCCAGGATATATTGCGTCGCGGCGTAATAAGACCACGCCGCCGAACCCGATAGCCACGGAATCCTCGAGGCTCCGAACCGTGAGCTTTCAGGTCCGTGGGTTGACTGGCAATAGACGTACGGTTCGATACCGCGGATCTCTGCTTTCTCATTGTACGCTGCCGGCATGCAGGCATGGAAAAGCTCAAATGCCCCGCTTCCATGCCCGAGCATTGCTTCGGCAATGATGGCCCATCCTTGTGTGTGGCAGAAGATCGATCCGTTTTCCTTCATCCCTTTGTTGAACAGGGCCGCTTTCATGACGGAGATGTCCGTATTCTCGTATGGAGGGTCACAGATGACCAGACCGTATTCGGTGAGAAGCCGGGCGCGAACGTTTTTCATAACCTCTTCAGCCATCTCGTTCGAGACATAGCCGCTAATTATGGCCCATGTCTGCGGGTTCAGAAAGATCTGGCCCTCTTTACTGTTTTTCGAGCCGAAGGTCTGACCGTCCTCGCGGAAGCCGCGGACAAACCAATCCCCGTCCCACGCGCACCCGGCGATGCTGCCATCGAGACGGTCAAGCTCTCCGATTGCCCAACGGTGTTCATCCTCCCTGCCCAGCGTGGAACATATTTCCGAATAGCTCTTCAGCGCATATCGAAGCTGAAAAGCGACAAACACCGATTCGCCTTTCTGGCCAAGTTGTACACAATCGTTCCAGTCGGCCGCCAGCCCGCAAGGCAACCCATGAACTCCGGATCGCACCAGACTAAACTCGATCGCACGCCGCAAGTGGCCGAGCACTGAGGCTTCTCCTTTGTCCGCGTACGGGAGGACTTTGTCATAGAATGCAGAGTCGCCGGTTTCATTTACGTAAGCGGGAATCGTGTTGAACAGCCATAGTGCATCGTCTGAACGGTATTCGCTCTCCGACGGGGTCTTCTCATGCCCGGGTTTATGATCGTATTGTCCGACGACGGGCAAAGCCCCGCCGGTGGACACCTGTCCGGTGATCATAAGCTCGAGTCTCTCCCTGGCCCGGTCGGGAATTATCGAAAGCACTCCGAGGATATCCTGAACAGTGTCGCGATATCCGAGACCGTCTCTTTCCCCGGCGTAAACCATGCTGGCAGCACGTGACCAGGCGAAGGTGATGAGACAATTGTACGGACTCCAGGTGTTCATCATGCTGTTGAATTCCGGGTCAGGCGTCTCGACCCTAATTGCGTTGAGCAGCGAGTGCCAATGTTCTTTGAGATTTTCCAGCTCAAGGTGGGCAGCTTCGGGGCAGCAAAATTCTTCCACAGCGGCGCGGCCCTCCACCTCGGCCTGCCCAATCCCCATCAACAGGAGTATCTCCCTCGACTCCCCGGGACGAATTTCCAGATCGGTCTGGAAGACGCCACATCCGTTATCGCCGACGGCTATGGAGTTAGTACATTTCCCTTCGGCGACGACGAGGGGGTCCGCGTAGCAGTGGTAAGGTCCGATGAACTTATCGAGATCAGTATCGAATCCTTGAACCGGGGAGCCCACCAGCGCAAAGAATGTATGACGAGATTGCGGATCCGCGGCGAAGTCTCCGCGCACTACAGGAAGAAAAGGATTGGTGCAATGATCGATTATCCCGTCGACAACTTTCATCCGCAGAATGTATTGAGTATACTGCAGATTCACCCAGTCCATCCAGAGCTGCCAGTGATTGGAGTATTCAATGAAAGGGAAGATACTGAGCTTTCTGCAGCGCTGACCCGTGTTTGTGATTTTCAGAAGCCAGCATTCAAAATGTCTTTCGAGCGGGACGAAGTAAGTAGACTCCGTTCTGATATTCTCGTATTCTGATTCGATCGTTGTATAAGCCGTACCGTGGCGGCATACCGATTTGTATTCATCATCGCCCAGCAGCTTACCCACCGGCTGCCATGAGGCGGACCAGAATTCACCGGAATTGCGATCGCGGATATAGAAGTATCGTCCGGGCTGGTCGATAGGGATATTGTTGGGACGCCACCGGGTGAAGCGTCCCCGTGCTGCCGAGTGGAAGAAACTGTAGCCGCCTGCGTTATTGGTGATGACTGCACCGTATTCGGTGGAGCCGAGATAGTTGCTCCACGATCGCGGTGTATCGGGGCGAGTCACGACATACTCATGCCGCTCGTCGTCAAAATAACCGAATTGCATACCTGAGCCCTAATTTTCGTGCACAACTTTTTCTGCGAGCCGCAATTCGCAGAAGCCCGAAACTGCAAGAATCCCCTAAAATTAGAGAGGATCAATCACTTTTCCCAATCCACCGGCACGCTGACGTTTCACAAAGGGACACAGATTCCCTATTTCTGAGCGTGACTCTTGATGAAATCCACCAGCTCGTCGATCTTCGCAAATGCAAGGGCGGTCACGGTATCGGCGGCACCATAATAAATGGCAAGTCTTCCGCTCGATGCGTCGCACAGCATAGCGCAGGGAAACACGACATTCGGAACATCCCCGACACACTCGTATTGCATTTGCGGAGACCACAGGTAAGGCTCGGCACGCGCGACGATCTTCCATGGTTTGTCAAGATCGAGAAGGACGCCGCCGGCACTGTACACGAACCCGTTACACGACTGAAGCACACCGTGATACAGCAGCAGCCATCCTTCTGAAGTTTCTATCGGAACAGGACCGCCGCCGACTTTGGTGTATTGCCATGTGTTCCCGACGGGACCCATTACGTGCCTGTGTTTTCCCCAGAAGATCAGGTCGGGACTCTCGCTGTAGAAAATGTCCCCGAACGGCGTATGTCCGTTGTCGGACGGACGGGAGAGCATCGCGTAGTTGCCGTTGATCTTTCTCGGGAAGAGAACCCCGTCCCGGTTAAAAGGAAGAAATGCGTTTTCCAACTGGTGGAACGTCTCGAAATCTTTCGTCCACGCCATGCCGATCGTAGGACCATGATAGTAGTTACACCATGACACAAGATACCTGTCTTCCAACCGCACCACGCGCGGATCGTAGCCGTACACGAAGTCTCCAATTTCCTCATCTTCGCACCGGAACTTGAGGGGTTCAGGGTCGATGTTCCAGGCGATGCCGTCCCTGCTGAAACCCCGATGCAGTCTCATCTGCCTCGCCCGGTTGTCGCAGCGAAAGACCCCTGCAAACTCCCCGTTTCTCACGACCACGGCGCTGTTGAATATGCTGTTCGAATCGGGAAGAAGATCCCTTGGTATTACCGGATTTTTCGAATACCGCCAAACAGGCTTATCGCAACCTGCAGGTCTTTCCTCCCACGGCAGATTCGGAATAGGTTCCTCATTGATGATTTCAAAAGTGCCCATAACCTCCTCACAAGTTTGAGTAGTGAACCAAAAAGCTCGGCCGCATCCCGCCGGAAGTCCGCCACAAATTTCCGCAGGTTCTCCCTCACGGCGATCTCAAAGCAACTGGGATGCGGACGGCGTCAAACAGCCCGGTAATCCCTGGCCCGGCAGAGGCCAGCCTCAGACGGGACAACACACGGCAAACGATCCACTTGTGGACGTCGACCGCCGCCTTTACATCCTCCCGAACGGTCACGAACTACCTAATAGGCCAATCGTCTGTCCTGAATGTCGACGCCGGGAGCCCCGCTTTATTGAACAGCGTAGCCTGCTCTGTATTGCCCCATGCGTATCGTACCGCGAGCGGATGCATCACCTTCGGGCTGTAGACGACGAGTGTTTTGCCGACGATCTTCACCTCGGCAGAGACGAAGTTGCTGTCCTCCCCCGCTACGATGAAATTGGTCTTCCCTTCGCGGGGCTTGAACACGAGGCCGCCGTCGACGTCATGAAACGAGATAACTGCTTTGCCGTTCTTCACTTTCATCGACTCGTAGAGCGGCCCGGAGTAAACAATATGCCTGCCGTAAGTTTTCGCAAGCGCCCAGTCTGCAAGCCTCAGGCCGACATCCAGTTTGTCGGGTGGGTGGATATTGTCAACCGTTCCGACATCAAGCGTCACCGCCATGCCGGTGTTCGGAACGGAGAGTGCCAGGCGCTGTGCATTGCGCACGACGTACGATTTCGAACGTCCGCCATAATTAAACGGCGCTATCTGTACCCAGTAGAACGGGAAGTCGCCTTCTCCCCAGTCCGCCCGCCAGTTCTTTATCATCAGCGGAAAGAGATACTTATAGTTGTTGTAATCTTCCGGCAGGTTTGAGTTCGACTCCCCCTGATACCAGATTACTCCCCTGATTCCGTACGGAATAAGCGGAGCAATCATGCCGTTGAAGAGGACAGTGGGAGTATCATAGGTATATGGGAAGGGAAGTTCGGGACGCAAGTAGAACTCGCCGTCGGGGCTGTAGGAATAAAACGTGCCGTTTATGTATTCCGCGACCGGCATCCACTTCCAATTGCCGGACAGCGGAATGGCCTGCACTGAATCCGACTTCGGATTGATTTCCATCTTCACGCCGTTCCCCCAGATACCTCCGAACCCGCCATAATCGAGAACGCGCACGGCGATCGTAAGGGTAGTATCACTAACGATTTTGCCCGGGACTTCGTAGACTCTCGGGTAAGCGTAGTAGTTGGGCTCGAGTATCCCGCCGACCTTCGTACCGTTTACCCACGTTTCATCCATGTCGTCTATCGGACCGAGGTGAAGGACAAGAGTCGAACCGATCCACGCCCTCGGGATCTGTATGTTCTTCCTGAACCAAACCGCACCGTTAAAATGCCCGTCGGGTGTCATCTGCCAGTATACGGGCAGTCTTATTGTCTTCCATGACGAGTCGTCGTAGTTCTTGTCGGAGCACCGACTGTCGTCGAAGTTCAGACCATCCCACCTCGTTGCCGGCTTCCGGGCGGAAACGTCGATTGAAGGGTGTGAGTAGATCCATTTTTTCTGCTCCGCTACAAGTCCGGCGGATTTATACACTTCCTGTGCTATCGGCCTGTAATAAGGCATTGTCGAAAGGTATCTGGCGCTGATCCAGGGTTGAATCTTCGTCCCGCCCCAGACGGACATTATCAGACCGATGGGTACGTGCAGCTCCCTGTAAAGTCTTCTTCCGAAGTAATAGCCTACTGCACTGAACGTCGCAACGTTTGTCGGGCTGCACTCGGACCAGGTGCCGGTGCAGTTGAATTCGGGAGCCGCAGCGAAAGCCCGCGCAACATGGAACAGTCTGATATCCGGATAATTCGCTTTCGCGATCTCCTCGGCTGAACTGTCAAGTGGGTATTCGGGCGGCCATCCTTGCATGGGAATTTCCATGTTAGATTGTCCTGAACAAACCCATACTTCACCGAGCATGACGTTCCTGTAAACAATCGTCGTATCGCCGACTGCAATACTGATGAGGTATGGCCCTCCCGCTTGAGTGGTTTTCACGCGGACTTCCCAGCTGCTGTCCGGCTTCACTGTCGTTTTCATTGATTGTCCCCAGCTTGCGGTCACCTTCACATTTTGGTCCGGCTCCGCCTTCCCCCATATGGGGACGTCGGATTTCTGCTGAAGGACCATATTGTCGGAGAAAATCGAGGGCATGACGAGATATTTCGATTTTGCCGGCTGTGACTGGACAAGCGACGTTAGTATGAAGAATACGATTACGAGTCTCATTCCGAATACCTCATTTCTTTTTATCCACACGATGATAATGGAACGCATGTATGTTCCTAAACATACAATCTGTCCGGAATACTGCTTCATTATTCCGGCTCCAAAGAAGTGCAATATTTTCTGGCAGAAGCAATCGGTTCAACTCAAGCCTTTCGCGGTCTTCCCCCAATGTTCAATAAACCTCTCTGATTCTTTCTTGATCTGCCTGAAATTCCTTCCGTCCTCGATCGGAGAAGAGCCCTCCTGCACAAGCATCTTGATGCAATTCATCATTGCCCGGCCGGTATGGTAGTTACACTTCCAGATGTGACCCTTGGGACCATACTTGAATTGCGGCTCCTTGTCGAGTCCGCCTTCAAACCAATCGCCGTATTCATGGTCGAGAAGGTATTTGTCAACGTATTCCCATTGTTTCACGAAATAACGAGAATAAGTCGTGTCCTCCGGGAATATTCTGGACATCATGAGCAGAATGTTCAGGGCTTCTGCCTGTGCCCACCAGTTCTTGGTCGGCCGGATAATGGTACACCTGACCTGGTCCGGTAGATAATATCCGGCGTCGAAGAACCCGCCGTATTCCTCATCCCATCCGTTTGCGATCGCGTGGTCAACCATTCTCTTTGCCGTGGAAAGGGTAACTGTATCTTCTTCCAATCCGAGAGCATACGAAGCCTCCAGCATGAGAAAGGCGGTCTCATAATCATGACCGAACGAGACATGATCAAGATTGTAACTCTTCTCACGCACATCTCTAGGCGCCTGTCTGAACGAGAGCGGTGTCCAGTCGCTATGAAAGAACAGATTCATGTACCCTTCCTCCGTCGTGATCACATCTCGAGTGAGCGAAAGCAATGCGGAAATTCTTTCTTTCAACAGAGGGTCGGGCCAGACGTTGTAAAGTTCCGAGTATGCTTCGAGAAGATGTATCGACGAATTCTGGTCCTTGTAACCGAGCTCGGCCGAGTCGTAGGCTTTCGTTTTGTAGCTGCTGGATCTGTCGAACGGGTTCCCGTCGGGGCCGATGAACTGGAAGTATCCTTTTCCTTCCGGATCATACGCGTGCTCCTCAACCCACCGGAAAGCCTCCTTTGCAAAGTCGAGCACTCTGCTATCTTTGGTAAGCCGGTATAGCGCAGCGAGCCCATATATGCCGAACGCGTTACCGTAGGTGCGCTTTTCGTCGAAGAACCCCAGGTGATCGCAAACCATTCCGCGCTGGTCACGCATCTGGAAGAAACCTCCATACTTCGGATCCCACATCGAGTTTCTGAGGAATTCGAACCCGTGCACGGCGGCATCTGCGTACACCTGATTCCCGAACATGATCGCAGCCTTTGAGGCAGTCCACACTTGCCTGGCCTGCGTGACTATCATCTTGTGCTGGCGAGGTGCAATCTTCCAGTCGTAGGTGATGTCGGTGTAGTATCCGCCGTTCACCCCGTCAACTGCCAGCGGGAACCACCTGTCGAGTAGATTGGGCCCAATGTATGTCGACATTGCCTTCAGAATGGATCCGCCGCTCGAGATCTCAGGCACGCTGACTTTTTCGCTGGCCATAATTCTGCTTTCCCAGATATGACAAAATGAAGAAGCCGGTTCATTCTTTGTTCAGAGACGACCTAGATATCCGGGATTTCCCATCGACCGACCGACAAATTCAGAAACAATCCCGGAGTATAGCCCGATGTTCGGCCATTCTTAAACTAGTGTCGGGACTACATATTCCCTTCGATCCGAAGGATACAATTAATGAGGCCTCTGGTTGTGTGGTAGTCGACTTTCCAAATCGTGGCCTTGGGTCCCTTCATGTTCTGTGGGGCTTTGTCGATACCGCCCCAATACCAGCCGCCGTAATTGTGATCGATAACGTATTCCTTTATGTAGTTCCACTGATCGCAAAACTTCGCGTAATAATCCATCTCGTCATGCGGAAAATATTCAAACATCATGAGAAAAGAGTTGAGCGCTTCGACCTGGCTCCACCACTGCTTCGTCGGCATTATGATGGTCACGTTTTCTTCTCCTCTGAAGATGTATCCCCCGTCATAAATACCGCCGAGCTCTTCATCCCAACCGTTTTTGAGCGCGTAGTCGTCCATCCTCTTGCCCACCTCAAGCGTTCTTTTCCAGTCTTTCAGGCCGAGGGCGTTCGATGTTTCAAGGAGGAGATAAGCCGTTTCCACGTTGTGGCCGAACGAAATGTGGTCTTCCTCAAAATGTTCGGTCCTTGCGTAATTGTTGGAATCGCGGTAAGATATCGGCGTCCAGTCGCGATGAAAGAACAACGTAAGAAAAGGGCGATTGCCGATGGCAACGTCCCGAACGTTATGGAATAGTGAATCGAGGCGGTCACGCAGCTCAGGATCCGGCCAAACCCTGTAGAGTTCCGTGAACGCCTCCATCAAGTGTATCATGGAATTCTGATCTTTAGGTGGAACCGCGCCCATCCCATTCTCGAACGGAACTCCTTTACGAGTCAGGTTCTGGAAGTAACCGCCGTACTTCGTGTCATAGCTGTGCTCGTCAAGCCACTTGTAAGCCTTGACAGCGAGGTCCAATGCGGAAGTATCACCGAAAGCCCTGTAGTATCCGGCCAGCCCGTAGATGCCGAAGGCGTTTCCGTACGCCGTCTTCACGCAATTGCCGTCGCGCCCGACCGGTTTTCCTTTCCTGTCCACCATATCATAAAAACCGCCGTACTCCCCGTCCCACATCACATCCCTTAGAAAATGAAATCCGTGTCGCGCGTATCTGTAATACGGCTCTTTCTCCCGATAATACTTTGAAGCATTGGCGTTCGCCCAGACAAGGCGCGCCTGTGTTACTATCATTTTATCCTGTTTACCGTCCTGCTGCCACTTGTAGTTCATGTCGGTGAAGTAGCCCCCGTATACGCTATCTATCGTAGATTTGCCGAAGTGCTCCAGCTCCTCCCTGAGTTGTTGCTTTAGCCCCGTGAGAATGACTTCCTTTTCTGTCTCCACGCTTTCGGTTCGCTGCGGCTTGTTCCGCTGCGCCACGGCACCGGATAACGGGAGCAGCGCAATCAAAGAAAGAGCGTAAGAGATGAGCTTCCACGTCAGTTGTCTACTCATCGGCGTTATCTCCTTCTTGATGATTATTCATCAGTGGGATGTACGTCCGCCGGAATCCTAACAATACGGTCTCCACTTCTTCTCCGAGCTTCGAGGTCTCTGCCGACAAATCAACCCAAGTTACTTCCTCGAAGCAGGTATCAATCGGACTCTATTTCAGCATGAGCATCTTATCGACAGAAGCGAATTGACTCCCGTCTTCAGCGACTCCGGACATCCTGCAGAAGAACAGCCCGCTCGGGTAGTGCGAAGCGTCGAATGTAACGCTATGTACCCCCGCAGACTGGCTTGCATTCACCAACGTTTCCAATTCCCTTCCCAGCGCGTCGTATACGGTAACGTTGACGCGGCTTTTCGAAGAGAGTCTGTAACTGATTTCAGTGGTCGGATTAAAAGGGTTGGGAAAATTTGAATAGAGCTTAAACGATCTTACCGGATTAGGAACAGTACTCCCTATTCCGGTGGTGCTTGCGAGACGAATTCTGTAAACGCTTGTCCTGGCGGTGATGTAAAGCGTCTTTCTGTCGGCATCGCCCCAGTTGCAGTTGGAGGGCGTTTCCGGCACAAGTATCGTATCGAGAACAGCTCCAGAGGGCGAGAACACCCAGATCCCCGCAGGGCCGGCCATGTAAATGTTCCCCGCCGAGTCGGTCTTCATCCCGTCGGGTACACCGAAACCCACCGCCATCCTGGCAAATACCGTCTTGTTCGTGACTGAGTCTCCCGCCATATCCCACATGTAAATATACCCCTCACCGCGATAGACATCGTCCACGTAGAGATGCTTTTCATGAGGCGAGAAACAGATGCCGTTGGGTTCGTGCAGCGTCGAATCGAGAAGCGCAAGGCTGCCGGAAGGGCTGATCCTGTACACGCCGTTGAAACTCAGCTGTCGCTTCTGGCCGGTTGGAATATTGTAGTCGGGATCGGTGAAGTAGATAGCGCCGTCCGATTTCACGACAAGGTCATTGGGACAGTTGAACTGTTTCCCTTCGTAAGTGGATGCCAGTGGTGTCACTGTCTTATTGGAATCCATGCGAACGACGCGGCGGTATCCCATCTGGCAGAAGACGAGATTGCCTTTATTGTCCAATGTCAGGCCATTTGAAAAATGAGAAGGATTCATGAATGCGGTCGCATTGGATGTTCCAGGTTTCCATTGAAAAATTTCTCCCAGATTTATATCTGAAAAAAGAAGTTCGCCGTTCATCCACAATGGCCCCTCGACGAATTGGAATCCGGAAACGACTTTCTCAACTTTCGCACCGGCAGGCACCGGTGATTGTGCCGAGGCAACAGATGTGAAAAGAAAAACCGACAACAAGCATGCTTTAAACATAAGATTTCTCCTGGTAGATGGAATGTTCTTTGGTTCGTAGAAGATATATATTAATTCACTCGGATTTCACCGATTCTATCGTAATCGATGATTTCTCGAGGCTCTCCGAGGTCGCTTTCAGCTCAATCTTCCCCGATCCTTCGGTCGATTCAACGATAACCTGTGCAAGACCGTTGAAGGCTCTGCGCTTCCACTTGCCTGCTGGCTCAATAACCTGGACAATACCCGGCTCGGTGTTCAGAGTTTCCCACCGATCGCGTTTGACCAGCGGGGGGCCGGCGACCGCATAAACATTTTCCCCTTCATGGACGAGCGAGTGGTCGATCACGTAAGTCTGGCCCGGCGCATCGCGTTTTACTTCCTTCGCGATCGGATGACCGTTCACGTATATGTCCTGCACCTGCTCAACACTTCTCGCCAGCAGTGTGATCCGAGTGTCGGGTTCGATCCGTGGAAGATCGAATGTCCCTCTAATCACGACTAGACGTGAGGAATCCTGCGGAACTCGGCTCTCGCGGTCGCGCCGGGTAAAGGCATCTTCCCAGCCAGAATCGTCGAAGGTAGGAGCTACCTCTCGCGGATCTTCGAGCGAGCTCACGCTTTTTAACTTCAACCCGCTGATCCTCACCGCGGTTATATTCTCGAAAAATTTCTCCGGCTCATGCGATGCAGGATCGCCGTTTCCTACGCCGATTATCTTGCCCGGCCCGCTTATTTCGAATGTGATCTCGTTGTCTGCAGTCGGGACGGTACGCCCATGGGAGTCTTCGACACTGACAGTCACCACTGAAACGCCCCGACCGTCAGCCGCGATTTTTTTTCTGTCGGGTATGAGACCTAGGGCCGCCGGATTACCGGTTGTCTCCACCTTATCGGTTACGACCTCCTTGCCGTCCCTGAATCCCTTCGCAAGAAGCGTCCCCGCGCGGTATTTCACTTTCCATTTCGCGTGGGAATACTCGGGCACCGGTCTCCCACCGAGATACTTCCCGTTCAGGAAGAGCTCCACAGAATCGCAGTTGCTGTATGCCCACACGTCCAGGACCTCACCCGCCTTTCCATCTTTCGTGGAAGCCCCACCCCAATTCCAATGAGGGAGAAGATGCAGCACTGGTTCGCGGGTCCACTGAGATTTCAGATAGTAGAAAACATCCTTCGGGAAGCCGCAGAGATCGAGTATTCCGAATTGTGAGTTCACCTGAGGCCAGCCAAATGGGTTCGGTTCCCCCCTGTAATCGAACCCCGTCCAGAAGAATATTCCCGAAAGGAACGGCCGCTCCGCATAGAATTTGAAGCCGGTTTCGATACTCCTGCCGCCGCCGTCGCGATCGGCTTGCGCCATGTGTCCATGCGCCGCGTCAGTGACATACGTTCCCCGCGTTGAGGAAGAGGTGCTTTCTTCCGTTCCGACGGAAGGCTGAACGGGGAAGTCCGCGTGATGCTTATCTATGTCGCCGTTGAAAATGTAATTGTATCCCATTACCCGGATGACCCGCGAAATTCCGTGCCCCCACCCTCCGCTGCAGGCGGCTGTGGTCAGCCGCGTAGGATCAAGGCGATGGGCAAATTCCTGCATGTCGGAGGCGATCAGCGCGCCCTTATCATTCCCTTCTATCGACCATTCTTCGTTCCCTATCGACCAGAGGATAACGGATG
Source organism: Candidatus Kryptoniota bacterium (assembly GCA_046706745.1). Classification (GTDB taxonomy): domain Bacteria; phylum Bacteroidota; class Ignavibacteria; order Kryptoniales; family JAKASW01; genus JAKASW01. Next base: position 21,326 of record JBJKPC010000031.1, read on the forward strand.
GATGATTCCGGTCGCGGACGATCATCCGCTTCAACTGGTTCAGCTGCTCCGGGCTTGTTCCCATCAGCCGGTTCTCGTCAATCACCAGCATCCCGAGGCTATCGCAAACGTCCAGGAATGCAGGCGCCGGCAGGTTGTGTGCACAGCGTATTGCGTTGCTTCCCATATCCTTGAGTCGTTGAACCCGGAATACCTGGAGCGGATCAGGCACGGCAGTCCCAACCCCGGCGAAGTCCTGGTGATCGTTCGTTCCTTTAAGGTCGACATGTTTTCCATTCAGGAAAAATCCCTTGTCAGGATCGAAGCGGATAGTCCGGATTCCGAACTTTGTTTCATAATGGTCAACGAACGAGTCTCCCGAATAGACGTCGGTTACAAGCGTATAGAGATAAGGTGTATCAAGCGACCACAGTTTAGGGTCGCGCACTTCCAAATCTAATGAGAAACGGCTTGCGCCTGCGGCTTCCAGCACAAGATCTCCAAGCTTGCCCGTCGCGACGATGTTTCCTCGGTCGTCGACAACAGCTTGTCGAATCCTGAAATTCGCTTTCCGATTGCCGTCGTTATCAACTTGCACCTTTGCGGTCACCCTCGTGGAATTCTTTCCCACTTCGGTCGATGTGGAGATACCCCACGGCGCGATGTGAAGAGGCGACGTTACTATAAGCCATACGTTTCGATATATACCCGCCCCTTCGTAGAACCAGCCCTCTTCCAGGCCGGCATCGACCCGCACCGCCACAAGATTTTCGCCGCCGTAGTTCAAGTAATCTGTAATGTCATATTGGAAACTGCTGTAACCGCTCTTCTCCTGTCCAAGATAGAAACCGTTGACCCAGATTTCTGAGTTTCTAAAGACCCCGTCGAACCGGATCCCGATTCTTTTCCCAATGTCGGCAGCCGGGATGAAGAACGACTTGCGATACCAGCCGATGCTAGTCGAAGGGAATTTCTTCCCGACCGGTTTGTAGCCATGGCTCGAGCTACCTTTCGGGTCAAAAGGAAGCTCAACGGCCCAGTCGTGTGGCAGATCAAGCACGCGCCACGCGCGGTCGTCAAAGGTCGGAGAAGCTGCCCCGTCGCCGTATCCCGCTTTAGCAAAATAGGAAAAATATGAGGTGTTCGTTTCGAAGTCGTGAGACGGAGAGCAAGCGTCGCCAAGCGCGAAACGCCAGCCGCCGTTCAGCGGAAGATGCTGACGAACCGGGGCCCTTGCGGGATTTTCGGTGGACATACCCGCTGCGAAAGCGACGCTAGCGGCGATCATTACCGCCGCTGCCGACCGGAGAAATCGGCTGAGCAGAAACATGCCGGTCAAAGGGCGATCCTCTCTAGAATCGACAATATTCTTGATCCGCGCCGATCGGTTAACCCCCCACCATCAGCGTTCAAATGATTGCCCGCAGTCTTCTTCCCGACAGTCTTGCCGTCGAGCATCCCCGCATTTCTCAATATCAGCCTCCCCGGATTTTAGATAGAAGTTGCAGCTCCTACAGTTCAGGTCGCCCGGAAGAAAAAAACACTCTACTCCTTCTTCTCGTATGCATCGATTAATCTGTCCATCAATTTGTTCGTGCTATCAAGAACTACCTTTCGCCTCGGATCGGCATCGAACCATGCAAGCGTCTTCTTCACTCCTTCCTTCAGCGGAATTATCGCTCTGTAATCGGGCACGAAAGATTTGATCTTCGAATTGTCGAATATGGCACAGTGGGACTTGTCGCCCAGGAGAGGACCTCTGAACGATTCGTCGAATTTTATGAGAAAATCCGTCGCGATGTGGACAATATTCGCTTCCGTGCCGGCCGCCTCCGCCACGGTCTTGTAAATCTGATCCCAAGTGAGTGCTTCGTCCGACGTTATTGTGAACGACTGTCCGATCGCCTGCTGATGACCTAGGAGTCCCACGAAACCTTTCGCAAAATCCTCTGCGTGTGTGATCGTCCATAGAGACGTTCCGTCGCCGTGGACTATAACTTTCATCCCTTTCTTCATGCGGTCTATAACAGTGTACTCGTTCCACCCTCCTATAGCCACAGGTATGACGGTGTCGTAAGTGAACGATGGACGAACAATTGTGATCGGAAAATTCTCGTCGCGGTACGCATGATAGAGCCTTTCCTCGCACGCGATTTTGTCCCTGGAGTATTCCCAGTAGGGGTTATATAGAGGGGTAGATTCGGTGATGACCGGGAATACCGGAGGCTTCTGGTATGCCGATGCCGAGCTGATGAAAACGTACTGTCGTGTCCGGCCGCGAAATAGCTTAAGGTCTCTTTCCACGTCCTGGGTTGTGAACGCGATCCAGTCGACTACGACATCCCACTCGTGACCGGCAAGCGTATCTCTAAGCCGGTCCGGTACCGACACGTCGCCGAGAATCGTCTTGGCTCCCTCAATTGTCACGCCGCTCTTACCGCGGTTCAGAAGATAAAGATCGATTCCCTTCTCGACACAGAGTCTGCTCACAGACGTACTGATGTTCCCGGTTCCACCTATAAAAAGTACTTTCATCTATCATTCCTCAATTTTCACATGCAGTAAATCATTTCCCATACTCGTTCCACCATTCCAGGTGCGAGCTCGAATACTGTAAGATAAGAATAACTCCTCCTTATTGCATCGTAGATGAGCCGACTTGGCAGGCGACTTTCCGGACCTCTTTCCACATATTACGCTTATCGATTCCGTACGTTGTAACATCTTCATTTAGAAGACCGTGTATGTATACCGCTTCAGGCCACAATCGCGCGACCAGCCTTTGAACCTATTACTACCTGTTGAACAGATTGTCCGCTGCCATCGCTAGGAGAACAAAATCCGTGGCCCCGCCTCCGATGACGTACTCACCCTGCTGCCAGAAGTACGGCCAGGTCTTGAGCTCCGGCAAATCGGGCCGAATGAGTGCGGTTCCGCTGGCAACGCCGCCCGGGATGTAGGACCAGTCCGCCCTGTTGGCGCCGTAAGCAACGGTCATCGAATTCACGCCGACACCCGATACGAATGAAGCCGTGTTACTACCCGGATGACAGCCGAGTACGAAGTTCAACGCGTTCAAAGCATACTTAGCGCCGACTATCTCCGGAAACCCGAGATGAAGCAGAAGCATATTCACACCGAACGACTGTATCTGCCATCCCGCTCCCCAGATGTAAGGTCTGTAAGGCACGCCGTAAGGATTCTCCTTTTCCAAATCCTCGACTCGCCTGACCGTATTTCTCACTCCATTTTCAATTTTCGCCCTAAATCCTTTGTCGCTTAGCTTTACCGTCACTCTTCCCAGCACGACGGCGTACCGCATTATGTTCTCGCTTATTGTGTCTGCGTTGGCAAGAAGGAAATCCCCGTACTCCTTTTTTCCCGTGGTAAGGTAAAGCTCTGCGGCCGCGTTTATCCTGAACGGTACGGGCGCAAAAGCATCATCCATATACACTTTTTCGGCGAGTGCAAGACTTTTTTCAGCGAGCGGGCGGTTGAAATCTTTCATCAGCCTGTATGACGCAGCGAGCACCGAAGCAACAAATAGCTCGCGGCGGGGACTGATCTCTGTGAAGACAATCCTGTCGTCCGGTTTAAGCGGCCGCCGCAGAACAGGATCCGTTGCCCCGGCTTTGTATACCAGGTTGTCGGTCGCGTTTGTGCCGTCGCCGAGCAAAGTGTATTGCTGAAGCGTCGCTTCCTGGATCCCTCTGAAATGGATCCCGAGCTCGGTGCAGCCATTGACTATTGCCAAAAGACCGTGCTGCATCTGCTGCAGAATGTCCGGCTTCCCGTCAGGGACATGAATCCGAGCGAGCCTTGTCTTCTCGTCAATTGAAGTCTGATCGATGTCGTTCCTGAAAAGTTCATACATCAACCCGAGTTTGTAGACTGTTCCCGCTTGAGATTCCACCCTCAGATCATAATCTCCCGCGTCGTGCCACCCTCCAATGTTCAGCCCGGGAACGTGTTGCCCGGATTTCCATTTCGAAAGTGTCGATGGCCCCTGTGAGTAACCGTCGAAATGATCCTTGTCGACCGGTGCCATCGTTGCATCGTCCATATGACAGAGGCCATGCCAAATCCTATATCTGTCTTCAACCTTCATATGGCACATTTGTTCCGGCAGGAAATACTCAAGCGAAGGCTGCCACACATCGTGCGCAAAAACGTCGCTGGCTATTTCAAATTTGTTCGACTCGATGTTGCCGTAACGGATCTTGTAGACACCGGGCACCTCCGCGTCACTGAAGTCGAAACGAAGATACTTATAGCGTAAGAAATCTCCCCATGGTTTAGGATTATTCTCGGATTTGACGACCACCTCGGAATCGGCCGCCACTTTTACAAGCTGGATCTGGTCGTACTCCCGTGTGAGTTTATCGAGCTCAATTACGGCAATCTTGTTTTGTGAAGGAGCATAGCCAACCTGCGAGAGCTGAACAACCGGCGGACGGCGCCAGCTCGTATCTATCTTCGGGCTGATGACCCACTCGACCACATTCTTCGTCTCTCCCGCGGGGATTGTTGACCGGACGACAAACCAGCCGTTGTTGTAGAGTCCGCGTCCGTCGATCAACTCCAAACTGCCCTTCAGGCTGACGAACTTGATTTCTTTCTCAGCGCTACCCGGCGCAACTATGAGCTCTTTCCCCATGGCCATCGGCTTCACCTGAAGTCCGCGCTCGGCATCCCCGTAGAATGGACTGATATACTGTCTGGGGAAGGCTCCCGGCTTTCCATCCATGGTGTAGTACTGTCCGAAAAATCTCCCGGGAAAAAGCTCCATGTTGAATCCGACCTTGTTCGACCATTCTCCAGGAAGAGGTTTGTCGAGATTCACCGTAACTCTGATACTAGATCCCTCCGCCATGGTCTTTACAGTGTATTTGAAGTTCAGGTCCGGATATTCGATCGGGTTGAATCCTTTCCTATCCTGGCTCGAATCAGGGTACCACAACGTTACAGTGATGATGCCGTCTTTTCTGTTTACGGCACGTTTCCCCATCTTCGGAATGGGGGACCACTGGCCCGGAGTAGGATCGATTCGAACGTCGCCGTTGGCCGCGGCCCGTTCGCCGAACTGAACGATCGTGATTCCCCCCTGATGTCCTTCCGGATAGAAGTCGTCGAATACCATGACATTGAGCCCCTGCATAGAGTAGTAGCCATTGTCGTCAATAATGAGTCCGTTTGCGGAACCGGTGGATTGAGCGAACGACTTCGCGAATGAGAAGAAAAGGAACAGCGCCGCAAAGAGAAGACGGAAATTCCTTAGCATGAACCACCTCCCGGAAAGTTCCTTAAACTTGATTTCGGACTTCAGCGCGGCTCTCTGCGAGTAGAGCGCCGAAGCACAAACAGCCAAACTAGTTCAAATGCGTGCAAATAAGAAGCACTCGCTGAAACTGAAGTTTATTGCCTGATTGTTCAAACTGGCGAATCTCAGCGCGATGCTCGGGGTATAAACCACTTCATTCGCCTAGAAACCGATTCAGCGTCCTTTCGAGCTGCGCCCCGATAAGCTCACTTCCCTCCGCTCTTACGATCCCTCCCGGATCGACCAGGTATGTCTTCGGCACGGTGTACGCGCGGAATGCTCTGACTATCTGGGTGTCCCGGCTCCTGCCGACGAAGGCGTTCAGCCACGGCATGCTCCTTTTCTCTTTTTGAAATTTTACCACGTCAGCGAAGGATGTGTCTACCGAAATGGTAAGTATATTAAGGTCCTTTTCCCGGTACCTATCGAATGCCTTATGCAGGTACGCTATCTCAGCGGTAGAGCGCGGATCTGTTGCAGCCCAAAAGCATATCAGGTAATACTTGCCCCGAAGCGACCCGTTCGTTATGAGCTTTACCATATTGTCTGATGACGGAACCGAGAACGCCGGTGCTGGATTTCCCACGGCCAGCTGAAACGAATTTCCGTAGACGCGTCTGATCTGTTCGGCCTCCGGGGTATTTCTGTATCTATCCTGCAGCATGTCATAATATTTCTTCGCCTTTTCGTTTTGGTTGGAAAGTTTGTTGGCCATGAATTCATCCATCAGGATCGCGGACTTCACCCGCACATTTGGGTTTCGGCGCAGAACATTCATAACGTATTCTTCTTTCTCCGATGCTGAAAGGGTCGAGCGATTTACCGCTTGAAACAGGCTGTGAGGATTCAAAGCCCACACGGCGGAACCAGGGGAAATTCCACCCAGGATAGCCGTGAAGAACGCTTTGTCGCTCTCTTTGCTCATTATCCCGATCGTATTGTAACTAAGGTACAACTCTTCCTTCAGGATCCCGGTTTTCTGCCGGTCAATCCGGCGCTGCATGGACTTGAGCGCAGCTGACCAATCATACGCGAATTTCGGTGAGGACCTGCGGCGATTTGCCATGTACTCAAGTTCGGCCGACGAGAACTGGTCCTTGTATTTCTCGAGATCGTCGTAGATCCTTGCGAATTCCACCGTGACACGGCCTGTCCCGCTGAAGGTGACCCCCGCCGGTTTGCCGGATCGGGCAAGCCTCCGCGGATCGAATACGATTCTTGCGATACCGTCCTTAGCGCTCGCCACCGAATTGTATCCCAGTTTTCCGTTGTAAACATAGCTGCCGGCCTGCGGCCCCTCGACTTCTGCCCACTTACGCGCGTATCTCAATCGGTACTCAACGGGATTGGCGACGGTCTTAACTTCCGCTACGTAAGTACCGTCACCTCTCTTCTTCATTGGAACCGCATTAAGCACGCTCCAGCGATTGAAGTTGCCTACCACGCGCACCTTGTCGAAATCGTTAACATACTGGTACGCTCCCAAGCGGACGGTTATTTGGATATCCTGGGGTTTCTCAAGGTAAAGGGCGACGTTTTGATAATGGTGGCACACTCCTGTGAAGCGCAGGATCCATATGCCGTTGTAAGGAACTTCGATTCTGAAATCCCCGGTCCGGGAAGCCTCCACTGACTGCACGACGGCGGAGTCGTTCGGCTCAGTTAAGAACACATTTGCCAAGACCAGAGGCTTGCCGTCTGCCCCGAGAACCTTTCCCGTCACAACAGATTGGGCTGCGACAGTTCCGGCCGCAAAGACCAGCGCCAGTGCTGCTGAAATAAAATGTCCCATTGGTACTCCATCATCTGCATTATTTGTTCATAAAGTATAGAATCAGCCGCCTCGTAATGATGTACATTGGCCGCGCAGCTGCTTCGGCCGCCGAGCTTCAGATTTATTCCGTCCCGCGTCACGCACAAACAGCTCCTTCACCATCACACGCCGCTCCGCTGTTTGCCTCCGTCTGACTTATTTCAAGAGCATCATTTTGCGGGTGATAAGTGTTCCGCCTGCGTACAGGCGGCAGATGTATATCCCGCTTGCCAGTCCGCGCCCGTCAAACACGACAATATGCTCACCCCGTGTCTGCCGTGAACTAACGAGAGTTTTTACCAACCTCCCCATTATGTCATATACGGCCAGTACCACGAACCTGCCACTGCCGGGTTGGATCTGCGACCCAGAACCCGGAACGGCAAACTTTATCGTGGTTGTCGGATTGAACGGGTTCGGGTAATTCTGGGTCAGGGAATAATCCGTGGGTACCGTCGGTCCTGAGGTTCTTACAGGTGTCGCGGGAGATTCATTCATGTAACCCGCCACAAAAACGAGGGGTGCGTTCCAGTTAATGGCAATCTCGTTGCTCGCGTAACTCTGCCAGTCATCAACGTAGCACCTTGCCGGAGGAGTTGAACTTGTGAAGTGCGCCTTCAAGACTGCATCGTCGAGGTATTCGTCAGGTCCGCCGACGAGAAGACCGGGAATAGGGGCTTCGATCCCGTCTGCGTAAGAAGGCCGGTGATGCGGATTCATCGGTGAACTGGTCCCAATTCCCGTTACGAATGAAATATTCAACCTGTTGCATCCGAGTATATAGTTCAACTGTTGGAGCGCTGTCCGGTAGTAACTGTCGGTCCCCGACAGTGAATAGCCGACGACCAAGAGCACGGCATTGTTGAGCACGGCGCTATTGCTTCCCCAGCCGTACTGGGAAGGAATGATAGAAACGTTAAGTCCATCCGCGGACGCGATCGAGACCAGTGCATCGCAATATTTCTTAAGGGCGCTGAGAAGTTCCGACTTGACCGTGGCGTCGGCGCCTGCCTGTTTCCCCGTGAGGTACGCAATCTGTGCCAGGTCGGCTACGTTAGGCCAACCCATTGTCGAAGTGAAAACACCCGACTTGTTGTAGTTGCTCTGGAAATAGTTCTCATAGACTGCAAGGCCTGTGGATTCATACAGCTCTGCCGCAGCCCATAAGCGCTCGTCGGAATCGTTGCCGTCCCCGTACTCCCCGGTGTATGTCCCGGCCGGGTTTTTGAATCCTCCGACCGGCACGATAGTCGGGTTGGCGGCAAGATATTGCCAGGCCAGCTCTGCCGCAGTCAGACATTTCGATGCGAAAGCGGTGTCGAACTTTTCATAGATTCTCCCGGCCTGTGCCATGACCGCCGCAAAATCACCGGTAGCCGTCGTCGATTTCTGATAGAGGTACCTCGTCGAATTATCCGAAGCCGGCATAATGAACCCGGCAAAATTGGCCGGGGTTACCTTGAAGTATACACCACCGTCCGACGTGTCCTGCATCTCCAGCATCCATTGCAGCTCGTATCTGACTTCATCGAGGAGGTCAGGGATGCCGTTCCCGCTCTCGGGTATGTTCAGATCGTCATACTTGAATTTAGAAGGAAACATCTCATAGCCTAGAAGAAGCGTTCCGACTGTAATACCGGCGTTGACGACGTATTTACCGTAATCGCCAGCATCGTGCCACCCGCCTGTTTCAACCACAGAACCGGCTTTCCCGGTGGTTGAGTGGTAGACCGCGTCATGAGTATGGCATACGGCCCGCGCATAAACGCCGGCATACTCTGAAGTCAGAGCCGTGCCGCATCTCTGAAAATAGAATCCCTTCATAGCAGCCTTGTAGACACTCTCAAAGGCTGTATCCCCGATCGTGAAGCTGTATGACGTATTGGAATTGCTCGTAATGATTACAAACTTACCCTCTTCGGTAAATGAAGTGAAATCCCCGATGAATGTCGTCAGCCCGGTAGCCGGGTCCTGTGTGACACCCGGAGTAAATGCAGCGCGGAATTTTATCGACCCCGTCGACGCGTCGGCAACATAAAAGCTGTCAGCTCCCTCCACCGAATAGCAAAATTTTGATTGATCCGGCAAGTAGCCAGCCTGATTAACGAATACTGCTTGTGCAAAGACAATCCCGAACTGCAACAGGCAAACAGCGGAAGTGAAGAGCAGGAATCGAATTATTCTCATGACGTTTGGTCCTTTGTTCAAAATTGGAAGATCAATTCATACACGGCCTAATGATGCGACTGCTGCGCGGGACGATGCGGTTCATCGAACGAGCTTGTAGATCGCGTAGGTTCTGCCCGGGACGACGACAGACATCCGGGTTCCATTTCTGTTTGTCGTCAATTCTTTCCCCGCCAGCAACCTGAGGGCTGCGAATGGCAGCGCCAATTCAAAGTCTGCAGAGGCCTTCCGACCGGATGGATTCAGTATGACAAGAACAACGTGGTCTCCGTTCGCCCGCGCATAGACAAAAGGATACGAATTCTTTTCCGCATATAAGGGAACAAACTCGGCATACGCGGCAAAAGCCGGCTCCGAATGTTTCAGGCGTATCAGACTGCGGGTCCTGTTCAGCAGCGAGCCCCCATCCTTTTCCTGGTCGCTTGCCACGGGTGCATCCTGCGCGGGATCAACCGGAAGGTACAGCTTTTCGATATCGGCGGCTGAGAAACCCAGATTTTTTCCCTTGCTCCATTGCATCGGGGTGCGAGCTCCGTTTCGCGGCCGGTAGGCGCCTTCAACCTGCGGCCACTCCTCCGGCATCTGGCGCATGCCGATCTCATTGCCGTAATAGATAAACGGGACTCCCGGCATGGTCAGCCCGAAAGCATAGATGATCTCGAGATCATCGTCGCTCCGCCTATTACCGAGTCTTGCATTGTCATGGTTGCCCAGCGGGATCGAAATATAACCCTTCCCTTTCGTCTCCTCGTATTGTTTCAGGTAATTGCGGAGAAAGAAAGTGATATCGCCTTTGCCTTCCTTGTCGAAATAGCTGTGCCCTTCGGAATAGCCGTTGAGAATCCGCCAGCTTTCCTTCTGGAAAAGGTCGTTATATCCATCGAACCAGTGAAAGAAATCGGCGTGAAAGCATCCGTCGAGCGCCGACGCCGGGTAAGACCATTCGGATATCATGAAAGCATCGGGATACTCTTTGTTCATTATCTCACGAATTTCCCTCCAGAATTCCTGGGTCGCCCTGTCCTGGGTCATGTAGAACTGCTCATTTCCTTCCACGCCTGAAGATTTCACAAGCGCACCGGCCATGTCCGCCCTGAAACCATCGGCCCCCATATCCATCCAGTAGCGGATAACTTTCTTCATTTGCTCGCGCATTGCAAGCACATCCGGATGATCCACCGCCAACTCCCACTTTTGTCCTGGATCGGGAGCCGCGAAACCGTAATTGAGGGCAGGCTCGCTGTAGTAAAAGTTGAGCATATACTGCCCGTTCCTCCTGCCGAACCCTTTGACAAAAGAACCGGCATACCGCTCCGGAGGATTCAGCCAGACATTGTCGGTCCATATGTACCAATTCGAGAATTTGTTTCTCTCCTGAGACGCGGACGCCTTGAACCACGGATGTTCCACGGATGTATAGCTCGCTACGAAGTCGAAGAGGATTCGCAGCCCCCGCTTGTGTGCTTCTTTAAACAAACGCTCCGCGTCCTCGTTCTTCCCGTACCTCGAAGCGACCTTGTAGTAATCCGAGATATCATAGCCGCCGTCGCCAAACGGCGACTGGAAGAACGGATTTATCCACACGGCATCGACCCCCAGGCTCTTGATGTAGTCAAGCTTCTCAATTATGCCTTGGAGATCGCCGATCCCATCACCGTCGGAGTCAAAGAAACTCTGAGGATATACCTGATAGAAGACAGCGTTATTCACCCACGACGGCATCGCGGCTGGGATTTGCAGCTTGCCGGTGATCCTTGTATTTACAAAATCTGTCGTGTCTCCTTCGTCAGTACCCCGAATCCCTTCCTGAAAAAATCTTCCGAAAGATGAAAAAGGCCGGGCTGATTTTATGAGCCCGAATCCCGCCCCCGCCGCGGCAACCTTCCCGAGAAACGATCTCCTGCTGATTTTTTTACTCACTTCCGAATCTCCCGGCATAACCTCTGAAACTGGAGAGCCGGGAGCTAAAGGGCTCCCGGCCCAGCTTTCCAGATCAGACCGTTCTTCTCAAGGGTCATGTCCAATTGGTTTGTGACAGTTATTTCATGAGAATCATTTTCTTGGTGACCGACACATTGCCGGACTGCAGGCGGTAGATATAGACACCGCTGGCCAACTTCCCGCCGTCGAATGTCGCCTGGTAGTTCCCTGCTCGCTGGACACCCGAGAACAGATTCGCGACTTCCTGCCCGAGCACGTTGTAAACCTTCAACGTCACGAAACCGTTCTTAGGCAGAGAATAGTTTATCACCGTCGTCGGGTTGAACGGGTTCGGATAGTTCTGGTCCAGGGTGAATTTTACCGGCAAGTTGCCGGGCCGTTCTTTCACCGCGGTCAGCGCGAGAATTCCTGCAGTCTCTGCAGATTCCTGCCCTTTCCACTGCACGTACTTGTCGGGGAACCAGTGATAGAGATCGCCGAGCGGGAAGCCGCCCATTGCGGCCGTAAGAAGAGTATCGTTCGTATAGGCGAGATTCTCGGGAAGGGGCCAGGTGGCACCCAAGTCCTCCTTGTAACCCCAGAAAACATTGCCTCCGGTAACGTACCTCGCCTGGAGAAAAGCCATGATACTGTCCATGTCCGTGGCAGGCGTGACGAAATTCGGATCGGAGCCGTCATACACATTCGCCATCTTCATCAGCGGATGCCACGTGAACATCTCCAGAGTCCGGTCGTTCATCATCGGTTCAGCGAGAATCTTCCCCCGAAGTGTTGTAGTAGTATCATTGTAGGTATTGTAGAAGGTCTGAAAATCGGGTTGGGTGTAGTTGCTATTGTTGTAAAATATCACTACGCGGTTCAGCTCGGATACGCCGTTGTAGTTGAGCCCCGAGGGAATCGTATCGATATCCAGCACCGCACCGTACAGCAGGTTATCCGGATCCTGCCCGCTCCTGTCCGCATATCGTTCACCGGTGAAATGGTTATTCACGAATATGTTATTCGTGCAGATCAAGTTCGTCATGTAGTAAAACTTGAAGGTGAACTTAGCAATATTCAGAAATGTGTTGTGGTTGTAGAACACAACCTTCGGAGGAGTATAGTCTGCCTGGAAACCGAAACCCATGTTCTCGAATGTGCAGTTAACCGACGTGCATGTGTCCATACTGGCACTTGCCGAATAGGTGGCAACCTGCCGCCCGGCCCACCACTGGCTCGGGTCGATACAGTTCCTGAATATACAGTTGGTAAAATGAAATACGGCACCGGTCCTGTTGGACATCACGGCTATCGCTCTTACATCTTCAAAAATGCAATTATCGAAGTTGCCGAATGCTTCCGCGTTCTCATTCTGCTCAAATTGAAGAGCCGTCCAGTCCTGCGTTCCGTCCGTATAACCGTAGAACAACCAGACATTCTTCATCGTCAGGTCGCCGAAGCAATCGATATTATAGTTGTAATACCCGCCTGTGACCGGACCTGGAATTATTATCGCCATTCCGGAATCGGCTCCCGTGTTCGGAACGTTATGCTCTTCCCCGACGATAGTTATGTGCACTCCGGGGTTAACGGTGAGGTTGCCGTTCAGTATGTAATACCCTCCTCGATAGAGCATATATACCCTGTTGGGATTCACGCGTGCTCCCGACTCGGTAGTATCTCCCTGGATCACGTTGTTGATTGTCCCTGCTACGTAGTCGTTGGGGATATACACTGTATCGGGCGCCTGCGCTTTTGCTGTCAGAGGAATCACCAGCAAACCGAAGATCAACATGGAAAAGAATTGCTTCATTTCGCTTCTCCTTCTTTCTTTGTTTGGATAACGTTGAACGTTTCCGCTCTGTCAGCGAGATCTCTCAAAAGCATGATTAGACCAGCCCTCCTTTCGGAGTCACCCCGCCGCGACCGGATACAGGGACGTCCATTCCGCCAAATATCCGCCGACGTGGGTGATCTTCGTTCTTTGTTTGTTCTTCCCTTCATTGGCACTTGTTCTCTAAAGTGTGTATCTCAGCCCGATGTCAGCAGTCAGGCCGTAGTACTGTTCAGAAGTGAAGCCACCGATCGTCTGCTGGGCCGAAATATCAGTTCTCGAATTGATGTTGTTCACGTCGAAGTAAACCTGGAGTCCTCTTATGGGGAGCATCTGTCTCACCGAGGCGTCCATCCTGAAGTAATCCCTCGTATAACCGTCCTGTTCGACTCTCACCCCTATGCCGCTGACGGCTGAACCCTGATATAGAAAAGACAATCTGGCGGAGAAACCTGCGTAGTCATAGCCGATGAATCCGTTGAGTATGTCGTCAGGCTGGTTCAGGAGGCGTCCGGCGCGCGAAGAATCCGCAAGAATGTTTTTCGGAGGCCTGCCGGGGATGGTCTTGACCAATAGCAGCGGATAATAAGTGCTCGATTTCAGGTGAGTGTAGTTTACCCCCAAAACGAGACCGTTGATTGGGAACGGCAGATACCACAACCTCGTTTGGAGATCGACCTCGACCCCCTTCAGGAATGCCTTGTAGGGATTATTGTAGAAAGTTGTGAGCTTCGCCCCCTGCGTTGCGAAAGCATGTTGCTGGAGAGTGTCGAACCCCGCCACCGTGGAATAAGGATAGAGAGGATACTGAATGGTGTAAGAGAAATTCGATATGGTCTTGTAGAAGGCCCCTACCGAGAAGAGCCCGAGATCGTTGCTGTGGATCGTAACCATGAGATCATGATTGTACGAGACTGCCGGCTGCAAGTCCGGGTTGCCGGCGTTCAGGTACGCCCCGTTGAGATCGGAATTCTCATACGGTGACAGCTGAGTGAAGTCGGGACGCGCCAGCGTTTTGGTGAAAGAATAGCGCACGTCTCCCCAGCTTGCGAAGCTGTACTTCCCCTGAACCATCGGAAGCCAATACTGGTTATTCGGATATGCAGTCACGATATGTGAGACCGCCTGCCGGGAGTTCTGATACTGCTTCACAGAGTCGGCCTGGAAGAGCTGGGCGTCCTTTTCGTACCGGACCCCCCCTACAATAGTGATATCAGGTCCGAGATCGAACTCGGTCATCGCGTATGTTGCGTAATACCTTTCGACATTCTTATAGTCGTTTATCTCGTTCTCATAGGCTCCGTCATGCCAGTTGACGGCCGTTTGGAAGTTCTGGGTTGCATACTGCGTCATCTTGTCCAGGGTTCCGGTCTGAGGAGCCCAGAGCAGCGTACCGAACCGGTTGCTGAGGAAGTCGCCCGTCAGATTCGGATCATGATTCGTAAAGCCGTAGATGTAGAACCCGAACTGAGACGAATCGAAGGGAAGTGTCGAGTACTGCCTGATCAGCGAAGGAACCACATCGCTCCCCTGGTACCTTAACTGCATGTAAGGAGCGTTTTCGTTGTTCACGCGAAAGTTGTACCTGAACTTCCCGCCGACTTTCAGGAATCCCGAAACAGCAGGCGTTACGCTGAAAGGAATCTTGAAATTCGCGGAATAGACCTGGTCGTTCTCTTTGTAATCGTAGCTATTATAGCCGAGCTGACTGAGATAGGCCTTAGAAGTGTCGAACCTCGCCTGAGAGGTCTGGTCCGTCGCAAGCTGCCAGAGGTTGTCCGGGCGAACGTTGATCGGAATGGGGCCCTTTATTGCCTGGCCTTCGGAGAAAATGTAGTTCGGCACCTGCGGATTAAGATTTCTCGAATATGAATTGGCCGCGCTGATATCCATCGCCATGAAGCCGAAGTCATACCTTCCCTGAAGAGCATTCACCGCAACGTCGGTGTTCGCATTTCCCCTTTGGTAATTCCAGTTTAGAGCGAGTCCGACAAAATCGTAGTTAGTAAAGTAATCCGTGTAATTGGAACCAAGCCGGCTAAGCATGTTGAGGAACTGGATCGATCCCGAAGGGAGCTTGTAGTCCAGTATCAGGTTTCCTCCGTAACGGTTTCTGGTTTCGAAATGTCTGTTGAGGCCGAGAGCTGTGGTCTTCACAGGTGAATATCCGGCTGCGGCCTGGCTCTCCACCCGGTATCCGGCAGTCATGTTGTCCGCGCTTCTGTCGTAGCTTTCGGCGTTGAAAAGGGCGTACACGCCCAGCTTGTTGTTGAAGAACCTGTCGCTGATTGCAGCCACAGTCTTGTAGTTGCCGTATTTGCTTGTCTTGGCTGTATACCCGGACTGCCACATGAGATCCGTGTGCAATTGCGGCGGTGCCTCCCTCAGCTGCATGTTAACGACACCGCCGATGGCATCGGCGTTCATGTCCGGCGTAAGAGCCTTGTACACGTCTATCGACTGCAGCATGTACGGAGTGATCATCGTGAGATCGACTGCCCTATTGTATTTGCTTGTGGCTGCAAGAGTAATTCCGTCGATCGATACGAGATTGTACTGCGGTGCAATCCCTCTGATCACGACCTGGGTAGCTTCTCCGGAACTCCGCAGGGTCGAGATGCCGGGGAGTCGTCCAATCGCCTCGGCGGCGTTGAAGTCCGGGAGTTCCTGAATCTTCGCGGCGGACACCACATTTACGATGGTGTTGGATGAAAGCTGCTGGTTGATCGCCTGGATCTGTCCCAAAGCCTGGGCTGTCACCACGACAAGTTTCCCCTGCACGGCAGTCGGCTGCAGTTCGAAGTTCCTATTTAGAGTTTGACCCTCTGAGATATTGACTTCCACATTCATCGATTCATATCCGACATAAGAAATAAACATGGTCTGGCGCCCGGAGGGCACGTTATAAATTGTAAACGCGCCGTTAAGATCGGTTGAGGCGCCAATGCTCGTCCCTTTCACCAGGACACTTGCCCCCGGAAGTCCAGCTTTCGTCTCCCTGTCAAATACAAACCCCTTCAAGGTACCCGTGCCTGCCGCGAGCACCGGCCGCGAACCAAGGAAGAGAACAAGCAAGGGCAGCGAACACTTTAAAATCCGTTTCACTATTGTCGACATCTGCTTCTCCCTATTGATGTGTTAAACACCCCCTCAAACTCGTCGCACATCATCGAGTTCAAGGATCAGAAGCGAATTATGGCCCGGCTTCAGATTCAGGACTGAGCCCGGAATAGGGCCGGCGAATTCCACAAAATTCAAATCGTTCGTACCGTGCCGTCGTCTGCCGGGACACGACACTGCCTTCAATTCGAACGGCACACAAAACCCGTGCTTTTGGCGGAGGGACTGTACTCTCAAATAATCCGCAAGTCCGACTCCTGACAAATCAGCTGCGTCATAACTCTCAATTTCGTAGCCTGATAGGGCTATCTCCACAATCATTGCGGACGGGAACAGTCGTCCGCTCCCGCCCGCACTTAGCTTTTTCGGCCAGCTATTTGAGTAACATCATTTTCTGAGTCCGGACATACTGGCCGGCGCTCAAACGCAAGAAGTACAAACCGCTTGCATACCTGGACATGTTGAGATCCAGTTTATATGAACCCGCTGGCTGTTTCGCGTTCACAATCGTCGCCACCTCCCGGCCGAGCACGTCGTAGACTTTCAGGACCACTTTCGACGTCGTCGGCAGGTCGTACCGGACTACCGTGGTCGGGTTAAACGGATTAGGGTAGTTGTTGTACAGCTTGAATGATTTTGCCAGGTTCCCTCCCTTTATTCCGTCGACTATCTGGTTCGGGAACCATATCCCGTAAACGGTCAGGTTATCGAACATCAAGTTGCCCTTCCACGAAGTAGTATCGTAAGGCGCAGGATACCAGACGACGAGGCCGATCCGCGCCGGTTTGGTGGGATCGAATTTGCCTGCGCTTGCAAGCGAGTCGAGCTTCATGATCGAGATCGTGTTCCACTGGTTCTGTTTCATCGTCGCGGAGCCAACGGTATCGACGACTGCCACGCTGTCACCCGCTCCTCCCGAAAGGAAGAAGTGAACCGCAGCGTGTTTGGGCATCTTCGACGGGATGTAAACATCGAAGGACACCCCGGTAGCCGCGGAGTCGGCATCCTTCATCGCAACCGTGTCGCGCACCAACGCAAACTTGTGAGGTGCCTGCCCAAAATCGGCGGCACCACGGAGGACATATGTCCCGTTGCTGGTTGCCAGGTCCGCAACGTTGGTCAGCGTTCCGCCGGCATAGCTCGGCACGTAGAAGCCCTGTATTTTGTTGCCGCTCTGATTCTCGAAATTAGCCGCATGCCAAACCGGAGGAGGACCGGCTACTACTGTATCGAGAAGCGCGATGTTGTCGACATAGATGGTGCCCGTGAAAGTCGTATCATGCGGGAAGACCTGCAACCCCGTCATGAACTGGTTGTTCACTATGTCGAAGTTTGGATTCTGTGCGTGGTGAGCCATAAGCGGGAACGACAGCGGATACCAGACGTTCTTCGGAATATCGACGGCAAAGTGCTCGTCTTCCGTCCACGCCCATGCTAGGCCGTTTCCGCTTGAGTTGTTGTTCATGGCATAAGTATCGATCTGAAGACTGTCAGGGATATTCTGTGCGGAATCGAGGTATACCCAGTATGTAATAAACTGCGCCCCTTTCGCATCGATGTAAGTCGCATTTCCTATTGTCCCCAGCTCCATTCGACCGTGCCATGTTGTACTGTCGAACTTGAAGTGCATGGCGAGCACGCCGTTGGTGGCATTGGCGGGATCGCTTCCGAAGTACAGGGAATCGAGTCCGGGTCCGCTGTCGCTGGCTTTCTCGTACTTGCCTGCGTCGGCCGCCGTTAAGAATTGGCCGCCCGGTATATAATGAGGCATCGATCCGACAAGGCCTACATTATCGACGTAGATCGTTCCGGTGAAATTCGAGCCGTGCGGGAAGACCTGCAACCCCGTCATGAATTGGTTGTTCACTATGTCGAAGTTCGGATTCTGTGCGTGGTGTGCCATAAGCGGGAACGACAGCGGATACCAGACGTTCTTCGGAATATCGACGGCAAAGTGCTCGTCTTCCGTCCACGCCCACGCAAGGCCGTTTCCGCTTGAGTTGTTGTTCATGGCATAAGTATCGATCTGAAGACTGTCAGGGATATCCTGTGCGGAATCGAGGTATACCCAGAACGTCACAAACTGCGCGCCATTAGCATTGAAATAAGTAGCATTACCTATGCTTCCAAATTCCATTCGGCCATGCCATGTTGTACTGTCGAATTTGAAATGCATGGCGAGCACGCCATTTGCGGAGTTCAACGGATCCTGGGCCTTGTAAAGCGAATCAAGACCGGGACCGCTGTCGCCGGCTTTCTCAATACCGCTGATATTCTTGTTGAAGTTCTGCAGGATCTGAGCGCCGGCGGGGGCTCCTGCGAGAAACAGACCGACAAGAATCGGTAGTATTCTTTTCATTTTTCCTCCCTAAGGTTTAGTGGATTCTTCCAAACGCTTGACGACACATTGTATGTCCAAGACCGTCTTGTTTTGGATAGTCACTCGGTTACCCAGGGTTGTGTTATCGCTAACAAGCATCCGTGGCACCCTGCGTGGGATTGAAATGAATACGAGACGCATTGCCTTACCTCCTGATACTCTGGCCCAAATTGAGGCGAATGCATGAAAAACCATCCACACCCCCATCGCCACAATCGCTGCCACCATAAGCAAAGGCCCCGCATCGCGAGTCGCCGCACAGCAAAGCTGCAGAGATCTGCGGACAAGAGAAAAGAAGTTCATGGGTCCTCAAAGTTCCACTCTCTTTCGGGAACAAGCAGACGAAGTACGGGGACAGGCAGTGAGCCTGCCCTCGAGCAAAGTTCTGCTCCTGAATGAATGGAATGAGTAAGCTAGATTGGTTCCACCGATGGCATTAGCACCGGTCGACTTGAAATGCGCGGATGCCGAAGGTTCTTCTAAAGGAAAGTCAAAGGTACAACTGTCCCTGAGCTGGTACATCAACATCGCCTCCCTGACATATTAAGCCCGCATCATGCGGGCCCAGCCGAACGCACACGACTATTCCTCTCCCGCAGGAGAGATCAAAGAGAAATTGAAATGCGCTCTGATGCACTTCGCTAGCACGACTGTCGTATTATACGAAGTACAGATTCATGACGCAAGTCTTTTCTTCGTTCAGTGGTGACTGATCTCTCTTTCACGCAAAGACGACCCGGAAGAAGCTGCGGAGGATCCGGAAAGATCTCGACCTTCCCATCGCTGTCTTTGCCCGTCGCCAGAATCACTTCATTAGAGGAGGCTCCTCGGGCCAAGTATTCGCCACTTCAATCAGGTTTTGTCTCCACACCCAATTCCCCGACTCATTGTGCATACATACCCTGTAAGTTTCCGGGCCCAATATCAAGCTGGAATCAAATCAGGATGCCAATATGCGTTCAGATCTCGAAGCCTTAATCGGTTACTAATCGGATGGCCCGCCTGTTGAACCGGTTCATTTCGACCTAGTGGGTCGTGATCCCATCGCACTTTCCGCCAGATCGGTCCCGGACTCGGGCCTGTTTCTTCCCTCTGTTCACAGACGAACCGTGCAAACGGTTTCTCCTTACCTTTTCAAATTCGCCGCGGCGTGGAAGGGAAGTAGCCCACCGACTCACCAACTCCGTCTGGAGATCGAAGGAGTCCTTTTCACATACTGACAGGGCGGATTCCCATACGATCTCTTCCAAGTCTTCAAGAGCAAGCACCCACAAATGCGAAGGATCCCGCAGTATTTCCATGAGGTTGAAGGCTTCAGCTTGTTTCGGGTGTTCTACTTTTCTTCTTCACGAATTATTTTCATGACTTTCTCGATCCATCTGTATGCGGCGGTCCCAGGCTCTGCTCGGCAGTGAATCTCTACCCGCCCCCCGTATTCTTGTATTAAAACGAGGGACATAATGCGATCGACGAATCGCCGGGACTTCTTCTCAACTTGTCAAATTTGTTTTTAACCGATCGCATTTATATTTTACCAAGTGCAAAGCGGAGTTTTCTTCTCGAATCGAGATTTTTTCTACTTTACACACTCGCTGTCTCCCGAAAATCATTCCCAGTCTTCCGATGCCTATCTCAAAAAGAAGATATCATTGTCTCTTGTCGGCATTTCTGTGACATTGATATATCTCCTGATTCTGTCATTTACAGGGGCAGTGGCTCCTTTCATAAGCGTCTCTCACTTTTCCTCAAACATTTATGTATCATTCCTAATCTTCGTTTTTGCGGTCGAGATTGTCCTGACACTTATTAAATTCCCGTTGGACTTTTATTCTGACTACTTCCTCGAACACCGCTTCAACTTGTCCAATCAGACATTCACGAAATGGATCGCGAGAAGGCTTAAGGGGGCGCTGGTCGGCGCGATTCTCGGCATAGTTGCCCTAACGGCGTTTTACTTCCTCCTGGTAGATTTTCCCGGGCTGTGGTGGCTGCTCTTCGCGGCTTTTTTCTTTTTGTTCCAGGTCGTGGTGGCGGAACTCTTTCCCACGCTCATCCTTCCCCTTTTCTACAAGTTGAAGCCGATCGGCAATGAGGCACTGGTCACCCGTCTGGGGGGGCTGGTTGGAAGGTTTGGATACAAGATGAGCGGCGTGTTCTCCTTCGACCTAAGCCGCGAAACGAAGAAAGCCAATGCCGCACTCGCGGGACTCGGGAAAAGCCGCAAAATCATTATAAGCGATACGCTGCTCGATAATTTTACCGAAGACGAAATCGAGGTGGTTACGACGCACGAACTGGGGCACCTTGTCAAGCACCACCTCATGAAGGGAATAATCATTAGCGGGATCGTCAGCGTGATCGGCTTTTTCGTGATGGCATTGATCTATTCGGCATACGCCGCCGATCTGGGTCTCCCCCTTTACAGTCTCAAAGCGATTCCCTTCCTGGCACTTCTCGTCACGCTTTTCGGGACAATAGCAATGCCTCTGGGCAACTATTACTCGCGCCGGATTGAACACGAAGCCGACATGTTCGCCATCGAGACTACGGGCATGAAGGAAGAGTTTGCAGAATCGATGAGGAAGCTCGGCAGGTTGAACATGACTCCCGAGAACCCTCCCGCTTGGATCGAGAAGATTTTTTTCAGCCATCCCTCGATAGGAAGGCGGATCAGAGCAGCGCTGGCCGGCGATGCAAATTCCCGGGAGACTGCAAGATGAGGTTTCTTCTGGGCGCTGTTGCGGCGGTCCTGGCGACTATAATCTTCTCTTTTGTCTATCTGGTCTCGCTGCCGTTCGACAGGAGAAACGCGGTCTTCCCGTTCATTGCATACTGGTGGTCAATGGCCGTTTTTACGGCAACGGGGGTCAAGGTCCGTGCCGTAGGTCTCGACCATATCGACATATCCGCACCGTATGTTTATGTCTCGAATCATGCCAGTGTGTTCGATATAATTGCGGTTGTGGTCGCAATCAACAGGCGCATTAGGTTTGTCGCCAAGAGGGAAGTTGCAAGAATTCCGGTTTTCGGTTGGATAGCTTCTAAGGCGTACATTATGGTAGACAGGACGAGCGGCCCGGACGGAATGCGCAGCCTCGAACGCGCTGCCGAGAGAATCACGGCCGGCGAGAGCGTGATAATATTCGCCGAAGGGACGCGGACACTCGACGGCAATCTGCTTCCCTTCAAACGCGGGGCTTTTTCTCTGGCGATGCGGGCCGGCGTTCCAATCGTACCTCTGACTATACTCGGCAGCTACGACGTCATGAAGAAAGGTCAGCTCCGGGTCCGCAGGGGCGAGATAACGATAATGGTAGACCCGCCGATCGACGTGCAGGAATACCGGGACCGGCAGGGCGCAATCGAGCTCATGAACAGGGTGAGAGGAATTATAGAGGGAAATTATTCCGGTGGAAGAATCTTCGAAGCCCGGCTCTCGGCCTGAAGCGGCTGAAGCACCTGCCGGAGAAAAGCTCTCAAAACTGGCTTCGCAAGTTTTGTGGTTTAGGACGAAAAACATGTTCGGCGGTGAATGCCGAGTGCGAAAAGGAGAATAGACAATGGCGGTCACTATAAAGGATGTTGAACACATTGCTCAACTGGCGAAACTGAACTTCTCGGAAGAAGAAAAGGCAAACTTCACCGACCAATTCAACCAGATATTGACTTTCATGGAAAAGCTAAATGAGCTGGACACTAAGAATGTAGAACCCTTGTCTCAAGTTATCGAGCTACAGAACGTCCTGAGAGAAGACAAAGTCGTTCCATCGCTCCCCACCGAAGAGGCTCTCAAGAATGCTCCGGCGAAGACAGACCGCTTTTTCAAGGTACCGAAGGTTATTGACAGGTAAACGTCCCGCATGACTAAACCTACGCCGAAGACCGCAGCAATAATTCCTGCACGCTATGCATCGACGCGCTTCCCCGCCAAGCCGCTTGCGCTAATCGCCGGTACCCCCATGATACAGCGCGTTTACGAAAGGGTTTCCAGGGCAAAACGGGTCAGCGAAGTGTACGTCGCCACGGATGACAGAAGGATAGCGGACGTTGTCGAAAAGTTCGGCGGGAAATACATAATGACTTCCCCTTCCCTTCAAAGCGGCACCGACCGATGCGCTGCGGCGGCAAGGAAGATCAAGGCAGACATTATTGTAAACGTCCAGGGCGACGAGCCGCTGATATCGCCGACGACGATCGATGCGGCGATAGGAGCACTCTTGAAATCTCCAAAGAGTGTAATGTCCACGGCGGCGGTCAGCATCAAAGACGATGCATCTCTAAATTCCGAAAACGTCGTGAAGGTCGTAATGTCGAAAAACGGGGATGCTCTTTACTTCACCAGATCGGTCATACCCCACCTTCGGGGGGTCCGCCGTTCGGACTATCTCTCCCGCTTTTCTTTCCTGAAACATCTGGGCATCTACGTTTATAGAAAGGCGTTCCTGTTGAAAATGCAGAAGTTTGCGGTGACGCCTCTGGAATCGGCGGAAAAACTGGAACAGCTGCGCGTGCTGGAGAACGGCTACAATATCAGGGTAACTATAGTCAAAGAAGATTCGATTGCGGTAGATGTCCCCGCAGATATCATAGAAGTTGAAGCATACATGTTGAATGCAATTTCAAAAGAGAAGAGGAGTTGAATTGGCAAGGCGAAACATAAAATATATTTTCGTGACGGGCGGCGTTGTCTCGTCGCTTGGGAAGGGAATTGCTGCGGCATCTCTCGGCCTTCTTTTGAAATCCCGTGGGCTCCGCGTCGCAATGCAGAAATTCGACCCGTACATTAACGTCGACGCCGGCACGATGAATCCGTTCCAGCACGGCGAGGTGTACGTAACGGACGACGGTACCGAGGCAGATCTCGATCTGGGACACTATGAAAGATTCCTCGACATCACCACCACCCGTGCGAGCAATACAACGACCGGGCAAATCTACTACGAAGTCATTACAAAAGAGAGAAGAGGCGATTTTCTCGGAGCCTGTGTCCAGGTGGTCCCGCATATCACTGACGAGATCAGGAGACGGTTCTCAGCCGCCTATGAGAACGGGAACTATGACGTCGTAATAACCGAGATCGGCGGGACGGTCGGCGATATCGAAGGACTTCCCTTCCTCGAAGCAATGAGGCAATTCATGTTGAAAGTCGGGAGAAAAAATGCCCTCAACATACATGTAACGCTGGTTCCATACATCGAAGCGGCAGGAGAGATCAAGACGAAACCGACTCAGCATAGCGTAAAGAGTCTTCAGGAAATCGGCATCCAGCCCGAAATTTTGATCTGCCGTACATCCAAGCGAATAACCAGGGACATTAAAGACAAGATCGCGATGTTCACCAATATCGAGTCCGACTCAGTCATCGAAGGAAGAGATGTCGAAACCATTTACGAAGTGCCTTTGATGTTTCGAAAGCAGCGGCTCGACCAGATCGTCATGAACAAGCTGAATATTCAAGCTAAGGAGCCCAGCCTTTCGGACTGGGAAGAGCTCGTCAAGCGAATCAAGAATCCGCAGCATAACATCAGGATCGGCGTATGCGGGAAGTACACGGATCTGCAGGATGCTTACAAGAGCATCCGCGAATCCTTCATACATGCCGGAGCCGAGAACGACTCGAAGGTTGAACTGAAATGGATTCCAGCGGAGGAGGTTGAAAAGGAGGGGGCCGACACGCACCTATCCGATGTCGATGGGCTTCTTGTCCCCGGAGGATTCGGGGAAAGAGGTATCGAGGGCATGATCAAGGCCATCGAGTACGCACGCGTAAATAAGCTTCCTTTCTTCGGCATTTGCCTCGGAATGCAAACGGCGATAATTGAATTTGCACGCCACGTGGTCGGATGGAAGGACGCCAACTCGACGGAGTTCAAGAAGACACCGCATAACGTAATCGATATAATGGCGGGTCAGAAGAACGTTAAGGAAAAAGGGGGCACGATGCGTCTGGGCGCATACATATGTATGATCCAAAAGGGGACGAAGGCGCACCAGGCGTACGGCACTGAAGTGATAAGCGAACGACACCGGCACAGATTCGAAGTCAACAACAAGTTCAGGAAAAAGCTTGCCGACGACGGGATGAAGTTCAGCGGTCTCTCTCCCGACAACGAGCTCGTCGAGATGGCGGAGCTTCCGGACCACCCTTGGTTTGTCGGCTGCCAGTTTCATCCCGAGTTAAAATCCCGGGCGACCGCCGCTCACCCTCTCTTCCGCGAATTCGTCAAAGCAGCACTCGAACACATGCTCTCAGACTGACCGCCCTCCTTGGCGGGCGCCATCCTCAACGAGGGCTTTTGACGAACGGAGAGTGTCGAATATCGCCTTGGTGCCGCAAAAAGCGGGGTGTGCCGGAGCCAGGTCCGGTTCCCGACCGATAATATGCGTTCCGTGCATTTCCCGGCATCGGGATTCAGAAACCGACACGACTAGAACCCCGGCAGGAGAGGGCTATTTCACACTTTACCCTCGCATCTCCCTCATGCACTTTCATTTAAGCCCCCGGATTGCTAATTTTTCATATTGTATTACAGAAGAGGACAAGGAACGAATATGCATACGGAATTCATCTTGACCTTTTTCCGCGGAATCATACTAAAGCAAACGGAGGTTATCTAAATGAAATTCTTCATAGACACGGCAAATCTGGACGAAATAAAGGAAGCTGCAGAGCTTGGAATACTTGACGGCGTCACTACCAATCCAAGTCTGGTTGCCAAAGAGAAGTACGACATTGGATTTAAAGAACTTATAGGCGAAATATGTAAGATAGTCCCCGGACCGGTCAGCGCGGAAGTCGTCTCGACCGACGTCGAGGGGATGATGAACGAAGCTCACGAGCTTGCAAAGATCGCGGACAATGTCGTCGTCAAAATACCGCTTTTGAAGGACGGGCTGAAAGCAGTCAAGCGGCTGAAGGGCGAGGGAATCAAGACCAATGTGACTCTCTGCTTTTCGCCAAACCAGGCGCTTCTCGCGGCGAAAGCCGGGGCTTCATTCATAAGCCCGTTTATCGGAAGGCTGGACGACATCAGCAACGAGGGAATGGAGCTCATAGAACAGATAGTCACGATTTACGGAAACTATGGCTATGATACCGAAATCCTTGTGGCGAGTGTCCGGCATCCGATGCACGTTGTCCAGGCCGCACTCCTCGGAGCGGATATAGTCACGATGCCCTTCAAAGTCATCGATCAGCTGATCAAGCACCCGCTTACCGATATAGGGTTGGAGAAATTTCTGGCAGACTGGAAAAAAACTAACCGTAAATGAAGAAGACCCCTTTCAACGACATCCATCGGAGCTTGGGTGCGAAGCTCGTCGAGTTCGCCGGCTTCGAGATGCCGGTCCAGTATTCCGGCATCGTAGAAGAGCACAGGAGAGTGCGCAGTAGCGTCGGCGTGTTCGATGTCTCGCATATGGGCGAGTTCTTCGCCCACGGGAAGAATGCCGAGAGCTTCCTTCAGCGAAACACTTTGAACGACGTGACGAAACTGACCCCCGGCAGGGCGCAGTACACGGCTATCGTAAACGAGAATGGATGTCTCCTCGACGACCTGATAGTCTACAGGCTTGAGAAGGCGTACATGATAGTGGCCAACGCATCGAACATCGAAAAGGACTTCAAGGCTTTTTCCTCGAGGATAGACGGCGACGTCAAACTCGAAGATGCCAGTGAGGCAACGGCACTGCTTTCCGTCCAGGGCCCGGATTCCCTGTCGGTGCTCGACAAGATCGCCGATGTCGATTTGTCGGCGATCGGCTACTATCATTTCGTCGAGGGAAAAGTTGCGGGGATCGACGCGATAATTTCACGCACCGGATATACGGGCGAGGCCGGCTTCGAAATCTTCTTCGGGGCCGATAGCGGCGACTGCACAAAGATGTGGGACGCGATATTCGACGCCGGGAAGGAATTCGGCATTCTCCCGATCGGTCTCGGCGCGAGAGATACCCTTAGGTTGGAAATGGGATACTGCCTGTACGGAAACGACATCGATGAGAGCACTAATCCGATCGAAGCGGGACTCGGCTGGATCACAAAGACAGAGAAGGGTGAATTCTTCGGGAAGGATGCCATCATCAAAGCAAAGGAGAACGTCAGTCGAAGACTCGTCGGCTTCAGAATGGACAGCAACGCCATCCCCCGCCACGGGTACGAGATTTATTCATCCGCCGCAGGTCCGCGCGCCGGGAAAGTGACAAGCGGCACTTTCTCTCCAACTCTGGAAGCCGGCATCGGAATGGGATACGTAGAGCCCGCGCTCGCGGCGGAAAATCAACAGCTCTTTGTAGATATTCGCGGCAGGAAAGTTCCGGGACACGTCGTGAGACTCCCATTTGTCGCGAAGAAGAATTGAGAGGATAGATGAGAATCGAAGTGTTCTTTTCACCGGCAGGGGTGGATGAACTAAGCATGCGCGGAAGAAACGTCATAATAATAGATGTTCTTCGCGCGACCTCCACTATCTGCACCGCCCTTCGCAACGGCGCACGGGAAGTCATTCCTACTCCGGATATAGAGAATGCCACAAAGATTTCGTCGAACCTGAGCGGTGACTCTCGTCTTCTAGGTGGAGAAAGGCAAGGAAAGAAAATCGACGGCTTCGATCTCGGCAATTCCCCGGCGGAATACACTCCGGAAAAGGTCAAAAACAAGTCGATTATCTTCACCACAACTAACGGGGCCGGTGCGATCCACAAATGCAGGTACGCCGCCACCGCACTCGTTGCAAGTTTCGTCAACGTATCCGCGATCGTAAACACGATCGTCGAGATCGGCGGCACCTGGACTATCCTGTGCTCGGGTCGCCAGGGAGCCTTCTCGATAGAAGACGCGACCTGTGCCGGGATGATAATCGCCAAAGTTCAGGAAGTGACACACGTCGATACCGAAGACGCCGGTCTCACCGCACTGATCCTCTACAAAAATTCAAAAAGAAACATACTCGGGATGATGAAGAAATCTATGCACGGTCGATATCTCATCTCGATCGGCTTCGAGGACGATTTGAAACTCTGCTCCGAGGTAGACAGTGTGCCCGTCGTGCCGCTCGTTTCGGGCCTTGTAGTCAGGATAAAGCCGCCGGCGCCGGCTGCCGCGCAAGCCACGGGGCAAACGACCTGATCATTTATGGCTGAAGCAAGACAGACCCCCGAGAAAAACGGAAAGAAGAAACAGAAGCGCTCTCTCCGTTCCGAGGTGATCAACTTTTCGCTGATAGTAATATCGATTCTTGTCGGACTCAGCATTTTTTCCTATTCGCCCGCGGACGACGCTAGGTCCGAGATAAGTTTCTTCGACACTTTCAAGCTCCTCATAGGGGACGAATCGGTGCGCGCCCTAGCCGCCAGGATCCACAACTGGCTCGGGCTATTCGGAGCCTACATTGCGCACTTCTTCGTAAACCAGACCCTCGGCTACTTTTCCATCGTCTTCCCGGTCATACTTTTCATCTTCAGCTGGACCGCCCTCTTGAACCGCGACGGCAGGAAGGCGGCAAGGGCCGGCACTATGGTCCTTTTGTATGCTCTGGTACTGTCTATCCTCTCCGGTTACGTGCAGGCCCTCATCGAGTCCCCGGCTTTCGGGACACAATGGTACGGCCTTATCGGAATCCAGGCGGCGACAGCCCTCACGAGAGCTTTCGGTGCAGTCGGAGGAGGAGGGGTGGTTTTTATTCTCCTCTTTGCGCTGGTCGTGTTCACACTGAAGATTTCACCGAGGGAGATAATCGGAGCCATCGGTTCCGCCGCATCATGGATATATAGCTCTTTCACGGGAATTTTCGCTTCCGCCGGCAATGACGGGAAGAAAGCCTCGGGAAATTTCAAGACCGCGAAGCCGGCTTCTGAGAAGGTGAACGGGTCAAAAGATGAACCACCGCCGGTTAAGATCGTACGCGATGAAGTCAGGCCGAAGCAAGACACCGGGCTTATTAACGAGGCGAAGGAGCTCGTCAAGCGCGCTATGACCAAGACCGAACTCCGGGAGGACCAACTCGACGAAGTGGAGGAATCTGAAAGCGAAAAAGAAGAAGGAGGAGAAGAACAACAACAGGGAGAACTTTTCGAGACGGAGACTTTGAATGAGCCGCGGCCGCGCACCAGAAAAACGCGTCCACCTGCTGCTTCCGCCTCTCAGAGTGACTATGACGAAAACGTCGATGAAGAAATCGAGTACACAAAGCCTGCCGTGGACCTCCTCGACGTCACTGTTGAAGTAGACAAAGTCTCGGATGAGGAACTGCGTGCAAATGCAGACCTCCTCCGCTCGAAGCTGGAGGTTTTCGGCGTTCAGATTGACAGTGTAAGCGTTATCCCCGGTCCCGTCGTTACCCTTTATGAGCTGGTTCCTGCCGAAGGGGTCAAGATCAGCCGCATCACGAGTCTCGAGGACGACCTGGCGCTTGCGTTGCAGGCTCGTGGAATCAGGATAATTGCGCCGATCCCCGGCAAAGGTGCGGTGGGAGTCGAAATTCCGAATCGGAAACCGCAGATCGTCAAATTCAGAACTATAGTGTCGTCATCGAAATTCAAAGACATGCGGTTCAATCTGCCGATAGCAATGGGCAAAACTACCACAGGAGATATAGTCGTCGATGATCTTTCGCGTATGCCGCATTTGCTGATTGCCGGGGCCACCGGATCCGGAAAAAGTGTCGGCATCAATACTATCATGATGAGCATGATTTATAAGCTCCATCCAAAAGACATAAAGTTCGTCATCATAGACCCTAAGAAGATCGAGCTTTCGCTTTATCGCAGACTGAAAAAGCACTTCCTTGCAGTGATAGATGACGTCCCGGAAGACATTATTACCGAATCCAACAACGCGGTCCTTGCCCTTAAATGCGCGGAAGCGGAGATGGACAAGCGATATTCGATCCTTGCGAAAGCGGGAGTCAGAAATATACAGGATTACAACAAGAAACTCTCCGAAGGGCGACTCAAAGACACGGAAGATCAGAAATTCATAACTCTTCCCTATATCGTAATCTTCGTCGACGAGCTGGCTGACCTGATGCTAACCGCCGCACGAGAAGTCGAAGACCCGATCACTCGCCTGGCTCAGCTCGCCCGCGCCGTAGGAATACACCTCGTGCTGGCGACACAGCGCCCATCGGTGGATGTTATAACCGGTCTCATCAAAGCGAATTTTCCTGCGCGTATTGCCTACCAGGTCGCAACTCGAATCGACTCGCGCACAATACTCGATCAGAACGGAGCCGAGCAGCTTCTTGGCAACGGCGACATGTTATATCTGCCCGCGGGCAGCTCGAAACCGGAGAGAATTCAGAACTCATTCCTTTCTACAGAAGAAGTCGAGAGGGTCGTCGATTACATTTCGTCCCAGCAGGGGTTCTCGAGACAGTATAAACTCCCGTCGGTTTTGAATAGGAAAAAGAACGGGGGAGGAATGGCCTCCGAATTCGATGAAATGTTCGAGGAGGCAGCGCGGTTGGTAGTCAGGCATCAGCAGGCATCCACTTCTTTCCTACAAAGACGGCTAAAGCTCGGGTACGGCCGGGCTGCCAGGGTCATAGATGAACTGGAGGAAGCCGGAATCGTGGGACCGTTCGAGGGCAGCAAGGGGCGTGAAGTATTGATGGAAAGCGAAGCGGAACTGGACGCCAGACTCACCGAGCTTGGGATGTAACAACATTTATGGTGCTAGTCCCCGAAGTCTGCCGCGAAAAGACTCAGGACCGGAACTAACCCCAAGCCCGATTCCCTGCACTGCAAATCGATTCTTGTTTCATCAGACACGACCCGGATATTTGCTAGCTTGAATTTTCGGCCGCAACCAAGTATAGTCTAATCATGATGGCAAAGAGAACATCGCTGACGATATTCGGCATTATCTTCTTGACGGCGCTGCCTGCCTTCGGCAGCACACCGACCGCAATGGAGATAGTCCAGCATGTGCAGGACAAGTATCACACCATTCAGGATGCCACGATAAAGTTTACGCAGACGGTCGTATATCCACTGTCGAAATTGTCGAAGACCGTCAAGGGGACGCTGTACCTCAAGAAGGGAAACATGTATCGTATCGATACCGAGGACAAGGTCTTCGTGACAAACGGCAAGACATCGTGGGTGTACCTGCCGAGTTCTCAGCAGGTGTTGATCGACAATTTCCGCAACGACAAGAACACCATCACGCCCGACAAGTTTCTTCTGAATATCCCGTCCGACTATTTCGCGGTTCTTCTTTCGACCAAGAAGGGCCAAGGTGGCAACATATACACACTCCGGCTTACACCTAAGAGCGATAACTCATTCATAAGATCAATAAGGGTCGTGGTCGACACCGGTTGGACCGTGCAGAGTGCTGAAGTATCCGACATGAACGATACGCGATACACTTATACCGTAGACAGCCTGCGCACCAATACCGGCCTGCCGGATTCGGAATTCGAATTCGTCCCGCCTAAGGGGGCACAGGTAGTGGACTTGCGGCAGCGCTGACAGGTTTTTGGACCAGTTGAACCCAACCGCCAGGACAGATTCTTGAAGAGATCCAACATTCTGAGAACGGCCGTAGGCCTGCTCATAGCCGCATTTTTCGTCTACTTTGCATTCAAAGGGATCTCCTTCCACTCCTTGCTTCATGACGCTCTCAGAGCCAACTATTACGTCCTGTTTATTACCGTCCTCGTTGCCTTGCTGAGCTATATCGTCCGTGCCCTCCGCTGGCGCGCAATCCTGCAAGAACTGAAACAGGATATCTCGCTCATGGACACGTGGGGAAGTATCATGGTCGGTTACATGTTCAACAATTTTGTCCCCCGTTTGGGCGAAATCGTACGCGGCTACGCTACGGGCAGGCTCGAGGAGATCAGCATCAGCGGCGTTTTCGGAACAATAGTACTGGAGCGCCTCATGGATATGCTTTCGGCGGGGGTTCTTTTCGGTGCGGCACTTTTCATGTACCACGGTGATTTGATAGGATCCTTCCCTTTCCTCCGCCTCGCCGGCATCGTGCTCATTGCAGGGTCGGTCGTTCTCGGCGGCGTGCTCTATTTGGCCTCGATATCTGAAAAGGCCCAGAAGCTTCTCCTGCGAATCGTGGTGTTCGCGCTGCCGAATAAGTTCGCACATAAAGTCGAATCGGTTATCCTATCGTTCCTCACTTCCTTCAAACTTCTCCGATCGGGAAAGCGGGTCGCGATCGTAACGTTCTACACGGCACTTATTTGGTTTCTATATGTGCTCACGATGTACATCCCCTTCTTTGCCTTTTCCTTCGGTGCCAGACTTCACCTCACCTTCTACGACGCCTTCCTCCTGACACTCGTAACGACGATTGCATGGATCATACCTAGTCCCGGGGCTATAGGCGTATATCACCTTTTCGTTTCACAGGCATTGGTGATTATCTCGAAGGTGCCCAAAGCCGAGGCTCTCACGTACGCGACGCTCAACTATTTCTTCGGGTATATCGCCATAACGATTGTCGGAGCCGTCTTTGCACTGCTCTTCACGCGGAGGCTCAAGACCAGGTCTCTTGGTAAACTCGTCCGGAACGCCGAGGAAAGAGCTGAAACGGTTGGAGAAGAACAGCGGCCCGACGACGGTCAGGCTTGACTTTCAGAACGCCGTCCCTCTGAATCTGGCCAATAGAACTAAGAGTCGAACCTTTGGAACTTGTGAAGTCCTTGGGGCCGACTTCTCACCGGCCTCTGCCTCGTCAGCAAACTGAGTGCATCTGTGCAGCCCAAGTACAAGCAGTACGATCCTGGTGTGGAAAACACTGATGACGATGTGGCCCTCAGTTGTTGTGCCCATAGCCAAAATTATCAAAAATCAAAGCGTAACCGGTACGGGAAGCACAGCGTTGAGTTTCCGTTGAGACAAAGGGGTCTCCATGAAGTCGATGAAGCATCTGAATTCGTCTTGACTTTTCTCACGGGCATTAGTAAAATCACATAAAGTTCATGGACCGTTCGGGTTCGTTTTTATAGATAGATATGCACTTCGATTAACGAGACCGGAGGAAATACCTCCGCAGTTCGACCACCACGGTACGCATGCCGGCGAACGCGGCACGCGCACTTTTCTATATAGAATGAAGACTTCGAGACTGATGCTCACGGCAGCGGCACATTGCCGAGCCGCTTTGCGAGCGCGGTTCGAGTTAAGCGGACTAAAAAGACTGATAGTATAGAAAAGGAGATTTTCATGGATAACGTGGTCGTCGACCCAAGAGATTTGTACCGTTTGCCCTGGACCATGTCCGACAACGGGATTACATGGCTCGAGCCGACTTCGCAATGTAACCTGAACTGTTACGGTTGCTACCGCAAGAACATCAAGAATTCCCACAAGTCGCTGGAAGAGGTAAAACACGAGCTGGACTTCTTCCAGTCGCAGAGAAAAACCGACTGCATCTCCATCGCGGGCGGCGATCCGCTCCTCTACCCCGACATCGTCGAGCTCGTCGCCGACATCAGGCGGCGGGGCCTCAAACCTATCATCAACACTAACGGCATAGCCCTGACGAAAGAGCTGCTGCATGCCTTGAAGGAAGCCGGCGTATTCGGATTCACGTTCCATATCGACAGCAAGCAGGGGCGGGGCCGCGAGAAGGAATGGTACGGGAAAAACGAGCTGGAGCTGAACGAGTTGAGATTGCACTACGCGCAAATGCTCGCAACGGAAGGTGGGATCGCATGTTCTTTCAACTCGACCGTCTATGAAGACACACTGCAATACGTCCCCGCCCTTGCCGAGTGGGCGCAAGAGCACATTGATATCGTGCACACAATGGTCTTCATCCTGTTCCGGTACATCACTCCCGATACTCCTTTCGATTTCTATGCCGGCGACAGGAAGATCGTAATGGACGATATTCACTATCATTCGGACAAGAGCGAGGTAACCGACATTATGGCCCCCGATGTCGTCAAGAAACTGAGGGAGAAGTATCCCGACTTCATGCCTGCGGCCTACCTCAACGGCACTCACCGACCCGATCATTTCAAATGGCTCCTGACGGAGCGAATCGGAACGAAGGACAGGATATTCGGCTATGCCCGGAACCGGTTCCTGGAGCTCGTCATGTCGCTGTACCATTACAAGAAGGACAGATATATCTCCTATGCATCGCCGAAGACGCTCAGCCTGGGGAGATCAACGATGCTCGCAGCATGGCCTGCCGACAAAGGGATAAGAAGGGCTTTGGGAAAGTATATCAAGTATGTCGTGGCCAATCCCCTCAGACTTTTCAAGAAGGTTTACATGCAATCGATCATGATTATCCAGCCTGTCGATCTGATGCCGAACGGCGATCAGAGCATGTGCGACGGATGCCCTGACATAACTTATTGGAAAGACGACGCCGGAAGAGAGCAGCTTGTCTGGTCGTGCAGACTGGAAGAGCTGATGAAATACGGCGACTTCCTTAGAATGATCCCGAAGAAGGAAGAGGTGATCGAGCAGGAACGGGAAAAGGAGCTCGTCAAATAGTCGTGCAAGGTCATAAAACTGAACTTACGGGGGACACTTTATCGTGTGTCCCCTTTTTTTGTCGGTGCCCGGCCGTTCTATTGGGAGCAGCACGCACACTGTCTATCCGGCCGACTTGAAACCGAGCGGATATGTTTAGCCTTTGCGTTAGAATAGCAGACCATTTCGAATTAGCTGAAGAGAAGACACGTACGCGGAGCAAACCAAGGCAGATTGCCGATCATAATTCCCCGGAAGCAAATAGAGCCCGTCATCGGCGTCCGCACAAGACGACTCAAAATGATAATGCGGACTAAATCATTCGTTAATAGAACGGCCATATTTTCCGAATAGAAATATTGGAGGAAATATGGTAAACCTTATACTAAAAGAAGGCAACAGGCATGTAGATCCGTCATGGGATGCAAGACCTGTCATTGTCGAAATTTCCAAAAGCATGGCCCAAAGCAGAATTCAACGGCTCAACTGCCCGGTACATAAATCGCAATCGCGAGCCACACTTCTATTGGACGTCGGCTCCGGCAGAGTATCCTGGCAGATACTCGACTATTGCTGTGAAAGCTTCCGCCGCACATTGGCGCAAAAGATGCCTAAGCCTTTAAGCCGAAACAATATCGACCGCTTCCACAAAGCTGCCTAGAGCCTGGTTGTGCCCACGTTCCAAGCCTGACGTCGAACGAGAAGGGCCGCCGCTTCCACATCCGGAGGGACATCGCGGTAGATGTCGAGCCAGTAGCTTCTAGTTACGCTCCCCCATCGTGCATTTATTATCCTGAGTGCGTAACTTCCTTCTGGATTTTGCCGGAGGAGAACATTGCTTCGATCGAAGCCAGTATGAAGGAGGAAAGACATGAGCAGTGCACTTGACAATTTAGATACTTTCATCAGCGCGTCCAGAGACAGATTCGAAGAGACGTTGCGCACGATGGTCGAGATACCGACCATATCCATGGATCCTGCCCACAAGGACGACATGATGCGCGGCGCCGAGAAAGCAAAGCAGATAGTCGAGTCGATGGGCGGTACGGCAGAAATTGTTGAAACCGGCGGGAATCACGGAGTCGTCGCCAAGTTCGGGTCACTTCCCCGTGGAAAGACTGTTTCCATCTACAATCATCTCGACGTCCAGCCTGCAAACGAACCCGAATGGGTGCGCGAACCTTTCAGGTTGCAGATAGAAGGCGACAGATATTACGGCCGTGGGAGCACGGATGATAAGGGCCCCGCGATGACCGTCCTCTTTGCCGCAAATTATGCAATGCAAAACAACATGCCCGTAAACATAAATTTCATTTGGGAATTCGAGGAGGAAATAGGTAGCCCAAATTTCGAGACGCTTATTAAGAAAAAGAAAGACAGTCTCAAATCGGATGTCGTGGTTGTTTCAGACACTCTCTGGCTTGACCGAACGAAACCAGCGATCACCTACGCACTCCGCGGTCTGCAGGGAGTCACACTCCATCTTGAGACCGGAACAAATGACGCTCACTCCGGAGTTACAGGAGGGGCAGCAAGAAACCCTGTGGGCGAATTGGCCGAGTTGGTTTCGCAGTTGTACGATGCAAGAACTGGGAAAGTGAAAATCCCACATTTCTACGATGACGCAATACCCTTAAGGAAGAAAGAGCTTCAGAATTTCTTGACCAGCGGATTTAGGGTGGCTGACTTCCAACGCGTCCACGGTTTCAAGAGCATGCGTTCAAAGAAACCGGCGGATGTTCTGACAAGGATCTGGGGTATGCCGACCTTCGAAGTTCACGGCATCGTCGGTGGGTACTCGGGGCCGGGAGTGAAAACGGTCGTTCCGCCGAGAGCAGAGGCGAAAATAAGCATGCGTCTCGTCCCCAACCAATCCCCGGCAAAAATTCTCAAGTCACTGGCAGCATATGTTAAGAAGCTAAACCCTGACGTCAAGGTGAAAGCGGAAAGTGCGCTCGGCCCTTATCTCGGAGATTTCTCCGGTCCGGTGGCCATGGCTGCCTCCGACGCTTTGAAGTTCGGTTTCGGCAAGAAGCCTGCTTTTATACGAGAAGGAGGCTCGATAGGAGCGGTCGTCACAATGGACAAATACCTGAAAGCGCCGATTACAATGATCGGGCTTAGCCTTCCCGAACATGGCTACCATGCCCCCAACGAAAATTATGACTTCAGACAGTTTTCCGTCGGCGTGAAGACGTTCGCAAAATTCTTCGATACAATAAGCAGGATGTGATTTCCCGCGGATGGTGATCGTCACCCGCTCGGAGTCTTCCGTTTGGTGACGGTCACGCCCGATTAACGAGGCTCGTCTCACGCGCCAATTCTCCGTTTCACCCCGATAATCGATTACCCCATCATTCCAATGTTCCTCCAACAGCCGTTAGGCATGGCCATACCTTTCCACGCCGGTTCACAAATCCTTAACACACGATTAATAACAAGGACACAGTCTGAGGATAGATTAGTTACAAAAACAGAGAAAGGAACCTCATGCGATCACTCTACGTCTTTGCAGCTCTCCTGCTGTTCGCGGGAGTTTCTGTAGCGCAAAACCTTCCGAAATTTTCCGGCCTCATGTTTGGTGATTACTACTATCTCGCGCAGGATCACGACCCGACGCAGAAGAACATGCAGGCTTTTGAGTATAGGAGGATTTATCTGACCGCGGATTACAACATATCGCAGGATTTCTGGGCAAGGATGCGCCTGGAATCCGATCCGACCGGCTCAAACCTAGGCAACGGGAAATTGTCGACCTGGGTCAAGGACGCCTTCATAGACTGGAAGAATCCCATCGGCAACAGCGACCTTATAATCGGCTTGCAGGGAACGTACAACATAAACATGGCTGAAGGAATATTCGGCTACCGTCCTCTTGAGAAAACCATTCAGGATTTGCACGGGATCAGCGCTTCCAGAGACTTGGGCGTATCGTTGACGGAAAGATTCACACATGAATTCTCGGCCGGATTGTTCCTCGGGAACAACAGCGGCAATAGCGGCGGTCTTTATCCCGACAACGCAAACGGATCACCCACCAACGTAAACCTGGCTTACAGATACAAGACGGGGTATCTTTTTCTGCAGTACGCCTCGAACGGGCTTACCGTTCTTCTAGACGGACAATATTCGGGCGAGCCCGCCGGGAAGGATATTACCACAGGCGATCTCATAGTGAACTACAAGACCGACACCTACTCCATCGGCGCACAGGGCTTCCTCAACACCGTCGATAAATCAGATCCGGACGGCTCAAATCTCTCTCGGAACGGCATCAGCTTCAATGGATGGGTCACTCTCGTGGATAACTTGAACTTGGTCGCAAGGTATGACATGTACACAGGAAATACGAATTCGGCCTTTAAGAATACGACCTATGCCTACTCCGCGCAGAACTTCTTCATGGCGGCGCTGGATTTCAAAGTGAACAAAAACGTTCATTTCATGCCGAACATCGAGTACACTAAGTACGGAGTAAGCGGTTCCAACCCCGATGTCATGTACAGAGTTACCTATTTCTTCGATTTTTAGCATATGAAACAATTATTCGCGATTCTATGTTTTCATTGACAAATCACAAATTCAAAAGGAGCATGTGATGATAAAAAAAGTCTTGATCGCAATTGCTGCCGTACTGGTGTCGACTGCGATGGTCAAAGCGCAAACCGTCATCAACGGAGCAGGATCGACTTTCATTTACCCGATGTTTTCGAAATGGACAGATGTCTATCACAAGATGCACCCGAACCTTGAGTTTAATTACCAGGCGATCGGAAGCGGCGGGGGAATCAGGCAGCTGCTTGCCGGTACGGTAGAAATCGGTGCAAGCGACGCACCCCTCAACAACGAACAGATCGCAGCGGCCGAGAAAGCGCATGGCCCGGTGGTACACCTTCCCGAAGCTATGGGTGCAGTTGCAGTCAGCTATCATATCCCCGGGGTAAACCAAGTCCTGAAGTTTTCAGGTCCGGTAATCGCGGATATCTTCCTCGGAAAGATCAAGAACTGGGACGACCCCGCAATCAAGAAGCTGAATCCCGGAGTCAACCTGCCGAACCACCAGATAATAGTTGTACACCGTTCGGACGGCAGCGGTGACACTTACATCTTCGTCGACTTTCTATGCAAAGTGTCTCCACAATGGAATAAGCAGGTCGGCAGAGGCACCAGCGTCGACTGGCCGGTCGGCTTGGGAGCGAAGGGCAACCAGGGTGTCACCGGGCAGATCGAGCAGACTCCCTATACGATCGGCTACATTACTCTCATCTACGCCTTGCAGAACGACGTGCCTTTCGGGGCGGTAGAAAACAGGGCCGGCGTATTTATTCATCCGACTATCGAAAGCGTCAGCGATGCCGCTGCCAACGCCGCTAAGATCGTTCCTAAGGACCTCAGGTTCTCAATCACCAATGCTCCCGGCAAGACTTCGTACCCGATCTCCAGCGCAACGTGGCTGATCGTCTACGTTAACCAGAAAGGCTACACGAGCTACAAGGTTGCGAAGGAAACCGTGCAATTCCTGCACTGGGTCCTCACCGAGGGACAGAAGATGGAACCGGCGCTGGATTACGCTCCGATACCAAAGCCCATACAGAGAATGGAGCTCGGGCTTCTGCGTAAAGTGAACTACGGCGGAAAGAGTCTGTACTAGGCAGAATCCCTATTTGGGGCAAGAGGATGCGGGGCCGACGGCGCGAGCTGCGGCCCCGTTCTTTTTTTCTTGCCACCGAATTCCACTGCAGAAGTGTCAGCCCTCTAAGGCGTGAAGTCCCTTCACAAATTCTTAACATTGAATTAACTCTAATATCACGCAAGCTCGCTAACTTTCAGGCGAGCATAAGGGCAATTTGTGCGCGATTTGTTAATCAAAGAAAATGTCGTAACCCAAACTCAGGAGACTGGAACATGCCAAGTCGAGTCGTGACTTTTCTTGCAGCCGTCTTCATACTGGCGGCAGGGACCAATGCACAGACAATCCTCAACGGTGCGGGAGCCACTTTTCCCTACCCGCTTCTTTCCAAATGGTCGAGCGAATACCACAAGATCAAACCCGATGTGCAGATCAATTACCAGGCTGTCGGAAGTGGTGGAGGGATACGGCAGCTTATCGCCGGCACCGTCGCCTTCGGCGCGAGTGACGCTCCGATGACCGACGAGCAGCTAGAGGATGCCAAGAAGGCACACGACGAGGTTCTTCACATCCCCGAAACGCTCGGTGCCGTGGTCGTAGTGTACAACCTGCCCGGGATAAAGGGGACGCTGAGATTCGACGGTCCCACCATCGCGGCTATCTATCTCGGGAAAATAACGTCATGGAACGATCCGGAGATCAGCAGACTGAACCCCGGAGTGAAATTCCCTGATAAGAGGATTCTCGTGGTCCACCGTGCCGACGGAAGCGGGACAACCTACATTTTCGCCGATTATCTTTCAAAAGTCAGCCAGGAATGGAGTGATAAGGTCGGCAAGTCGACAAGCCTCAACTGGCCCGTCGGCGTCGGAGGAAAAGGGAATGACGGCGTCGCCGGACAAGTCGCAAGAACTCCCGGCGCCATCGGATACGTTGAGCTCATCTATGCGCTCCAGAACAATATATCTTTTGGAATGGTGAAGAACGCCGCGGGTGAATTCGTTCACCCGTCCATTCCGGGAGTGACCACCGCACTAGCCAACGCCACAAGAGAACTTCCCGAGGACCTTCGTTTCTCCATAACAAACGCTCCTGGTAAAGGGTCATATCCGATCTCCAGTGCGACATGGCTTCTGGTCTACAAGACACAGTCGAACTACGAACAGGCCAAGGCGACACTTGAATTCATACAGTGGGCGGTGACGGAGGGCCAGAAGTATTCCTCGAGCCTCGATTATGCCCCGCTGCCGGAACAGATCAGGAGAATGAACATTAAGAAGCTGAAAACAGTGGTTCACAACGGCAAACCGATACTGGAGTAGCCGGGAAAAGGTGCGGCTTATCTTAGAGGTGAGTCGCACCTCCATCGCACCTTGGGCTTCCTCAAATCTTAACCTCCCCGTAGCCGTTCGTTAACAGACACGAGTTATCTTGGAGATGAAAAGGAAGTCAACAAAGTGTCAGCTCAGCATGGTAGAGCAAATGATCAGATTCGTATTCAATGTGATAAACAAGCATCGCGCCAACGGTGTCGGCGACCAACTGGAGTTCCTGACTAGAGTGAAAGGAAGCTTCGAAGCGACAAGCACCTCCCTCCTCTGTCCGAATCACGGAGCCGATTCCAGTGCCTCGATTTTGCTCCGCAGCGTCGAAGACAAGTACGAATTCAAGGTACTTGATTCGTGCTGCCGGAAGTTCAGGGAGACTGTCGAGTCGGAACTGGCTTTGGGAAGGGATCATTCTGGTATCCAGGCCGGATCGTAGCGACGGCTTTGGTGTCCGCCAGACCGATCGTTGATCAGTTCAACATCCCCGGGGTATATGTTTCGTATTAGGGCGCTTCCATTCAGATGTGCTTCCCCCAAGGCGGGCGGTGCCCGGAAGATGTCCATGCACACCATGCATGGGCTCTTCCGGCGCTTCCGCTGACCGCCACGCCTGTGAAAACAGGTGAATCGTTTCTCACATCCCGAACTTACAAAGACGCAAAAACTTCCAAAGATAACATTGATTCAACGCTCGCTTAACCTCCAATTATTACCTTAAACGACATAATCGAGGAAATGAGAGATGGTGAAACTGGTCTTCAAAGAAGGGAACAATATTCTCGATCCTAACGTCGGTCAGCACCCGCCGATGTTCGACCGGTTCAAGAGCGTCCTGAACAATGCACTTTCGTCGCTCAGCTGCCCAAATCACGGCTCGAACTCCTACGCGACCCTTCTCATCGATGTCGACAGCGAGAACTCCGCCTGGGAAATCATGGATTTCTGTTGCCCCGATTTCAATATGGTGGTTGAATCGGAGATGCCTTTCCCTTGGAACCACGCACGTAGACACCAGAAGTCTTAGCAAGACGGGTTGTGGCTCATCCAGGCGGTGAGCCACGGCTTCCCTTTCCCAGGAGAAGCGTGCAATTTGACAAAATATGCAGCAAGGCATAATTTGGATTATGCCTACAACACTTGCTGCGATCGACATAGGATCGAATGCGATACGGCTTTCGATAGGACGCATCGAGAATGACCGGAAAGTCAACGTCACCGACAACTACCGCGAAGCAGTCCGTCTCGGACGCGACGTTTTCACGAATCATGCCGTTTCGGAGGAAACAATGGAGGCCGCAGCGGAAGCCTTCAAGCGCTTTCGCGGGATCATGGACAGAAACAATGTCACTTTCACGAGGGCAGTGGCCACAAGCGCCCTCCGGGAGGCAATGAACAGGGATGCGTTCACAGACAAGGTTTCGCACGCATCGGAGATTGACATAGATGTTATTAACACGGAAGAGGAAGCCAGGCTCATCCATCTTGCCGTCGCGGACAAAGTCGATCTGAGGAATAAAACCGCTCTGCTCATAGATATCGGCGGTGGGAGCACGGAGGTTACGCTCGCCGTCGATGGAAGCATAATCTCCACAGAAAGCTTCAGGCTCGGTTCAGTGCGGCTTCTTCAGCTGCTCGAAGAAAAGAAACAGGGAGAGAAGAAATTCAACCGGCTGGTTCAAGAATATGTGGAGGCAGCGCAACGTCGTTTGAGAAAAGAGATCGGCGGCAAGAAAATAGATCTGTGTGCGGGTACTGGAGGCAATATCGAAGCGCTCGCAGATCTGAAAAAAGAAATGCTTGGCAAAGAGAAGAACGGGTCGTTCTCTGCAGACGATCTAAACTTGATTCTGAAGAAGCTGATGTCTCAATCCTTCGAAGACCGGGTTCAGCAACTTAGATTACGCCCGGACCGCGCCGATGTCATCGTTCCGGCCTCTATCATACTCCGCGAAATCATTCAGGTCGCCGGTATCGATCAGGTCGTCGTCCCGAACGTGGGATTGAAAGAGGGCCTTATCATAGACATGGCACAGGCAGTGTTCGGCGAGCAAAAAAGATCCAACCGCGACCAGGTGATGACCTCGGCGATCGAAATCGGGCGTAAATACTCATTCGACGAACAGCATGGCACAAGTGTGGCTCGCTACGCTACGGAACTCTTCGACCAGACCAGGGACCTTCACAACCTCGCCCTGGAACACAGACTTTTGTTGGAGGCTGCAGCCATGCTCCACGATATCGGCACGCATGTGAGCGTGACGGCTCATCACAAGCATACGCTTTACCTTCTCACCGCCACCCCGATCATCGGCTTGACCCAGAAACAGATGCAGACCGTCGCAAATGTCGCCAGATATCACAGGAAGTCCTTCCCGAAGATGCAGCACGATCATTACAGGATTCTTTCTTCGAAGGAGAGAATCATCGTATCGAAACTTGCCGCTATCCTTCGTCTTGCGGATGCAATGGACAACGAGCATGCCTCCAGGGTTTCTTCGTTTACAACCGAGTATAAGAAGCCGAAGTTCGTCTTCCACCTCCATGGAGACGGTGACCTTCTTCTCGAAAAGTGGGCGCTGATGAACAAGGCCGGGCTCTTCGAAGAGGTCTTCGGTGTCAAAGTATCTGTCGAAGACTGAGCTTATAGGGATTGAAGAAGCGACTAATTATAACCGACATAATCTCCGAAACGGAACCCCTGCGGGAGAAACGAGAGTCGTTCCCGACCTGAGAACCGTTCTCAATACGGCTCTCTCGCAGAGGTGGCAGAAATTTGTCCGCGAAGTGGAGAGAGGCAGGTCAAATCCGACCGAGAAGGCAGTTCATGATATGCGTGTGGCCATGCGACGCCTTATCTCACTGCTGGAAATGGTTGGAAGCGCGCTGCCAAAATCAGGCGGCACCCAGGTTCGAAAACAGTTGCGGAAACACCTCAAATCGCTCAGCGACTTAAGGGATATACAGGTGCAAATACTCGCAGTCCGGGAAATGCAGTCAGAGCACCCGGAGCTCCCAGCCTTTCTCGGTGAATTGTACGTGCGTGAGGCGTCACAAACTAAACGCGCCCGGAAGGAGATCCAACGGATCGACACCGACCCCGTGCGAGACCATATCGCGAGATTAAGTACAAACCTTGATAAAAGACTCGTGACGCCGACGATGAACGATGCTTCCGTATTGATATTGCTCGGCATGCTCGCAGAGACATATATTGAAGCCGCCGGTGTGAAGGAAGAGATTGCTGGAAGCGCGAACGATCCTGAATCTCTGCACGAGCTTTGCAGGAATATTCACCGGTTAAGGCTGATTTTCAAACGCTTCCGCTACGTCGTCGAGATATTGAGGCCGCTGCTCCCCCGCGTTTCAGGCCGAATGTTGAAAAGTATGAGCGACTATCAATCCAAAATGGGAGCAATCCATGATACGGAGGTCCTCATAGAATCAATCTCATTGCACGCGAAGCACGCTCGCAGGTTGAGACCGGAGGCCGGATCGTCTCCGGCGGAGCCTTTAGCCCCGATCATTTCGCAATTGAAAGGCCGACTGAAGCAGGAGTCGGACGAGTTCCTTCTAATGATCGACGAGCTTGACGACTATTGGAAACACATCATTGAGAAACAGAGGACGAAAAGGCCGGATGGAGTTATTCATACTCAGACACAGTGATGCAGTAACGCCTGGAACCGTCAGAGATGCCGACAGGCCGCTAACAAATGAGGGAATTAAGAAGATGACAAGAGTCGCCGAAGCAATGCGGAAGATGGAATTGTCGTTCGATGTTATCCTGTCCAGCCCTTATGTTCGGGCCAAAGAGACCGCGGCGATTGTAGGGGAAGTTTTGCGATGCGGATCACTCATCAGGCTGACTCCCAATCTTGTTTCGGAGGCAAATCCCTCCGCTCTTATAAAGGAAATCAACAACTTGCCCGAGAAAAACAAGATCCTGGTAGTCGGCCATAACCCCTTCCTGACAATTCTAATATCGGTCCTTATTTCCGGTCGCGACGATGCATTGCTCACACTCGGGAAAGGGGGGCTCTGTAAATTGACGGCAGAGACACTCAGACTCGGGAAATGTGCCAGACTTGAATGGCTCGCAGGACCGTCTCAATTTGTGTCATGACAAACTCCTCCCAGGGAGGAGTTCAGCCCGTAAATTCATGTGTCATTCAACTGCAATACCTTGACCAGCCGTTGACACGCGGTGCGTGAAGCTATAGAATTAGTCGCGATGGAGAGGAGAAGAAATGGTGCCTGACGGCAACGACGGTGACAATGATCAAAGCAGAGATTCGCGGGAAAACAGTTCGCGGTTGACGCCGAACCAGCGGAAACGCGGGAAAAAAGATATCGGTCCTCGACGAGGCAAGAGGCATCTTCGTTCTGCGCCGCAAACCAGGTTCTCGCTCGACCCGTCGCTGTATATAAATCGTGAGCTTAGCTGGCTCGAGTTCAACGAGCGTGTTTTGGAGGAAG
Source organism: Candidatus Kryptoniota bacterium (assembly GCA_046706745.1). Taxonomy (GTDB): domain Bacteria; phylum Bacteroidota; class Ignavibacteria; order Kryptoniales; family JAKASW01; genus JAKASW01. The sequence goes on from JBJKPC010000031.1 coordinate 65,766, forward strand.
CGCGGGACAAACGCCACCCACTTCTGGAGCGGGTGAAATTCCTTTCGATAGTCAGCTCCAATCTCGACGAGTTTTTCATGATCCGGGTGGCCGGCGTGCAGGAACAAGTTCGGATGAACTTTGCCGAGCTCTCGCCCGACGGAATGACACCGGCTCAGCAGCTCAAAGCTATTCACGACCGGGTGCTTTGCATGTCGAACGATATGCGGTCCTGCTTCTGGGACGATCTTCACCCGGCTCTCAAGGCGAACGGGATTCACCTGTTAAGGATGAAGGAACTACAAGACGCTGATCGTGAGAAACTCTCCAGTCTCTTCGCCAGGGAAATTTTCCCGGTCCTCACTCCCCTTGCCTTCGATCCCGGACATCCGTTTCCGTACATATCGAACATGAGCCTGAATATCGCGGCGGTCGTCGCCACGCCTAAAGGCGAGGAACGATTCGCCAGGGTGAAGGTGCCGGACGTTATCCCGCGGCTTGTCATGATACCGAACGGCAACGATGGCCCTGTACGGTTCGTTTGGCTCGAAGATCTGATAGCGGAAAATCTGGGGCTTCTCTTTCCGGGAATGACCATAATAGAATCGTACGTTTTCAGAGTCACGCGCAACGCAGACATGGAAATCCAGGAAGACGAGGCGGAGGACCTTATTCATTCGATCGAAGAGTCCCTGCGAATGAGGAGATACGGATCTGCCGTGAGAGTGACGGTACAGAAAGAGATGCCGCCGCGCATAAAAGAAATCCTCACGGAGAACCTGGATGTATTGTCCGACGGCTTCTACGAGTTGCAGCCTCCGTTGGGGCTCAGCCACCTGATGCAGCTTCTTACATTGCCGCGTCCGGATCTAAAGGACCCTCCATATCATCCGGCATCGCTTTTGCCGGACGAAGAAGGGGAAGATGTGTTCGCGGCCATGCGCAGGCATGACCTGATGCTTCACGCTCCGTACGACTCGTTCAATCCCGTTGTCCAGTTCATCGAAGCGGCAGCAAACGATCCAAATGTTCTCGCGATCAAGCAAACACTCTACCGTATCGGCAAGGAGTCGCCGTTGATACCGCTGCTCATCAGGGCCGCCGAAGGAGGCAAACAGGTTGCGGTGCTTGTAGAACTCAAGGCGCGTTTCGACGAAGAGAACAATATCGGCTGGGCAAAACAGCTGGAGCGCGCCGGGATTCATGTCGTTTACGGACTCGTCGGGTTGAAAACTCACGGCAAGATGGCGCTTGTTGTCCGGAAAGAACCGGTCAACGATACAAGTCGTCGCGAAGGACTCAGACGTTATGTTCATCTCAGCACCGGAAACTATAACACGATCACGGCTCAGGTATACACTGACCTCAGTTACTTCACCTGCAGAGAGGACATTGCCGAAGACGTAACCGAAGTGTTCAACTACCTGACCGGTTATTCCTACAAGGAGGAATACAAGAAACTTGCCGTCGCCCCTGTATCACTTAGGCAGAAGCTTACTTCCCTTATAGACCGCGAAATATCTCACGCCAGGGCCAGCAAGCCGGGTCATATCATTCTCAAGATGAACGCCCTGACCGACGTGCAAATGATTGAGAAATTGTATGAGGCTTCGAAGGCAGGCGTAAAGATCGAACTGATCATAAGAGGCATATGTTCACTGCGTCCCGGGGTTAAGGGAATCAGCGAGACGGTCCGTGTAATCAGCATAGTCGGTCGCTACCTCGAACATAGTCGCGTGTTTTATTTTGAAAACGCGGGGCGGCCGGAGCTCTTCCTAAGCAGCGCGGACCTTATGAGCCGAAACCTCTACCGGCGTGTAGAATTGATGTTTCCCATAGAGGATCCGGCCATGATCGAGACGATACGGAAAGAAGTCCTCGATACTGAGCTTGCAGATACAAGTCGGGCTAGAGAGTTGAAACCGGATGGCACGTATGTACGAGTGGTTCCTATCAACGGAGAGCAGCCGCTGGACAGCCAGAACATTATTATGCTCAGCCGTTCGAGAGATTCCGGGACGAAGAGACCGATCCCGCGTGAAGCGCCGGCCGAAGAGTAATGGCTCCAGTATACCTGATGCCCGAGATTCGTTAGAGAGAGACCGTGAAGGACGCGGAAGCCCCGATCAGCGGTGCCGGATCCAATGCAACAGCTTCTCGGGGTGTCACCGCAGATTTGCCATAATCTAGTGAGACAAAACTACTCGTAAGAGGACGGGGGAAGGCTTCGAAGAAACCGGATATAGGGATTCCCTGCATCGTCTTTTCACACGCGGGTTTCATGGTGCAAAAAGGAAGTTCCCTGCTAATCTTTGCCGTTCGGGGTATCTATTCCGTAGTGTTTGATTTTCAGGTAAAGTGTCTTGAGGCTTATGCCGAGAGCTTTTGCAGATTTATTGCGGTTGAAAGCGTTTGCCTTAAGGACATTTTCTATATGGATCTTTTCGAGTTCGGCAAGTGAGAGGCGAGTCGGTATCCTGCGGAGATCGGTTGATCTCGCTTTGGAGGTAAGCGCGATGAATTCGGGAGTAATCTCATCTCCGGAGGTAAGTATAGCCGCCCGCTCAATGACGTTCTCAAGCTCGCGAATGTTGCCCGGCCAGTCGTACTCCATGAGCTGCTTCAGAGCATCTTTCGATATTCTCTTCGCGCTTCTGTTGCGCTGTTTCTTCTGAAGGAAATGATCCACCAGAAGAGGAATGTCTTCACGGCGCTGGCTCAGCGGCGGCACCTCCACATGAACGACGTTCAGCCGGTAAAGCAGGTCTTCGCGGAATTTTCCATCCTCCGCTTCACGTTCGAGATCCTTGTTCGTGGCAGAAACAATCCGAACATTCACACTCATCTCGTTGGTTCCGCCGACACGCCGAAAAGTACCGGTTTCTATGAACCGGAGCAACTTCGGTTGGACGAGGTAACTGATATCGCCGACTTCATCCAGGAAGAGCGTTCCGCCGTCCGCAATCTCAGCAAGGCCCTGCTTGAGGGAATGTGCGTCGGTAAAGGCTCCCTTCTCATGTCCGAAGAGTTCGCTCTCGATCAGAGTATCCGGTATCGAAGCGCAGTTTAGGGCGACGAACGGCTTTTTTGACCTTTCGCTGTTTTCATGTATGAGGTGCGCGATCAGTTCCTTGCCGGAACCGCTGGGCCCCGTAATCATCACCGAAGCGTCGCTTGGAGCGACTTTCAATGCTACCTCGACCACATTCTGAAGGACCGGGCTCTGGCCGACAAGTTCGAACTTACCCTCGCCGAGCTGCATCCTCATCACCTTATTATCCATCATCAGGCGCCGCATTACAAGCGCGTTGTTCACGGACACAAGCAGCTCGTCGAAGTTATACGGTTTCTGGATGAAATCGAACGCCCCCATCTTGATGGAATCGACTGCGGTCTTTATGTCGCCGAAACCGGTGAGTATAAGAACCTGTGCATCCGGCTGGTTTTCTTTTGCGAACTTGAGGACTTCAAGTCCGTTTATCCGTGGCATCTTGAGGTCGAGTAGGATGACGTCGTACCGCTTCGATTGAATCCGGTTGATGCCCACCGCTCCGTCGTTGGCCACGTCCACCCGAAACCCGACTTCGGCGAGTTGTAGTTTCAGGAGATCTGCTACGTTCTTTTCGTCGTCGACAACAAGTGCGCTAAAGTTATCTGCCATCCCGTTATTCTGAGAGATCGATCATCTTGATGTTGCCGATGTACGCGGTTACTTTATCGCCCTTCAGGTCCCGCAGCTTTGCCACCACCCCTTCTATGCGTTCGGTGTTTTCCTTCATGATGGCCAGGTAGCTGACGATATCTGGCGGTACCTGTTTGCGTTGAAGGACATTTATCGCAAGCTTTAGAGCCGCGAGAGGATTGTTGAGCTCGTGTGAGATCGTTACAATCAGGCTTTTTATCCCGTCGATCCTTTCGCGCTGGGCGACCTTGTTCATTTCCGCTTCAGCCAGTTTCTCCCGCAGCCTGACGCGCTCTACCACGTTCAGAATTATGCTGGGAAGTATCGATGTGATGGCTTCCTCCTTGAGCAGATAGTCCTCCACATCGAGTTTCATAGCTTCGATCGCAATTTTGAAGTCTATTGCGTTGGTCAGGAAGACGATGGGTATCCTGATGCCTTTTTCCCTTATCGCGCGGGTAGTCTCCAATCCGTTCATTCCCGGAAGCTGGTAATCCACGAGAATAACGTCGAGATTTTGGCTGTCCTCGAGAAATCTCAAGGCATCTTCCCCGGTTTCGACCCAGACGAGGTTGAATTCCGCATCTTTGTACGGTTTCAGGTATAACCGTGCCAATTTCGGTATATCCGGGTCATCCTCGACCATCATTATGTTAAGTTCACGCTTTTCCATCGCAAAAAGCTTCCTTATGTCGGTAACAGAGTTTAAAGATTCCATGCGATTAATCCAATTGTGTTTTCAGAGATTTTAGTCCATGACCTTTCTAAGGAAAGCGGGTCTTTCGCCGGGTTTTGGGGCAGGAGTATCGTCATCCGATCCTTCTCCCTCATCAAGCTTGTTTAGATGAATGTTTATTCCACTTCGTTCGAAAGTCGGCTCGTCGAACGAACGCCAGTCTTTTATGCTCCAGGATTGTTCTTTTGTCTTATCTCTTTCCCTCAAAGTCAGCCTTTTTCGCGGTTCGGGAGTAGGGGTGGGTACCGGATGCGGGTGGTTGTTGAGGCCGGCCGCGATGACCGTAACGATGACGTCTTTTTCGATCTTCTCGTCGATTGATACACCGACGATCACTTTGCTCTCATCGTCTCCATTCTTCGCCACCCCGCGGACTGTCTTGACGATCTCGTCATACTCATGCAGTCCGAAACTAGCGCCGGCGGTTATGCTGACGAGTATCCCCTCGACTCGTTCAAGAGACACTTCTTCGAGCAAGGGATTCGAAATTGCCGCCGTGGCCGCTTCCGTCGCTCGCCGCTCTCCGCTTGCCATTCCCGTTCCTATGATCGCATCCCCCCTGGAAGCAAGTACGGTTCTGACATCTGCGAAGTCGACATTCACGAAACCGGGCTTAGTAATGATTTCTGATATTCCGCGGATAGCATCGTAAAGTACGTCGTATATCTTCTGCAGCGATGCCAGGTATCCCGCAGTCTGGTCGGATATCGCAAGGAGCTTTTCGTTCGGGATAACAATGAGCGCATCGACGTATTTCTTCAGCTCATCGATGCCCGTATCCGCATTTCGCATACGCTCCTTCGCCTCGTTGATGAAAGGTTTGGTAACAACGGCCACCACAAGCGGAGTCTGTTCCTCCATGCCGTCCTTCTTCACTTCGTCTCGGTCCACGCCCTTAAGGATACTAGCGACTATGGGAGCTGCCCCGGTACCGGTTCCACCGCCCATCCCGGCCGTAATGAAGACCATGTCGCTGTCTTTGAGCGCGCGGTATATCTCATCGCGCGCCTCGATCGCCGCCCTGCGGCCGATCTCGGGATTTGAACCGGCCCCGAGACCGCGGGTCGTGGTCTTGCCGATCTGGATCTTATTGGGCGCGACACTCCTCTCCAGGTCTTGCATATCGGTGTTCAGAGCAATTAGATCGACACCATGGATACCTCGCTTGGAGATGCTGTTGATCGCGTTCCCGCCGCATCCGCCGATGCCCACTACCCGTATCCGCGGGCCCTGCTTGTCTGTGTCTAGTTCGAACACGTTCTTATGCCTCCTTCTTAGACGTTGTCTATGTTTTTGTTGATAAACTTCTTAAGAAACTGTACTCCCTTTCCGAGTCCCAGGGGGTCCCGCTTCCGCGGGGCGAAACCTTTGCCGTCGTTTCCGGCGACGACCACCTCGGGTTCACGGTCGTCACGGATTGCCTCGGTAAACTCTATGGTCGACTTGCCGACGTCACTCTTCAGCCCATACTTGACAAGACCAACCGCCGTCGCGTACATCGGGTTCTCTACCTCTTTTGCAAATCCGCCGTCGAATGTCTGCGGTATTCCGATCTTGGACGGAACACCCAGCACGTACTCGACAAGTTCAGGCATTCCTTTGAGAAGCGCCCCGCCGCCGGTCAGTACTATTCCGGCCGAGAGATGGCGTGAATAACCGGAACGTTTGATTTCCATTGCCACGATGTCCAGCAGTTCCTCAACCCTCGGCTGAATGATCTGGGCCAGGAGCTTCTTGTTGATTTCTATAGGCTTTCGCCCTCCGATTCCCGGAATGAGTATCGGCTCGTCGTCGACAACTTCCGACACCATCGCGTAGCCGTGATTCACCTTCAATTCCTCGGCCTGCTCCGGAAGAATTCCCAGTCCCTTGCGGATATCCGTAGTGATGTGGTCACCGGCAATCGGTATCACCGCCGTGTGCCGGATAGTCCTGTCCTCGAACACCGCAAGATCCGTCGTGCCCCCGCCGATGTCGAGCAATGCTACGCCTACTTCCTTCTCGTCTTCTGTCAATACTGAATAACTGGAGGCTAGGGGCTGAAGCACGAGTTCCTCGACTTTCAATCCTGCCCTCTCGACGCACTTGTGAATGTTCTGCGCAGCCGTAACGAGTCCGGTAACCACATGCATCGAGGCTTCGACGCGGACCCCGGACATTCCGATGGGATCGTGCGTGACCGTCTGCCCGTCGATAACAAACTCCTGCGGGATAATATGAATTATCTCCCTGTCCCGGGATAGATGCACTCTCTTCGCGTCTTCAATAAGACGGTCGATATCGTTCTCGGTTATCTCGTGCTCAGGATTGCTGACGGTAATGATGCTGTTGGTCTTGAAGCTGTCTATGTGTTCGCCCGCAATCCCTACGATCGCGCTCTTTATTCTCATCCCGGGCTTGGACTCGGCGACTTGTACAGCTTCCTGTATAGACTTAACCGTTCTTTCTATATTCGCTACGACTCCGCGGCTCATGCCGCCCGATTTGCTCGTGCCTATTCCGAGAACGTTCAACTTGCCGTTTTGGTCGCTCTCAACGACAAGGGCACAGACTTTCGTCGTCCCGATATCGAGAGCCACTATCATATTGCTTTTCATCTGCTCACCTTAGTTTCCTTTCCCGGCCGGTCTCACCATCGCAAGCTGGCTATGGGGACTGACCGCTCCTGTACCTACAACTATCTGGCCTTTGTATCTCAAATCAACGTATCTATAATTCGGGCTACCGTCCGCGGCAACCTCCTGCAAGAATTTTCTGAGATACAGAAGTTTTCTGTGAAAATCGTTTTTCCCAACGATTATCTGAAGCGACGATGCGGTGGTGTAAGCAATAAGATCGCCTCCGTCGAGCCTGACTTCGCCGATATTGGCACTGAGCGAAGGCCCGAGATTTCTGGCGTCTTTGATGAGGTCCACCGCCTGTTTCAACGTTCCTCTTGCCGTATCCCCGACTTCAAGTTTATCGGAAACGTTTGTAATGACCGGCATGTTGTTCTTTCGCTTCATCGGCAGCGGCAGGATAATACCCTGACGGTCCACCGAAAAAACCGCAGAACGAGTCGCGACGAGAGCAATCGGATCCCGCTCTCTGACGGTGATCGTGACGTCATAAGGGAGCGTACGGACAACCATCGCCTGATTGACGAACGGATTTCTCTCGACTCTCTGCTCAATTTTGAGAAGATTCAGCTTGTAAAGCGGGCTTCCCGTTGCGATGTCGGCAAGGCTTTTCACTTCGCTGCTGGTGAGTATCTGCGTGTCGTAGACTTCCACTTCCCTCACCACCAGCTGCCTCTTCCAGTTCTGAGAAAGAAGATACAGAGAGGTGACGATGCCGAGCACCAGTATGAGATTCAGGTATGTTCTGTCGATTCTTAGCACCTGACTATCTCCGAACCTTCTTCTGATTTTTGTTCCGCTTTTCGCCCGGTTTTCCGAGAAGATTGATGAATTCTTCGCCGTATTTGGATATGTCGCCTGCGCCGAGCGTCACCACAATGTCTCCCGCCTTCATCTTTTTCATCAGGAATGCCGGAAGTTCCTTCTTGTCCGGTACGAAAAACGCTTCCTTGTGTCCGAACGCTTTCGCGTCATTGACAACAAGTTCTCCCGTAATCCCCTGTATCGGTTCTTCGCGTGCCGGATAAATCTCAGTAACGACTAGGACGTCGGCATTCAAGAAACTTCTCCCGAATTCTTCGTGAAAATCTCTCGTCCGCGTGTAGAGGTGGGGCTGGAACACTGCCACGACCCTTCTATCGGGCCAGCCGGTTTTGAGAGCAGACAAGGTGGCGCCGACTTCAGTCGGATGATGCGCATAGTCATCGACAATCATTACCCCGTCTTTGTCCGCCTTGAATTCGAGGCGTCGATAGACTCCGGTAAAAGACTCGACGGCTTTCTTTGTTTTCGGGAAATCTATGCCCAGCTCGAGGCCTATACCGATCGCCGCCATCGAGTTCTTAATGTTGTGCAGGCCGGGGACGCTGAGATTAATCTCTCCAAGATCCTTACCCTGCCGGAGCAGATTGAACCTGCTGTGCTTTCCTTCGAATGAGATGTTTACGGCCCTCAGATCTGACTGAGCGTTGACGCCGTACGTCACTACCTTCTTCCTGATAAGCGGGAGTATCTCCTGTATCGACGGCTCGTCGAGGCAGAGAATCACGAACCCGTAGAACGGCACCTTGTTGGCAAACTCGATGAAAGCGCTCTTGATATCCTCGAGGTCGGAATAGATATCGAGATGCTCGCGTTCCAGGGTCGTTATGGCACCGACGACCGGCGTGAGCTGAAGAAATGAGCGGTCGAACTCGTCTGCCTCGACGACGATATACTCGCCGTGGCCGAGACGGGCGTTCGTCCCGCCGAAGCTCGACAGTTTGCCGCCGACTATTACGGTGGGATCCAGTCCCCCTTCCATGAGAACCAGGCTCGTCATGCTCGTGGTCGTGGTTTTGCCGTGCGTTCCGGCTATCGCGATGCCATACCTCATCCTCATGAGCTCAGCAAGCATCTCCGCCCTGCGAATCACCGGAATCTTTTTCTCCGCGGCCGCAGTCAGCTCCGGATTGTCTGGACGCACTGCAGACGAGTAAACGACAACGTCGGCCTCGTCCAGGTTTTTCGCGGAATGCCCCTTGTAGATGGTCGCTCCCAGCTTCACGAGTCTCTCCGTTATCTCACTGAGCTGCCGGTCGGAACCGGTAACTTCGAACCCGCTGTCCAGAAGTATCTCGGCGATGCCGCTCATTCCGATCCCGCCGATACCCACCATGTGGATCTTTCTGACACTCTTAAACATTCCCGCTCTCCCTCGTCTTTCCCGTACCGGCGAGCAGATCGACCCTCTGGCTCAACCCTCTGAACGTCTCGATCATTCCTTTTTCGTCATGGAAGTGAACGGGGTTGATACGCACCGTCCTCATCTGATCTTTCAATCTCAACTTGATGACTTTGAAACTACCGCGCACCTTCATTCTCTTAGCTTTGCCGACCCGGATCGAATCAATCTCGGCAAGCTTTATCTCTTTGCTGTCAAACCTGTTCTGAAAGATTATGGAATCCTCCGTGACGATCACGTCTCTCTGGTAAAGCATATTGAACACGAGCACGATCACCGAATAGCCGAGAACGATTATGAATACGTAGACGATCGGATCCCTGAAAACGATCCTGAATTCACTTTCGGCGAAAGTGCCTCGTACCACGGCGTAAAGTATGAGCGCGACCGCGTAAACGGCTACAGACTGATAATAGAACTCGAACCTTCTTTTAAAGTGTTTACGCATTTCCGGCAATCCTCAGCACCGATTCGGCAATGACACCTGCGGCATCTTCGTGCAGCAAACCACCGATTTTTGCCCGCATAGATCCGAGCCTCGATGGATCGTCCGTCAGACTTAGCAGTTCCCTCGCGAACTTTTCATCCGTCTCCGACTCCTGTACCATGACTGCCGCGCCGCACTCTACGAGCGCGCGTGCATTCTCCACCTGGTGATTCGCCGCGGCATGGGGATACGGAACGATCAGCGCCGGAAGGCCGAAGTAGATAAGTTCGGCAACGGTAGTGGCTCCGCCTCTGCAAACGGCAACGTCAGCGGCCGCATAAGCGCATTCCACTTTCTCCACAAAACTCATAACGCGAACCACATCCGCCCGGTCCCTCTGACTTTCTTTGATTCTTTCGTAATCAACGGACCCTGTTTGCCATAACAGCTGGTAATTGCGGCTTATCAGCTCGTCGACGACTTCAGCCACTGCACTGTTGAGCTTCACCGCCCCGAGGCTTCCCCCGGTAACGAAAATCGTCTTCCTTTCAGCGCTCATGCCGAAGAAGTTCAGAGCCTCCACTCGGTTTACCTTCGCCATTTTTCTGACGGGACTCCCGGTCAGGCATAAATTGCTATCCGAGCGAAAATACCTTTTGGAGGACTCGAACGCGATGTGTATCTCTCTGGCATAGGGTGCGAACAATCTCGTCATCGCTCCAGGATAGCTGTTGTGTTCCTGCAGCAGGATTGGAGTTCTTGTCATAACTGCCGCGGCGCACACCGGACCCGAGACATATCCCCCCGTGCCTACGACAACTTGAGGCCTGTAACTGAGCAAAAGTCGGAGAGACTGCGCTATCGAAACGATGATCTTCAGCGGAAGAGCAAGATTTGAAAGCCTGAACTTCCTCGACAGACCCCCGATCCAGATCGTGCGGAACTTGTACCCGAGCTGAGGTATTATTCGGGCTTCGATTTTGTTTTTCGTTCCGATAAACATAACGTCGGCATCCTGATGCTCTGTCAGTCTTTCTGCGATGGCGACGGCCGGAAACACATGACCGCCAGTTCCGCCTCCTGCGAACACGACGCGCACCATCAGCTGTACACCCTCCCGACGACCGGCTCATCGCTGTGCATTCTCTTCTTCTTGCTAGCTTTAGTTTCAATCTTTGCGGGGCTCGACTCAACCGGCTCCGGAATTTGTTTCGAGACATTAAGTAATATCCCGACCGCAAACGAGTTAATTATCATTGCGGTCCCGCCGTAACTAATGAACGGCATCGGCAGGCCGGTGGTCGGGAAGAGGCCGATGGCTACTCCGGCGTTGGTGAATGCATAGAAACAGATCGAACCCGTGATGCCGGTCGCAAGCAGGTAACCGAACTTGTCGGGAGCCTTCTTGGCGATCGCGGTCCCCCTGAACGCAATGAAGAGGAATGCGGTCAGAACCAGGAGCGATCCCCAGAGACCGTATTCTTCACCGATAATCGAGTATATGAAGTCGCCGTATGACTCAGGTAGAAAGAGATTTCGCTGCTTGCTGTTTCCGGGACCGACACCGAACAAACCGCCGTTGCCGAAACCGATTATCGACTGGCGAACCTGGTAATTACCGGCACCGTGATGGAGCCAAGTTTCTATCCTGTGCACTCGATACGCTTCAAAAACGAGGACCACAGCCCCGACTGCAACCGTAGCAGCGACCAGGACCGCAAAATGTGTTTTCTTGACGCCGCCGGCAAGAAACATTATTCCGGCCACGGCCAGGACCATCAAGGCGGTGCTGAAGTTCGGTTCGAGAACGATCAGACCGGCAACAACCGTCGTCGCGACAACGGGGGTCATCAGGTTCCTGTAATCATCCAGTTTGTCCGCATATTGCGAGAGATAGGACGCTACAAAAAACAGGATCGCGATGCGCGCTATCTCGGACGGCTCGAAGCTGGCAAAACCGAGATGGATCCACCTGGCTGCTCCTTTGATAACGACCCGCTGACCGATAGCGATGAGAACGAGGAAAGCCGAGATTGCAAGCAGGGGGATGGCATATTTCTGATACCGGTGATAATCGATTTTCGCCACGATAAAGATCAATATCGCTCCGATCAGTACTTTGAACAGATGGCTCCTGAGGAGATAAGCCGGATTGCGGAATCTCAGTTCCGCCCACGATGCACTCGCGCTGTACACCACGACAAGGCTCAGGAACATGAGCGCAAGGACAGCAAACAGGAGCCACTTGTCGGCCGGTTTCATCGTGCGTTTGTCCGCAACTTCGCCGCCTGCGATCGGATCTTTAATATTTGTCTTCGAACGCTTCAAAGCTCCATCACCAGTCTCTTGAATTCCCTTCCTCTATGTTCATAGTCCTGGAACATGTCGAAGCTTGCACATGCAGGTGAAAGGAGGACTGCGTCTCCACTCTTTGCCTCTCCCTTTGCTTTCACCACTGCGTCTTCCATCGATGAAGCCATAATGCATTTCGTCTTATCTGAAAATTCCTTCTGCATTTTTGGCGCCGCCATGCCGATGAGTATCATCGCTCGCACTTTTTTCCTCACCGCCTCGAAGAGGGGCGAATAATCGTTGCCTTTGTCCTTGCCGCCGGCAATCAGCACCACAGGCGAGTCGAAGCTTCCGAGAGCGTACCATACTGCGTCGACATTCGTCGCCTTTGAATCATTGATATACCTGACTCCGTTCAGCTCCCGGACGAACTCGAGCCGGTGTTCAACTCCGGGAAACTCGCGCAACGTATCCGCGATCACATCAAGAGGAATACCGAGGGATCGGGCCGCAAGTGCCGATGCCAGGGAATCATATAGGTTATGAACTCCGCGGATCTTTATCTCTGCGGCATCAATCAAATATGTCGGCTGGCTCTCCTCCACCAGATAGACTTTCCCATTCTCCACATAACTTCCGCAGGAAATCTTCTCTTTCACGGTGAAAGGTTTCCGTACCGAAGTCAGGCCGCTGCAATGCCGGTCCACCGCCGAATCGTCATGATTGTACACCGAGAAATCATTCACGGATTGATTCATGAAAATTCTGAATTTCGAATTCATGTAGGCCTGGTAACTTTCATATCTGTCAAGATGATCCGGCGTGACGTTCAAAAGAACAGCCACACTGGGTTTGAACGTATCGATGTGGTCCAGCTGAAAGCTCGATACTTCGAGGACGGCAACGGCATCTTCCTTCATATCAGAAACGTAATCAGATATCGGAAAACCGATATTGCCGGCCACCACCGTCTTGCGGCCGCTCTTTTCGAATATTCTTCCGGTGAGAGTTGTCGTGGTCGTCTTCCCGTTCGATCCGGTTATCGCGACGATCGGTGCCTTGCAGAACCACGACGCGACCTCCACCTCGCTATAGACGCTGAGGCCAACTTTGATCGCGTGCTGCACCAGGTTGAGGCTCGACGGAACACCCGGACTCATGACGATAAAATCGGCGTCGAAAAGCCTGTCCGAGTGCGAGCCGAACTCGTATTCCACACCGATATTTTCCAGAAGTTGTATCTGGTGAGCTGCCTCCTTTGCCGGCTTCCTGTCGCTTACGAATACGACGGCACCTTGTGCCTGCAGTAGCCTCGCGACCGCAATCCCGCTTCTCGCTGCTCCGAGAACCGAAACCCTTGCGGATCGTATTTTGTCGGGTCTGCCCACTCTATCTCACCTTGAACGTTGTCAAACTCAGGATTGCCAGCAGGATGCCGACGATGTAGAATCTCATCACAATCTTCGGTTCCGGTACCCCGTCCAGTTCGAAGTGATGATGAAGCGGAGCCATTTTGAAGATGCGCTTACCTTCTCCATACTTCTTTCTGGTATACCTGAAATAGAGGACCTGGAAAATCACCGAGAGTTCTTCCGCCAGGAATATGCCGCCGATTATAGGAAGGACGAGTTCCTTCTTTATCATTATCGATATGCCGGCAATCGCTCCGCCCAGCGCAAGCGAACCTGTATCGCCCATGAAAACCTGTGCGGGATATGTATTATACCAAAGGAAGCCGAGGGACGCCCCGACCAGCGCGAAACAGTAAACCGTCAGCTCGCCCGAGCCGCGAAGATAAATGATATTCAGATAGCGACTGAACTCGATGTTGCCGGAGACGTAACACATAATTGCCAGTGTCAACGCCGTGATCCCCACTGTCCCGATCGCCAGTCCGTCGAGCCCGTCGGTCAGGTTCACCGCGTTCGACGTGGCGGTAATGATGAAAACAACTACGGGTATATAAAAAACCCCGTAGTCGAAATTGAGATTCTTGAAGAAAGGTACAGTCGTAATCGAATTGAACGGCGCGAGCTGAGGCGAAAAGTAGAGCGCGCCGCCTACCAGCAGCCCTATCGTAATCTGGCCGATAAGCTTGTAACGGGCTATGAGACCTTTGCGCTTTTTCTTCACAACCTTCATATAGTCATCCGTGAATCCGAGAACGCCGAGCCAGACCGTGATCAAAAGTATGAGGAGCACATACGGGTTCGTAAGATCTCCCCAAAGAAGAAGCGGCACAACGACCGAGCCGAGTATAATGATCCCACCCATAGTCGGAGTACCGGCTTTCGACAGATGTGACTTCGGCCCTTCGATTTTCGCCTGTTCGCCGATCTGCAGCTTGCGCAGCTTCTTGATTACCACCGGCCCGATCACGAAGCTGATGAAAAGCGCAGTCAGCGCTGCGAGTGCCGAACGGAACGTAATGTACCTGAATACGCCGAATCCGGGGGGATGAAACTCTCTCTCGATCAGGTCGAAAAGATAGTACAGCATCAGCGCCTCGCCCCGGTTTTGAGTTCCCGCAGAAGAGTCTCGAAGACCTCCTCCATCTTCATCCCCCGTGAACCTTTAATTAGAACGACGTCGCCCGGCGACACGATTTGGAGGAGTCGTTTGGACAGCTGCTCTTTATCGTCGAAACTCTCCGATTCCACGCTGCCTTCCGCCGAAGCAGCGGTATGACGCGACATTCTTCCGAAAGTGAGAAGCCGACTTAAGTTTTGATTCACGAGTTCCCTGCCGACTCTCTGGTGTTCTCGCTTCGATGCTTTCCCCAGTTCAAGCATATCTCCAAGCACCGCGATTCTTCTTCCGCGAGCATGAACGGCAGACAACCAGCGTAACGCCGCGGCAACCGATTCCGGGTTGGAATTATATGTGTCGTTAAGAATCGTCACGCCGGCTCTTCTGAAAACCTGCATCCTCTTATCATAGGGCCTGAACGATTCGAGTGCTGCTTTGACTTCGCGGTGAGAAACTCCGTATCGGAAACCTACCGCCGCAGCCGCAAGGCCGTTCAGCGCACCGTTGAGTCCCGGAACGTTCATGCGAACGAGTTCGGTTTTCCCTTCAAACCTGACCTCGAATACTGCGCATCCTCTCGCGTCCAAACCGAACATCCTGCCGGCGACGTTTCTGCGCAGTTCGGATTGAAACCCGTAAGTGAATTTGTGACGCACGAGCCCCGATAAACCCGCGACGCGTCTGTCGTCCGTATTAACGAATGCCGTTCCGCGTGTGCGCGAGAGAAAGCCGAATAGCTTTCCCTCTTCCCTTGCGACGCCGACCACGTTACCGAAGAACTCCAAATGTTCGCTGCCGATATTCGTGATCAACCCGGCGTCCGGCTCCAGGACCTCACAGAGTCGGTTGATCTCTCCGAAATGATTCGTTCCAATCTCCACTACCGCAGCCTCGTGCGTCTTGTTGAAGGCGAATATCGTAAGCGGTACGCCGATCTGATTGTTGTGATTAGCTTCGGTATGCACAACCTTGTATTTCATTCCGAGGACTTTTGCCGCCATTTCCTTAGTTGTGGTCTTCCCGTTAGATCCGCCGATCGCGATCACCGGCATTTCGAATCTTCTCCGGTATATGCGGGCGAGTTCGCCGAGGGCGTGAGTCGTATCCTCTACTACAACCAAGGGCTGACCGGCCGCAGATTTGTTCCTTCTGTACCACTTCTTGTCCACCACCGCGCACGCGGCACCTTTCCTGAGCGAGACGGAGACGAATCGATGACCGTCCAACTTCTCACCTCTCAGTGCAAAGAAAACCTGGCCGCGTGCTATCGTGCGGGAATCTGTCGAGACACCCTTCGCGCTTCGAAAATTTAGGTTCAATAGCGCAGCGTCCCTGA
Organism: Candidatus Kryptoniota bacterium; assembly: GCA_046706745.1. Taxonomy (GTDB): domain Bacteria; phylum Bacteroidota; class Ignavibacteria; order Kryptoniales; family JAKASW01; genus JAKASW01. The sequence continues at coordinate 81,589 of JBJKPC010000031.1, forward strand.
TTCCGCGTATGTCCTCGATCGTAATCAACCCCGCAGCCCCAGTGCCTTTTCCACTTCCTCACGTTCGTTAAAATGATACTTCACGTCCTTGACAATCTGATAGTCTTCGTGACCTTTTCCGGCGAGCAGGACGACGTCATTGGGGGCCGCTCTTCTGAGTGCCTCGAGTATGGCTTCGTGCCGGTCGAGAATCTTCAGGACTTTCTTGCTTCCTTTGGGCATACCGGAAATTACCTCTTCGGCAATGACGTCAGGGTCTTCGAAGCGGGGATTATCCGTCGTAATGATCGTCAGGTCACTCATTTCCTCGGAAATCCTTCCCATCTGCGGACGTTTGGTCCGATCGCGGTTCCCGCCGCAACCAAAGAGCGCGATGAGTCTGCCGCCTTGACCTGCTGCGTTCAGGATTTCTCTCGCCGATTGCAGTGTCTTCTGAATGGAATCGGGGCTGTGAGCATAATCGATGACTACGAGGAAACCTTTCCCTGAATCAATCCGTTCAAATCGCCCTTTGACATTCTGCACTCCCTCTAAAGCTCCAGCCACCAGCGAAGGGCTGAAACCGGTGCTCACGGTCAATGCAAACGCGCCAGCGAGGTTGTATACAGTAAATTTGCCCACGAGCTTCGAATTCACCTGGAAATCATTCCCGCGATATTTTATCACGACGTTCGTTCCCATCAGGCTATATTCCGATTCCGTTATCCGGAAATCCGCACGGGGGTCGGTCCCAAATGTGACTTTCTTCGCCTTCGTGTCGGCAATTATTCTTCCGGCATACGCATCGTCTATGTTGACGACCGCAACGGCATCGGGTCCGAGTGAATCGAAAAGGATTTTCTTGGCCTTGAAGTACTCCTCCATCGTTCCATGGAAATCCAGATGATCCTGCGTGAGATTAGTGAACAGAGCGGCATCGAAGGATATCCCGTACACACGGTTCATGATGAGCGAATGAGATGACACTTCCATTACCGCAGCCGTTGCTCCCTGTTCGACCGAAGTTGCCATCATCTTCTGAAGGTCAAGAGATTCCGGCGTCGTGTTGACGGCGGCGCTAATTGTCTTCCCATCGAGAAGGTAGTTGATCGTGCCGACTAGAAGAACTTTCTCGCCGGCCGATTTCAAAACTGCTTGCACGAGATAAGTGCTGGTGGTTTTGCCGTTCGTACCGGTAATTCCCAACACTTTCAGGTGCTCTGCGGGATGTCGGTAGAAGTTTGCAGATATAAGGGCAAGAGCGCGGCGGGTACTGGGGACAAGTAGTTTAGTGGTGTGGTGAGAGAGGAAGTAGTCGTCGTTGACGATACTGTTGTCCTCGACCGCGACCGCGCTCGCGCCGCTACCTATGGCATCGGCGATGAAGCGATGCCCGTCGAACTGCGCTCCCTTAAGCGCAACGAAAAGCGATCCTTCGGACGCCTGCCTGGAATCGTAAACGATTTCGGCAATCTCCGTTTGAGTATCACCGACTATTTCGGTCGCCGAAACGTTCCTTATCAGCTCGCTTAGCATCATCTAGTACAGCCCTGATACTTTGAAATCTCTATTTTCACAGTTGATCTCTACTGTTGTGTTCCTCCCGACCATGGTACCCGCTTTCGGAGACTGTCCCACGATTCTTCCGCTGCCGACCACGTGGAACGGTATCCCCGCTGCCAGGAGGAAACTCGTAGCGTTCCTGACACTCGTGCCTTTGAAGTCCGGGATCCTGGTGATGCTGCTTGCATCTGCAACCTTGAGTTCGATAGTTGAACCTCTGTCCACCATCGTCCCGGCGGAGGGTTTCTCAGAAAGGACGACAAAGTGCTGCGGGCCGGAAGCCGAAGCCCGAAGCCCGAAGTCGGTCAGGATCGTGGCAGCTGTCGAATAATCGAGAAACGAGACATCCGGTACACGAACTTTTCCGGTTTCGTCCTTTGACAGACTGGACTCGTAAGAGCCTGCAATATTGTTTTTATCTTCCGCGCCGTTCGACGCCATCCGGATCCCGTTGTCCGCCGGACTCACACCCCTCCTTCGCATTATGCCGTATATCCGCTCAGCAATCCTCTTGAAGATAGGGGCCGCGACTGCCCCTCCTGTATAGCCGCGGAGCGGCGAGTCTATCATTATGTAACCGACTATCTGAGGATTCGGGATTGGAAAGAAGCCAGCAAACGAGGCATGGTAAAATTCCTTCGAATACTTTCCGTCTACCAACTTCTGCGCCGTACCTGTCTTACCGGCGATCAGCAGATCTTCCATTCTTGCATTCTGGCCCGTGCCATGTTCAACCACGTCGACAAATAAACCTGTGAGGGTATGGGCCACATCGGGAGTGACGACACGTCTGATCGCCATCGGGGTATTTCTGTAAATGACCTGGCCGTCGGGGGCGGTGATTTTGCTAATAATGTAAGGCTTCATCAGCACCCCGCCGTTCGCGACCGCGGCGTAAGCTTGTGCCATCTGAAGCGTCGTGACCAGCACACCGTAACCGAACGACATGAAGGAAAGCGAAACCTTCGACCAGTCGTATGGCTTCGGAAGTTCTCCGGATACCTCGCCCGGCAAGGCTATTCCTGTCGGGGTTCCGAATCCGAAATCTCTCGCATATCTGTAAAATTTATTTTCGCCGATCTTTCTGCCGACTTTTGAGAACGCAATGTTGCTGGAGAGTTCTACAGCGCGCCTGAACGTAATCCAACCGGACGCTTCGAAGTCGCGTATGATCCTACCGTAAAGGTCATAACTCCCGTTGTCGGCAAAGATCATATCATTCGGCTTCTCGATGCCCTCTTCGAGAGCGGCGGAAGCGGTGACAATCTTGAACGTCGAACCCGGTTCGTATACATCAGTGATGGCCCTGTCCCTCGAATCGGCATATGGGTACTTATCGTACTCGGCAGGATCGAAAGACGGGTAATTGGCCATCGCGAGGATTTCCCCGGTGTACGGATCCATGAAGACCGCCGTACCCGCTTTTGCATCCGTCCGACGTATCCCTGCTTCAAGCTCCTGCTCTACGATTTGTTCGATATTCATGTCGATGGTGAGCTGGACATTACAGCCCGGAACCGGGTTTACTTTTGGATAGCTTACCGACGGCATTTTCCTTCCGAGGCCGTCGCGTTGCATTATTTCGTATCCGTTGGTACCGGCGAGGAGAGAATCGAATTCCAATTCCACACCGCTCCCGCCTTTTCCGTCGACGTTTATAAAGCCGAGAATCTGGCCTGCCGACGAACCGTACGGATATATTCTCCTTTGTTCCTGAAGCCTTATGAGACCGTATATCTTGAAGTTCTGAAGCGCCGCCGATTGTGCGGGGGTCAGGTCTCGGGCCAGCCAGACAAACCGCAGCTTCGTATCGAGCCTTTTCCTGAAGTACGTTGCGGGGGTGTCGAGCACGGCGGCGAACTTGTCGGCAATTTCCTTTTTCTCTCCCGGATTCAGAAGACGCGGGTCGGCTGCGTACGAATACCCGTAACTGTTGGAGACAATCAGACTTCCGTTGCGGTCGAAGATTAGTCCACGGTTGGCGCGCAGAACGACACGGCTCTCGTATTGGTCCTGGGCAACCTTGTGATAGTAGAAACCCTGTACTGCCTGCACTATCACAAGTTTTACTCCAATTGCAACGAATATCACGGCAAACAGGCCGCGCAGGAAATTTATCCTGCCGGGGAAGGCGACACGACCGGAGTGTTCCGTCTGACTATTTTGTGGAGTCCCTGGCATCCTGCTTTTCGGCTTCCTGCAATTTCTTCCTGCTTATCCGGATTTGTTCCAATGTCGCGCTGCTGTACACAAGTCCGAGTTTTTGCGATGCAATCCTGGTTATTCTCTCCGCGCTCGAAAGTCTCCTCAGTTCCGCCTGAAGAGAATCGTTCTTGAACTTCAGTTCGGTGCTCGAAGATTCTAGCGACGCGATGTTGGCGAGCAGAGAATCAACAGTCACGCTGTCGTTGACTATCAGAAGGAGCATAGCCACCACGCCCGCAAGTATGATGATGAATTTCGAGACGGACAGCGAAGACCCTTTCGCCTGCTTCTTCCCTTCTGCGGGATGCTTGGTGTCCTGGCTCATACAATCTTCTCAGCTACCCTGAGTTTCGCACTCCGTGCCCTGCGGTTTAGTCTGATCTCTTCGTCGCCCGGCCTTATCGGCTTCCTCGTAAGAATTTTTATCCTGGCAATTTTTCCACACGTACACACGATTGCTTCCGGCGGACATACACAGGTGGCTGCTTCATATTTGAATTTCTCCTTGACGATACGGTCCTCAAGGGAATGATACGAGATGACGACTACCCTTCCGCCCCGGGCGGCGAGATCGACAGCGGCATTTAGTCCTTCCGACAAGGAATCAAGTTCCTTATTCACTTCGATCCGGAGGGCCTGAAAAATTCTGGAGAGCGACTTCACAGATTTACCGCACGCGCGAGTTACGATTTCAGCCAGACGGCCGGTGGTTTCTATCCTGTGCACTTGCCTGACCTTTACAATGGTTTTCGCGAGAACCCGTGAGCGGGGCTCCTCCCCATATCTGAAGAAAATATTCGCAAGTTGCTCGACATCATACGAATTAACGACATCATAAGCCGTCGTTTCGAGGCTCTTGTCGAGCCTCATATCCAGTCGGCCTTCCCTCCTGTAACTAAACCCCTCTTCGTTGTCCACCTGATACGAAGAGATGCCGAGATCAAATAAGAACCCGTTACAAACGGCGCCGCAGCGTTGCGGTGTGATTTCTTCGAGCCTGGAAAAGTTACCTTGGATGAAAGAGAATCGGTGGTCTTTGGCTGAGAGCTCTTCCCCGATTTTTCTGGAGTTATCATCGACATCCAGAGCAAAGACGCGTCCTCCGGGTTCAAGCTTTGAAAGGATTTCACGCGAGTGGCCACCTCCACCGAAGGTCGCATCCAGGTATGTCCCCTTCAAATCCGTAATCAAGAAATCAATACTCTCCTTCAGCAGAACCGGTTCGTGGTAAGCGGCCATTACTTACTGACATTAACCGCCATTATTTGTTCGACAACCGAAGCATAACTTTCGGGTTGGGAATTGAGATATTCGTTGAACGTCTTCGGGCTCCAGAGCTCAATTCTTTCCAGAGCTCCGATTATGACGACGTCCTTTTCTATCTCTGCGAATTCAAGTAAATTCTTGGGAATTGTGATGCGTGCCTGCGAGTCCAGAAGGAATTCTTCGGATGCCCACATGAGGAGGGTTCTGATGAAGTATCTGTGCTTCTCCAGAAATTGGTTGAGGGAGCGGAGCTTTTCTTCGAGCCGCCGCCATTCATCGAGGGGATATACATAGAGGCATTTTTCGACTCCGCGAGTCACGACAAAGGTATCATGAGCATCTGTGGAGAGACTCTTCCGCAATTTGGCCGGGATACTAAGTCTACCCTTGGAGTCTAAAACGTATTCGTAGCGTCCTTTGAATGACGACATCTTCCTCTTCAGTTCTCCAGAAATTCTTCGGACACATTTTTTTAGTAAACATTGGGAAAAGCTGAGGTCTTCCCCACTTTTCCCCACCACGTTGCAAATTTAACCAACGGACCCCAAAAGTCAAGCGTTATTTTTGCCCTTTTTCCCCACCCTAAAAATGCTCCAAAAATCGAAAATTTTGAGCCTATTTTAGGCGCCAAATGCCGTTATAATCTCTTTAGTAAACCATTAAACAAAAGTTTGGCTGATTTCTTGACAGCTAAACTTGTGTTGTGTAATTTACGTAGCGATGGCAAGAGGGTTGACTAAACGGCAAGGTGAAGCACTGGAATTTATCCGGCGCTACATTAAAGATCATTCAAAGCCGCCTACCTTCCGTGAACTCGGCGAACAGATGGGAATCAGCTCCACCCGCGCAGTCAGCGATCTCCTGAAAGCTCTTGAAAAGAAAGGCTTTATAGAAAGAGAAGCAGGACGCTCGCGCGGCATCAATCTACCGAAAACAGAACTATCAAACCCCGATCTCCCCCCCTCGGTCCGCACTATCCCGGTCGTCTCCAGAATAGAGTCCCGAGAGATAATCTTCTCCAACATCGTCGACGTGCTTCACTTCGATGCTAAGTTGCTCCCGGAAGGAGAATTGTTTGCCGTGAAGGTTTCAGACGACGCGATGAATTTCGTCGGCCTGTTCAAGGGAGACTACGTTGTCTGCCGCCGCGTCGCGCAGCCCGAGCAGAACTCTCTCGTACTTGGAAGCGCGGCAGGAATTCTCATCGTACGCTTTTACGAACTCGCGAACGGCAAAGTTCACCTTAAGCCTTCCAATAAATCATACGAGATACTAAGCTTCACCCCAGACGACAGGCAATTCTTCGTCGCCGGAGAAGTCGTTCTGACTTTCCGCAAAACGAAATAAGGTTTCCGGAAGCGAGTCCGAAGAAGTGACGGCTACTACTTATGCTTCAAACCCTTTAACCTCTCCATCACCTGCGGCAGGCTTTCCGAACCCGCGAGCACAAGGAGCGTATCGCCCTCCTGAAGGATAGTGCCTCCGCTGGGAACGAGGTACTCGTCATCCCTTCCAATAAGAACGACGAGTGTGTCCTGAGGCAATTCCAACTCGACTATAGACCGCCCGACCACCGGTGAGTCGTACGGCACGATGAAATCGACCAGGTCCGCGTTGATCCCCTCGACCGGCGAAAACTCAATAGGGTGCTTTTTCATTCTCTTCATCGGCGCATCTACTCTCAAAGCCTTCGCTACCAAAGGAACCGTCCACCCTTGAAGCAGAGCAGAGGTAAGGACGATGAAAAAGACGAGGTTGAAAAGCATCCTGGATCCTTGAATCCCGGCGATCAAAGGAAAAGTCGCAAGTACGATGGGCACTGCTCCTCTCAAGCCGACCCATGACAGAAAGGCCTTTTCCCGCCACCCGGTTCGAGACAGACTCATGGTAATGAAAACGCTGACCGGCCGCGCCACGAACATAAGAAAAACCGAAATGAGGAGTCCCGCTCCCACAACAGCAAGAATCTGGGATGGATCAACCAGCAACCCGAGGGCGAGGAACATTCCGATCTGGCTCAGCCATGCAAACCCGTCAAAGAATCTGTGAAGACTTTTCTTCTGCACGAAATCGCTGTTCCCGGCCACGAGACCCGCTACATAGACCGCAAGAAATCCGCTTCCTCCTGTGGTTGTAGCGGCTCCGTATGCAAAGGCGACAAACGCGAGTACCATAACAGGATACATCCCCTCAAACCATATCTTAAGCTTGTTGAGCGATACCACCATCAGTTTCCCGACCACGATACCGAACAGCAAGCCGATCCCCATCTGAAAGAAGAAGAGAAGAACTATGTCAAACGATACCGTATTCCGGTTCATCAGAAGCCGGATTGTCCCAATGGTCAGAAACACAGCCATGGGATCGTTGCTCCCCGACTCGAGCTCCAGCAGCGACCTCAGGTTTCCCTTCAGGCTCATCTCTTTCGACCTCAGTACGGAAAAAACGGCAGCCGCATCCGTAGAAGAAACGACGGCACCCAGCAGGAAGCCCTCGAAAAGGGAGAAGCCGAGAAGTCTTGCAACGAAGAGAGCCACCGCAAATGCTGTGAGAAACACCCCTAGCGTCGAAAGGCCCGCCGCTTGCCAGAAGACTTCTCTTACGTTTGACCACTTAGTGTCGAAGCCTCCCGCGAATAATATGAAGATAAGAGCCACGATGCCGATGGATTGTGCAAGATGCGGGTTGTCGAATTCAATTCCGCCGATCCCTTCCGATCCGGCAAGCATGCCTATCGCGATGAAAAGTAAAAGCAAAGGGAGTCCCAGGCGGTCCGACACCTTTGCAATGAATATGCTAAGGAGAACGAGAACGGACCCGATAAGAAGTAAATATTCGATCGGAATCATCTGGTGAAGCTGCATGACGTTTCCTCGTGCGATATGCAGTTTTGTTGCTACTGCTCTACCTGAGAAGAGGTATCATTAGTGAGAAATGCATACCTTGCGCGCCCTACACGACCGGCGCCTCATCTCGTCCCAACTTAAAAGGGAACGGGAAAGCAATCAAACCGTAGAGGAAGGCCCCATTTTCCAGGGATCAGCCCGAGAAAATGGGGGCTTTAGACTCTGTTACTCCACTTTTCCGAACTGCTTGATGTCTTCCGGAGCCTCTGCGGCGGGGGCGCGTTTAGTCTGAGACTGTACCATGATCTTAATGCTCTCCACTATGTCCGGATTGGCTAGAGTCGTCACGTCGCCGACGGGCATATTGTTGGACACAGCGGCGAGTACTCTACGCATAATTTTGCCGGAGCGAGTCTTAGGCATGTCGTCGGCCACCCATACGTGCGACGGCTTCGCGATCTTCCCGATCATACTTTCGATTGCGCTCACGACCTTGCGCTGGACTTCGCCGTGATCCGCGTTGACTCCCGGCTTAAGGGCAATATAGACTTCCGGCACTCTTCCCTTGACCTGGTCGACCACAGGTACCACGGCAGCCTCTGCAACCTCCGGAATTGTGAGACAGGCGGACTCAAGCTCCTTCGTTCCGAGTCTGTGCCCAGCGACATTAATCACATCGTCCACACGGCCCAGAATTCTTATATAACCGTCTGCGGCGAATAAAGCGCCGTCCCCGGCAAAGTAAGGCCAATCCTTCCAGTCCTTGCTTTTTGTGTCCTTGCAGTACTTTGCATAGTAAGTCTTGACGTAGCGGTCGGGGTCTCCCCAGATTGTCTGCATGATTCCCGGCCAAGGGTTGCGTATGCATATGTTTCCCGCCTTGTTGGCCCCCGGAGGAATCTCGTTCCCGTTCTCATCGAAAATCACCGGATGAATTCCCGGTACTCCCGGCCCGGCGCTTCCCGGCTTCATCGGATCGAGTGCCGGCTTGGTGCTGCACAGGAAGCCGCCCGTCTCGGTCTGCCACCATGTGTCAACAATCGAAGCTTCTTTTTTGCCGACCTCATCGAAGTACCATCTCCATACATCGGGTTCGATGGGCTCGCCGACGGTTACCATGAGCTTGAAGTGGAAATTATGCTTCCTTGGAAGCTCGGGTCCGACTTTTCTGAGCTGACGGATCGAAGTAGGCGCAGTATGAAATATGTTGACATCGAGCTGCTCCGCTATCCTCCATGGCCGTCCCGCATCTGGGTAGGTGGGTACGCCTTCATACATGACGTTTGTAGTGCCGAGCGCAAGCGGTCCATATACTATATATGAATGACCCGTGATCCATCCAATATCCGCCATGCACCAGTAGATGTCTTCGGGGTGAATGTCCAAAATGTTCTTCGCTGTTCCCGCAACGTAGGCAAGATATCCGCCGGTGCTGTGCTGGATCCCTTTCGGTCTGCCTGTCGTACCGCTGGTGTACATGAGGAACAGTGGATCTTCTGCGGCAACAGGAACCGGCTCGACCCTTTTGCCTTTGAAATCCTTCAACACTTCATCGACGAAAAAATCCCTGCCGCTCACCATTGGCGTTCCGGAGATGTACTTCCCCGGATGGCGACGCCATACGAGGACTTTGTCCACCTGCGTGCCTAATTGCTTCGCGCGGGCCACAGCTACGTCAGCCTTCTCCTTGTGGTCCTGAACTTTTCCGTTTCTGTAGTAGCCGTCGGAAGTTATCAGCACTCTGCTGCCGGAGTCAGCGATGCGATCTCCGCATGCCGCACCGCTAAACCCGCCGAACACGACGGAGTGAATCACGCCGAGCCTGGCACAGGCAAGCATGGTAACCGGAAGTTCCGGGACCATCGGCATGTGTATCGTAACCCTGTCACCTTTTTTCAGTCCGGCAAAGTCACGAAGGAGCGCTGCCGTCTCGTTTACTCTGACGAAAAGCTCCTGATAGGTGATCACGGTGTGCGAATCGTCTTCGTTTTCCGGAACAAAAATGATCGCGGCTTTCCCCTTGCTCGTAGCGAGGTGCCTGTCGACACAGTTATAGCTTACGTTTAGTAGCCCTCCCACAAACCACTTCCAGAACGGAGGATTGCTGGTATCAAGAGTGGTGTGCCAGTATCTATACCAATCCAAAAGATCCGCATATTCCTTGAAACTCTCGGGAAAATTGTCAAGGCCGAATCTTTTCATTACCTCGGCGTCTACAAGATTCGCGTGTGCGATAAACTTGGCCGTCGGACTGTAGTACTCTTCTTCTTTCCAGTGAGCGGCAATTTGAGCTTCGTTGACTTCAAGAGAACTGTTCTTGGCATCCGCCATGGCTCTTTCCTCCTTCTGATTGTGCCGTTGGGCATTAGAAGACACCCGCCCCGAAAAACATGCCGAATCGTCCGGGACGCATCACATATATTTAAACCTATTTACTGGCGATAAAGTTTTCAAGTGGAAGAGCGCATAAATGCCACAACGGGTTCGGATCAACGTACATTCGCCCCGAAAAGGCTCAAATTTGAGCCCACTTGGCCCCAAAGTTGTCAAACGTGCACCGGGACAACACACGGTTGAATTGGTTGATGCGGGGACAGGTTGGCTGGGGCTTTCATGACTCCGCCTTCAGAATTAAATTGCTCACAACGAGAGGCATTGTTTATGTTCAGAATAATTCGTGAATGGCGGGACTACCACGAGTACGTCTTGTTGCGTGACGGGTCGGGCATAACGCTTCGGATGGCAACTCCGGAAGATGCTGCAGCCGTCAGGGGATTTGTGAGCGAGGTTTCAGACGAGAGCAGGTATTTCCGATTCATGGGAGGCGTCAGTTACGTTTCAAAGACGGTTATCGATGGAATGTGTACGAACGATCCTTCCGACCAAGCAAACATCCTCGCCGTCTTCGGCGACGATAAAAATGGAAGAGTCATTGGCATAGGCAACTATGTGAGCCTCGCCGTACGACATGCGGCCGAAGTCGCATTCCTCGTGGACGACAAGTACCAGGGTAAGGGTATCGGGACTCTTCTTCTCGAACGACTGGCGGGAATAGCCGCTGCAAACGGTTTTGTGGAATTCGAGGCAGAGATGCTTTCCGCAAACGACAAGATGATGACTGTCTTTCGCGACGCAGGATTCGAAGTAGTACAGGCGATCGGCGGAAGCACGGTCCACATAGAGTTTCCTGTTACCGGCAATGCCGCCGTACGGGAAAAGGCCGAGCTGCGAGACAGGATAGCAACTGCAAATTCTCTCACGCCGATACTCAATCCATCCTCAATTGCAGTGATTGGAACCTCGCGAGATCCATCCGCAACCGGCAGCATGGTTTTCAAACATATACTCGAATCCAATTTTACGGGCACAGTATACCCCGTCAACAACCAGGCGGCGTCGATACGCGGCGTCAGAGCATACTCATCCCTTACTGAACTTCCGGAGAAACCCGATCTTGTAATAGTCGCCGTGCCGGCAGCAAGCGTCACCCGGATCGCTGACGAGGCCGCCGCCGCGGGTGCCAAAGGGATCATAGTCCTCAGTGCCGGATTCGGTGAGACGGGAGAGGCGGGAAAAAGACTTCAGAAACAGCTTGTCGACACCGTGCGGTCTCATGGCATGCGTCTCATCGGACCGAACTGCCTTGGGATACTAAACACGAAACCAGACGCTATGCTTAACGCGAGCCTTGCCGAGACAATTCCTCCTTCCGGAAAAGTCGGCTTCTTTTCTCACACGGGAGCACTTGGAATCGTAATATTGGATTACGCGGCCGAAAGGGGAATCGGCTTTTCGACGTTTGTCTCAGCAGGGAATCGGGGGGACGTCTCCGGCAATGATCTCCTCGAATACTGGGAAGAAGATCCGACGACCGACATCGTGCTTCTCTACCTGGAGAGTTTCGGAAATCCGAGAAAGTTTGCGAGGGTTGCCAGAAGAGTCTCCTCAAAGAAGCCCATACTCTGCGTGAAGAGTGCGAGAAGCAAAGCCGGCAGGGAAATGGCAGAGGTGAGGAGTGCGGGAACGGAGACCGATATCGAGGTTGATGCACTCTTTCAGCAGGCGGGCGTGATCAGAGCTGAGACACTCGAAGAAATGTTCGACGCGGCGATGCTCCTCGCGAACCAGCCTCTTCCGCAGGGAAGCAGGGTGGCGATCGTGAGCAACGCGGGGGGCGCTCTCACAATTTGTGCGGATACGTGCGACTCGAATGGGCTGGCCGTAGCCCAGGGAAGTGCTTCAAACCTCGGTCCTCAGGCTGTCGCGGAAGATTACGAACGTACCGTGATGGATTTCCTCGGGAAGGACGATGTGGATTCCCTGATCGCGATATTTGCTTGCATAGGTGGATGCGATCCGGACCCCGTTGGGAGAGCCATAAGAAGAGGCATGGTTTTCGCCGAGAAAACAACACAGAAGAAAAAACCTGTCGTCCTCTGTCTAATGGGAACGACGAGGGCGGTGCAAATATCGACTTCATCGGCGTTCCGGGCATCCGGTAGAGAACGAGGCCAGGCTGTGTTTCCATCGTACAGGTTTCCCGAGTCAGCTGCACTTGCGCTCGCAAGGGTGACGGAGTATGCCGCAAACAGGCGCCAGCCGCAGGGCAGGCTACTTTGGTATGAAGACGTCGATCTGACCGGAGCGCGGGAAAGACTGTCCGACATAATGAAACGCAACGCAACGCAGGAAGAGACTGAGAGTGAAGTTCGCCTTCTGAATGTGACAGAAGATGACGCGGCCGGGTTGCTTGAAGAGTTCGGTGTCAGCGCGATCTCGGCTCTCGCTGGCGGGAGCTCATTGCCCCGGGCGAATGCGCAGATAGGAATAAAATCCGATCCGCATTTCGGACCGCTGATCTTCCTGAGCGCGCCCGGTAAACTGCCTTCGCGCCGGATCACGCCACTCACCGACGTGGATGCAAGAAACATGATGCAGAACGCCGGGGTTGTTGAGTCAAGCGGGTTCATAGAGGTACTGGGCCGTATCTCTCAGATGGTCGAAGAGCTCCCCTGGTTGTGGGAAATGGAGTCAAGTTTAGCGTCGGAAGGCTTTGAACGTCCAGTCTTGTTCAACGTTAAGCTTACGTTCAAGCCCTGATCCTGATATCGATCTTTCTCGCGCTCCATCTCCAACGTCATTATGGACTGATGATCGTCGAGACAACTTTTTGAACTTCGAATAGTAAGGGGGGTGACATCCGCGAGCTCGCGTCGAGATCCCGCGCCCGGGTGCACATCAAACCGCCTTGAAGTCTGTCTCACTCCCCCGCCCGGTCTTCACTCTCTGTAGAAATACCCAACGGCTAGAAGCCCTTTAGTGTTGCGAAAGTCCACGCTTCCGTTTTTGGACTTTGTGCCCCTATTGTCCCAGCATAAGGCTTTTACTCTTCTTGAACTGGTGTTTTCTGTATGTTTTCACGTGAACTAGATGGCACATCTGTTGAACCATTATTCCATGACAACAAGGCGCGGTCTATAATATGGACAACTCATTCCGAATAGACTCAGTTCAACTGCAGAATATTCTGTCGTCACTTCAGAGGAGAGGTTTCGAGACCGTAGGTCCCCGGAAAGAGGGAGATACGATAATCTATGACAGAATCAAGACCGCCGGCGACCTTCCTGCCGGTTGGATCGACCAGCAGGGGCCCGGCTCATACAATCTCACAAAGTCGAGAGATCAAGCTTACTTCGGCTATACGCTTCCTCCGCAGTCGTGGAAACGATTCCTCTATCCCCCTTCGTTGAAGCTCCTTTCAATTAGGAAGAACGGAAAGGCAATAGAGTTTGAGGAAGAACGGAGTGATGTACCGAAATATGCCTTCATAGGCGTTCGTCCCTGCGAATTGAACGCCATCAAAACCCAGGACAGGGTGTTCACATCCGATGATTACCGCGACGTCAATTACACGGCCACGAGAGAGAAGACATTCGTTGTCGTCGTCAACTGCGGCCAGGCGGGAAACAACTGTTTCTGCACTTCCATGAAGACGGGGCCTGAAGCGACGGGAGGGTTTGACATGTCGCTGACCGAAGTGCTCAGGGATGGCGACCATTACTTCATTGCAAAGGCCGGATCGGAAGCCGGAGCTATAATTCTGGGAGAGATCGAGGCGCATACCGCTTCCGGAAGCGAAATCGCCGCAGCAAAAGACGCGATCAGTGCTGCTGCAGAGCAGATAACAAAGACGATGGAAGTCGATGGTCTGCCTGAACTTCTTGCGCGCAGCACGGAGCATCCACATTGGGATGACGTTGCCAGGCGCTGCCTAACTTGCGGGAACTGTACCATGGTCTGCCCGACCTGCTTCTGCGCGGACATAGAGGATACGACCGATCTCTCGGGTTTCGTCGCAGGTCGGACCAGGAGATGGGATTCCTGTTTTACAATGGATTATGCAAAGGTCTCCGGAGGAAACTTCCGGATCACTCCCAAATCAAGATACCGCCAGTGGCTGACTCACAAACTGTCGTCGTGGGTCGAACAGTTCGGCGTCTCGGGTTGTGTCGGCTGCGGTCGATGCATTACGTGGTGTCCCGTCGGCATAGATTTGACCGACGAAGTGCGGGCAATAAGCGGCGCCGAGGTAAAAAAAGAAAAGGAAGAGTAGCCATGAAAACCCAGGACCTGACAGAATCCCTGCACAAGCACCCGTTTCTGATAGACATGAGCGATGAGCTGGTGCAGACCTTAACCTCATGTGCCTCGAACGTGGTCTTTGACGAAGGGAAATATTTGTTTCATGAGGGTGAAGACGCAAAGACCTTCTACCTTCTGCGCGGCGGGCGGGTTGTGCTCGAAGTCGGGGGTGGAGAACGCGGCCAGATCAGAATACAAACCGTTGGAGCTGGTGAGGTGCTCGGCTGGTCGTGGCTGATATCGCCATACAAGTGGCATTTCGATGCCTATGCGATCGAACAGGTCCACGCCTTCGCGATAGACGCTACGTGCCTTGTGAAGAAATGCGAGACAGATTACCGCTTCGGTTACGAAATGTTGCGTCGTTTCTCCGAAGTACTTGAAAGGCGGCTGCAGGCGACGCGCCTGCAGCTTCTCGACGTTTACGGTACTTCCCTCGCCGACAGAGGCGAGAATTATTGACTTGGTATATTTTTCACTAAAGCAACCGGAGTGACCCCGAATGATAGAAGCCCCCGTTCAGGCGAGCGCGAGATCCGTGGAAAACGTCATGACCCCAATGGCGGCGACGATCCGCCGCGTTATCTGGGAAACGGACGACACGTACACTCTGTTCATCGATCCGCCTAGTTCGGACGGAAAGCCGTTCACTTTCGCCGCCGCCCAGTTCAACATGGTCTACGCATTCGGCGCAGGAGAGTCCGCAATCTCAATCAGCTCCGATCCGGCAAAGTCGGATCAGATAGCTCACACAATACACAGGGTCGGAACAGTGACCACGGCGCTGTCGAAACTGAAGCGCGGCGACATGTTAGGGCTGCGCGGACCGTTCGGAAGTGCATGGCCACTGGAAGAGGCAGTGGGCAAGGACGTTTGCATAGCGGCAGGGGGGATAGGACTCGCTCCTCTGCGGCCCGTCATTTATTCCATAATGCGTAGAAGGGAAGAATTCGGAAGACTCATGATCATGTACGGTGCGCGAAGTCCTCTGGATCTCCTCTACAGGGTGGAACTCGAACAGTGGAGTAAGCTGCCGAATACGGAAGTCATAACGACCGTCGACAGGGGCGACTCCAGCTGGAAGGGGCATATTGGGGTTGTAACCGGTCTCTTCTCATATATAAAAATGGATACGCCCTCGACAATCGCGATGGTCTGCGGGCCCGAAGTAATGATGCGATACACTTGCGAAGAACTTGAGCGCTGCGGGCTTTCCGAGGATCGAATCTATATCTCCATGGAAAGAAACATGAAATGCGGCGTCGGCCTTTGCGGACATTGTCAGTTCGGGCCAAAGTTCATCTGCAAGGACGGTCCGGTCTTCAAGTTGCCTCAGATCCGCAGCCTCCTGGACAAAAAGGAAATATGAAATGCCAACACACCGCAAATCAGGCAAGCCAAAGGTAGCGGTCTTCAAGTTCGCCTCTTGCGACGGCTGCCAGTTGTCGCTGCTCGACGCAGAAGATGAGCTGCTCGAGGTCGCCGGCGCAATTGAGATCGCCTTCTTCCCGGAAGCGAGCCGTCGCATGCTCAAGGGGCCTTACGACATATGCATAGTGGAGGGAAGTATAACGACCCCTCACGACGTGGAACATATCAGGGAAATCCGTAAGTCGTGCAGCGCACTGATCACGATAGGTGCTTGTGCCACAGCAGGAGGGATACAGGCGCTGAGGAACTGGAAGGATATAAAAAATTTCGTGCATATAGTGTACGCTTCACCCGAATACATCTCCACGCTGGACAGATCTCTTCCCGTCGGCTCGTTTGTGCATGTTGACTACGAGCTGAGAGGATGCCCTATCAACAAGTATCAGTTGATCGAGGTCATCAATGCTTTCCTCAACCACAGAAAGCCAAACATTCATTCCTTCAGCGTTTGCATCGAATGCAAGGCCAGAGGAAATACATGTATCATGGTAGCTCGCGGTGAGCCGTGCCTCGGGCCGGTGACCCATGCGGGATGCGGCGCGATTTGCCCGTCGTTCAACCGCGGATGTTACGGATGTTTCGGGCCCATGGAATCCCCCAATACTCAAGCGCTTGCCGCTCACTTCAGAAAACTGGGCAAAACAAATCTGGACGTCAAGCTGACATTCCGCACCTTCAATGCCTATGCAGATGCATTCAGAAAAGAGAGCGAAGCTCATGAGTAACCGGATCAAGGTGGATTATATCGCCCGCGTCGAGGGTGAAGGCTCGCTTGTCGTGAAGATGAAAGACGGACAAGTCAGCGACGTGAAGTTCGGAATATTCGAGCCGCCGAGGTTTTTTGAGGCTTTTCTGCGCGGCCGGAAATATTATGAAGCCCCGGATATCACCGCCCGCATCTGCGGCATTTGCCCGATTGCATATCAAATGAGTTCCGTGCACGCTATGGAACATCTTTTCAGGGTGAAAGTCGAGGGGCAGCTGCGGGAACTGAGGCGTCTCCTCTATTGCGGTGAATGGATAGAGAGTCACGCACTTCACATCTTCATGCTTCATGCGCCTGATTTTCTGGGATATGACGATGCAATTCAGTTGGCGGGAGATCATCCGGCCGTGGTGGAGCGCGGCTTGCGTCTCAAGAAGACAGGGAACGACCTCGTTGCGATCCTTGCCGGCAGAGAGATTCACCCGATTAACGTAAAGGTCGGAGGATTCTACAAGGTCCCGCCCAAGAAAGATTTCGAACAAATCCTCGACAAACTCAAGCGTGCTAGAGACGATGCCTACGAAACGGTTCAGTGGACTGCGGGACTGAACTTCCCTGATTCTGAATTTGACTATGAATTCGTTGCACTCGGTCATCCGGACGAATACCCGTTCAACGAAGGAAGAATCATTTCCAACAGGGGACTGGACATAGACGTGAGGGAGTACGAACTGGTATTTCATGAAAGGCACGTAGCACACTCGAACGCTCTACAATCGACGATGAAGAGCGCACAGCAGCCAGAACACTCTGTACCCGGCGAAGGAGGCGGTGCTTATCTCACCGGCCCGCTGGCAAGGTATAATCTGAATTTCGATAAACTGTCCCCATTGGCGAGAAGAGCCGCGGAGGAAGCAAAAGCGATTCCACCGATCCTTAACCCGTTCAGAAGCATAACCGTGAGGGCTATCGAGACTCTGTATGCCGCGGATGAGGCTGTCAGGATTATTGAGAATTACGAACAGCCTGAGAAGGCAGCGGTCGAATATGAAATCCGGCCAGGCTTCGGCTTCGGCTGTACGGAGGCCCCAAGGGGCATCCTTTATCACCGATACCTCATCGGCGATGACGGACTTATCAAAGATGCGAAGATCGTCCCCCCAACCGCCCAGAACCAGAAGATGATCGAGGCAGATCTCAGGAATTTCGTCTCCTCGAACATGCAGATGTCCAAACAGGATTTGACGCTGCGATGCGAGCAAATGGTTAGGAATTATGACCCGTGCATTTCGTGCGCGACTCACTTTCTTAATCTGGAAATATCCGAAGAGTAACATGAATTCGAAAGGAACCGATCGGACGATTCCTCGTTTCATTTCTGGCGATGTCGCCCTCGAACAGAACAAATCAGTCGTAACTGTGGTCGGTATAGGGAGTGAGTTCAGGGGTGACGATGCGGTTGGGATTACGGTCTTACGGCAGCTGAAAGGAAACCTGCCGGCAGGTGCAAGAGCGGTTGAGCTTACAGGCGACCAGTCTTACCTCCTTGAGTTAATGCGCCTTACAGACGCGATGATATTAGTCGATGCAGTTCAATCGTCGGCACCCGCCGGCACCGTTTTCAGGCTGGATGCCGGCAAGGAACCTTTGCCAAAAGATTTCCTTTTGTTCTCGACGCACGCATTCAACTCGGCAAGCGCAATAAAGTTGGCGCGCGGGCTTGGTTCGCTTCCAGGCACAATCTTAATCTATGGCATCGTCGGGAAGAACTTCAATTTCGGGCTCGACCTCACCCCGGAAGTGGAGGAGGTTGTCGAGATAATATGCTCAAAGATTATCAGCGATATCAACCACATAATGACTCGGAAGGAAAACAGGAAAGTCCGTTTCAAAACAAACAAGTGAAACTGGAATGAACCGAAGCTGTCGGGGACAGCTATTCCAGCTCTTACCCGCAATTCAAATATTGATGCAACACCGCAGAACTGAGCGCGATGCTTACGAAACTCCCCGGCACCCGGCAAGTCCACTCAAATGTCGGTTTTACTTTGAAAGAGGTGCGTATGAAGACTCCTTTACGGGGTCCCGCCTCCGAATCTAGTTTATCCCCCTATAGCCGCCCGCTCGATCAGCCCAGCTGAGCTTGTGCTAGAAGGAAGCCGACGTCTGCTGCGTACGGGGAATCGGCAAATTGCTTCTGCACTCTCTTAAGCAGAGATATCGCTTCTTCTTTCTTGCCCGATTTGATATAGTTTCTGGCGGCACCGACCAAATATTCTGGGGTAAGAAAGTTCTTTGAGTCGGTCGCGGCCGCCCGCTCATAATACTCCGCAGCTTTCGGATACTCTTTTCTGATCTCATACACTTCTGCCATCCCCGCATACGCGCTCGCTTGAAGAAACTTGTCGCTTCCGTCGTAGCTCTCGAAGTACTTCATCGCGTTGTCGTAATCGCCAAGGTAGTAGTAACAATCGGCAAGATAGATCTTCGCGCTCTCACCCGCATTTGAACCGCCGTAGTTTTCCACTATAGACCTGAGTCCGGGCATATTGTGTGTCGGATCTCCCTTTATCGCTACCTGGTACGCACCGCCCCTGAAAACGCCGATTACCTGCGACAGCTCGGTCGCAGCCTTGTTGTTATTGGAGCGGACATTGTTCATGTATGCGATCACCACTATCACCGCAATGACCAGACCGGTCAGCGCACCGCTCACGATTTTCCGGTTGTTCCTGACGAGGTCCGAGACCTTGAAATACGCCGTTACAAGTCGGTCCTGCTTCAGCTCTTTTTTTGTGACTCTTTTTCTCGGTTTGAGCATACGATCATCCTTTTACAACGTTCTGAACACTTCGGTGAATTTAGATAGAAATTTAGCCAATAAAAACGTGCAGTGAAAGAGATTTCTTTTCGCGATTCGCTACCTGACAATTAAGAATCAGGAACACGAATCAAAAAAATGGATCAATTCGTCGGGAAGATCAGCTGTTACAATTCCAGTTGGGCCGCCAAATGACGATCCCCATATTCAAAGAGGCTCACCCGGTCAACCGGTGCCTCACATCTTCTCCGGTGCCGAGATGCCGAGAATCTTGAACCCGTTAGCTAGAATAGTCTTGGTAGCCAGGCAAAGGGCAAGCCTCGAAGCGGCAAGATCTCTTT
>JBJKPC010000032.1:0-24783 GCA_046706745.1 Candidatus Kryptoniota bacterium
TTAGACGACTCTTAGTCCTGCTCTGTCGAAGTGATTTGATAATGAAAGTTCATTCTGGCCTCTTCCCGTACTGCCCTACTTCCTCTTTTGAAAGCTCCTCATTCGACACCAGCCTATAGTGTTTCTCAGCAGCTATCTTTATCTCCGCCCCGTTCGTCTCGAACTCGAAAAGCGCTATCACATTATCTCTAGTGAACTTCGCTCCGATGGATCTGCATATCGCATCAGGAAACTTCTCTGCACACAGATCGAAGTCCTGTCTCATCTGTACCCCGCCGAGCCGCTCATTGCCCGTCTTCGCCTGGACCGGCAGAACGTAGTGCGCCCCCCCTTTTGTCAAGTCCGACGTAGATCTCGTCTGTCTCCACCTGGACATTCTTCAGTATGCTTGTCCTCAGATGATTCTGAAGAGAATAACAGGTAAGCCCCGTAAAGATGTCGATCAGGCGATTGTAGCGTATCTTCGCGAGGAGCGACTGCTCGTCAGTCAACGCATACCGGTTTATTATTTCGGGAGTCGCGTCGGGAATCTTCGTCTCGATCATGTCGGGGTTGGGAAGGACATTCAATTCTCTAGCGACCGCAAACCTGTATTCCCCCTTTGCTGTGCCCCGGATTGTCCATTCAAAGCCTTCAGGCGTTCTGCTGCGGATGGATTCCGGCTGCAATTTCCGGTACCGGTAGCTGTAGACGACGTCGCCGAGATTCTTCGGGACGATTACTTTGAGTTTTTCGCCCGTCTCTTGAATCTCGGACCGCTTGAACTCGAAACTCTTCAGTCCCTTCTTGTAGTGACGCAGGAAGATATCTTCGATGATGAGTTCATACGCGCTGCGCTCCTTTGCCATTGCCCTTTACCTTTTCCCCCGGCCATTTAAGGAGGAGGACCTCCTCCCGCAGCTGCTCCTTGGTTGCGCTCGCGAACCTCGTCCGGAACAGGTCCAGGCCTATGACTTCGTACCCAAGAGCCTCGCCGATTTCGGCGAGCAGCTGACCGGTTCTTATCATAACCCTCAGGTATGAAGCCTGGTCACCCACGACGTACGCAAGCTTTGCGTTAGGTTTCAGAATCTTACGAAGGTCGGCAAAATGGCGGGCCATCCCTCCGAAATACAGCTTCGTGACTTTTCCGTAAAGCTTCTCGAAGCCGGAATCTTTCTTAAGCTCTATTCTTCTCTTCTCAATCGCGTGAGAAATCCGTTGTATCTCTTTGTGCTCGGAGACCCATTTGTCGTCATCGTCACCCTTATATACGTTGCGGGTATTGGATCGAAGCAATGATGATTTCAATGAACGCAGTCCCGTCCTGTCTTCGATGAAACCGAGCAATACCGACTCGAGCCGAGTCGTCCTGGTATAGTCTTTTTCGTTCGGGTACGGGGGCGAGGTGATAATCGCGTCGACAGAAGATGCAGGTATGTGCAGACTGATCTCACGGGAGTCGGCGAGAATCGCCTTGGATTCCGGATAATCTGCTGCGGAAACACTCTTCAGGTCGTGCGCCATCTTTTCAATTTCAGAAAGCCAGGAAGACACTACGGGTGCATCAGACTTGACGGCGCCCAGTCCAACTTCAGGGCCGAAGTGCAAATTGCTTACAGTGAAGACAAGCGAATTGGCAAATGCAAGGAGCTCGTGCTCCCGTAGTCGTTTGCTGCCCATATTCTTGATGTTGTCGAGCAGGACGAGTGATTTGTGCAGGGGAAGCGGGCTAATCGAATTGGACAGCAGCATCTTCAGTTTCTGTTCCGGCAGAGTCAGGAGCTTACTCTCGTCGGGCGTTTCCTGAAACAGACCGAAGTCATCGATTCCCTGACGTTTGAGCTGCCCAAGCGTCTTTTGAGCGATTGCCCGCGAGTCATCCAGGAGTTCGTCTCCATCGACATGCCAGTCGGTCTTCACCTTGCTTGCAAAACAGGCAAAGGGATTGGCTTCAACGCCGACAGTCTTGAGGCCGTTGAGCTTTCCTTCGACGAGCGTTGTCCCGCAACCGCAGAAAGGATCCAGAAGCACATCGTCATCCTGGAGAGAGAAACGCTCAATGTAGTCCCGAACGAGATGCGGCGGGTATGAGAGGACAAATCGGTACCACTCATGAAACGGCTTGTCCCTTTCCTCTACCTTGTTGGCACTGCCATTCCGCCTGCCGCGACGGAGCACCTTATGAGAGATTGCTACATCTTCTGAGGACAGCTCAAAATGAGCGCGCTCTTCTTCCCCGACTATCGTTTTTTTTCCTCTTCTGCTTGTCGCCACTGTGAATAATATAACTTCGCATATCTTAACAAGCCAAACAGCGTCAACTGCTTCCGGCTTTGCAGGATAGACCTGCTGCTGCGAAGTCGCATCTTTCCCCCGGGCAGCCGAACAATCGACCATGAGCCATGAACTATGAGCTATCTGCTACGCCGGCTGTTCATGCGTGAGGCAGTGGAGCGTACCGAGTCCCCATACAAGGTCGAGTGCATGGATGCCGATGACGGGACGATCGTTTATCAGCTCGCCGATTATCCCCAGTGCAATCCTGTCGTTTGGATCGTCGAATGTCGGAACGAGAACGGCAGAATTTGAAATGTAGAAGTTTGCGTAACTCGCAGGGAGTCTCTGCCTTTTGAAAACGACAGGCTGAGGCATCGGCAGAAACTGTATGTCGGGTTTCGACCCGTCTTTCAGCCTGAAGTCCTGAGCCCGTTCCTTGTTCTCCGCGAGAATCCGGTGGTTGGTATCCGCCGGATTCTTTTCATCAACAAGTAGCAGCGTTTTCTCATTCACAAACCTGCAGAGGTCGTCGACATGCCCGTGAGTGTCGTCGCCGGTTATCCCTTTCCCCAACCACAGAACGTTCGTGGTCCCGAGATAGTCTCTGAACGTCTCCTCGTAGTCCCTCTTATAGAATCCCGGATTCCTTGTTTGAATCGTTTCGTCGAGCAAGCACTCTTCCGTGGTGATAAGCGTCCCCTTTCCGTTGTGATCGACTGAGCCGCCCTCGAGGACGACGTGACGCCCGTTATGCTCCGGGACAAACGAACGCAAGCCGATCTTCTTTGAAACGAACGCCGGTAGTTTGCAGTCCTTCTTGTAGTCCGGATACTTAGCCCAACCGTTGAACTTGAAATTGACTTGAGCAATCCCTTCGTCGTTCTTCACGAACTGCGGTCCGGAGTCGCGTGTCCAGCCCCTGTCGCTCCTCAGGATGAAAAACTCGACGTTCGCAAGATCGACGGTGGCAGCTTTCAATACCGCGCGCGCTTGCTTCTCGTGTTCTCTCGATTCGACTATGATCCTTGCCGTCTCACCCGCCGAGGTCCTGCGGACTATCTCTGCGTACACCCAGGGTATCGGTGTGAATTTACCCGGCCAGTCGGTCCTGTTGTGCGGCCATCCGAGCCAAGTCGCTTCATGCCGCTCCCATTCCGCGGGGAGAGTGTAGCCAAACTCAGCCGGCACACTATTCTGATTTCTTCTGATGCTCTCGTTTGTCAAATTCTAATTCCTAAACAAACCCAAGATTCGAAATTCAAAAACAATTTATCCTGGGCGGGATGATGGCTCAATTACTTCGACCCTAGAATTTTGAAAATGTTTAGAGTTTAGTGTTCAGAATTCGGAGTTTCGTTGCTCTTCCCGGAGCCCGCGTCTCTAATTGCCGCTGAATCTTTCCTGGATCCCCTCGTAGGCATCGATTCTCCTGTCCCGAAGGAACGGCCAGTTTTGCCGGATGTACTCGATTCGATTGAGATCTATTTCCGCCACCAATATTTCTTCCTTGTCGACGGAGGCCTGCGCGATGACCTTTCCCTGCGGATCTGCGATGAACGACTGCCCCCAGAACTCTATCCCCGCGCTCGAACTGTCCAGCTTTTCGACTCCGACCCGGTTTGCAGCGCCGACGTACACACCGTTCGCAATCGCATGTCCGCGCTGGATGGTCCGCCACGATTCGAATTGTGCCCCGCCGTGCTCCGCTTTCTCATGAGGATGCCAGCCGATTGCCGTCGGATACAACAGGATATTCGCGCCTTGTAGAGCCGTCAAGCGCGCTGCCTCGGGGTACCACTGATCCCAGCAGATCAGCGTACCGACGTCGCCGTATCTGGTCTTGAAAGACTTGAAGCCAAGGTCACCAGGAGTGAAATAAAACTTCTCATAATATCCCGGATCATCGGGAATATGCATTTTCCTGTACACTCCCGCAATCTGCCCGTCGGAGCCGATCAGCACCGCCGAGTTGTGATAGACTCCCTTCGCTCGCTTTTCGAAAACCGGGACAACCACGACCACCTTGTGCTTCTTCGCAACTCTCGCCATCGTTTGAGTCGACGGCCCCGGTATCGGCTCTGCGAGTCTGAAGTTCCTGATGTCTTCTGCCTGACAAAAATACTGCGACCTGAACAATTCGGGAAGACAAATAACATCAGCTCCCTTTCCGGCCGCTTTCTCGACGAATGAAACGGCTTTCCTGAGGTTGACGTTCACGTCTCTCTCCACCGCCATTTGTATCAGGCCGACGGAAAATTTGTTATTACTTTCGGCAGTATTCTGACGCTTCATTGTGCAAACGCTCCTCTAATTCAGACGACAGCATTAAGTTACGAAATGTAAAGGAAAGAACTTGCCGGATTCGCCGCCCGTAATACCACCGTGCTGTCTCAGCCGTCGATGCGCACCCCCCAATTTATTCGCGTTATGATTCAGCGGGGGAAGTTGTCGGCATGAAATGAGCCCCTGTCCTTCGTTCCTTTCACATTGCATTCCGAAAGAAGGAGGACTTGTACGTTCGGAGACAGCTTTCGGTGCAGGAGATCCTCATATCTTCTTTCTGATCGCCATAGATTCCGCCCGGTTGGTCACGGTGACATCCATATCTCTGAGAATCCCATCCGCTATATCGTATATCCAGCCGTGAACGTTGAGTTCCTGCCCGGCACTCCAGGCGTTTTGAACGAATGTAGTCTGGCACACATTCCACACCTGTTCCATTACGTTAAGCTCGCACATCAGGTTGTATCTTACCCTCTCATCCTGCTGGGATTCGAGAATTATCTGATGCCGCCGGTAGTTGTCGCGAATGTATTGAAGCCAGTTGTCGATCAGGCCGTGGGTCGAATCCTCCATCGCAGCCTTCACCCCCCCGCAGCCGTAATGGCCGCAAACGATGATGTGTCGCACTCTCAACACTTCCACCGCGTATTGAATCACGGAAAGTGAATTCAGATCAGAATGCACAACGAGGTTCGCGATATTCCGGTGAACGAAAATCTCCCCCGGCATAAGATCGACGATCTCGGTGGCGGGAACGCGGCTGTCCGAGCAGCCGATCCACAAGTACTGCGGCGACTGCTGCATCGAGAGCCTTGAAAAGAAATCCGGGTCTTTTGCTTTTATATTTGCAGCCCAGTTCCTGTTCCTGTCAAATAACGGCTTTAGAGTGCGCATTTATTTTGTCCCTCTCTATCTATCACTGATTTTCTTAATGGTGCTGCCGGAGAACTTCTTTCGTAGCATCGTCCAATATTCTCCACATTTTCCCGACCCATCGCTTATGCTCGGGCTTCATCAGCACCGATCTCAGACATGTCATCGTTTCTGAGTCCGTTTCGGTTCCAACCGATTTCAGGTCGAATAGCGCTGCGGGCAATTCGGCAAGTGCCAGGTGGAGGTTGTTCTTCGCGGCCTCTGCGAAAATCTCTCGGGAAAGCGCAGACGCTTCGGTGACGGAGCGTGCAACCGGAGCCCACACAATTATGTCAAGTTCCGGCGGAAAAGGTGTAATGAAACGTCCATCGGACACCAATCGTTTGTGGAAATCCAGTGCAGCTTCCCGGCATCTTTCCAGCGACTCTGCAAATTCTCCTCCCTTCGCCAGAGGCATTAGTCGCTGCGTTGCCCATAAGCCTACCGCGGATGCCCCTGCCCTCGAACACTCGAGACTTATCTCTCCAAGGTGAAGCTCTTCAGAGGTAAAGTATGTGTACGGAGAGTCGTGCTTGTAAAACCGTGCGACGGTGGGATCCTGAAAGATCACACATCCGCAGGCATATGGCTGGAGGCCGTGCTTGTGCGGATCAACCACTATGGAATCGACTTCTTTCAGTTTATCGAATACTCTGCGCGTTTCGTCCGAAAGGTTACCTGCCAGGACAAAATAACCACCGTACGCCGAGTCTGCGTGGAGCCGAAAGCCGTATTGATTCCGAAGATGGATCAGCTCAGGCAACGGGTCAACGGCCCCAACCGCAGTAGTGCCGATCGTTGCAACGACGGTGCCCACGTCTCCGGCGTCAAGCAGTTTCCGCAACTCGTCAATATCCATCCTGCCCATAGTGTCGCACGGAACAGATTGAAAATCCAATCCGAGCACTGCGCTTATTCTCGAATGAGTATAATGGGCCTGTTCCGAAGCAACGATCTTCATTCCGGGGTGAAGCCGTCCCGCAACCCAGAGTGCTTCGAGATTAGCCATCGTACCGCCGCCGGTGAGGTGGCCGAGATGCATCTTCCACCCGAACATTCCAGCAAGCTCCGCGACGGCTTCTTTCTCCATTCTTGAACTCGCACGTCCGCCGTCGAGGGCATGATTGTTCGGATTGATCCACATAGCAAGCATGTACGCGGCGCGGGCGATCGGGTGCGGCGCCTTCAACATTTGACCGGCATATAAGGGATGAAAGTAGGGATAGTTGTCCTGCATGCGTTCAGCTACTTCACGCATCACCCTATCAATTCTTCTCCAGTTTGCCGATGCCGAGATGCTCGGCGGCAGCCCGGCAAATCCCCTCTCAAGTTCCTCAAGTGCAGCGCGTACTTCTTCGAGCGAATCCGTTTCAAACATGTGGCCTCCTTCTCCCCTCTTTCTCGGCAAAGACCTTCCGGATTTTTCCCCGACACGCTTATTACGGCCGCCTACTGATGAAGCAGATTTTCCTTTGTTCATTCGGGCACTCCGAGCATTTATTTTTCCAATCTTATTCTCAAATCGACTGATTTGAGAATGGACCATTCTCACTCTTGATCATAATTTAAGCAGGTCCTGGAAGCCACACCAACAGAGATTAACGGACTCGTCGGATCCAACGATTCAGACCGTGAGGATAAATGAACAGGAAAGACGTAGTTGAGTAAGAAGAAAGGATCAGGCGGAAATAGAGCTTCAACGCATCGGATTCGCGCGATTACGAACCGATCATACGGGATTCGACTTCACTAACACAATGTACTAAACCATGGAAAGAAGTGAGGGCCGAAAAATTGCCATGCTACCATCAATGCAGCTAACTGCACTGAACGTGTGTGGAATATGAGTGTGACCCCGCCGAAAAACGGAAGGGAGGGATCGAATGACGCACTTGAGCGCTCTTTACCACTGAGAGTTGATCCCCCGGGAAAAATCTCCAAAAAGCGGCCTGACTTTAAGCCATTATGGTCCGTCGCCTGCGTTTACCGCTGCTATGCTCCCCGTCCCCACACACGATTTCTTCTCCAAAAGGGATCTCCAGGAGACTTCTGATTGCCTCGTCGGGAAGGAGTTTTTCCACGAGGTAGTTTATGATGAAATACTCATCCGCGCCCCCGGTCTTTTCAAAAGAGGCTAGAATGGCTTCCCTTAGGATTTCATCCCGTCTTTTCCGCTGGCGGAGTTTCAGAGCCCTATTGTCCAGTTCTATTTTCATATCAGACCTCCTTATGCCACCAATTAAATACGGGCCATTCACTTTATCAGTGACCGAGCGCACCACCGGTCACTGAGAGCGTTTTTCCCGACAAGCGGCATTTTCCGCAAGGGATTGGGCTCAGCTTTCCTCCGTATAAGAGACATTCGTTCGTGACTCCAAAGATCAAAGGATAAGATACCGGCCGCGTTTTAAGTACGCAGGCCGGTCGAGATGAGGTCCAAATCCACCGTAAGAATCTTAAGTTACCAGGTCCCGGGAGCGTTTGGGAATTTCAGGCTCTCGTAATATTTCAGAGTCTTATCCGGCTTCTCGAGCCCGGCAGGGATAGGCATGTGAGAGAAAGTCTGGAAATATAATACACATGCGTTCCTCCACCAGACGGCCTCATGCTCCTGAATCTCAAGATACATCCTTTCGCTGTTCCACTCTGCGTAGTCGATCTTTCCTTTCAGCGAGTTCCATATTTTCTGCATCTCGCGCACGCTGTCTACACCAGCGTAGTAATGATAGCAGATATCGTCCCACAGAGTCTCTCCATTCTTCATCTTATGTTTCCACGACACATGGTGGAACCAGAGGAGAAATTTGTTCGGACAGGTTTTCAGGGAGCCGAATTCCTCGTCCAGCGGCGGGTTGTACTGGCCTACCGCATTGCTGCCGCTCTTTGTCCGGTTGAATCCGATTCCCTCGCTGTCGGCCCTGTGATAATATGTCGAGTTCCAATCGGGATGCGGCGACCAATCCACCCACGGCCCGGGGCCGTAGTGGTTATTGTATCCGAATATCATGTTGAGTCCTAGCGGGTCCATGTAGTTAACCACGTCTTCGCGCGATTGAAGCATTATCCTTTCCACGGGCTTAATGACATCTTCGTTGTTGGAAAAGGTCATCCTGATCCATTCATCGGCAATTTCCTTCGAGGTCAGATTCGGGTTCCAGGCCAGCCGGCCGAACGCATACCAGCTCGATTGCCCGAACTCGTTGCCGGTCCAGTCACGGTCCGCACCGATGTTCGATACGCCCGCCATCCCCGTCAGGGTATGTCCTTCCAGTGATCCGTCGATGACCTTGGCGACAGTCGAACCCTTGCCCTTTTCGTAAGTATCGGAATCGAGAGTCTCCTTGAACAGGGGCGCCAGAAATACTGTGCTCGTTCCTTGCCCGAGATATTCCATCGTTATTTGGAACTCCATCATGAGGTTCGTATGCGGCATTGCCCCGAACAACGGGCTGAAAGGTTCACGCGGCTGGAAGTCCAGCGGGCCGTTCTTAATTTGAAGAAGGACATTAGAGTCGAATTTGCCGTCGAGCGGTTTGAAAATCTTGTAAGCCTGCTTTGCGCGGTCCTTCGCGTTGTAGGTGTAAACGAACGCGCGCCACATCACGACTCCTCCGTAAGGTTTCACCGCTCTAGCCAGCAGGTTCGCACCGTCTGCCTGCGTAAGCCCGTAATCCGAAGGGCCCGGTTGTCCTTCGGAGTTGGCTTTTACCAGAAACCCTCCGAAGTCGGGGATGAGCGAGTATATCTCCTTTGCTTTGTTGTCCCACCAATTCTGGACCGCAGTGTCCAGAGGGTTTGCCGTTTTCAGCTTGCCGAGCAGTATCGGCGCGTCGAAGTTTGCACACAGATAAACCTTGATGCCATACGGCCTGAACACGTCTGCGAGCGCCGCCACTTTCACCAGATACCGATGAGTGAAAATGCGAGGATCTGCGTTGACGTTATTCAGAACCGCCCCGTTAATGCCAATCGATGCGTTGGCGCGGGCGTAATCGATGTATCGCGGCTTGATGTAAATCGGCAGTGTGTGCCAGTTCCAGATTGAAAACCCTGCGTATCCCCGCTCGATGGTACCGTTAAGGTTGTCCCAGTGATCGAGCATTCTCAATTTTATTCTCGGAAACGAGACGATATCAAGATTCGATATTTCTTGATGCGTCTGCAGAACTCTTAGAAAGCGAAACATTCCGTAGAGAACCCCGATATCTTTGTTGCCCGTAATAAAGATTACCTGTTTCCCCTTCACCTTCTTTGTCAGAATAACAAAACCCTCCGACCCCGCTTTCTTAAGCTGCTCCCGCAAGTCGATACCTGCAAGCATCGGAGTATTGGAATACGTACCCGCAACCAGCAAACCGCTTTCATCCGGTTTCTCCACCTCGGGGATCCTGGCCCCGAGCAGCCCGTCCAGGCCCATGCGAAGTTCACGCCTGACAGCGTGCATCGTAGGCGATTCGCCCTCAACTACCCACGCCTTTATAGACTCTCTGTATTCTCTCAGCAGCTGAGGATTCGAGATTAGATTGTACTTAAGCCACAGCCTGTATCCGTCGTCGGCATGGGCGGCGGCTGAAAGCATCATCATGGGAACAAACAATGCAAGAACGAGCAGGAACTTTTTCATGGCATCTCCGGTCTATGTTCGCCTAAACTTACATCACCGGTGATAAATAGGCCAGTGTTACGCTTACTTCCGGATAAGCGCCGGTCACGGCCGGAAGTTCGTTGTGGGAATTCGTTACCTTCAACCCCTCGAGCTTAAGAGAGGTTGGAGGGGGAGGAAGACAGGCAGGCTCAGAAGCTGCCTCAATGAAAAATGTCGTCGAAGAGGTTCTCGAACCAGTTTTCGACACTTCGGTAAGAATGTCTGTAGTTCCTTGTACGGTAACGTTGTCTTGTTACCAGGCCTAAAGGACCTTCATAGATGCCGCCGACCTGCCAGGCGTCGTATACTCGCACCGCCAGGACATTTTCCGCGCCGAAGCGTAAGAGGCCCGACGGAATCGTATAAGCGCGGTCATGCAAATAGTCGTCGGAGTTGTTGCGACTCATTTTGTACTTGGGCATAGGGCCGGTCTTTCCAATCCGAGTTCCGTTCAGATAGACTTCGTCATAGTCGTCTATTTTGCCCACCAGCATTATGAGCCTATCTCCTTCGAACCTGTCCGGCACACTGAATTTAACACGATACCATGCGTAGCCGTCGTATCCCTTGAAGCCCTGAGTTTCCCACGCTGCCGGCACACGAATCCTCCTCCATGAAGCATCACTATATCCGGGATCCTTCCACGCCATGTTGTCACCTGTTTTAAACTTCCAGGTTTTGGGAAGGTAGACATCGGGATCCACATAGTATTTCAGCTCATAGATTCCAACCCGACCGTCCACTATGCCGCCGCCCCCGTGATCGTCATATACACGAACGGCAATGACATTGTCACCGTCGCCTTTAAGGAGCCCTGCCGAAATGGAGTATCGCCGTTCGATATTGTACGCCGATTCGTACTCTGGAGGAAATGATCCTGTCCCTCCTACCAACTTTCCGTTCAAATAGACTTCGTCTACATCGTCAATGAAGCCCAGTTCGAGCTGAAGGTCCTCTCCTCCCCAGCTCGAGGATGCCCTGAAGTGTTTTCTGTACCAGGCATACCCGTCATAACCAGGATATCCTTCTTCTTCCCACTGGGAGGGGACGTAGATCTCAGACCAATCCTCATCGTCGAATTTCGGGTCGCACCATGCGGCACTGTCACCCAGATTGAACTTCCAGTGGCCCCTGAGATTGAGCAACCGGTGGGTATCCGCGGCCCTCACGGGTGTAATCTGCAAGGCGGCAACCACAAAGAGAATCGCTGCCACAAAGTAAACCTCTCGTCTTGTCGTCATACTCCCAACCTCCATGCTTTCACCATCCGGCAGTCAGCTCGCTCCCACCGGCTCATTTAGACTGAAATCCTGTCTTGGATAAGATCTGCGACATCTCACAACCACATCGTAGCGCACGACGCTTATGTTATATTTCGCATGCCTTGTATTTCCTACGGTTGGGATCGAAATATGTTTCCGTTTGCTCGCCTGGAACGGGTTATCGACCTATTAGGGGATCCCGGGAAATAACCCGACGACAGGACGACCCTTCAGCCGTCATGGCAGTGCGGTCAGGGTTTCGTGTGAGACCAGTTGGAGCTCACCAGCTTCCATTTGCCGTTGAAACGATGATACACCTCCGTGGTATTCCAACGGTCGTCTGCTCCACTTTTCAAGTGGCCTACGAAGTTGAACGTCAGAACCGCGGTTTCACCATATAGCTGGACGCGCGGATCGATCAGCTCGTAGCTGGGGAAACTGAAAGTGCCGTTGGCGGGTGCAAGGTGCGCGCGAAGCTGGCCGATGCCATCGGAGCGTTTTTCTAAACCGGGGTCAAAATACGTGATTTCATCGGCTGCTGCATCGATGAACCCGTACACGTCTCCGGTCTTCCACCGGTCGAGAGCAGCCCTTTCGATAGAAATAATCTTTTCCTCCGCAGTCTGAGCGCGCAAATCCCCGGATGGGAAGGAATAAAGCGATAGCAGCGATAATGTCAGGAAAAACAACCCGACTCGTCCGTACCGTGCAGACATGTTGATCCTCCCTTCAATTAGTCCAACCTAAAGGTCACAGCTGTATTTTAGACAAACCTCGACACACTATGATTTCGGTTTATGGCAGCCGCCCCTGGCGTCTGTAGAAGATAGTTCCTGCTGGAGAGGGGTGCAACCGTTTAGGATACCGGATCCTAAATGCTCCGGCATGTATCCGGTACACCCTTACGTGGAATCTCAGCCTGAGTGGACGCGGATTCTCGTCGATTGAATAATCATGCTAAGAACAGCGGCGAGACATTCTGAATCACTCCTTGTGGCCGACATGGAACCAGTCTTATCCGCGATGTCCCGTCATCTTCAATACCCAGTCCGTGATTACGTCGAGCGCTTTCGGATCAATTGCCTCCCCAATCGTGCGATACTCCGCCGGAGAACCGGTCATTGCTTTCTGGAACAAATGGTTCAGTCCCTGCATCTCCACGATCTTGAAATGTTTGTTGCCGCCGTCCTCGAGCGCCTTCCGCACAGCCGGCATATTCTGGGAAGGCGGGACCTGGAGATCTTTGCTCCCCCAAAGCGCGAGGACCGGACATTTCACCTTTTCGAGTGCGGGAGCAGGGTTGTATGTAAGGAAGAATCTAGTCCAGCGTGAGAGAAGAAACCCGACATTCTCCTCAACGCTCATCTCCTCCTGATTTTTATGACCGCGGTACATTCCCAGCCTGGACAGTCCCCGTTCCAGTATAGCTCTGAGTGTTACGGCTGCTCGAGAAGAGTCTTTTTCCGCCAAAACCACTTTGAACATCGACTCATTGAGTTGTCTGTTTATCCTGACGGTGCTGTCCGGAACTCCGTCCGCCTTTGCAATGAGAGCCTCCTGACTCAGAAGAATTTTCTCACCCGTGACGCCCGGTCCTGCCATCATGACGATGAAAGATACGTTGCGAGATTCGTCGGCAACAATCGGCACGATCTCTCCTCCTTCACTATGTCCGATCAGACCGATCTCACGGTGGTTCACTTGATTCAGAGTCGCGAGGTAGTTGACGCCTGCGAGCGCATCGGAAGCAAAGTCCATTGTTGTCGCCGCCGAGTAATTGCCTGTCGACTGCCCTATCCCGCGCTTGTCGTACCTGAGTACAGCGATGCCGCGGCGCGTCAGGTAATCGGCCAGCACCTGAAATATCCTGTGGCCGGCTACAACCTCGTTCCTGTTGTTCGGGCCTGATCCCGAAACAAGGAGCACGGCTGGAAAAGTGCCGGTCGAATCAGGCAGAGTGAGAGTCCCGGCAAGCGTCACGTTTGCTTTCCTGTTTTCAAATGTAACGTTCCTGGAAACGTACTTGACAGGTGGAATCTCGGATTCGGACGTCCCGGCCGACCCCGTTTGCTTCTTCAATGTTAACGGCAGCGTCATGCCTCCCTGCATCCACTTGCCGGCTATCGTATCGAAACCATCAGCCATCTCTCCACTGAACACCGCATGAGCCGCGTCGACAACCATCCGGATCCGATTACCGGCGAGAACAACGGTGTCAACGTGAATTCCGGTTACTCCCTGGTCCGGACTATCAAGAAGAGCGGTGAGAGCTCCTCCTCTGTTCACCGACACCCTGAACACGACCCGGAGCGTCGACATGCCGGTTTCAAGCTTTCCCTCCCATTTCCCTTCCATCTTCTTGATACGGGCCGGGGACTCCGTCGAATCCGCTTCTGGTTTCGGAGTCGGAACGAAAGGGACGCGAGGCCGAACAAAGAACAATCCGGCAATTTTAGAGTTTTCATCGAATACGACCTTAACACCCAGGTTCTTCTTTTGGAACTTACAAGTCACAATGACGGACTCGTAGCCATTGGCATATTCTGTCGTATCGTTAAGTACCTTTTCGAATTGGCCGGTCTGTCCGATCAGTACCGTCCAGAGTGCGCGCAGCTTGGGTACCGGCGCAGCAGCCTTCATAGAGCTGTCAAATCTTGAAATCATCTCCTCGTATTTGCCGCTGTTCCAGAGCTCGACGACATTATTGGCCGTCTTCACCCTGCCTGAGTCGGAGGCTAATAGGAGGGACGGTAGCAAAACTAAGGTGATAAACAATATGCCAGACAGCAGACGGTTCTTCATTTTTCAATTCCCCCGTAATGTACTTGATGATAAGTTAAGGTTACGGCAATAGCCGGATATGTCGATGTAGTCATAAACGGAATGGTAGTCTGATAGGCTGCCTAAGTCCGCAAGATTATTGCGGCGTCCGCCGATGCGGCAGGCTGTCGGAACGTCGGGTCCGTCGATCCATATTGGCTTCTTCATCGTTAAGTTGTCGCTTGCTTTCTCACTGTACAGGCTATCTGCAAAATTAGTCGGCAGAGATTCGTTCAGCTTTTCGCATTGTTCAGTCTCCCTGACCTCTCCAGTTGTTTGTACAACAGGAATGAGTATACGTTGGCCCACACAACCACGATCAAGAGAAAACCGATGGGAATCCAGTAGTAAAGTTTGAACACCGCGCATATTATCCAGAACATTCCCGCTACGGTCATGAGCCATCCGCCGAGAATGTTCGTCTTCTTCCAGACGACTTCAGAAGACAAGGCCCACGGTGTTCGGATCCCGAAGAACCAGTTCTGCGGCATCTTGGGCATGAAGTTGCCAAACACAGCCAAAAGTACTCCTACAAATATTTCAGGTACGTTCACACTAAGAGATCCTGTCTGGGCCGCTGCCGCCAGCCTGAAGAACATTACAACAATAAAGAGCAGCACAGAATCGCGAATCAGAAGGACGACCTTGTACCTGGGTACCACTTTCTTCCGCAGCGGATCGATAAAGGGGAGGAAGGTCAATAGAAGATATAGAAACAAGAACTGACCAATATTGAATAACAAAAAGCCAGGCTTCGACATCCAACCGTTCGGCTTTCCATTCGCGCCGAAATGGCTGGGGACGGAGTTCGGTAGCAACGGATAGTAATGTACCGCAGCGGCTACCATAACCAGCAACAAGACTACAGGGATCATCTCCCTTTTCCAGCTTAGCTTCATTTTGTCTTCCCCTTTTTGGCTAACGACGCCATGTACTCCAGAGCCATCTCGAAAATCGTCATGTTCAGCGAATAACGGATGAACTGCCCCTCGCGGGTGGTCTCGACCAGCTCCGCCCTCTTGAGGATATCGAGGTGATGCGAAAGCGTCGGCTGACTTACCTGTATCCGTTCGAGCATTTCCGACGGCGTGAGGTCTTCCCCCTTAAGGTTCTCGACAACCAGCCTCCTTGTCGGATCGCTGAGCGCGGCAAATATGGCACCGAGGTTCTTCATTCCAATTCGATGTATGCATAATAATACATATATCTATTGAGAGCAAGAAGGAGGATGAGGTTTTCTTTCTCATACGGAAGAAAGTACACCGATTAAGCTGATCGCAAACATAGAATTTCGCGGATAATTTGACAATCGACAATCAAATCCGCGGTCATCCTTCTCCATCCGCATGATACGTGT
This sequence comes from Candidatus Kryptoniota bacterium, assembly GCA_046706745.1. GTDB lineage: Bacteria > Bacteroidota > Ignavibacteria > Kryptoniales > JAKASW01 > JAKASW01. The sequence continues at coordinate 15,539 of JBJKPC010000032.1, forward strand.
TCATGAATAGCCGGATGCGATTAATATCGGTGAGAAAAAAAAGAAAAAGGCGCTGCCTGCTTCGAACTGTGGTGTGGATGGTTTGGTCTTGTGGAGGCTTTGTTTGGTAGCAGCGCCTTTTTCAAGTGAACGGGTTATTACCCCTATTTGATACAAGGTACGATGCGGAGTTTAAGATAATGTGAAGCTGAGTTTAAGGTGAGGATAAGTTTGTAAGGTAGGCACGGTGACACAGAGAAACGTCAGCGTGTTCTCAATTTACCGCTCTTAGATCAGCGATTGGACACACTGGGAATAGCATCGTAGCCTCAACAGCAGATTTCGAACACCCCCGACCGCTTCGATCCTTTACCACTTTGGAACCTTGTGCCTGCTTAATTCCGCCTTCTCCCCTTCTTCTTAGCCGACTCAGCCGGCATATGCCGCTTATACACGAGGCCGTTCACCCACGCCCCGATAATTACGGCAAAACCCAGCACGACCACCCACCACATATGGAACCATGCTCCTCCGAGCATTGCCAGGAATCCGATCGAACGAGCCGTGTCCGCGCCGCGCCCCATATACCTCTTGATGTACCTTCCGAAATTCGACTGCTTCTGCTTTTCGAATTCCATGGTCCTTATCATGAAAAACGATATCGCAAGCGAAGGGACGAACCCCACGACAAGACCCGGTACAATGAGATGCAGCCAGAACAGATAAACGGCTACGAATGCTGCAACCACGTCGGTCGTCATTTTAAAGGGATGAATCTGGTGGTAGAGGGTCTTGTCGATTACATTCATGCGAACTCCGAAATGATGGTCACATGTAGATTTCGCGTTTCAGCTTTTCCCAGTCCTTCTTTCTCATGCGGACTTTCACGTCGACACTGCTCTGATGTTCGCTTTCTCCGAAGGATCCCGTGGACTGAACAAATTCTGCCACCGACAGAATCTTAGCCAGCTTATCCGATTGGGTGGGTTTTATTCTGAACCTCTTCTCAACGATGTCCGAGCCCATTATGTTCAGCATTCTCTCTTTGAGCTCACTAAGGTTAATTTGGCGCTCGGCAGAGACGGCGACCGACCCACCATTGTACTCGTTCAAGACACTTCGGACGACCCCGAATCCCTCCACTTTGTCCACCTTGTTGAAAACCAGGACGGTCGGTTTGTCCGCGCATCCGAGCTGAGCGAGCGTTTCATTAACCACGTCGATCTGCTCCCTGAACGTAGGGCTTGAAATATCAACGACGTGCAGGATATAATCCGCGAATGCGACTTCTTCCAATGTGGACTTGAATGAAGCGACCAAGTCCGCGGGAAGTTTACGTATAAACCCGACTGTGTCGACGATCAGACACTGGATCGAATTGCTCAGGAATGCTTTTCGGGTAAACGTGTCGAGGGTTGCAAAGAGGCGGTTTTCCACAAATGTTTCAGCACCACTGAGTGCGTTTATCAGCGTCGACTTGCCCGCATTAGTATAGCCCACAAGTGCGAATTTCGGCAATTCGCTTCTCCTCGACCGTCTCAGCTGCCGCTGACTCGCGACCGCGTCCAGTTTATGCCGCAGGGCCGCTATCCTTTTTTTAATGACGCGCCGGTCAACCTCTATCTGCTTCTCTCCCGGACCTCTGGTTCCGATAACGCCGTACTGTTTTGAAAAGTGCTGCCACTGGCCGGCCAGCCTGGACATGTTGTATCTGAGCTGGGCCATCTCCACTTGCAGTTTCGCCTCGTGCGTCCTCGCCCGCAGACCGAAGATATCGAGTATCAACCCACTTCTGTCGAGCACCCGTCTTTCTATTACTTTCTCAAGGTTCCTTATCTGAGCCCCCGAGAGGTCGTCATCGAATATCACAACTTTGATGTCGTCGGATTCACAAATCGACCCGATCTCTTCGGCTTTCCCTTTCCCTACAAAGAACGCCGGGTCTGGTGAGTGTCTTTCCTGTATTATTGTCCTGACAACCTGGGCGCCAGCCGTATCCGCAAGGAGAACCACCTCGTTGATGTATTCGTCCACATGTGCTCGGTCATCACTCCCGAACATCACCCCGACAACCATGGCGCGATCGAGCTCGGCGCCCGAACGGAACTTCTTTCTGGCTGGACTCAATTCTTTTTCGTACACCTCGCTTCTTTTGTACCTTTATTCACTGTTAAATATAACCTCTCCGACTAAATAGTCTTCATCCTCGAAACGAAAATCTCGGCGATCAGAAACAGCAGCGCGGCCCCGGCAAAGAACGAAGAAAGATCTTCGCCGCGTCTGAGCCTGTCGATCACCGAGACAGTATTCCTCCCGGCGTCGACGATGTATACATCGTTCTCAGCGAAACCGATCCTGTGTGCGAAGGCCTTTATCCCTGAATCCGATTCCTGCGACAGGTCGGATTCACGAGGGTTTACATTAACCGAAATCTCACACAAAGTATCCCCGGCGACGAGAGTATAAGTCCCGATTTGGTCAAGCCCCCCGAGTTCAAAACGTGCGGTGCTTCCCACGAAGCCGGGCACAATCTCGGACCGACTGCCCGACGGCGAAACCAGCATGGCCGATCTTATCCCCCCGCCGGCGTAGCGATATTCCGCCACATCACCCGCGTATATTTCTATCGGTCTGTGGCTAACGGCGGCAGAATAGAACAGTGCTCTCTGGATCACGACGGGAAAGAAAGGCGATAGCGGAAAATTCGACGAAGCCGTGTCGGCGCCGCATGCAACCACGAACGCAAACCCGCCGCCCACTTCCCTGCTCAGGAGGAAAGGGCCGACGGAGGTACTCATCAGAACATGCGCAAAAGGATCGGCCACGATCTTCACGCTCCTGAATATTTTTGTAACGAGCTGGTTTCGGATCTGGCTTGCGCTCTCCCGAGAAGTGAAGATACCGGAGAAAAACTCGCCGGCGGCATCTATGTGCTCCAGCGTTATGAAGCCGGTGCCTGGTCCGGCTATCAGCCTCGTGACTGTTCCCATTTTCATTCCGGCCGTCAGGGAAACGAATGACCCCACCCCATCTTCTCGAGGCGCAAACAGGATCGCTCCGCCTCCGCCATTCACAAACCGCGTAAGCCTCGCATCAAACCCCAGACTTGTCCCCGAAGTCCTCTTTGGATAAGATTCGACAGCCACAACATCGACGTCGGTAAGATCAGTATTTAAAAACATGTCCGGCGTCACAACTTTTGTATCGATAACAGTCGACGTATCCATCACCGCCTGAGCGGCCCTCAGAACATAGTCGCTGCCTTGCACCGAACTGACAATGAGCACCCTCAGTCTCTGTATCGCATAGAAGGAAAAATAGAACTTGTTGTCGCTCTGGATCGAGTTATCTTCAATCCGGACTATGCCCTGGTGAAACCCGCTTGATCCGACACTGAATGCCAGTCTCACCGCTTGTGAGGAGCCCGCCGAGATGTTTGTCACCGATTGCGCAACCTTCTTCCCGTCTATGTACAGCGCGGCGACAATCCCGCTCTTTTCGGATCCGTCGTTGTTTTCTATCGTCGCCTGCACTTGAGAGGGTGAATTGACTTCAACGACAGGATTCACAAGCTTCACACCGGACACCGAGAGATTATCGTTCGGGGACTCTTCGGTCTTCACGAAGAATATTCTCGTATCATGCGGCACGTCCGACGCCGCGGCGTCGGCGAACTCGCTCTTCTGCATATCTCCGATGAGGTATATTTCCCTGTTAACGAATCCCGAATTCCTGAGTTTTGCCAGCGCCTCATAGATCGCAGCGGCATAGGTCCTGCTGACGTTGGACGGCCCGGATCGTGTGATACGGCTGGAGAGAGTTCGGGGATCCAGAGAAGAGACCAAACCGCCCGTGTCGCCGGCTGCAGAGGTCAGGATAACTCCCGCATCGTTGCCTGCGTGAAGGTTATTCAGAAGGTTTGCGGACACTTTTCTGATCTGAGATGCGATCTCGCCGTACTCGTTCCGAGCAGTGGTCGAGGGGGAATTGTCGACAATGATAACCGAAGAAGATTTGGAATTCGAACCTAGGAACCCTTTAACGGCCGGGCGCGAGAAGGCCAGGACAAGGGCAGCGATTGCGAGCGTACGAAGGATAAGAAGCAGGTAGTCCCTGAGTTTAACCCGCCTCGCAGAAGCATGCTGGATCTCCTTGAGAAATCTCACCGATGAAAGATCCACCCGCCTGAGCTTCTTGAGCTGCAGGAGGTGAATCAGGATCGGAACCCCCGCTGCGATCAGACCGATTAGTACGAACGGGTTGAGAAAAGTCATGAGTGGCTGTCAGACTCTGAACGGGTGTTCCAGACAGTTTCTGAGACCTTTGATATCTTGTTGGCGAACCTGGCAAGTACGAAGAGAAAATCCGAAAGACGGTTCAGAAAGACAAGCGATTCTTCGGAAGCCTCGCTCTTCCTCTTCAGCGAAACGACGCACCTCTCCGCCCTTCGGCAGACGGTGCGGGCATTATGAAGGAGGGCCGCAGTCTTCGAACCGCCGGGCAGTATGAAGGCCCTCAAAGGAGAGAGTTCCCCTTCAATCTCATCGATTTGCTTTTCGAGTGAAGCTATGTCGTCTCCAGAGATCCGGGGCACCGTTGTTTTGGCAGCAGAAGTCGGGGTTGCAAGATCGGCCCCCAGTACAAACAGCCGTCTCTGTAAATCGGATAGAATCGCGTCTATCCTTTCGTTCTCGTTGAATGCGCGTGCGCTGCCGATTACCGTGTTGAGCTCGTCCACGGTTCCGTAGGCCTCTATCCGGGGTTCATCCTTTGAAACACGCTGCCCGCCGAAAAGGCTCGTCTCCCCTTTGTCGCCGGTCTTCGTGTATATTTTCAAAAACTGATCAGCCTTTCAAGCTCGATTGACAATTCCATCAGCACGTTCGCCTTCGGTTGTTCATCGATCGCCGAGAACGCCCGCGCCATGTTACGACAACTGCGTGCCAGTATTTCGAGGTCCGAGGATGTCTTAAGGAACCGGGCCTCAAAAGAAAAGCCCATGTCGCTTATAGATTCCTCGGCATCTTTTCGCGACATTATCCTGCCGCCGTTGAAAACATCGACATAAAACTCTTTTTCTGCAAGTACAAACTTCACGAGAAAATGGGCAGGGGCCCCGACACCGTATACCGGAATGTTCAGGCGTCTGCCCACAAGAAGGTACACAACCCCGAGAGAGAGAGGGATGCCCCGCCTTGTCTGGAGGACACGGTGGAGAATGCTGTTGTCAGGATCGTAATAATCCTTGGCATTCCCTGCGAATCCCATTTCCGAGAGAAAGAAATCATTCACATGTTGAACTATGTCGCCCGGATCTTCAACCGCAGCGATGTGTTTCCTCAGATCGTTCGCGAGGTCGTTGAGCTCCGATTCTATAACAGAGAAATCCACGTTCGGATAAATCGGTTTTGCCAGCAGGTACAAAGCCCGTTCGAGCGAAAAATCCGGGTGCGAAACGAAATCGAGCAGCTGATCGTACTCCCGCTGCAGCTTTTCAAGCTCGATGCGCGATACGAGGTTTTCGATTCGTTTTCTGACCCCTACATCAACGTTGTCCTTCTCCCGTTCGAGCATGCGCGCGGCTTCATCGCCGCCGCCGAGGAACTCCTTCTCCACAGCTGCAAACACCTGCGGATCCTCATCATCTAGAAGCTTCATCAAAGCTCTGAACTTGGATTCCGGTTCCTGTTTCATTTACGTTCCGTTTCTTTTGAGCTGCAGTTCTTCTTTATACCCTTGGTAAGAATCTTGAAAGCCGTCTCGGGGTCGTCTGCGAAGGAAACCAGGTCTAGATCCGCTCTGTCGATTGACCCCGCCTCCACGAGAGCATTGAAGTTTATAACTCTGTTCCAGTAAGCCCTGCCGTAGATCAGTACACTCAGCTTTTTCCTGATCTTGTTGGTTTGCATGAGAGTCAGTACTTCCATCAGCTCGTCGAGGGTGCCGAACCCTCCCGGGAAGACGACCAGAGCCTTGGCCAAGTAAACAAACCAGAATTTCCGCATGAAGAAATAGTGGAATTCAAAATCGAGTTCAGGAGAGATATAAGGGTTTGGATATTGCTCGTGCGGCAGGCTGATGTTCAACCCGATCGAGAGTCCCCCTCCCCGGATAGCGCCCTTGTTGGCAGCCTGCATTATGCCGGGCCCGCCTCCCGAGCAGACAACGAATCTTTGCTCCCCCTTTTTGCAATTCTTCTTCGACCACCGCGTCAGCATCTCGCTCAGTTTCGCAGCGTCTTCGTAATACCGGGCCATTTCAACTCTCGACTCGGCCGCCCTCAGCTCGCCGAGCAGCCTGCTCATATCCCTCGAGTTGAATTTCTTTCTTTCGGCAATCCTCAGCTTTTCCTTGATTTCAGAGAGTTTTCCCCGCGCGTCGGCCATGGAGGTAACGCGCGCGGAACCGAAGAACACAACCGTGTCCTTGATGCCGAGCCTCCTGAATCTGGCTTGCGGTTCCAGGTATTCTGACAGGATCCTTATTACCCGCGCATTCGGGCTATTGAGAAACCGAATGTTCTTGTAGGCCTTTTCGGGAATGTGGATTCGTTTTTCCGTAACCTCTTTCGCTGGCATTTACCTCCGGTTCATCATAAAATTGCTCTGCCGCCATCGACCTGAATGATCTGCCCGGTCACGTAATCGGCATACGCAAGATATAGAACTGCTGAGACTATATCACCAGCCTCGCCGTATCTCTGTAGAGGAATCCTTTTTTCCTCGATGTGTGTAATCTCATCCGACTCCTCACCCGGGATTATTATAGTCCCAGGGGCTATCGCGTTTACGGTAACCTTCGGCGCCAGCGCCTTGGCCATCGATTTCGTAAGCATAATCACGCCGGCCTTAGCGACGTTGTACGAGATATGCTCAGGCCATGCCTGAAAGCCGCCGAGCGAAGCAAAGTTGATTATCTTTCCGCCGCGTTTCTCCATCATCTTCGCAGCCGCGCGGGAACAATAGAACTGGCCCGTGAGATTGGTGGAAACAACGTAATCCCACAGCTCGTCGGTTATTTCCGTGAATTTCTTCGACGGTGGGAATATCGCAGCGTTGTTCACAAGTAGGTCGAGTCGTCCGAAGTGCCCGAAGGTCTGATTGAACATTGCATTCACCTGCTTGGAACTGGTAATGTCCGCCCTCACACTCAAGGCATCAACACCCATCGCTTTGATCTCTTTGAGAGTGGCGGCCGCCTCCTTCGACGAGTGTGCATAGTTGACAACAATGTCCCATCCGTCTTTTGCGAGCGCGAGCGCCGATTGCCGGCCCAATCTTCTCGCGCTACCCGTTACAAGGGCGACTTTACGGCCTTCTTTCGCTTTCGACATTCTCTCTCTTTTCTGCGTCCCGGGTCCTTTTTCGGCCCGCGCTCTCGTAACGCGGTTCCGATCAAGAAATGCCCTCAACGATCTTAGCAACGTTTTCGAGGTTCTCCGCATCCACCGAATCGAATGATTCGTATTCATAACTGTCGATATCAAGCACCCCGAAGACTCTCCCGTTCTTCTCGAGCGGTACCGCGATCTCGCTCTTCGAATCGGGATCGCAATAGATATGTCCAGGAAACTGCGAAACGTCGGGGACGATGATTGTCCTGTTCTGTGCCGCGGCTGTTCCGCAGACCCCCCGCCCAAGCTTCAGACGGGTGCAGGCAACTTTTCCCTGGAATGGCCCGACGACCAGCTCCCCATCCTTCACGAAGTAGAACCCGACCCATGAGGCATGAGGAAGGGCCTGTCTCAAAGCGGCCGACAGGTTAGCGGTATTAGCAATGAAGTCTTTTTCCCCCGACACGAGCGACTCCAGCTGAGGAAGAAGCTCCCTGTAGAGCGCTGGCTTGTCTCCTGCCGCCGATATCTTTATTTCTTCCATGTTATTTTCAGTTATCTCCTCGACACGTCGCGCTGCAGAAGGCGGAATGAGTCACACACTGAACGGCAGCGTCGAGAACACCGCCTCGAACGTCTTTGATCCTACTTTCACCGCATATTTCGAACCGGGGACCACTTGTTGCATGGCGATGTACGCCAGTGCGATTTCCTTGTTCAACCCGGGCGATCTCACCGAACTGGTGACCCGTCCGATTTCGTTTGCCGTTCCTTCCGTTGAATCGAACACTTTTGCGCCATGGGGCATCTTTGACTCGGCAACAAGACCCACCAACCGTCTTCTTACTTTGTCGTAGGTCTGAAGCCGCGCGATCACCTCCTGCCCGACATAGCAACCTTTGTTGTCGCTAATGGCCTCGAGGAGATCTACCTCGAGCGGATTTACATCTTCATTAAGTTCGTGCGGGGCCAGCGGCATCCCGTTTTCTATCCTGAGGATCTCGAACGTCTCCAGGCCCGCCGGGACCGCTCCGTAAGTTTTCGCATTGTCTAGAAGCGAATTCCAAATCGACTCAGTATCGTTCGGATTGACGAGAAGGAGATAACCGTTTCCCATAGCGAAGTCCGTTCTCGAAAGAAAAACATCACGCGCGCCCGGCCCTGACGAAGAGCCGAGAAACGTTCTGATGAAATTGAAACGAGGCATCTTCGAGACATCCAGAAAGGCCTTGTAACTCGAGTGCGCGAACTCCTTCAGAAAGCTCGCGGCGCCCGGTCCGGCAACGAAGAACATCGGGAAGTCGTTTGTCACATCCTCCACCTTCACGTCTTCCGAGATGACGAATTTCTCGATCCATTTCTTGACATTGTCGGAGTTGTTCGGACTGGTGCGAACCAGCAGGCCCTCCTGCTGCGCGTACACGGTGCACAGATCAACGACTCTTCCTTTCTCCGTAGCGAGAAAAGTCTGCTTTCCCATTCCGGGCCGCATACCGTTGAGATCGTTCGTCGATATCCTGTTGAGAAGATCGGCCGCGTCTTTTCCGGTTACGCGGAGCTTGCCGAAGTGGGACAAATCGAAGAAGCCCGCATATCGCCGTACGGCAGAATATTCCTCTTCAGGGGTAGTGTATCTTCCCGGGACGGATACCCCGTCAACCTGAACCATTTGCGCACCGAGGCGCTTGTGCAACTCAACTAAATGGGTTTCCGACATCTATGAAGACTCCTCTCTGAAAGTTCGATCTCTTCGTTATTTACAAATATATAGCCGCCTGATTTTCGAATCAATGAAGAGTGATATTGAGTGGTGGTGCATTTTGCCTGTGCTTCAACCGCGAAGCGGTGATATTACTATAGAATTTGAATTCCAATGATCAAGAATCCCGTAGGGATGATATTATGTCACCCTTTCAGGGTTCATATATCCAGG
>JBJKPC010000033.1:0-4518 GCA_046706745.1 Candidatus Kryptoniota bacterium
TAAAGCACACGAATATTAACAAGTGTGCCCGCAATTCCGTTTCTTAAGGTATGAAATTCTGGCTTTTCCCCGCCGTATTGCGCATAAAAACCATCGCCCGATACGATTTGAATTGAACCACCGTTTAGCTTAAGGAACAGCCTCAAAAGATGCAACCCACTGCCCCCAGGCGGAGACGTCGTATTTCCTTTCTTGAGCGCCCACTTTATGCAGTCAGCATCCGGAACATCAGGTTTCCACTTCTTGAAGTTCCTTACAAGGGTCGGTATTCCAACACCGCTGTCGTAGAATGCGACTTCGAAGTAATTCATTAAAGGATAGAATTGGCCTGCAGCGCTCACTCCCCGCACCGATCCGCTGTGCGTAAGCCCGTTGTTAATTATCTCCCAAAGGTTTTTCACAATCCCCTTGTTTGCCTTCGGAGACAGAGCTGGGAGAAATTTGAATACCCTTCCGTTAAGCCAGTCGAGGAAAGTCTCCTGACGGTCCACAGGAGCGCCGGCGAACTGCTCGATTGAGATGATCTCGTCTTGCGGAAAAGGCTTGTCGCACTTCGCTCCTTTCGGCAGGTGGCCGAACGAACACTGCTTCAGGTATTGATTGACGCGCGGATAAGTAGAACAAACGCTTATGCGCGGTGCGGTTTCCTTTTCCTTTAGCATCACCTGATCAAGATATGCGATCCCGTACGGTCTCAGGAAATTGACCTTCAACTCGACGGCTTCGCCGCGGCGCTCGAGAATTTGTTTGCCTAATACTCCAAGCTGTCCCAGCGATTCCGGTTTGATGCCGTAGTAAAGCAAAACTTCTCTGGGCTTTGGTTATGTAGGCGCCAATCTGTGGTTCAATGCTTCCCTCTTTGGGAGTTGATGAACACATTCTTTCGCATTGTTGAATCTTTGAAAGCAGGACCCGGCGAAACCACTTTAACGGTCAGAGTATCGTGAGACTCCGGCCCCTTCTTTATCGTCACGACCCTAATCTTGCCAAGTGGCAGTAGACCAAATAGTAACGTTGCCAGGGTTGTCAACATTGCACCGGTGATGGCGCCGTAGATCGCGGCCTTGACCACCCATCGCTTAGAAAGTTCGTCGCTCGACATGAATTTTTTAGTAACGAAGTTTTCAAGCGCCGGTAGCTTATAAATAATCGATGTTGAGAACTCACCCAAGACAGCCAAAACTCTGAAATCCGGCAGTCCCGCCTCGCCCCCCTCGTTGGTACACACAGGCAACAGCCCACTTGCCATCTCTGCTGGGATTTTCGTAATTGCGATCAGCTCCTGTTTTTCCAATGCCTTCAACAGAGACACGAACTCCACGCAACGCCTGAAGAGAATCTCGCTGTCGGCTGGAATCCTAACTCTCCTACCGGCGTGAAAAACGCGATCAATCACCCAAGGGTGTTCGAGATCATCGCGCTCATACACTTTCTCCTGAAGAGCACCATACTTAGATAGGAATGCATTGACATCGTCAATTTCATGGTTGTTTATGTCCAAGGTCAGTTGTTTCTGAAGATCTGAGAGGATCATGATTCCGTCCCTTCCTGTGCATCAATCTCACCATCAATCCACTCTTCGGCTTCCTTTTCGTTCTTTTCAATTGCGATCTCAACGCCGCGCTTAGAAATCTGCAGAAGGCGCCTTGAGAGCATGTTTGTTCTATACATCTCTGTGATCCGAGACCTGAAACGTTGCTGGGTCTCGCGAGGGATAAGCGGAAATGGCAACCGAAGGATGTCGTTATCGTCAATTACAGGATATGACGTGCCAGCATTGTACTTCATCGATAGGTTCAGGATAGGAGCTGATCTGAAAAAGACATAAGCGGTCTCTCTATTAACCTCCCCGGTCTCTTGTAAGATGGTGAACGCTGAGCTCCCAATTAAATCCTCATTTCGCGCTATCCCTACCGCACCTCGGTAAGTACGCACCTTAGAGAGTAGCAGGTCGCCCTGCTTGAGCTTAATTTTAGCGTTAGCCGGCAAATCTTTGCCTAGTATTGGAGAAGGTTGAATTTGACCTGATGAAATATCGATTGAGCCGATTTCTACGTATTGATATAGCACGTCTGGTCGCACTTTAAGATAGGTCTTGTTGGTTTTGAATAACTCGGATACAGGTGCGCATCCGTGTCTATAGTCCTTAAGGTTTGCTAAAATCTCATCATACATCGGCCGGAAATATTCAGCGTCGAGCCTTTGGCCCTCAAGCACCATGGAGAAAGTGCGCACAAATGAGAGTTTCTTTTTAGGGCTCCAACCCGCAAGCCCCAGTAACTTCAGCAAATGTTCCTCTTCAACCTTATAGATTTGACTTGAACTCGACATGAGGACGTGGGCCCGGATCGAAATCTCGTGAACCTTCCTTTCAAACTTTTCTCCGCATCGAATGATCGCCAATTTCCTCAAGTCGGGGAGTATAAGGCCGGTCTGACCACCTCCACGAACCGACCGCAAGACTTGACTTTGACCGTATCGGCCCGAAAGGAAAGAATGAAGATAACCAGAGAGAATCCCCCCTCTTGGCCTAACTATCCCGAGTTTACAACTGGCAACCAGTCTCCGCGGAGGTGAGAAGACCAGTGCCACGAGTCCCGTGTTGGCCCCGACAATTGTAACCAGAATATCGTTCTTGAATATGTGTGAACGCTTAAGCCTCCGAAAGAAGTTATCTGGGATGTACACGACGTTCCTATTGCTCAACACCATATCTGTTGAGATATCCTGCCCTCGCAAATAACGTACGCCAGAGGATTCACTAAACTCTTCAGCAATTTTCAAGTGGTTCCCATCCGAAACATAAGCAAGTGACTCTACTTGCTCATGGCGTTTACGGGAGACCAATGATACAGCCTTCATATAGTCGTCCCTGAAGAAGTCTGAGTCAATCCTCAGGTTTCTCGAAGCTTCGGAATATGGGGCGATCGAAACCTTCATGAATTATCTCCAGAAACTCAATTTCTCTTTCCTCGACCACTCGATAAATTCTTCCGCAATTCCTTTCGCCAGTTCCCCTCCCTGATCATGCAAGTCGTGATCGACAATGAAGTGTCCATTCATATCCAGCTTTGGTTTTCCATCGCCGTTCTTGATATACATGTACTCGCCGGAGTTATCCTTTCCAGATTTTTCAGAAACGGCAAAGAAGATCGGATAGTCATCCTTCCTAGGACAAAGTTTATCGTCCCACTTCTGAAGGAACAAAACACTTGTCTTTGTACCTGTGTGAGGTTTGAAAGTGTTCACGTGCAATCCAACAACCGCGAGTATGCGGGCCCGTTCCGCGATGTATTTTCGTATGTCCTTGTCGGACGTGTTATTGAACCTCCCCTGGGGGAGGACTATTGCCATCCGCCCGCCCGGCCTTATCAAGTCGAGGTTCCTTTCTATAAACAGGATGTCGCGTCCAACTTTCGACTTGGGCTTGTTCTTCTCGTTATATCCGAGCTCGTACTTGTGAATGATGCGAGATTCCTTTATGTCCCCTGCAAAAGGAGGATTGGCCATAAGTATATCGAACTTGAATTCTTTGTAGCCGTTTGGATCTTTTCTAAGAGATTCTAACCTCTTGAACCCAGGTCCATAAGTGGCGGACCAGTCACGGTTGCTGACGGTTTCGTTCCACCTGTCGTAGTCGAGGGAGTTGAGGTGAAGAACGTTCGTCTGACCGTCTCCGGCAATCAAGTTGAGTGTCCGCGCCACGCGTACCACCTTTTCGTCGAAGTCGATCCCGAAAACCTTCAGAATATCCTTCTTCTCATCTTCGGATATGTCCCTGCTGTCGAAGAGATGGCCGGTGATTTTGAAGATCGTGTGAACCGTAAACCCGCATGAACCGGCCGCGCTGTCAATCATGTACTCACCCTTCTTCGGGTTGAGCATTTTGACGCACATATCTATGACATGGCGGGGAGTGAAATACTGTCCTTTCTCCCCTTTCGCGGATTTGCTCACGAGGTATTCGAAAGCTTCGTCGATAACCTGAAGATTTGAGTTGAACAGCTTGACATCCTGGAGACTCGCGACACATACGGAAAGGTGAGAAGGGCTTAGGTCTATTTTGCTGCTGTCAGGAAAGACACCGGGCCATTTCTGTTTCGCCTCGTCAAAGAGATCCTGGATTTTTGTCTTCAGCCCTCCTTCCGATTGCCCTGTATTTCTGAATTCGAGGACACGAAAAGCTGCATCGTCGATGCCCTCCACGACTTTCTTCATGGCGTCGAAGGAATCGTTCTTATTCCTGCTCGTTGACCGGCGCGGCTCGGAGACTCGCGGAACGGCAGCGCCGTTCAGATTCCAGTTTATTACTGCTTTATCCTTCTGGCTCAAATACTCATCATACAGCTTGGTGAAAATGAGTTTAAAGACCTCCTCAAAGACATCTACTCCGGCATTGGCAAGGACCTCGTCTTCCATTTCAGTGATGATCTCTTTCAGAGATTTCCCTTTGTTCGGAATCTTATCGTGGATTATCAAATCTTTGAGTGTGAACCGTTCCTTCAAGATGTCCTGAAG
>JBJKPC010000034.1:0-103485 GCA_046706745.1 Candidatus Kryptoniota bacterium
CAGAACTATCCCAACCCGTTCAATCCCACAACGACGATAAGCTATCAGCTGCAGAAAGCGAGCCATGTTACGCTGACCGTCTATGACATCCTCGGCAGAGTCGTACAAACACTAGTTACCACCAACCAGCAAGCAGGATCGTATTCAGTCTCCTTCAATGCTTCCGACTTTGCCAGCGGTGTCTACCTGTATAGACTCGTTGCAGGCAATCACGTCTTCATTAAGAAGATGATGCTGGTGAAATAAAGGGAGATGTCGTACTCGCAAATAGGCGGGTCCAATTACGGACGTGCGGCTCACTTCACAGGTGAGTCGCACGTCTGCATTTCTAGGGAGCGAACCAATAGCCGTAATTTGTCTTCTGAAATTCCAGCCGTCTTCTTTCCCTGATCACCTTGGCCGGATTGCCGCCGACAATGGAATAAGACGGAACGTTCTTGACGACGACCGATCCCGGAAAAACAACGGCGCCCTTCCCTATCGTGACACCCGGCATAATCAGCACATTCGAGAAGATAAACACGTCGTCCTCGATGATAACAGGTTTGCCGGCATCCGGAAGATCCGCCAGGTTTACGTCGTGCCCCAGCGTATATATCCTGGTTCCGTGAGCTATATTGACGTTGCTTCCTATTCGAATCGTAGTTCTGGAATCCAGGTAGCAGTGTGAATTGACAGTTACATTGTCACCGATGGTAAGATTTTTTCGGGAAAAGAACTTAACGGGAACGTGAATGTACGTCTGCCTGCCGATGTGCATGCCGGCTGCCCGCAGAAAAAAGCTTTTCAGCCTGAAAAACGGGATGACATTATAAAGGATATTGAAGCAAAACATGGCAGCGAAATAGGCCTCAGTCCTGATCCATCCGATCGCATTGCCACGCTCACCTTTTGCTTCAAGTCGTACCTGTTTGTTCGAAATGGATTGGTCTTCAAATACTTTGATAACCATCTGGCCGGCCGGTTTCTCATCACTTTGTAAATCGGACATTTATCAAATCTCCTTTCTCCATGCTTTTTCGTGAGCGTAGGCTTCAACTAAAAAAGTGTATTACCATCTTCACTCGATCAGATGTTTGTCGATTGCATACAGCGTCAGTTCTGTAACGCTCTTCATGTTCATCTTCTCCATAATGCGAGATCTGTATGTGTTCACCGTGTGAATACTGATCGAGAGTTCTTCGGCGATCTCCTTGACCTTTTTTCCCTGGGCAAGCGCGCGCATAATCTGAAATTCCCTGTTCGACAGAGATTCATGAGGCTGTTTTTCCAAATCCCTGTCGAGCTCGAGAGCGAGTTTCTCGGCGAGTGAACCTGTTATATACTTTTTCCCTTGCGAAAGGGTCCTGACAGCTTTGATGATTTCCTCCGGAGTAGTGTCTTTGGTCAGATAGCCGGACGCTCCCGATTTCAGCGCGCGCACTGCAAAGCGTTCCTCAGGGTGCATCGTCAGCACAAGGACCGGAAGTCTCGGATGATAATGTTTGATCTCACTCAAGACGCTCAGGGTCCCGTTCCCCGGCATGGACAGATCAGTTATGAGCACGTCGGGCCTTGTCTTTTCAACGCCGTCCAATAGTTCCTGCTCATTCGCGGCCTCTCCGATGACCTTCAAGTCTCCCTCGTCCTGAAGGATTTCCTTGAGCCCCTTTCTGACAAGCGGGTGATCGTCGGCGATAAAGAGTCTAATCATGATCGCATTCGGGCAGCTGTTTCTCAGGATAGCTCAACAACCGTGCCGATGACTACCGAGATGTAGATTTGATCTCCTGATTCACTGATAACATTCATTCGGATCGTGAAGGCCATTCCGTCATCGTTCCGGTGTGTACAATCGCACCTCTTTCAACGGCCGAGTTGGCGCCGATGGAAACACCGGACAGTAATCGGAGCACCGCCGGGAAATCCGGGCCGCACCAATCGGGCTTCTACGAATGATTCGGGTGACGCATTCCCGCAATCTATACGGCATGTCCTTTGAGATATAACGCTTGAGCAGTTCAACCTAAATGAAAAGGAACCGATGGGACGCGACAATAATACGAATCACGTAGCAAGCGCAGGTGTACCATGCTGCCCGAGATGACGCTTTTGGCTCTGGTAGGAGTTGTGCTGATTTTCGCCCGACAGGAGCGGCGGCGCGGAATAGACAAATACATCATCCTCGCGACGATCGCTCTTCTCCAAACCGCGCTCGTCGTTCTCGAAATGTACCTGATCAAGGCTCCAAAGTTATAAGGCAGAGATGGACTTTACCAGGAATACAACTCTAGACAGCCGGGATCACGCATGGCGACTCGTTCAGAACATCCCCTTCGACATGGCTCTCATTTACATCGTCATAATTGCGCTCTCAATCTTGTTCTCGTTCGTGCTGCTGAAGACCTACGGAAACATGGAAGCCTCGGTGGCACTGATCGTCGTATTCATGATTCTCTTCCTTTCATTTTACAGAGTAGATCTGGCATTCGACCTCTTCGTGGGTATGGTACTGTTTTTCGATCAGTTCATCGTCGTACCCGGCCACCCGATCACCGAAACCGTCAGGTATTTCGACAATCTCAAACAAAATCCGCTGCTTCCCCCGACGTCGGTCGGCGTGATGAATCCGATAGAGATCCAGCTAGTCCTCATGATGTTTGGATTGTTTCTCGCGATAGCGTGCAGAAGAAACACGAAATTACAAGGAGTTCCTATTTGGGGTCTGGCTCTTCTGTTCATGTCTGCCATGATACTTTCGCTTGCCCATGGTTTGGCAACCGGCGGAATCTTTCTCCGTTCTCTTTGGGAAGTCCGGGCACTGTTTTATTTCCTTCTCCTTTATTTCCTCGTTCCGCAGATAATACAGACCAGGGAGCAGATTTATACGCTGCTGTGGATTTTCATTGTTATGATTGCCGTGAAAGACTTTCAGGGAGCTGCAAGGTTTGCGGCACTCGGATTTCGCTTCAGGGGAAATCTCTGCCTCACCAATCATGAAGACCCTGTATTCACCGTGGATCTGCTCATGCTCCTTTTTGCTTTCTTGCTCTTCGGTGTAAAGATGAAGCAAAGGGCTGCAATCCTGATGCTCATGCCGGTTTTCCTTGTCGGATTCTATGCAGGAAAGAGAAGGGCCGCTTACGCGGGATTCATCGTATGCGTGATAGTTTTTATTCTCATGCTCGACAGGAAGGAAAGAGCGGTATTCTTCAAATATTTCATCCCTTCGCTGATCCTTGTGGTAATCTACTCCGCAATATTCTGGAACTCACACGGCAGGCTCGGCGCTCCCGTGCGGATGATCAAATCCGGACTGATCGAAAGCAGGAAGGCCGACGGTTCGCACTATTCGTCGAATCTTTACAGGATAGTCGAACGATATGATCTGGCCTCTACCGTACGACATTCGCCTGTTATCGGAATCGGTTTTGGTAAGAAGTATCTCCAGCCGATCCCCCTCGTCAAAATCGACTTTCCTCTTCAGGACTGGATACCACACGACGAGATACTCTGGCTCCTAGTGAAGATGGGAGCAATAGGTTATTTCACATTCTGGATCTTCGTCGACGGACTTCTCTTCGAGACGGCGTCTATGACGAGAATCGTCAAAGACCCTTTTCTCAAAGCCATGTGCATTCTTATCATCGTTTCGATAGTAAACCAGATGGTCGTTTCGTATTTCGATCTCCAGCTTACATACTACCGCGATATGGTATTCCTCGGTACTCTGTGCGGGTTGATCCCTACTATCAGAGCATTAAACAATAAAAATGATCCGGGCAAAGAGCCGCCGTCCCAATTAAAGCGGGCGAAATCTGCAGCCTAGAGAAGCCATGAACCAGGTCAATTAAAAGGAACCGATACCGATGGCCTATTCGATCGTAAAATCTCTCTTCAAGAACAGCGCCCTGATGATGATGGCACAGGCCGCAACATGGGTTACGGGAATAGTTCTCCTGGTGTTCGTGGCCCGCTACCTCGGAAGCGCTGCGTACGGAGAGTTGTATCTTGCCATCTCCATCCAGACGATCTGCCAATGGATCATAGACTACGGCGGTCAGAGTTATATCCCCAAGGAAGTCTCCCGAAACAGGGAAGATCCGTCGGAACTCATGGCACAATCGACCGTGATGAGAATCGGTCTGTGGGCGATCTCCATGATACTGGCGTATGCGGTTTGCCTGTTTGCCGGTTATTCGAAGGAGGTTACGCTCCTAATTATGGTTCTGGTCTTCTCGAATCTCTGGGTGAATCTTACGCTCCTCCTTCGTTCCGGCTACCAGGGTTTTGAGAATATGAAGTACCCCTCGCTTGCGACAGTAGTGGACCGCGGGCTTTTGACATTGACGGTGGTCCCCGCCCTTCTGCTGGGGATGAGAGAAATTGCGGTTGCCGTCCTTATGGCGTTGACTCCATTCATCAACTTCTGCATCTGCTGGAAATACTCGAAGAGTATGTTCAGGGTGAACCTTTCATTGCGATGGCAAAAACTCAAGCCATTGTTGAAAGACGGCCTCCCCTACTTTCTCTGGTCGCTCTTTGGGGTTGTCTATTATCGAGTAGACGCTATAATGCTCTCGCTGATGACGCCTGCGTATGTAATAGGATGGTACGGTGCGGCGTTCAGGTTTTTCGGTATCCTCATGTTCATTCCGGCCATTTATTCGGCGGCACTCTACCCCATCCTTACGAGACTCAGTCGGTCTGAGTCCCCTTCGATGATCGCCACGACGCGGAATAGCATCGCTTTTCTCCTCCTGGCCGGGATACCGATAGCAGTGGGATTGATTTTCTTCGCGAGACCGATAGTGCAGGTACTGTTCGGTTTGAGGCAGTTCGGTCCATCATCGGTCATTCTGCAGGTATTTTCTCTAGGAATGCTTCTGACCTATGTAGACTTCGTCCTTGGCGGGGCAGTCCTTGCTGTCGACAAGCAGAAGCAGTGGGCAGTGGTGGCTTTCGGAGCGATGATCGTCAACATAGGTCTGAATTTTTTTCTGATTCCTTACTTTCAGAGAACCGCAGGGAATGGAGGAATCGGAGCCGCCGTCGCAACCGACGTTACGGAGCTCTTTGTCATGGTATGCGCCATTTATCTCGTCCCGAGCGAGCTCTTCTCCCGAAAGCTCCTGGGAATGTCCGCTAAAGGCGTACTCTCGGGAGCAGCGATGGCTGCATCGATCGCAGGTGCAGAATCGCTCGGCATCCCGTTGGTTCTCCTGCCCGTCCTCGGGATGTCTGTATACATTGTCGCCCTTTTTGCCACATCAACTTTCAAGCTTTCGCAGGTCAAAGGCTTGTTTGACGAGCTATCAGTTTCCAGCTTCGTCAGAACTTTTTCAGAAAGGAGGAGAGCCCACGCATGAAAATTTTGCATTTAGCACCTTATTCCCCCGTTCCCCCGACTTTCGGAGCCGCGCTGAGGATGTACCATATGCTGCGCGGGCTCGCACAGCGGCATGAAGTCACGTTGGTCACCTTGGGAACGGAGCGCGACCTCTATGCATTGAAGTCATCCTTCGGAGAAACGCTTGACAGCATACACATCGTCCGACCGAATTCCCTACTTCACAAGCATCCGTGGTTTCGAATCCTTGCGGCGCTCAGGCGAAACGAGAGCTTCTATACCCAATACACTAACGGATCGCGCCTGCAATCCGTACTTGACAGGCTCTATGAAAACAGCCGTTTCGATTTCACGATAATTGAGTTCCCTCATATGGGGAAATTCCGATTCGGAGCTGAGACCATCTGCATCATGGATGAGCACAATGTAGAGTATTCTAATTTCGAGAGAATGTATAAAGGGATCCGTTCCCCGGCCAGAAGACTTTTGTACTACAGGGAGTACCGCAAGACGCACCTGGAGGAACTCGAAGCCTGTCGGAAGATGGATGCCATCTTCACGACTTCTCTTCACGACAGCCGTATACTCGATCGAGAAGTCCCCGAAAAACCGAAGTTCGTCATACCTAACGGCGTAGACACCGGGTACTTCGTTCCGACTATGGCCGAGCCGGAGCCGTACTCGATGGTCTTCACCGGCACAATGGACTATGTACCGAACCAGGACGGGGTGATGTATTTCCTCGACAGGATATTCCCACTGATCAGGCGGGTGATACCCGAATCGAAATTCTACATAGTCGGGAAAAACCCGCCTCAGGCAATCAAGAACAGAGCCAGCCGCAACGTAATTGTGACGGGTTATGTCGATGACGTCCGGCCTTACACCTGGAAAGCATCGGTTTTTGTAGTTCCGCTAAGAATGGGAAGCGGAACGAGACTTAAAATACTCGAGGGACTTGCAATGAAAAAAGCGATAGTGACAACCAGCATCGGTTGCGAAGGCATCGAAGTAAAGAACGGGGTCGACCTAGTTGTAGCCGATGGTGCCGCATCATTCGCGGCGGAGGTCGTGGAGCTTCTGCTGAACAGAGGAAAGGCACTGAGTTTGGGCGAGCGGGGACATGAACTCGTGAAATCTCGTTACGACTGGAGCGTCGTCATCGCGAAAATGGACTACGCGCTCATGTCGCTTTATGGCGAAAGACACAGCATCCGTGCACAAAAAGTTAACAAGGTCCAGGTAAAACAAGACAACCGTTCTCGGGAGCTGGAGCCTCAGGAGAACTCTGACGCGCAGCCTTCCATCAAAGTGTTGATGTATCATCGCGTAGTCGGCGACGATGTTCACCCGGACCAGTATTCCTGGAATGTGACGGTGTCGCAGCTGCGCCGGCAATTGGAGCTCCTCGGTAAATGGGGCTACACATGCATCAATTTCGAAGATTACGCCCTTGCGAAACAGGGGATACTAAGCCTCCCCAAGAAACCGGTGATAATGACATTTGACGACGGATACGACGAGGTGTACCGGAACGCCCTTCCGGTCATGAAAGAATTCGGTGCGCGGGCCACAGCATTCGTCCTTGGTGACCGCTCCATCAAATCCAACACGTGGGATGTCCAGAACGGCTTCGAGGGAGCGGGCTTGATGGATGAAGATCAAATCCTGGAATTAAGAGATGCAGGATTTGAGATCGGATCCCATTCCATGACACACCTAGACCTGACGAGTATTCCCGAACAGAACACGTGGAGAGAACTGGCCGAATCCAAGGACATACTTGAAAACCTGATCAATGCACCTGTCATCTCGTTCGCTTATCCTTTCGGCGCGGCCAATATCCGAATCGAGAGACTGGTGCAGAAGGCAGGGTATGACTTCGGCTGCGGAGTCTATTCGGGTCCGCCGAAATTCCTACACGACAAATACAATATTCGAAGGATTCCAATAACGAGGAAAACCAATGCCATCGATTTTGCGCTCAAGATCCTGACCCCGTATGAATACTACGAATGGATCAGGTGGGAGACAGGGCAGATGCTGCACGGCAATCGGGTCGGTGTCGGCGTCCAAAGCGGCACGAACGACCGGGATGTCAGAAACATCGAGGTGGACTCAAATGAATAACCGGCCGTTGTTTGTGATAACTCTGGGCAAGGTGGCGCCGATCGTCCGATCGCCCGCGAACTCTGCGATGATATCATGTCACCTGATAACCGGAGGGAGCCTCTACAATGACTGAACCGGCAGCGGCATATTGGACTGTTCCCTCACCTGTCGTAGATATCTCCGACGGCAATCAACCCGGCAATGAGATCATCGTCGAGATAGTGACCGACACGACGTCTTTCGTTGCGCTGGAAAACCAATGGGACAAACTGGTCTCCGCGAGTTCAGCGACTGTATTCCAGACTTTTACCTGGCAATACTTTTGGTGGAAACATTTCGGCTCAAGGCCGGACCAACACCTCTTTATTGCCCTCATAAGGCGCGGGAATGACCTGATCGGTATTGCCCCGTTCTTCATCCAGACTTACTCGATGTTTCATTTCAAAATCTTCAGGAGACTTCTGCTTCTCGGCTCAGGCCTCCGTTCTCCGCAATCACCGGTGCTGTCGCTGGAGAAACAGGGCCCTCTTGATTACCTCGATATCATATCGGCACAAGGTTTTGAAAAGGAAACGGCCGAGACGGTCGTCACGCTGCTCCGGAACGACAATAACCTTTGGGACGAGATCGAATTTCAGAATGTTCCTGAAACCGGATTCATTTACAAACATGTCCTGCCGATTTGCAAGACCTGCGGTTTCGATATAGCAATGGAACATGAAGACACCTGCCCGATAATTTTCCTGCCTAAAACGCCGGACGAGTTCCTCTCTTCGATGCGGCGCAGCGTCAGACGAAATCTCCGATACGTTAAGAGAGGTTTTCTCGAAAATACGGAATACAGCGTCGATGATGTTTCAACAAAGAGGAGCACCGACGGCGCAGTCCAATTATTATCACGCCTTCATCAGAAACGCTGGAATGCAATAGGATATCCGGGCCTTTTCTCCGATCCTCGTTTCGGCCTGCTGATACGGGATGTTACCAAAACGCTTAGCGAAAAAGGGACGCTGTGGCTCAAGGTTTTGAGATATCAAGGGAAAGCCATCGCGGTCAATCTCTGTTTCATGTTCAACGGCACGATGCATACCTATGCAAGCGGCTTCGATCACGACTCAGCCACGCCGGGAAACTCCGGGGCCGGCTCTGCCCTCGTGTTTCTCAACATATTGGATTCGATCAATTCCGGATGCAGCGTCATCGACATGGGACGCGGAACAGAGTCCTATAAGTTCCAGTTGACCTCCGATACTCGCCAGAACTGGCGAATCTCCGTTGTGACCGGAGAAAGAGGAGTCAAGGGTTCTGGGATTTTGCTGTTCCGTCTGTGCACGCTGAGGGATAAAATCAAATCGCGGTTGACTTGCGAGCGCACGATCGCCGGAATCCTCATGAAAGAAAAAGGGCCGATTCCTGGACTTACCGGATACGCAAGGCATATAACAAACCGGCTGGCATCGAAGAATATGGCGCACTCTTCAGCGTCGCGTGATAGTTCATCCGGATCCGCCGCAGCCTCAGTAGACCCGCGGGCAAAGGCGGACGGTCATGAATTAAACAAGGAGTGCGATGATGTATCCGATTCCTCAGGCAAAAGTTAACAGGATCGTATTGTGATGAAGTGTGACCGACGGATGAGCAGACACTCTTTTTTTCGAGAATTTGGAAGTTGAACGGGAGGAATATGAACAGCGCTATTGACAGTTTTCTGGGCACGGAAGTGGCAGTCTCCGACGATATCAACTCGCCAGATCTTCCGTCGGAGCGTTTGGACGAATTCATAGAGTTTATCGACAATGTCGAGAGAATCAGGCAGGTAAGAAGAGAATGGGTGAACCTGGAATTGTCGTTCGGGACCCCATTGCTTACACACAACTGGTTCCTTTCGCTCGCAGATGCAATAGGTTCACGAGAGCAGCCGGAAATCCTCCTCGTGCGCAGGGGAGGTGAAATAAAGGCGATCGCGCCGCTTGCCTACAGGGGAAGGTTTCAAAAAAGACTTGAAATACTGGGAAGCTCAGTTACCAACGAGCCAGGCGGAGTGCTGTATACTGACGAGCGCTCGCTCGAGCAGCTATGGGAAACCGTATGCGACATGCATGTGCCCGTGTTTCTCAAGGGCATGAGGTTCGGCTCCCCTGAAATCCGGGCTCTAGAAAGGGCGATCCGTTCGAGAGGGATCAGGTCTCTGGTGAGAGAAGAACGGCTTCCGTGGGTTGCTACAAAGGGCAAGTGGGAGGAATTCGAGAAACGTCTTTCTTCGAGTCGCCGATCCAGTTTCCGAAGGCTCCAGCGGCTTGCCGAGTCGAAAGGCAGGGTTGAATTCGAAGTGAAAGTACCGGGCCCTGAAAGCGTCGATGAGTACCTAAGCGAATTGTTCAGCGTGGAAGCGTCAAGCTGGAAAGGAAGAACACGAACGGCTATGAAATCGTACGAGGAGCTCGGTACGTTTTTCAGAAGATATTCACGGCTGGAGGCCGGAGAAGGAAGGCTGAGGATCTTCTTCCTAAAGATCAATGGAATAACTGTCGCAGGCCAGCTCACGGCAGTCCACTCAAACAGACTGTGGATATTCAAGATAGGCCACGACGAGGCATGGTCGTGGTGCTCGCCGGGCATTCTTCTCATGAACAGAGTAATCAGATACTGCTTCGATTCGGGGTTGGAAGGCTGCGAGATGCTCGGCAGCGACGAATCCTGGCTCCATATCTGGGCCGACGAATCCCATACCGTAGTCACTTACAGGATATATCCAAGGACTCTCAGCGCAATGCTAGATCTCTGGACCGACGCTGCCGGCATTTGTTCAAAGAAGATCACGACAAGGCTCGCAAAACGTCGAGGGAGGAAAAGGACCGATGCTCAGGAAAATGCGGGATAATCTCACGAATGCGATTGCTTCCCGTCACGTTGCAGGAAGCGAGCTTGATGATGCTCTTCGGATTTGCCGATGGGCCGAGTCTGAGGGATTCCGAACTGTAATCTCCCCGTGGTCCGGGCCTCAGGAAGATTCCAGGAAGATGTTTGACCTCTACGCCGCCGCACTAGGCGCCGTCGGGACCCAAAGCGGTCTGTGTTATCTTTCGATCAAACTTGACGCCATCGGTTATGACGAAGGGATGTTCCGCGACCTCATCTACCTTGCAAGGTTAAACGCCGTACGTCTGCATATCGATTCTCTAGGACCTGATACCGCCGATACAGCCTTACGCTTCGTCGAAAAGGCCGCCGCTTCGTTTCACCAGATCGGCTATACGCTGGCGTCCAGGTGGCACCGAAGCCTTACCGATGCCGAAAGAGTCGCGGAACTCGGAACACCGGTCCGAATAGTCAAAGGGCAATGGGAAGACCCTCTCTGGCGCGGACTCGATTGCAGAAAGAACTATCTCGACATCGCCGGTAAACTCGCAGGAAGATGCGGCGAAGTCGGCATAGCAACTCACGATATTCCGTTGGCGAGAGAAGTTCTTACGCGCCTCCTGTACGACGAGACCAACTGCGAGCTTGAACAGTTTTTCAGCCTGCCGTTGAACGGTGAAACGCTCGCCAGGAAACTCCAATGTCCTTACAGGATTTACGTGGCCTATGGTCACCCGGGAATCCCGTACAACGTACGATTCACGTTGACCCGACCTCGAATTGCAGCATGGGTCTTCGCCGATTTCGCTTTTCACCCAAGAAGACCATGGTTGCGAAATCTCGTATGATTTGAATTAATGTTCAGAGACGTTTTACGCATAAATCTAAGAGAAAGTACACTTGCACATAGAGTAGACAAATGAAGCTAATACTGATACTCATCGACATAATAGTCCTTGCTCCGGCTGTGTTCTTCGCATTATATCTTGCCTTGCTTACGGTTGCGGCAACATATAGACGACCACGGTACGGAACGGCCTCTTCAAGATCGCTGAAAAAATTCGCCATCCTGGTGCCCGCGCATAACGAAGAAGCGGTCATCGGGAATACTCTCGACAGCCTAAATGCCATCGACTATCCAGTAAACAAATATGATGTAATTGTCATCGCAGACAATTGCTCGGACAAAACGGCAAGGTTATCCAGATCGAAGGGCGTAGTGGTGTTGGAAAGGTTCGATGAATCCAATAGAGGTAAAGGCCAGGCACTGCGGTGGTCGATGGACAAATTGAAGAACGACGGTGCGGCATACGATGCGTTCGTTATCATCGACGCCGATACCGTCGCATCCGCAAATCTCCTTACAGTCATGAACAACTACCTCGGCGAGGGTGCGGAATGCATTCAATGCAGTACCCTTGTCATTCCGGAGCCCGGAGCCTGGAGTCCTGAAACCACGCGTATCGGCTTCCTTCTCCACAATTACGTCCGGCCGCTCGGCAAGAAAGCCCTCGGCCTCAGCATGGGACTCAATGGAAACGGCATGTGTCTTTCCGCGACTCTGCTTTCCAGGTTACCGTGGTCCTCTTTTTCAAGGGTCGAAGACCTTGAGTACGCGCTTCAGTTGGTCCTAGAGAATGTGAAAGTTTTCTTCGCTCCGGAAGCAACCGTAAAGGCCATGATGCCTACCGATTCCAGACTTGCCGAAAGTCAGAGGAGGAGGTGGGAAATCGCCAGGTTTTCGCTTATCCGTAAGTATGCCTGGCCGCTGACCTCCGCAGCAGTCAGAAAGAAATCAATCGTGATCATGGACATGCTTCTCGAGCTGATAACGCCGGCTTTTGTGAACTTATTCCTTTTCACGACAACAGCGCTGGCTATCAACACAACTGCCGCTGTACTATTTGCTGCCCCGGCAGTCGGATGGATTTCTCTCGCATATTGTTCTGCACTTTTGCTTGAAGTATTTCACGTCCTTTACGGACTCAAAGTAGCGGGAGCGAACAGCGATTCATATCTCGTTTTAATGAATACGCCGAAATACGCGGTCTGGAAGTTGAGGCTCTACCTTAAGACCCTGATGAACGGCGACGACAAGACATGGCTCAGAACAGAAAGGGACCACAAACTTGCTTCAAGAAACTGAGAGACGAGCTGCCGATGCGCTGCTGGAAACCGGCATAGAAACACTTAGGGGTATGGGTCCTATCCCGGCTGCAAGGGTTTCCGGTCCATCCTTTCAGCCGAGGATACTGTCGGTACGGATAGACACGCTGAAGCTTTCTGAGATCATGGAACAAATCGGGCAATTTCTCAACGGGTCCCGCCTTTACACAATTTCGACGGTGAACCCGGAATTTGTGATGACGGCCCAGAAGGACAGAGAGTTCCTTTACATCCTGAATCACGCGGACCTGAATGTGGCGGACGGAATCGGGGTACAGCTCGGCGTGAAGATGATGTATGGAGAATTGTGCGACAGAATAACAGGGGTCGATCTCACATGGAAACTTGCCGGGCTTGCGGCTGAAAAGGGATACTCGATGTTCCTGCTGGGGGCCGCCGACGGGGTGGCCCGTGAAGCGGCTAGAAGATTACAGGAGAAATACCCGGCTTTGAGAATAGCAGGTTGTTACTCCGGGAGGCCGAATGAAAACGGTCTCGTCGAGCGCATAAACGCGGTACATCCTGACATCCTGCTCGTGGCATTCGGTGCCCCGAGACAGGAGAAATTCCTTTTTCAGAACGGGAAATATCTAACTGCCAGGCTAGCCATGGGGGTCGGCGGAACTTTCGACTATATTGCCGGCGTCGTCCCGCGTGCTCCAGTCTGGATGAGGCGAATCGGATTCGAATGGTTTTACCGTCTTACGATGCAGCCTGAACGAATTGGGAGAATTCTGACAGCAACGGTCAGGTACCCGGCCTCGGTTGCCCTTTACGGTTTCATAAAATCAACCGTTGCGCGGAATCTCATCGGTAGGTCCCTGCCCCAGCTACGGTCAATAGCCTCACTCAGGCCGGACCGAGTAAGAACAACTGCACCAGGCGGTACCGATTCCCGGCCGAAGAGCTCGTAGGAACTTGAGTATCTGCAAATTCCATAAAAACTATTCCCGGGACAAAATATGCAAGACAGATTTGACATTCAGAAATTTTCGAGGATCACCGACCGAGTTGAAAAGCGTCTCCGCAAATATTCTATTCGCTCCCATCTGAGGGGTCTGTGGTTTGCCCGCAAACTGACGCATCATGGGCTCGTAGTAGTGACCGGTCGATACCCGTCTCCGCGAGTCTTCAACCGGGGAGGAACCATAGAAGTGAAGAACTGCGAATTCTACCAGGGAGTGAGGCTCGAAGTCTATAAAGGAGCCAGGTTGTTCATAGGGAACGGGACTTATCTGAACAGAAATGCAGTCATAGTCGCAGTCGGCAGCGTAACAATCGGCGCGGACTGCAGGATCGGGTGGGACGTTGTAATCATGGACTCAGACCTGCACCCCGTCGATGCTAACGATCAACCGACGGATTTTTCGCCCGTTGACATAGGGGACGATGTGTGGATCGGATGTCGTTCAATAATCCTTAAAGGGGTTACAATCGGCCGCGGTGCTGTTATTGCAGCAGGCTCAGTTGTCACGAAGGACGTTCCACCAAACGTTGTCGCCGGTGGTGTTCCGGCACGCGTTCTATCCTTCAGCAGGGAGAAGGCAAAGTACTTTTCGAGAAGAGAAACTCAACCCATGGCACAGAGATATGGAGCCCAGGCCGGCCCAGATTCCATTGAGTCGGAACGTCGGGAATGTATTTGAGAAAAGAGACCGAAACGGTCTCTTCCCCGTACGATCAGGCTGAACCGGACCATTGCCTAACAAGCTCCTGCTGTTCTCACGTTTTTTTGGCCGCAAAATATGGGCTGTACACCTGAATTGACCACATCGGTTACGTACTACTCAAATACTTTCAATAAAGTATTGCATCTAGGCCGTGAATGTCTTATCGTTGTGTCGGTAGAAGTCGGGAGGGACGATCAGATTAAGTGCTGGTTAGTTTCACAAACAATCTGAACGTCCGTGAGCAAAAAAGCGCATTCTATATATGTGGGATCGTTCTTCGTCGTAGGAACCCTCTCAACGCTGTTACTCGTAGTCAACGGGTACGGCTATTACACCACTCCCCTGGTTAACAGGTTTTTCAACCCTCAAAATTCGCTCCTTGAACCAAGCGGCCTGATAGGCGAAGGACTCGGTGTCATCGGAAGTTTCATGATGATCCTCGGAGTAGCAGTGTACATGCTCCGGAAGAGAGTAAGGGCGCTTCTCCATTTCGGCTATCTGAAGAACTGGCTCGAGCTTCACATTTTCCTCTGCACACTCGGGCCTGTATTCGTCCTTTTCCATACATCTTTCAAGTTCGGAGGAATCGTCGCGGTCAGCTTCTGGAGTATGACCGCCGTCGTTCTGAGCGGCGTTGTCGGGAGATTCCTTTACGTCAGGATTCCCAAAACGATTCAGGGCCAGATCCTGAGTGTGCGCGAGCTTGAGGATATCCAGAAGAATTTTTCCGATCGGATGCAAAGAGACTATCATGTCGATCCGAAGCTGATCAAAATGATCGAGGTCGCTTCCGATTACACCCAGCTGAGAAAGGAAACTCTGCTGAACAGTCTCGGCTTCATGGTGCGAGATTATTTTCATATGACGAAGACCCTACGCATCCTCGTAAGAGAACTGAAACGGGCCGGACTCTCCCGTCACGACACGATTCGTGCAAGGAGAATTGCCAAGGTCCGGATGGTGACTGCGCGCCGGATCAGGACCCTCAAAGTGATGCACCGATTTTTCAGACACTGGCATATCGTCCACTTACCTTTCGCCATAGTTATGTTCCTGATCATGTTCGTTCACATCGGCGTGGTGTTCACATTCGGGTATAGGTGGATCTTTTGACACTCTTGAGTACAAATGAGAAGGACCTCACTTGACAGAAGCCTTGGTTGAACAGACAGTCACCTACGGGGCTGCGGCGTTCATGACTCTTGCCGTGCTGCTGATCTATATCGCGGCAAAGCGGAGGACATCGATTAAGAATCTTTCGAAGCTCCAATCCGCGAAGAAACTCGGCCTGCATGAACCGGTGTCGCTCCACCCCGTGGTCAACCAGGATACCTGTATCGGAAGCGGCGCATGCATTTCTGCCTGCCCCGAAAAGGACATCCTCGGAATTGTCGACGGAAAAGCACGCGTCATAAACACCGCCAGGTGCGTCGGACATGGCGCCTGCTTCCACGCCTGTCCTGTTCACGCGATCACCCTCTGCATCGGAACCGAGAAACGCGGGGTTGAGCTGCCGCACGTTACGCAGGAATTCGAGACCAACATACAGGGACTGTTCATCGCCGGCGAGCTCGGCGGAATGGCGCTGATCAAGAATGCCGTGGAGCAAGGCAAACAGGCGGTCCAGTTCTTCATGAAGAGAATGAACAAGTCCCTCCGGACGGATTACGATCTCGTGGTTGTGGGAGCCGGACCGGCGGGTATCTCTGCAACCCTGGCTGCCGTTAAGAACAGGCTGAAGTGCGTTACCCTTGAACAGGATACTCTCGGCGGAACGGTTTTCAATTTCCCGAGACAGAAGGTGGTCATGACGGCCCCGATGGACCTTCCGCTCTATGGACCCGTGAAAGTCAGGCAGACATCGAAAACAGGCCTCCTCGATATTTGGAAGCTCGTCCTCAAACAAAACGGCGTCAAAATAAACGAGAACGAAAGAGTGGAATCCATCGAGAAGAACGGCGAAGTATTCCAGGTGACGACATCCAAAGGGACGTACACCTCCAAGGGAGTGATACTTGCTATCGGGCGGCGCGGTTCGCCGCGAAAACTCGGCGTCCCGGGAGAAGGAAGAGAGAAGGTAGCCTACAGACTGCTGGAGCCGGAACTGATAATCGGGAAAAAAGTTCTCGTAGTCGGCGGGGGCGACTCGGCCGTTGAGAACGCCATTTTAATCGCGGAGGCCGACGCCGGAAACCAGGTGACGATATCGTACCGCGGGACAACCTTCTCCAGACTGAAGCCGGAAAACGCAAACAAGATTTCGGCAATGGCTGCAGGCAAAAAGATCAGGATAATCTTCGATTCTAATGTAAAGGAGATTACCGAGGAATCGGTGATACTTTCGATCAACGACGAGCCTGACCCGCTCACAATCGCCAACGATCTGGTCTACATTTTCGCAGGAGGCACCCTCCCGACAGCGTTTCTGCAGAAGATCGGTATAACCGTAACTGCCAAGCACGGAGAAGCCATCCTAAAACATGACGACTAAATGGGAAAGAGTTTCGAAATACCTGCTTATCGCAACAATGAATTTGATTATGGCAGCAAGCGCTAGCGCACAAATATCGCCGGGGCCACTTACTACCGCCCACGCACAGTTCAGCGGCATCAGCAACTGCACGAGGTGCCATGTACTCGGCAAGAGAGTGGAAAACTTCAAATGCCTCTCGTGTCACAAGGAGATACAGACCCTCCTCGATGAAAACCGCGGGTATCATGCAAACCCGAAGGTCAGAAGTCAAAATTGCGCGAGCTGCCACAGCGAACATCACGGGAGACAGTTCCAAATAATCCATTTCGATACCGCGACCTTCAACCACGCCATGACCGGGTATCCGCTGAAGGGTAAGCACGCGACACTCAAGTGTGCGGCCTGCCATCAGCCGAAGTTCATCACGAATCCGGAGTTCGAAAGAAGAAAAGGAACCTTCCTGGGGCTGAGCAGCAACTGTAGCTCCTGCCATGAAGACCCGCATCAGGGGACTCTCGGAAACGACTGCGCGTCATGCCACAACGAGACAAGTTTCAAGCCAGCAGCAAAATTCAATCACGATAAGACCGTTTTTCCGCTAACCGGAGCACACAAGAAAGTCGAGTGCAGTCAATGTCATACAAGTGAAATCAGGGACGGAAAACCGTTCGTAAAATTCGCAGGCTTGAAATACCAGAACTGCGTCCCCTGCCATCGCGACGTTCATCACGGAAGGTTCGGCGAAATATGCGAGCGATGCCATACAACGACATCTTTCGAATTGATCAACACCCACACCTTCAATCACGACCTGACCGGGTATCCCCTGCGCGGCAAACATGCAGAGGTCGCATGCCAGGATTGCCATGGGACCAATCTGAACTCGAAGCCGAAGCATGCGCTCTGTACTGATTGCCACAAAGACTTTCACCACGGCGATTTCACGGTAGATCATGTTGTCGAGAACTGCGCAGATTGCCACACTGTGGACGGCTTCAGCCTGTCGACCTTTACCGTCGCCCGTCACGACAAAGGTAAATTCCCTCTCACAGGCTCGCATCTCGCCATTGCCTGCCAGTCTTGTCATATGCGGTCGAACAAGTGGCATTTCAAGGGGCTGGGCACAAAGTGCATCGACTGCCACAAGAACGTGCACGGTGACCAGCTCACCGCGAAGTTTCTGCCCGACAACAACTGCTCGAGCTGCCATAATACACAGTCATGGGCAAAAGTAACCTTCGACCACGACAGGACGGGGTTCAAGCTGCTTGGAAAACATGCGGACGTATCCTGCAAGAGTTGCCATTACAGGAAGAACGCAGCAGGAGTCGAAGTATCGGTGTTCCGTTCGCTCAGTCCGAATTGCGTGACGTGCCATCGCGATGTGCATTTCGGCCAATTCGCTGTGAAGACGAAGCACGGAAAGGTCACCGATTGCCAGCGGTGCCACACCTTCAACAATTGGTCTCCGACCAAATTCAATCACCAGGAAACCGCTTTCCCGTTGACCGGTGCGCATGCCAAACTTCAATGCATCCAATGCCATAAACCTGTTACGGTCGACGGAAACACGTTCATTCAATACAAACTTAAGGATTTCAGATGCGAAGCCTGTCATTCGTCCTAACGTTGATGCTTCTCGCATCGAGTGCCTTTGCGCAGTCGCCTCATGGGAAGCAGCTGAAGATAGACTGCTCGTCGTGCCACGTTCCGACTTCGTGGAAGATAGATCCGTCTAAAATGAAGTTCGACCACAACACGCAGACATCCTTCAAGCTCACGGGTCAGCATAGCGCACTCGCCTGTATGTCGTGTCACAAGAGCCTGGTGTTCTCGCAGGCCAGTCCGACCTGCAGCTCATGCCATAGAGACGTTCACCAGGGAAGCCTCGGTTCCAATTGCGCGAGTTGCCACAACACGAAGTCGTGGCTGATAGTAAACATCCAGCAAATCCATCAGGACACCAGATTCCCGCTCGTGGGCGCGCATCAAAACGTCGACTGCCAGAGCTGCCATTCCGGTTATTCCAGACTGTACTTCCCTCCCGTGAGCGTGCAGTGTATCAGCTGCCACTCGCAACAATACTATTCTACTACAGCGCCAAACCATGTTCAGGCCGGCTTTTCCACAAAATGCCAGAGTTGTCACAACGTCATAGACGTGAGCTGGGGGCCTACGCATTTCAATCACGACTTCTTCCCTCTTGTGGCGGGACACGCGATTCAAAACTGCTTCGCCTGTCACAAACAAGGGACTATGAATTTCGGCGGACTATCGACCAACTGCTACAGCTGTCACAAATCGGACTACATGAAGGTGTCGTTCCCTAACCATGTATCGAACAATTTTTCCACCAATTGCAAGACCTGTCACACTATCAACGGCTGGGCACCGGCGGCATTCGATCATTCAACGACCGGTTTCCCTCTTACCGGCGCGCATGCCTCGTTGCAATGCGCCTCCTGTCACACCAACCAGACAGCCAAGCTGAGTACAAACTGTTATTCTTGCCACGTGAACGATTTCAACAATACAACGAACCCGAGCCATACGAAGCTTGGTTTTCCAACCAACTGTGCCCAATGCCACAATACTACAAACTGGACGGACGCCACTTTTAATCATAACACGACGGGGTTTCCTCTGACGGGCGCTCATGTCACCGTACAATGCGCACAGTGTCATACCAACGGCTACACGACACCGCCGCCGACAGACTGTTACTCTTGTCACACAAAGGATTTCAACAATACTACCGATCCCAATCACGTCGCCCAGGGATTCCCGCACAACTGCGCCCAGTGCCACAACACCACGAGCTGGGACGACGCAACTTTCGATCACAGCACGACGGGTTTTCCTCTGACCGGCGCTCACACCAGCCTGCAATGCGCGCAATGTCATACCAACGGCTACACGACACCGCCGCCGACAGACTGTTACTCTTGTCACACAAAGGATTACAACAATACCACCGACCCGAATCACGCAAAGCAAGGATTCCCGACCACCTGTGCCCAGTGCCACAACACCACGAGCTGGGACGACGCGACATTCGATCACAGCACAACGGGTTTTCCTCTGACCGGCGCTCACACCAGCTTGCAATGTGCTCAATGCCATACCAACGGGTACACGACGCCGCCACCGACAGACTGCTATTCATGCCATACGAATGACTACAACAATACCAACGATCCGAACCATCTGCAGATGGGATACCCGCATAATTGCGCCCAATGCCATAACACCACGAGTTGGGACAATTCGACATTCGATCATACTCAGTTCCCGATCACGTCAGGCAATCATGCGGCTCCGCCTCTTACGTGCTCTCAGTGCCACACGAGTCCTTCGAATTTCGCCGTATTCTCCTGCACCACGAGCGGGTGTCACACACAAGCCGAGACCGATCCGCACCATACGGACGTAAATGGGTATGTTTACAGCCCCACGTCCTGCTATTCATGTCACCCGACGGGAAAGGGAGATTAGTTCATGTCAGGTTATAGAATCAACTTTTTGACATATTCCTTCGGGTTTCTTGCCCTCCTTTACGGAAGCGCGGCTGCACGGCAATCAAAAATCGTGAGAAAGACCGGTTCGGTAACATACGTGTCGCCGATGAACATCTATGTAGGGTTCAAAAACTCCGATGGCATCGATAAAGGCGATACGTTATATGCTTATCGGCGCGGAACATTGACTCCCGTTCTGACCGCGAAGTACATATCGACTTCTTCGGTAGCCGGACCGATAATAGGCAAGCCCTTTGTCAAAGTCGGTGACCATATCTTCGCCTTCGTTCGGCCGATATACCGGACAAAAAGCAACACGCCTGTTGCCGGGGAGGAGGTCGACACGAGCCTGGCCGCTCAAACGAAACCGGCAGAAACCGTCCAGGTGAGTTCCACCCCCGATACGACTTCACTCGGGCCTCGTCTATACGGCGGCATCACAGTCAACTCATATTCGAATATTTCCAACTACACGGGCGCGAGCAGAATTCAGAGATGGAATTACACGATCAACCTGAACGCTGACAGAATAGCCGGGTCGCAATTCTACTTCACGAACTACATGTACGTCAGTTATGTCGCTTCGCAATGGAAACAGTTGAGCATCAGCCCTTTTAACAGTCTTCGCATCTACAGCCTTTCCCTTGCCTACAAGACACCCGGGCTGGAGATGCGGGTCGGTCGAATCGCCAGCGACCGTCTGTCGGGGATCGGCCCGTTCGACGGGTTCCAGGCAGAGGAGAAGTTCGGAGACTTAGCGGTGGGTGAAATCATCGGATCGAGGCCCGATTTTTACAGTCTCGCGTTTAACCCTAATCTTTTTCAGTTCGGGGGATATGTCAGCGATGCAGAAAAGATGGGCGCCGGTCTGATGACTAATACGTTATGCTTCCTCCAGGAATACAACCGCTTTAGTACGGACCGGCGCTTCATCTATTTTCAGCACAACAGCACCCCGATCCGAAATGTCAACCTCTATGCATCCGGCGATATCGACCTCTTCAGAATCAACAACGGCAAACCGGTGAATGACCTGTCACTGACCGACTTGTACATGTCCGCCAGCTATTACCCCGTGAATATGGTCACCTTCAATTTCTCTTACAGCGCACAAAGGAACATAATATACTATCAGAGTTTCGGCAGCGTCCTCGACAGCATTCTGGAAAGCAATAACCAGCTCAGGCAGGATGTCAGGCTCGAGACCCAACTCAGACCCCTTCCCTACACTTTCATAGCCGTGGGAGGAGATTACAGTTTTCAAATGGGAGACATTGCACCGACGAGAAACGCTAATGCTTCCATTACCCAGTCAAATATTCCTTTCTTAAGGGTCACCGCCACCGTTTCGTACAGCCGCATCTTTAGCAGCTACGTCGACGGATCGGTTTATGGGGTTTCGATATCCAAGTATATCCCCTTCAATTCCAGCTATATCATGGTCAATTATTCGCTGCTCAATTACGGGTTCGGATCGGGATCGATGCGACTAATACAGAAACAGCCGAGCGTCCAGGCCACCACCAGACTGCTCGGCAACGTCTTCTTGAACCTTTACTACCAGGGGACTTTTAGCGGTCCGACGAGCTACAATACCTTCATGGGAGGCATAACGGAACGATTTTGAAATGGAGGGCCTGCCTGCCTTTTAGGAGAGAGGTTGTCCGGCCGTAAGTACGATTCACCACATAACAGGGAGGAGAACGAAATGAACGGAAAGAAGAAATACCTCGCCGTCGCAATCGCAGTTGCTGTCACGGCTATCGTGGGAATAGGTGTCATTGCTCCATCGAATGGCATTACAGCAACTTCGGCAAAAAGGATCATACCAGTTAAGTACGCGGGGAACGCTCAGCGCTGCGCGAACAGCTGCCCGGCCGGAGCAGTTCAATGTCCCTATCTGGAATGCCCCTATCTTAACCATCTCCGCCAGATGGAAAAAGGCCACGGCGTTCAACTTGAGGAAGCAGCTGGTCGCTGTCCTTATGAAATGCAATCGGGGCGTCGCACGATGAAGCCGGCAACACCCAGGACTTCCATTGTCCTTGCGGACGAGGCCCTCATCCATCGGTCTGCCGACGCAAATATGAAAACGGTTAGATTGAACGGGAATCGGTAGAGCTAGGTCAATCAGAGAGAACGATCGAGGGGAGGAGATAGCCAATGATCGGAAATTATCTTGTCGTTGTCGCGTTTTGCGGCATGGTTGCTGCAACTGCAGCGTACACTTTCAGCTTCTTCAGTGGAAATGAAGAATATTTGAAAATCGCCAGGGCCGGGTTCCATGTCGGCGCGGTCGGAGTAATCCTCACGGCCGGCTACTTCATGGGGCTCATCCTGACTCATCAGTTCCAATACACTTACGTCTGGAGCTACAGTTCCTACGAACTGCACCCTCCCCTCCTCGTATCGACGTTCTATGTCGGGCAGCAGGGAAGCTTCATGTTGTGGACGATGTACACATGTATAATCGGACTTATACTGATGGCGTACTCGAGGAAGCACAACTATGAAGCTTCGGTGATGGGGATATATTCAGCCATCGCGACTTTCCTGATCCTTCTTGCCCTTGTTAAGAGCCCGTTCGAAAGGGTCTGGCAAACCTGGCCTAACGACGTTCATGCCGGATTTATGCCGACAGACGGGAGGGGGCTCAATCCACTCCTGGAGAATCTCTGGATAGTAATTCACCCTCCTATCCTTTTTCTCGGGTTCGCTTCGACGGCGGTACCCTTCGCCCACGCATTTTCAGGAATGCTTAAACGGGATTACGACAGATGGATCAAAGTAGCGGTTCCCTGGACGCTCTTCACTTCCGCGATACTCGGATTCGGGATAACGCTCGGAGGATTCTGGGCTTATGAGACTCTCGGATGGGGCGGTTTCTGGGGATGGGACCCGGTGGAAAACTCGTCCTTCATTCCCTGGCTCATTGCCGTCGCGTCAGTGCACACCCTTCTCGTCCAAAGACGCACCGGCGGATTCAAGCGAGCAAATATAATCATGGGGATGTTGCCGTTTCTCCTCGTATTGTACAGCACTTTTCTCACAAGGAGCGGTGTGCTCGGCGATACCTCGGTCCACAGTTTCGAGAAGCCGGGGATGTGGGTTTACGTTTACCTTGTCCTCCTGATAACTTTCTTCGTGATTCTTGGAACGGCGCTGTACCTCATCCGCGTCAAAGAGATTCCGCACGTGAAGATCAGCTATTCGGTA
Source organism: Candidatus Kryptoniota bacterium (assembly GCA_046706745.1). GTDB lineage: Bacteria > Bacteroidota > Ignavibacteria > Kryptoniales > JAKASW01 > JAKASW01. The sequence continues at coordinate 23,344 of JBJKPC010000034.1, forward strand.
ACGTCCAGAGAATTTGCCCTTTTTCTCGGAGCCGCATCGCTGGTCATAGTTGCTTTCTTCACTCTCGTCGGAACAAGTGCGCCTCTCATCACAAACATATTGAAGGGAAAGCCCAGCGCCGTGGATCCGAGCTATTACATAAAGACCAACCTTCCTTTGGCAATATTCATGGCGGCGATGATAGGATTCGGGCAGCTGCTATGGTGGAAGAAAACTAATTCACAGTCACTGTACAGAACGGCCCGTATGCCTGCCATCGCCGCAATTATTCTCACGGGAATCGTGATATTCGCCGGCATGCATAACATATGGATGATATTGTTCTTTATCTCCAGTGCCTTTGCGCTCTTCGTGAATTTCCAGATTGCTCAGAAAATTGCCAGGGGAAACCCCAAGTTTCTCGGGGCATCTCTCGCACACATCGGAATTGCCATTTTGTTCATCGGCATCATTGCATCAACACACTACGACAAACAGGTAGTCCTTTCCTTGCCGAAGAACGAGCCGGCTCAGGCATTCGGCTATAAACTCACGTATGTCGGGACCTCTCAGATGAGTCTTGGGAGAACTGCTTATAACGTCGTTGTCAGCAACGGAAAAAGCAGCTTCGATGCACCTCTGGTCATGTATTCCAGCATGTACGAAGGAGGGGCGATTATACGAAACCCGTATATATTCAGTCTTGTGAACTATAATGCGTTCACTCATCCAGCTCTTCTCGCCTTCATAGGGAAGAATATGCTTACCCGGGACCTGTACCTCTCGCCGCAGTCCGTCGAAGAGGAGCACGGCAGCAGCGGCAGCAGTCTGCAGACCTCACCGGGCGGCATACTGATACCTCTGGATTTGAACGAGCCTGTAACCGCAGGCAAATATACTTTTACCTTTGAAGGCTTCTCCATTCCACAAGGCCAGAAGGCTGCAATGATGAGCGGGCAGCCATTCAATATCACCTCGAAAGTCAAACTCTCACAGGCCGGGGGAACGGGATTCACGATCGATCTGACGAACGAGGTCAACGGCGGAGGTCAGAACAAAGCCAGGACTTTACGCACCAAATCGGGAGATCGGTTCACGGTAAGCCGGATCCACGTCGATAACAAGACCGGGCAATCCGGAATTCTTTTGAATTATCTGCCCGCTCGAAACTCATCGGACGCGGCTCTCCTGAAGAAATCCACCGGTCCCCGGGGCCCCGAGAAGCAGGTGCTGATCATACAGGCCACGATCAAACCCTTTATCAACCTGGTTTGGGGTGGCGTAATAATAATGGTGATCGGTTTCATCGTCACGTGGAGGAGAAGGCGGGAGGATCTAGCAAAACTTCATGCGTAGTCGGTGGAAGAGCGTCCACAACCGCGTTTGCGTTTAAGAGGAGGATTCGGGTTTCCTAACATTGAAAAAATCGGAAAGGAAAACATAATGCGCAGAACGATCATAGTACTCGCAATATTCATATTCTCCACGGCCGTCGAAAGCCGTGCACAGACGCTTAACGTCGCCCAACAGGGCGACAAAGCCGTATTGTTCAATTTCGTCGGACTCAGCAATCTCGGATTGGACGGTTACAACGGAGGAATAGGAGGGAAATATTTCATTTCTGACGGTATGGCTGTTCGTGCCATGCTTCTCTTCAGCATCGACAACAACACTTCTAACTCCATACCACAGACATCGTCAAATTCTTTCGACTTCGGCATCCAGGGAGGACTAGAGTATCACCTTCCACTGGCTTCCAGGATCAGCCCTTATGTCGGAGGACTGCTCTCGTTTGGTACGAATGCAAACACGACCAACCCGGGCGCAAACAAGAACAGCAGCACCAGCTTCGGTCTTGGCGCCGTCGGAGGGATAGAGTATTTTTTCAACAGCAACATCAGTCTCAGCGCGGAATACCAGTTCGGCTTCACGAGCACAAACAATTCTACCAGCGGAGCTCCCGGCAACAACCGGTTCCAGCTTGGTTTCCAGACGGCGGGTCTTACTCTTGCCGCCTATTTCTAGAATGACTGTGGTCGCACGGGATCCCGCTGTCGACCGCGTGCGTGCAAGCGCGTGATTGTAGGGGAGTACAGGTAAGCCTCAGCCACAATCGTGGAACACCAGACAGGAAGCCGGTTCGCCGCCGGCTTCCACTCTCCTTTCACCCCGTTTTCCTACTTGATGTATACCATCTTCTTGGTGTCGCTTATGTGAGGCGTCTGCATCCTGTAGAAGTAGACGCCGGAAGCCAGACCCCGTGCGTTGAATACAACCTCGTGCGTCCCTGCAGACTTGAATCCGTCGACCAGAGTCGTCACCTCTCTTCCCAGGTCGTCGTATACTTTGATGCTTACACGCTGAGGAGAAGGTATCTCGTACCGGATATTTGTCGAGGGATTGAACGGGTTGGGATAATTCTGATACAAGTTGAATTCCTTCGGCACGTTTTGGTTCTTCACGCCTGTTAGATTGCTGAATATCGGAAGAGTGTCGAACTGCCTTTGCATCGTGGAAGTCAGTTCGTCCGTACCCGCACCGAACCATTCGCCTAGCACGGAACTGTAGACCTGACGGAAGTCATATTGGAGCCCGAGATTGTCGTTGACGTTGATCTGGGTGGGGATCGTGGGGTTCACGCCATAGACTCCTCCGTTGATTTTCGATCCGAAAATGAAAACGGGCTCGGAGGTCCCATGGTCGGTGCCGTAACTGGCATTGGACTTGATCCGTCTTCCGAACTCTGTGAACGTCATGCCAACGACGCGCTCCCTGACACCCAGGAGGTTCAGATCATCCATGAACGCGCCGATAGCTGCCGACATATTACCCAAAAGCTTAGCGTGTTCGCCGGTGGTCGGGTCGGTTACGGAGACCTGTCCCGAATGCGTGTCGAATCCGCCGATATTTGCAACGTAGATCCGGGTCTGCAGGCCGCCTGCTATCAACCTTGCAATGATTGCGAACTGGTCGGCCAGGTAGTTCGTACCCTGGGTCGGGTATTTATCGGAAAGGTTCTTCGTCGCATTGTATGCCGATTTCACCACGGCGGTATACTGCTGTGTTTGAGAGTTCACCGCGCGCACGTAGGCGACCTGCGTGCCGGCCAGCGAGTTTGGAGGCTGACCTTGTTCGCTCGGCGCTAGAAAACTTCCGTTGGGATTGGTAATAGCCGTCCCGGTACTGGCCGTCTGCCCCTGAAGTGCGTTCAGTACAACCGAGCTAATTTGTATTGCTACCGGGTCAGGCACCGCCTGAGTCGGGTAGCCGGCAGGGAAACCAGGATACTCATAGTCCAGATAGCGCCCCAGCCACCCCGTCTCGAGGTACTGGTTGTAATCGGCGGCAGTGAGCCAAATATCCGTCGCGCGGAAATGAGACAGGTTCGGATTAGGGTAAGACACACCCTGGACCACAGCGAGCATCCCGTCATCGTACAGCGCTTTCATGTCGGTCATTGCAGGATGTAGTGCGGTCGCGTTTGAGAGTTTGGTTGCAGTCAGGCTCGACTCAGGCAGGGCGATGTTCGGCCTTGCTGCCTGGTAGGCACTGTATTGGTCCAGCGGAATTACGGTGTTGAGTCCGTCGTTTCCGCCGCTCATCTGAAGAAGGACGAAGACACGATCGGTCTCTACTGCGGTCTTGAAAACTCTATCCATTAATGCAGTCCTGGCGTAGGCTTTGACCGACAGTCCGTTCAACAGCAAAGGAAGGGACGCAACCGGCGCACTCAGCTTCAGAAATTCTCTTCTATTCATGATAGCCTCACATGACCTGATATTCCGCCATACGGGCTATTGCGTCGAGAAGCAGGAGCAATTTGTCCCTAACGGCGTTTCGGTTGGTTACGTTGGTTGGATCGTTCGTATAAAGTGACCAAGCGGCAGTCCACTCGTAATCGGGTAGCTGGTCCAGCATAACTTGTTTGAGATAGGCGGTCTGAGTAGCCGAGAGAGAAATGCCAAGCATGTGGCTGATGATCCCGGCCAGGAGAGCATTTGGATCTTCGGGCGAAGGGAAGGAAGCCGCATAGGCCAGCGGATCGACTATCAACTGGAACGAGCTGCTGTCTATGCCGTTCGCACTGATAACCCTGGTCGCAAAACTCGAACGAGGCGGCAGCGTATCGGTATTGATCCATAACTGGTAATAGTTTGGATCTATGTAGTACGCCTTCCAGCCGGCAACATCCGGAGTATCGAGCAGGTCCATGCCGTTCGACGCCATGAGGCCCCGCACGTAATTCCACGAGGAATAAGAGGCGACCGTTCCGGAGGGAATTGTCGCCTGCAGTGAGCGCAGGAGACCTGCATGAAAGTCGGCCGGAGACTTTATCATCGCTCCAATGAACCCGGCTGCGGAGCTGTCAAAGAAGTGCTGGCTGCCCAGAAGCTGTTTCAGAACAGGTCCGATTTCATAAGAGTTCGAAATTAGAGTATCGGCAAGGGGACCGATAATGTTCTGTTCGATCGTGTCGTCAATCGTCGAAAACACAAACCATCTGTAAAGCTTCCTGCATATAAACCTCGCTGTCTCGTTCTGGTTGAAAATCATGTCTATCAGCTGGTCGGTCTCATTGGCCCCCGCTGATCCTGTTTGTCCCTTGATTACGGTATTCTGGTAGTGGGCAGAAAATTGTTTATCGGTGGTGTCGTGCTTCGTCGGATCGAATGAGGAAGATAAGGTGATACGGTTGTCGATCCAGCCTGTCAGCACTCGCGATGCGGCTTTGACGTCCGCTTCCGTGTAATAGGTATAATCGCCGGGCGCGATCTCCGGTCCCTTTCCGATTGTGAACAGTTCCTGCAGCTCCCGGCCATAGTTCTCGTTTGCGCTCGCCTTGGTATTGGTGTCGCCGTTCAGGTAGACCAGCATTGCCGGGTTTGTCGTTATAGACCTGGTTAGAACCTTGAAATTCCCATACGCGTTGCGGCGTAGAAGGTCAAGGTACTGGTACATGTAGCACGCATCCTTGACGGTTGAAGTTTGCACCGAAAAGTGATTGTGCCAGAAAAGCGTCATCTTCTCCCTCAGGGAAAGTCCCTGCGATATCATCAGGCCGAGCCACCAGGCTTTGAGAGAAATCTCCCATGAATATTCCTGCCTGCCGTTGTACTGTTGCTGAACCCAGGACTGGTTGAACATTGCGTCGGCCTGATTGAAGTCTACCGGCGGAGACGGAAGCGGCGGATCCGACACAAGCTGGTCCACCACCCCCTGTGCCGACTGCCCGACGACGGCGCTGATCTCGGTGTGAGTGGGTCCAAACAGCGTGCGGCGAAGAAGATGTGCCGCGTGCTGGTAGTCAAGCGGTGCAGTGTACGGGTCGAGCCCCAAAGTCGATACTCTCCTCCTGCCGGCTCTCGTCGTGGATGAATTCACAGAACTTGCCGAAGAGACGGCCGAAGAAAGTTCGGACCTGATGCTTTTCACATCACGGTTCAGCTTCCTCACCGCACCCTGCGCTTCATCTATAAAGGATCGGCGATTCATAGGTGGTCCTCCTCCTGTTGTGGACTGAAACAACTTATTTTCACGCAGAATTCTTGTGGTCGGCACGCATGCGGTGTGCAAACCTCCCCTCCTGGCTCGCTCATGGGAAGGCTGACGCAGCCTTCCTCTACCTCGAATGGGTAACACCTACAGGCAGGTATTTTGTTCCGCAGCGGGAGAATGGAAATTAGGGGGAATACAGATATGCCAAGGCCGTTCAAATGATGAGAATCGAAGGCGAATCCACGGATTGTGCACCGAGGGTGGTCCGCCTCCGATTAGACCGACAATTCCGAGCTGAACTGCGGCCTTGCCCAGCCGACCGGTCAGCTCCGAAAGTTCAACACCTCTAGAAGTACACGCCCAGCGTCAAGCCGGCTGTCTGGAATCCTAACTGGAACTCGCTGGTGTTCGGGGATCCTGAAGTGGTATTGGTCGAGCTGGTAAATCCGAACTGGTATTCTGCAGCAAGGCTCAGATTCTGGTTGAAGAAGTACTCCACACCGCCGAGTGCCCCAACGCCAAAGCTAGAATTCGTGGTCTTGCTCGATCCCGGATTCCTGGTTTCTCCAGTGCTATTGAAGAAAATCCCCCCGCCGAAATACGGGCTGACCTGGGAAAAGAGAGGCAAATGATATTCCAGGGCGGCGGCTATGCCGAAAGAAAGAGTGTTGTCGGTGAATTTGGGGTTAGTGTTGGTGGTCTGGTTGTTTATTCCAAACATCAGCATTCCCCGCACGGCGACACCATCAGATATGAAATACTTCCCGCCGAAACCGCCTTCATACGCCCCCAGATTGAGATTACTCAAACCTGAAAAGTTAAATAACACTGCCTTCTCCCCCTTCTGCGCTACAGAAATCGTGTTTGATTGAGCATGGGCCGCAGTTGCGAGGAAAAGGGTACAAAGTAGGACCGTAAGTCTTCGCATGATTATTCTCCTTTTTAGTTTGACAATCGGTGCTGCTTCGGGAAAAAGAATATAATAACAGCTTCTGTGGATGACAACATGAATCGGTTGCGGCGCATTCACTCATGAAAAAGGGAACCTTGGCAGAGTCGTATGGCGGTGGCGAAGCGATGACATTTTTCTATCGCGATCCAAAACGTAATATTCATCCCAGAAGGGGGTGACATTATTCTACCTTCTCATATCCTCCCCCCTTTTTCAATGTCACCCCTTCGGGGTTTCAACCTAAATTCATGGAAACGTTCCAGAATTATTTCACCCCTTCGGCTTTCGGGAAAGCACTGGGCGCGGTAATCAAGCGATGGTAATGTTGTAACACAGGCCAACGCACATTTTTCAATCCCGAGGGGATGGCATTACCCCACCTTCTCCTACGCTCCCCCCTTTTCCAATGTCACCCCTTCGGGGTTCCAACTAAAATTTATGCGACCCATCTACAATAATTCTACCCCTTCGGGGTTTTGGAAAATCTCCAACAGCAGTCACGAAGAGACGTCCTATAATAATTCTAACCCTCATTCTCCGGCTAAGCTGGAGTTTAACAGGAGTAGTACAAACCGCGAATCGATGACACTGCTATAGCACGAACCAATACTCCCTCTGCAACCCCGAATGAGGTGGTATGATCCAACACATCCGAGATACACCCTTCTGTTCCAACGCCACCCCTTCGGGGTTCCAACCAAAATTTTTGCGACCCATCTACAATGATTCTACCCCTTCGGGGTTTTGGAAAATCTCCAACAGCAGTCGCGAAGAGACGTTCTATAATAATTCTAACCCTCATTCTCCGGCCAAGCGGGAGCTTAACAGGAGTAGTGCAAATCGCGAAGCGATGACATTATCGTAGTATGAGCCGAAGTAACCCATTCAACCACGAAGGGTGACATTATTTTCTGAAAGCTATTGCTTCGACGCCGGCGAGGATCACGAAACAGAGCTCGAGCCATCCACCTGACAAGCAGAAAATTCGCAGGTGCAGCGCGAATCGCGAAGCGATGATATTATCGTAGTATGAGCTAACGCATTCTCTTCAACCCCGAAGGGGTGGCATTATTCCCTCTGTCGAGATGCCACGTCGCTCACAGGTCGAGAAAGGGCGTGAGACTTACTTCATCAGCAACATTTTCCTGATGATGACATGGCCGCCAGCGGCCAGTCTGTAGAAGTATACTCCGCTTGCAAGCTGTGACCCATTGAACCGAACCTCGTAGCTCCCGGGGCTCTTTACTCCGTTGACGAGAGTTTTCACGAGTCTGCCAAGCACATCGTAGACCTTCAGACTCACCAATCTAGAACTACGAACCCCGTATTGTATAACCGTCGTGGGATTGAATGGGTTTGGGAAATTCTGTGAAAGAGAGAAGGTTTCAGGAACTGGATTTGCGCTCCCGTTGACTTCCGTGATCATCTCCGGCAGCGGCCTACGCCACACACCATTGCTATTTCCGCTGCCCGGCGCGAGCCCGACAAATAGGTAGTCGCCGTTAGCAGCTATCGAAGTTATCTGGCATCCAACAGGCAAACCTTCACTAACATTGCTCCATGTACTCCCCGCGTTCTTAGAAAGGAATACTCCGGCGTCTGCCCCCACAAAAATGTTCGCCCCTTCGGTCACAAACCCGCCGATTTTGGAATTGCCCATTCCATCGTTCAAACCGCTCCTCGTCCATGTCCTGCCGCTGTCGGCCGAGACCGCAATCCCCTCCCCATCCGTTCCGGCGATCAGCGTATCACCGATGAGGGCCAGTGACACGAGTGGATAGATCCCTATTTCTGCAGCGGACCATGTCGTACCGTTGTTCGACGTGCGATAGACGTAGGATGTCGTTTGATTCGAGATGTTAACTCCGGCAAACACTAGTCCAAATCCTGCCGCTAGTGCCACAATGGTATTCGAAGGTAATCCGACCGAGGTCCACGTTTTCCCGGTGTCGCTGGACAAATAGACGCCACTGCTCGTTCCGGCATAGAGGTCGCTGTCTGTGGAAGCAAGCGCATAGGTGTAGTAGGGTGGATTGACGCCGGCGGGCTTCCACCTGTTGCCGCCGTCAGTTGAAGAGTATAGAGGATTGAACGCGCCGTACTTCGCGTAGAATAGTTGCGTTCCGCAGAATCCCAAAACACCGGCACCACTCAGGACGGGTCCGGTAGACCAGTCGGCCCCCTCGTTTGTCGACACATATATTCCCGCTGAAGAATCTGTAGCAAGATCTGAAGTATTGACCGCTATAATGTTTGTTCCAATAGCCGCCAGAGACGACACGAACGCGCGGCTCATAGCGGAAACAGTCAGTCCGGCCGATTCCCAATGCGAGCCGCTGTCGGTTGAACGATACATCCCGGCGCCCGTGCCCGCAAATACGTCCGGTCCCAATGCGCCAAGTGCAGTAACGATCGTGTCCGCAAGGCCGCTGCCAATCCCTTCCCAGGAGTTCCCGTTATCACTCGAACGGTAGAGCGCTCCCATAGTGCCGACAACGACATCCTCCCCGCTCATCGCAAGCGCAGTGACTCCCTCTATACCGAGCCCGAGCCCTCCGCCAATTGTGGTCCACTTAATCCCCGCATCTGTTGACCGGTAAAGCCCCCTCGGACCTCCCGCGAAGACGTTGTTTCCACTGACGGCAAACGTCGATATGTACATACTGTCCACTGACCCCCAACTCACTCCGCCATCGGTCGAATACGACAGAACATCGTTGGATGCAGCAAGTATGGTTGATCCGGTAAACGTCACCGCGTTGATTCTCAAACCAAGGAGCCCCGTAGTGGTCCAGGTCTTCCCATCGTCAGTCGACTCGTACAGCCCGCCAGATAAGCCGGCAAGGAGTTTACTCCCGTTATCGGCCAGACTCACGCTTCCGATCCCGCCTGGCCCTCTCAGTGTTGAATCGACTTCCTCCCAGGTACTTCCAAAGTCAGTGGTGACAAAAATGCCGTATGAATTCCCCGCGAAAATTGCTCCATTTCCGACCGCCAGTGAGAAACTTCCCGAAGAAGTGGGGAGTGCGCTGTCGATACTTCCCCATTTCGCACCTGCGTCCGTTGATAGATAAACGCGGTGGTCCGTCGATGTTCCTGCGACAATATCACCGTCAATGAACTGAATGGCAGTGACAGGATACGCGAGCGCAACCCCAGTCTGTGTCCATTGGGCGTGAGCCCCCATACTACAAAAATTCAAAACAACAAGAACTGTGATGAATAAACTCGTGCTTTTCATCGTAACCTCCCGCTCTTGCCGGAATATACGAGAGCTAAGTCGAAGTACAAATGTAGCCTTCAGTCTCTTCACGTGGTCGGCGTGTCCCGCTGTCCCGATTGATTTCAGGCGTTCGTTTTCCCGGGGATGCCGCAACTATTGGTTGGTAAAAATGGACTATTAACCTATCGGAAGGCAAGGACCCCCTCAAGCCCCTATGCACCAATTCACAAACTCAGCCACGCGCTTGACCCGAATCCGCCGATCAGGCGCCGCCGCTTTTCTCCCAGCTGTCCGCTGCGGGATCGCCAGATTGGCCGGCGCATCTTTCCACCGCCTGCCGGCAGCCCCTTCGATACAGGTTCTCAATCGGCGACATCAAACCCCTCCAGTCCGATGAGACTGAATGCCGACGGCTGAACGCTTGCGTAGGACTAATTGAACTGATATGCCCCTATCAAGGACGAAGCCAGTTTGGATTCCAGTCCGATCGTTCGACGGTAGGTCGCCTGACCGGGTTGGTAACCATTCGCCTCGAAGCAGGGGAAGTAGATCTCATATGTGGTCCCTTCTCCGGCCTTGCTCCGAACTTCCATACGGCCGTTGCATTCTTCTACTATCTCGTTGACGACGGACAGTTCCCTTCCCTTGCCTGCTCCATTCCCTCCAGCTGCCGAGTTGGAGTCAAGCACGCTGTCAATCGAGGAATTATCCGTCGCGCTGCCGGTGAACGTAACCGACAACATCACGGAGTCATCACTTCCGCCCGCCGGAAGCGACTGAGACATGCCGGGATTGCTCTTTACACTTCTTGTGAGAATTACAAGATCTCCGCCCTCGGGCATCGAAGTGCTCGCATTGGAAAATAGGAATGTCAGGACCTGTCCGAGGTGCGCAGGATCCGCGTACACGTCTTTAAGTCCTTCTTCGGACATGAAGTTTACGGAGACTTTCTCTCCTATTATATGCCGAAAAGATTCAAGCTGATTGACGATCAGTTGATTTAAGTCCACGTGTTTCTGTTGCACGGGAGCCTCCTTTGAAGTCTTAGATTGTTCTTGGTAAATGGCTCAGGTTCTTCATGAAGCCGCGTCCGGCGATCATCGATTCAACACCGGATGAAGCTCTAACAAAGATCCCGGTCATTGGGTAACGAGTACCCTGCTTTTCAAAGAATGGATCGCTCCCTATCTGTTCCCTGGCGGGTCTCTCCTGATGATCACCACCCGCCGCTGCAGTGGCTGACTAGAACAACAACTTATTTCAAGTGACTCTTGGACGACTCTCTTGGCTGCATTATATATAATGCAATCGGATTCCGATGTGACGTTCGTCACCGTATGAGGCCCCGTGCACTCGTACGGGAAAAGGGACTATACACCTGCAAAAGTCCCCGGCTAGTGCAATTTGAACCGATCACCGGATTGAAGGAATGGCCTCGAAAACGAGGAGTCCCGCCGTGATTCCTCATGGCGGGACCCGACTAGAATTGCTTAACCGAATTATTTCATCAACAGGAGCTTCTTCGTTTCCGAATATGCACCCGCTGTCATTCGGTAGAAGTATACTCCGCCTGCCAGGTTCGATCCGTTGAATTGGACCTCGTAGCTCCCCGGCCTCTTTACTTCGCTGACGAGAGTCTTCACGAGTCTTCCAAGAATATCGTAAACTTTCAGACTTACAAACTCCGAACTACGAACTACGAACCACGAACCACGAACCGTATGACCGTCGTCGGATTAAACGGGTTGGGATAGTTTTGATAAAGCACCCAGTTTGATGGCACAGGGATATTCCCGACCATCCCCGTCCCCGCAGAATACGTTTTGACTTTCAATGTACCATTTTCAATAAATGCAACGGTCGGGCTCCCCCGATAGGTGGTGAGTGAAATCGATGTTATGGTGGAAGTACTATCATCTTCGACCGGGCCGTCATAATAGACCAGATCTTTGCCGTCATACCTGAATACTGACAATCTTGGGTTCCACCCGGTATCGCCATAGGCTACATAAAGGTTCGAGTCCGCGGTCGCCGCTGAAATATCGAAGTACTTTCCCTGAGCCGGCCCGCTTGCCACCATTACCCAACTGGAGTCATGCCACTCGGCGATGTAGAGCGTGTCCAAGTCGGTCCATATCGCGGTCGGTATTCCGCCACGAAGAACTACTTGCTGAGGTTGAGGATCGCCTGTACTATAAAGGTCGCAGAACGGTTTGTCATTATAAGGCCAACCGCTGCATCCTGATCCGCTTCCGTACGCATATAGCCAACCGTTCTCGCCATAGAATGTGACCACCCGCTGTCATCCGCAGTGAATTGAGGGTTGACAACAGTGCCGATATTTGAACTGTGGCCATTCATTATACAGCCGTAGTCGGACGGAGGACAATGCACACAGACTCCCGTTTGCCCGAATCCGGGGGTGTATTCTATGTAGCTCTTGTCCTTCTCAGCAATCGCCACATGAACATTATATTCCTTATAAAGCGAGTTACCGACCACTCCCCACGAATTGCCGTTCTTGTCTACAGAAAACCCGTAGTGGCCGTCGCTCTGTTCCCACCCTTTGACAACGACGCTGTCCTTGACCGCGATTTTAGGTGCGTTACAATCAATTACCTGGCCTCCCGGATCACTCCAGTTGTCTCCAGTCCATTCTCTGGTAAAGCCTACGTTATTGCCCATATCTTCAGGATGGTAATTCTCGTAAAACACAAACAGACGCTTGCGATCGCCGGCTATGGAGCATTCGTTGACTGTGGTAGTCTCCGGAGTCCCAAGAGATATCCAGGCGCCGGCATAAGAAGTGCGTTTAAGTCTGTGCTCGTCGTCTTTTGCAATTACGTGACAAGGACCCGACAAAGTCAGAAAGTTTCTGATCGCGGCCCTTTGAGATATTTGGCATCTTCCCGGCTTAGGCCATACCGCAAAAAAACGGCCCCTACCATAGAAAGCAGGATCCGTAATATGTAACTTGTTTTCATTTTGATTACTGGCCTCACATTCCTTAAACCAGGTATGGCGTAGAAGAAGGTTTCCTCCCGCCAAGCTCGACCGAGTCGAGACGAAGCAGAAGGAAACGGTCTTCAGCCCTACCTTTGCGAGGTTTTATCGTTGTTACTTCATCAATAGCAATTTCTTTGCTTGAGAATAAGACCCCGCAGTGATGCGATAGAAATAAACTCCGCTCGACAAACCGCTCGCATCAAACATCACTTCATAAGTACCGGAGCTCTTCCTTTCGTTGACCAGTGTCCTAACCAACCTCCCCAGCACATCATAGACATTAAGGCTCACGAGCCCGGAACTAGGAACCGCGAACCGGATAGTTGTGGTCGGGTTGAACGGGTTGGGATAATTCTGCGAAAGAGAAAAGCCCGACGGCATTACTGGAGATTGGTGTGTGCCCGTCAATACCTGAGACCAAGGCGTTTCCCAAACTCCATTCGAAGTCCCTGCATAGAGGTTGCCGTCTTTCAGCACGAAACAGTTTGCAGGGAGATTCGACAAACCAGCATTTCTCCAGGTTGTATCGCTGTTGGCCAGGACGAAGACTCCTTCTCCAGAACCGAACCCTATCCAGCTGTCGGCAAGAAGATAATTGTCTATAACGTCGAAACCGTTGACGTCCAGAAGATTCGGCACTTCGGTCCAGGTGGCACCGTAGTCGGTTGAATGATAGATCCCGAAACCGTACGACGCTGCGAACAGCTCGGTTCCCCTGACGGCGAGGGAATTGATCCACTTCACACCCGTATTAATTCCGATTCCGTTGTTAACAGCTACCCAGCTGTCTCCGTTGTCACCGGATCTATACACACCATGTGGAGTGGCTGCAAAGAGATAAGTTCCCAAATGTACGAGCGAACTCACATCGGTGTTCGTGTCCGCGAGTGTCGGCAGTCCGTTACTTACGCGAGTCCAACTTGTCCCGCTGTTTGTTGATCTATAGACGCCACCCCCTCCTTCCGTGATATTCACAAGATATGGCTTGGTTGAAGCAAACATGTCGCTCCCCGCAAACACCAGCGCGGTGACGGTGGCGCCCCACTGGACCTGGTGGCGAGGGTACCAAAGGTCTCCATTATCTGACGAGTAATAGACATAGCCGTTGACATCGCCGACATACAGGGTGTCGGAGTGTAAGGTCATTGCTGTTACGTCGACAAACTGTCTGAAATGAGAATGTCCCATCCTTTCCATCCATGTCGAGCCGCCGTCGGATGATGAAAACACTCCTCCATTTGTCCCGGCAAGCAATGAGTCCCCCTTCACCAACAGGACGTTCGTTCCATATCTCGGCAGGCCTGAGTTTGAGTTTCTCCATGTTGCGCCGTTGTCGGATGATACGAACACCCCGCTGTCTGTAACCCCGGCGACGAGATTTCCACCGCAAAGAGCCAGAGCATTTACTTCCCTGTAGCTCGGGAACCCGTTATCAGCTTCCGTCCAGTTCGCTCCCGCGTCGGTCGACTGATAGACTCCTTCTGCGCCGCCGGCGAAAACTTTGCCTCCCGCGGCGACAATTGAATAAAAATGGTGATCGCTGCTCTGGGAGAGCCCGCCGTTGGATTCGACCCAGTTTGCTCCTCCATCGGTTGAAGAGTATAAACCGCTTGCCCAGAGGCTGGCATATAACTTCGCACCGTCGGAGGCCAGCGCGTACGGACAACTTCCCGAGAGACCATTGTTTGCCTGAGTCCAATTTGCGCCGTTGTCGGTAGACATGAAAAGTCCCTGATCCGTTGTGCCCACATATATATTCGACCCCAATGCCATAATAGAACGAACGTAGGTGTCTTTCAGTCCGTTATTCATCTGGGTCCAGGTGGCACCGTTGTCGGTGGACATATACACGCCAGCATAACTGCAACCGGCGAAAATATTCGTACCGCTGGTAGCGAATGCATAGACGCTTTCGTTTAAAGACGTTCGAGCCCAGACCTGGCCCGAGTTTTCTTTGAAGTACACTCCGCTGTCGGCGGTTGCAGCGAAAACCCTGTTGCCGCAGACTCCCACCGCCTGCACATAGGTATCCGTCAGGCCGAAATTATCCACATGCCAGGTTGTTCCACCATCGTTCGTATAGCATACTCCGGCATCGGTTCCAAGGTACGTCCGTGTTGGAGTTACCGCAATTGAATACACGGTTCCGCCGTAAGGCCCTTTCTGAACCCACTGGGCAAAAGTGAATGCCGGCAGCGTCAGCACGATCGAGACCGCAACCCATATAATGAGTCGACACACTTTTTTCATCGCAACCTCCAGGTTTTGTTATGAAAATCTATCCACATGCTGCCCCCCGACAGGCATGTGATTTCGCCGCGTTTAGACAACACACATTCCCGAATTAGAGAAAGGAGCACTACCTCGCTTCGAAATCTGATAGAAAAAATATTCCGGGGAGAGAAATAGCACAATCCTTGTTTTCGTGGATTTTACGCACGAAATCCATGCTCAAATGCTTCATGGTATCCGAAATCAATCGAAATAGGCGAGGGTTGAGTCAACGGTAAGCTGTCGAGACAACGTAGTTGATCTTGGCGGATTCGTTGCCGTCACGCGAGGGATTCTCCAAATTGATTTTCTCAAAGCCTCCCATACGCTTCATGGAAGACAATATGATGGCCGCAGCAGCCATGCCCGACTCGAACGAGATGTTCCGACATTAACGGAACCCATTTTACACCACTCACTTAGCCCGCATTCCGGCATATGAACTCCGGTTCCGAAGCGCGAGTGAACGCATGGTTGAAGTAAGATTTTTGCAACTTCCTGGATGAGCCGCTTTCGAAGTCATGATCGATTGGGATTTAGTCGGCGAGAAAAGTCCCGCGATGTTGCGAGGGGAATTGGGAGTCTTCCGTAGTTGCAAGGCGCTCGACCCCTCTTTGATCGGATGCTTTCCAAACTTCATTGACATGATAGGGACCGTTAAACGGGAACTGCGCGAATTTGAAGAGTGTTGTCGAGTAGTCAGCCCGGGAAGTCAGGAGGCTTACAGTTTGTCAGATGCAAGAGAAATCACAAGTTTCTAAACATGCAAGGGAGGTAGAGCAGAACGATGATTCCGAATTTCATATACAAGAGTTTACCCATCTTTTTGATCGCCGCAGCTATGTCGGCGGGTACCGGCACGGTCTTTGCGGAGAAGTATCAACGTCCACAGAACCCGTCTTCGATTCCCGGCGCCGGACTCAACAAGATATTCTCGTCGGGCTCCGCTTACGGCCCGCTCGGTCAGGATCGCACGATTGCGGCCGAAGATCAGCTTCTTCTTTTCTGGAGTGAGCCGCCTTCACCCAGCAGTAACGTCAACTACGCGGCTTATCATTTTCAGATCATGAACTACCTTAACACACCATCCCTTCCGTCCAGCCAGCGGCTTTACGCGGACGGTTCGCTCACGGGAGATTCCGTCACCGATGCGGCATCAGGAGCGAAAATCCCGGCGATCGGAGGAAGCGAGTACTCGGTCATACTGGCAGGAGACATGATCGGGAGCGGTTACGACCAGCCTGTGTCCGTGTGGGAAACGTATGACTCCGCAGCTTCGGTACCGGGTTATAAGATATTCGCCGCGGCACTTACCGTGAACAGCTCCACTCTGAAATTCCAGGACAGCGGAATAACGGGTGATATCGTAGGAGCGGTGGAATCAAACACCGGCAATATACTTAACGCCCACATTCGTGCTACGATGGCGGACCTTACCGGCAGTGGCAGAAAAGATCTCGTTATCGCTTGGCAGGATTCAAACTATATTGAAATTGCCGTCTACGGATGGAGCTCTTCGTCAGCTTCGCATCTTACGTTGCTCGGTTCGCTTTCAACGGCTGCGACAGCACCTACAACCACGACGGAATACAGCTATTTCGCGCTCGGTGCAGGAAACTTCACCGAAGACAGTACGAGTCAGATTGCCCTCGCCGGATTCAACGGCAACGGCACGTTATACATCAAACTCTTCAAGTTCGAAAACAGCGGCGCGATAGTCCCGGAGGGAGCCGCCAGTTTCCCGGCACTTTACAACGGATTACTGTCCCAAATGGTGATGGCAACGGGCGACTTCACCGGCAACAACTACAAGGACTGCATCGCGCTCGCACTGACAGACAACGCGGATGTTGGGTCCAACAACACGGCGCTGTACATAGCCCGGCCTTCTCCAGATCTACAATCGATTTCGGTTTCCTCAGACTCGAGCGCCAAGCAGTATCAATTCCAACCTAACGCGAATCCGATGGCAGCTAGCATCGGATGCGGTGATCTAAACGGAGACGGCAAGGACGAAATAGTCCTGGATGTCGGCAATGAGGTAATTGTATTCGAGCCTGTTCAGAACGGGAGTTATCTCACTCCTCATGAAAAGAGCAATACCTTTGTCAACGGGACGACGGATGAGACCGATTACCAGTACTCGAGCAGCTTCCTGAAAGTGGCGTCCGTAGAGCAAAGCAGGAGTGCAGACATCACCGTCGCCCGGAACGAATACAGCGACGACGGATCCGGAAACATCTACCAGTCGCTGGACGTGGCAGTCATCGAGGCCATCGATTCGAATTTTACTCTCAACACCGTTGCGGAAGACAACACCACTTTATCGGAGAATATCACTTACACCAGCGGAAGTGTCGGCTTAAGGCGCCATTATGCTCTTGCGCTGGGAAATTTCGGCGGGGCCAGCCTTACTCTGGGCCAACCCACTCACTATTATGAAACCGACATAACACAGCCGCTGGTAATACTGAACGCCCCGCCGGTTCAGTTTGACATATTCAACGACACCACCTACGATATATGCAATGTCTTCAACGGCGGCGGCAACTCGGGTAATTTCTCGACGACATACAGCCAGTCGACCTCCAACACAGACATGATGGAAACAAACGTGACATCTTCATGGGGTGTGGGCGCCTCGCTTTCCGGCAGTGCCTCATATCTTGGCGCGAAGGTCGAGGCCAGCCTCAGCACTCACTACGGCCAGGATTTCAACCGCGTCAGCAATTCATCGTACACAAACACCGTCAGCGTGGATGTCAGCGCCCAGCAGGAAGATGAGATATACGCGATAGTCAATAACTACGATATATGGGAATATCCAGTTATCGACAGCGGACACGTGCGGGGGCACGTGCTCGTGACGGTTCCAAGTCCTCCGCAGGGCGAGTGGTTCGATACAGAGAGCTGGACCGCATACTCGTTTATACCGGATCATGTAGTCGGGAACGTGCTTTCGTATCTCACTTACGATTCGCTGGCCGATAATCCATACATGATGCAGAAGATCAAAGGCTCGCTCTCCGATGGATTCGAATTGGGCACGGGAAAATTCACATGGTCCCTGACCACGAGCGATTTTACAAGCAACAAGGTGTCTCAAACCGAGACCTTCAAGCTGAATGTCGATGCAAAGGCCACCGTGGGAGGAGAGTTCGGCGGCTTCGGCGCTTCAGTAACAGCCGGCGTAAGCGGGGACTACAGCAATTCCAATCTGACATCGCACACATCGACCGTCACCAGCACACTCGGCCTAACGGTCAATCTCAGCTCGATCAACCAGTCGCTGGGCGAGGACCAGTATATCGTCACTCCTTATTCCTATTGGGGTGACAACGGTGCTCTTGTAATCGACTACGCTGTGCAGCCGGTACTTTCTGCGCCGGGCGGCACCGAGACCTGGTGGCAGCAGCGTTACGGACACGCGCCGGACCCTGCCCTGGCATTGCCGTATCTGTACTGGCCGCAGGAAGGATTCGCCGTCCAGAATCCGGAAAAGATCTATCAGACAAAGGAAATCTTCAACTCACCGAGCAGTGTGGCCCCCGGGGACACGATCACCACGACCATACGAATACACAACTATAGCCTCATACCAACCGATACAACCGTGCAGGTAAAGTGCTACGTCGGCGATCCAAACAGCGGCGGGACTCTCATAAAGAGCATCAACGGCGACAGCGTTTTCTCGACACCATCGTACATACCCTCAAGAGGCTCTCAGATACTGTCGTTCAAATGGATTGCTCCATCACAGGTGAATGCGCGATTCATTCACTCGGGAGATTTTGTCCATGTGTGGGCCGACGTCGACCCAAACGGGACCATGAAGGAAATCCATACCAACAATAACTTGGGCTGGAGTATACTCGAAGTTCCCGGTATCGTGACAGGAGTAAACGAGGCACAGCTTCGTCCGGCACATTTCGGTTTAAGTCAGAATTACCCCAACCCCTTCAATCCTACGACGATGATTAACTACCAGATTCCTAAGGACACGCATGTTACGATAAGCATATACAATGTTCTGGGTGAGCGTGTAGCCACAATTGTCGATGGCGATGAATCCGCAGGCTACCACCAGGCCATTTTCAACGGTGCGCGTTTCGCCAGCGGTATATACTTCTACAGGATGACGACACCGTCGTTTTCAAGAGTGGACAAGATGCTGCTTTTGAAATAGTGCCGGATGTCGTCTCCGACACATTGAAGCGCAACGTGTTTTCTAGATATTGTAAGTGTACTTACTCTCCCCTCCCCCTCTCTTTTCACAGAGAGGGGGGGAATGGGGATACGTTCAACTGATAAAACCCTTTTTACATTGTATCTTGCGGAGGTTTGGGACGGCCCATGGACTGTGATGATTTTCCTCGCTGCAAAAAAGGAACACCGGCAGGATCGCTGCAGGCAAGATTGAAGGCCGACAGACTCACCCAGTATCGTTCGATACTATTTGAGCAAAAGCATTTTCTTCGTCGCGACATGAGATCCGGCGACCAGCTCGTAGAAGTATACCCCACTCGGGAATTCGCTTGCATCGAAAGAGACTGAATAAGTCCCCGGCTGTTCAACCTTATCCACCAGAGTCCTGACCAATCTTCCGAGTACATCGTATACTTTCAGACTTACTGCTCCCGTACTACGAACGCCGAACCTGATAACCGTAGATGGGTTGAATGGGTTCGGATAGTTCTGCGAAAGGGCAAAATGCTCGGGTTCAGTATCCTCTCGCTTGATCCCATCTATACCACCGGCGCTCGACGTATGGAAGATTGCTCCGTTATCACCAACCACAAATCCGTTATTCTTATTCCAAAAACTGATCGCATTGAAATTCGGCATATAATCCCGTCCGTAAGGCCACGGATACTGGTTCCAGGAGTCTCCCCCATCCGTCGACTCGACAAGTAATCCGCCTGAACCGCATGCGTATATCACCTCGGCAGAGGGTGCCGAAACAGCAAAGACGGAGCCACCTGAGATCGTCGTGTCTTCTCGCCAGGTGGTGTCTGACATCTCCTTCCGTATAATTATGCCCGAAGTAATTGCCCCGTCTTGAGCCCCGACGATGAAACCCGGTCCCCCGCCATAAGAAAACCCGGCGTCGTATGCCTGTGAGTTCGTTTCCTGAAATTGGGCCAACGGAGACTCCGTCCAAGAGTCCTGACCCGGCTGGAGGCTACGCGAACAGATGGAGTGCGAGGTCAGCGCATAGAGGGGGGTCTGATATATGGCGATAATTGCGCCGGTCCATTCAAAAATCTTCCGAACCCCCCACCTGCTAATCTTTTGGGCGGACCACTTCCGCCCGGTATCTGAGGTGAGGTATATCCACCCGGCATCGGCGCCGACGTAGAAGGCACCCGGCGACACGCAAAGGACCGAAAGAAGGCTGTCACTAGAAGGCACATCACAGAGCGACCACGTGGTGCCTCTGTCGGTCGTGAACTCAACACGGTGATAACCCACGATCACCCCGTTTTGGGAATCACAAAAAGAAATGGCGCTCCAGTCATAGACAGCGCTTATGTGTGCCGTTTCATTGAACCACGTTGCGCCGGCATCAGTAGTCCGAAGAATTGCGTTCCTGCTGCCGATTACAACTGCCGTTGTCGAATCCAGCATTGCAACACCAACCAGGGCCTCCGTTGTCCCGCTGTTTTGCTGAACCCATTGCGCACGTGACGACGACGCAAGTCCAAGAATTTGTGTCGCAAAACCCATAAACAAAAACAACATCCTCATGACTTTGCCTCCTTGCCGTAAACTTGGTCAAGCATTTCCTTGGCTGATTCATGTCGGAATTAAGTTTGGGCTCATTTAATGAGAAGAGCTTTCTTCGTAAGCGATGTGGTGCCTTCCCTTAGCGTATAAAAATACACACCGCTCGGCAAATTGCCCGAATCAAAAGTAACTGAATAGGTCCCCGGCTGTTCAACCTTATCCACCAACGTCCTGACCGATCTCCCAAGAACATCATATACTTTCAAAATGACCAACCCGGTACTCCGGACCCCGAACCTGATAACCGTCGACGGGTTGAATGGGTTCGGATAATTCTGCGAGAGCTGGAAGGCTGACGGCAGGAGATTTTGTTCCGAGTTGCGCACCCCCGTGACGACCTCCGTCAGCGGGAAGCGCCACATCCGTCCATAAGAAGCAGCGAAAAGAGTGGAGTCACTTGCCGCAAGACTGCTCACCGGACGGTCTAAATTTGAAGCCGCGATGCCTACCGCGCGCCACCGGGTTGCAGATCCGGGTAGCACAAAGACACCGGAGCCGGTTCCGGCAAAAACATACCTGCCATGAAAGCTAAAACAGTTGACAGTCTCGTTTGAATCGAGCGGGAGCCCGGCGTCGACGCTTTCCCACTCTGCACCGTAGTCCGTCGAACGGAATACGCCGTGTCCATTTGTTCCCGCAAAGACTTCCGAGTCCCTGGCGGCTATCGTATTAAAAAAAGCCACCGGCGCTTTGACCGACTGCCATGTTGAGCCGTTGTCGAGCGACCGTACCAGCGGACCGCCCTGGTAGATCGCGTAGACCGCCGTTGCTGTTGCAGCAATCTTCACCACATTCGCGAGGCCTTTTGCATTCCAGGTTGCACCTTTGTCCGTGGAAAGGTAGATGCCGCCCTGGCTGCACAGCCCGCAAATTCCGGCGGCCCCCAGATATAGATTATTGCCGCCGGCAGCGAGAGCGAGATACTGCACGCCCTCCGGCGAATTCCGGTTCGCAGGTTCCATCCAGGTCGTGCCGCCGTCCGTCGTGTACTCAACGCCGTCCCCCGCTGTGGCAAACACGGTCGAATCATCCGAAGCAAGTATCGGGGCCTCGGTCATGATCTGAGTCCAGGTTGATCCGTCGTCCGATGAGCGGAAGAGGCAGGTGCCGTAGCTTGCAAGGACGGTCTTTCCGTCGGTAACCAGCGAAGCGATGCCGGAAGTGCGAATGCCCGTGTTCGAAGGGCTCCATGTCGCAGAAGTTATCGTGGAACGGTATATTCCGAAATCGAAGAAGCCGAGGATGAAGTTTCTTCCAATCGGAACGTAGGCGTCGGGACCGGCCCAGCTTGCGGGGAAGCCTCCGGCGGTCAGGCTGTCCCAGGTCGCACCGTTGTCGTCGGAAAAATAGAAGCGTTGACCGGAAGTGCTTACCATGACTTCACCCCCGTTAGCGGAGAGACTGCCGATGTCCCCCTTCGGTAAACCGGCATCCGCAGATGACCAGGAAGATCCGTCGTTCGAAGAGACAAACACAGAAAAACGAGTTGCTGCAAAAAGGTATGATCCGTCAACCGCGAGGGAAACTATCGTGCTGTCCACGAGACCGGCCCTTGCCCAATTCGCACCGGCATCCGAAGATACGTAGACTCCGTCGCTGTCTCCGACGAAGAAATCGTTCCCGTCGACAGCGATGGCAGAGATGCCATACAACGAACCGGTGTTGGCATCGACCCAACTTGATCCGTTGTCGGTGGAAAGGTATGCAGGCGGAGAGAGGCGCATCGTGATGAAGACGTTACGGCCTGACGCCGCAATTCTATCTATAACTCCGGTGCGCCCGGATACCCATGGGTTCGGAGGCAGTCCGTTGTTGTCGACCTTCCAGCTCGCGCCTCCGTCGGTGGAAATGCTGATCCCCTCACCTATCCCCGATCCGGCATAAAGGTAGTTGCCGCTTCCCGCCATGCTCAATGCATACGTAGTCGCTCCGGTGCTGTCGCATGGCGCCCAGGACATACCGCCGTCTCTCGAGCTGAAGACTCCATAGCCTACTGTACCGGCATAGACAAAGGAGTCGGTGACACCTAGAGAACAGACCGGCCCACCATCGTATGGACCGTTTGTCGGCACCCATTGCGCAAATCCCTCATTCCCAAACAGAATGACCATGGTTGAGAGGGCCAATCCAAAAATGCATCCCTTTTTCATCGCTCACTCCGCCTCATACTCTTTCAATTTCCATTCTACCCGAGGCTGCCGAGACGTCCCTATTCGTGCAAAGTATACTATCGGCGTATAAACCAGTCAATGTCACAAACCTGACCTGACCCCGATAGACGACCAGGAGCGCGTCAGGGCCCTAAACCATCGCTGATGATTTGCAATGCAGTGGGGACAGGTGAGAAATGAAG
The DNA here is from genome assembly GCA_046706745.1 of Candidatus Kryptoniota bacterium. Taxonomy (GTDB): domain Bacteria; phylum Bacteroidota; class Ignavibacteria; order Kryptoniales; family JAKASW01; genus JAKASW01. Next base: position 46,411 of record JBJKPC010000034.1, read on the forward strand.
CGCACGGTGAAAAGCGTTAGCCGCCGTCCACAGCTAGATTCGGGAGACCGAATGACTGCCGCCTCCGCCACTTCCGGGGACTCTGTCAACTCGCTCTCTATTTCGAAGAGACTTATCCGGTAATCGCAACTCTTGAACACACCGTCCGCCCTGCCCACGAACCAGAAGCATCCCTCCGAATCCCCTGTGGCGACATCACCCGTTCCGTAATAATCGCCGGGAATCACAGTTCTTAATATGGTCAAACCGCTCCTCTTCTCGGAGCAAATCAGTTCGTTTGCTGCAGCCTGTATTTGTTCCAATACCGTATCAATCCCGGCACGTTCATCCAGAACGGATCGGCATTCCTGTATTCTTCTATCAGATCGGTGCTCACTCCGGCATCTTTCAGGTCGGTCACAACATACGATTCAAACTCTGAAGCGATAGTTGCTTCGTCTTTCTTCTCGCGCAGTCTGTCGCCTACCCACTCGGTCCAACGGAGAAGTCTCCACTTCAGCTCATCGAGGTATGATTCGACGGCGGTCGACTTCCCGAAGTGTGTCGGATAAATTGCGGTCGGTCCGGCGTTTCTGATCTTCTCGATCGAATCGAGCCAGACTTCCACGTTGATATCGGGCGCCGGCGTCGGAGGCAACACGGGTCCTTCTTTTATCCGCACACCGCCGACGTCGCCGGTAAAGATATTGTCTTCCACGAGATACGAATTGTGGTGCGAGGCATGGCCCTGTGTGTCGAGAACCTTCACGCGCACTTCACCGGCCGCAATCTCTTCGCCGTCAGAGGTAGGATGAAGGCGGGCTTCCGGTATAGCCTTCATGGTTCCCCAAAGCTCATTCATCCGATTCTTATAGATCTTTCCCGCGGATGCAAGGAGTTTGGCCGGATCGGAGAGATGACGCGCCCCGTTTTGATGCACATACACCGTCGCACCCATTTCCGCAAAGTGCCATGCAGCCCCTGCATGATCCAGGTGGACGTGGGTGACGAGGACTTTCCGAATCTCCTGCGGATCGAAACCGAGTTTCTTTATGCCGGCGACCAGATTGCCAAACGTGGAATCGGGCCCACTTTCGATGAGCACGAGCTCGGAGCCGCCCTCGATGAGGTATCCCGCGATTGTCTCAGGGGTGAAGAACTTAAGATCGATGGTATGAATAATCATCTGCATCCCGGCTTTAGATTAGGTGTCATGCCGCTTCTTCTGTTGATGAGCGCTAGAGGGCAGATAGAATTTAGAGGCACAAAACAAGTAAGTCAAGAAAGAACCGGGTGCGTCAACCGCGCAAATGGTACAAGGACCTTGTGATTCTGTTTCACATTTTGCTTACGCTCAATCGTTATACATACGAGAATTTCTTATGGTATTGGGGCCCTTTTCAGCAAACTCCTTTGAACTCCGACCCCGGATCGGGTATGTTATGGCATGAAAAGGAAGAAGACAATGGCGGCGGATAAAGCCCCTCGCAACGGAGAGGAAGGAATCATGCTTGCAGATTTCGGGACTTACCACCATTCCACGCCGGAACAATCAAATAGATTACGCGCATGGGCCGAAAAGGAATTCACCGCAATTCTTCTGTCGCTTCATCGATCCGACTCAGCGCTCAGAATCCTGGATGCCGGGTGTGGGCTGGGTTTTCTCGTATCCGTAACCGCAAAGTGCTTTCCCCGAGCCAGGATCACCGGCGTCGACCTGTTTGCTCATAAGAGCCTGTATGGAGTGTCGATAGACAAGGCAAGGCAAAACATGAAAGCGCTGCGGATAGCATCAAGGGTAACACTGCGGATACATGATTTGACGGAACCGTTGAATTCACGAGTGAAGTACGATCTTGCGGTTTCGAATCTTGTGTTCCACAATTTGGGGAAGAGGAGGTTTGACGCGTACGAGCACGTTCTCTCAGCATTGAAGCCCGGAAGTCATCTAATCATCGCAGACTTATTCCCGAACGATAGCGCGGACGTGCATTTCTTCCGCAAGCATTCCAAAGTGGTTCGTGAAGTGGGGAAGTACGGTTCCGGCAGGTGGAGTCCGAAGATCATGGCTTTGCGGAAGACGAAATGAAGGCGGGTGAAATCATCTTCTTCCCGTGAACTCGGATCCGGGAAGGGTTCACGATTTGCTCACTACAATATGTTGCTTATATTCGAGGATGATAACCACGTCCGTATCCGTTCATTCTCTCGCCGGCAAATACACGGGTCCCCTGCACATAGGCACATGTTCCTGGAATTATCCCGAATGGAAGGAAATAGGAATTTATTCCCAGAAACAGAAGAGACACTACGACTACCTCCCCGAATATGCCGAACATTTCAATTCGGCCGAAGTCGATCAATGGTTCTGGAGTTTGGAATCCCCCGACATTGTCAGGCTGCCCAAAGCAGAAGACGTGGAAGCATATGGGAAGTTGACGCCGGATCTTTTCAAGTTTACTGTCAAAGCACCTAACGCGATTACGCTGACACACTTTTACAAGCAGGCCGCAAAGGAATTTGCTGAAAAGCCAAACCCGTACTTCCTGAGCAGTAAGGTGATGACAGAGTTTCTAAAATCGATTGCTCCTTTGAAAAAGAAAATCGGCGTCGTAATGTTCGAGTTCGAATATCTCAATAAGACCAAGATGGCTTCCATCGAAGCGTTCTTCGATCAGGTCGGCACATTTCTGGATGAGCTGCCCAATGATAATGCCTATGCCATTGAGATACGGAATCCGAATTATTTGAAAGAAGAATACTTCGATTTCCTGAAGAGACACAACACAGGCCATGTTTTTGTTGACGGATATTACATGCCGCCGGCCTTTGAAGTGTTCGAGAAATTCGGTACAGCTTCCCTGCCGACAAAAACTGTTGTTGTACGGCTTCTTGGAACCGACCGTCAGGGCATAGAGAAAAGGACGCGCAAGCACTGGACTGAAATTGTGGATCCGCGGGACAAGACCATTAAAGAGATATCGGAAATTGTGAAGAAGCTGATTCCGAAGAAGTTCGATGTCTACGCGAACTTCAACAACCATCTGGAAGGAAGCGCGCCGTTGTCGATAGAGAAGTTTATCAAAGCATTGATGAAGTCATGAGAAACTCTCACGGCCTCGCGATGAGCACTGAGGAGGCTCATGCGCGACGATCCCCCCAGCTTGCAGCACGGTCCATTTCAAGCCATGTGTTGCTTTGCCCGGGTCAAATCACGGTCACAAATCCCCCGCTCTCGTGGTGAGCCAGACCGCGAGAACAAGGCCCACGACGGCAAACTTCTGGGCAACAATTTCTGCCGGCTCCTGCAGGGCGAACAATACCGCGTACGGTACGACAGTTGGCTGCAATATGACTTGCGATATGATCGCTTTCGACTTCCGGTGTGAATGATTCAGCTCGATTGAGCGCAATACGACGAAGGCCCAGAACATCCCGAAAACAGATACCCCACCTATGATGTGCAACCATTCATAATAATTGTACGGCAATATCAGCAGCAAGAACCCGGCAGCGCTGGCGAGCGAGATTACCTTCTTTGATCCGCTGTGGCTCGATGATTTGTCCGAGGAGAAAAGAGAATACATCGTCGCCATCAGTATTCCGGATGTCAACATGGTAGCATCGAAGATCGCCCGCGCCAGTACGTTCGGGTTTCCGTTCTCGGTCAGCGGCTCTCCCAGGTCGCTAAGCTGATATTGCCAGACTAGAAACGGCCCTTTGTAAGCTATGATGGAGAGGGTTACTCCAAGGCAGGTACATAAGATAAAAATAGAGAAGCGTCTGGAAATTTTTCGAGCCGAAGCGGTCCGACTGCGTCCCGGGAAGAGTTCATCCATTTGTACAAAATCAAAGTTTCTAAAATTAAATAATGCCATCCGGCATTCTTGATAACATCGGTCATAGAATAAAGTTCAAAAGATCGTTGAAATATGTATTGGAACCCTGGTTCAGAGCAGGAGCACAGAGAATGGATAGGAAACGATGAGGTTTGCATTCGGAACCTAAGACTAGTTCTATGATGTCAGAAGGTTTATTTCCATGGCTAGAAACCGGGAACGATAGAATTGAGACGCCGATCGTAGGAAGTTGTAATCATAATATAGTGCTTTAGAGTTGCGAACGGCGTTGACAAACCTGCAGAAGTCCGGCGATTCCGAGCGGCCAAGCGCGCAACGAGGTGATTTTCGTAACTGCTTATCGGGAAATGCAGGGGGAATTTTCAGCCGAATCGAGAGCCCCGCCACTCAATCCCACGTAAGACTGAGATCCGGACCATTTGCACACATACATTTCCGCTGGAAGTTCTTCGAGACCTGGAATACAATATACTTGCCATCCGGCGAGATCTGAGGATCAAGAACCATTTCATCAATTTCCGGCAGGGTATAGATCTTCTTCAGGCTGTTGCCTGACGTATCCATGAAGCACATACTCAACTTCCACAAACCGCCCCCGCCTTTGGATGATGACCGAGAATTGATTCAGTGTACGCGACTTTCCCGCATGATGCAACTTGCTCCGGATGGTCGGCGTTTTTTGCGATAAGCATTGTGCGCGGGTAATTCGGCCTTGAATTAAGCTGAAGCGACGGTGCACTTGAAGTTCGATGTCTTCACAGTTCCTGATTTGCCCGCAGATCTTGATTTGAATGTCGGGCCAATTTGTTTCAACATAGCGCCACTTGCAATCTCATTATTCAAACAACCCACCGTTCAATCGCTCCGGGAATTCACCAAGCAGTGCGGTCTGCCCGCATTGCCCCCTTTCGACTTTCGTCACCCGTTCTCCACTTGCTTCAGTGTTGGCTCAGCGGAACGTCGGGCTTGCCGGCCGGAGTGCTTGCTTGTGCGGGCTGCATTCTTCTTGGGTGTCTTCAAAAGGAGAATCGGGATGATGCATAGAAGCATTATGGCACACGCAAACAGAAAAGTATCGTCGGTAGCCTGCACAATCGCCTGTTTGGTGACGTTCGATATGATCAACGCCTTTGCCCTTTGAAGTTCAGTCGGGATCGGGCCGGCCACCGCATAGGTGGCAAAATTCTTGATCCCGTCGAGGATATTCTTATATGTAGAAGAATACTGCGAGACCACCTGACTGTCGATTGCAGTGTGAAAAGTTGTCCTTTCTGTGAAGATAGTTCCAATCAGGGCGACACCGAAGGCGCCGCCGACCTGGCGAACGACATTGAACAATCCCGAGGCCTGTGTCATGTCTTTTCCCTTGATATCTTTCAATCCCAACGCGGTTAATGGAGTGAACATCAGGCCCATCCCGATGCCCCGGAGATACATAGGGAGCATAACCTGCGCGTGCATCGAGAAAAGAGAAAGAAAACCATTCAGGTACCAACTCCAACCCAGGACAACGATTCCAACGAAGGTTATTATCTTCGGGTTGATCCTGTCGGTGAGAATGCCGGATATGGGTGCGGCAACGCCCTGTATCAACCCTGTCGGAAGGTATATGGCACCCGCCTGATAGGCAGTGTAACCTAGCGAAGTCTGAAGATAGAGCGGCAAAAGGAAGGTACTGCCAAAGACGGAAAGCCCGAAAATGAATCTTATGATATTCGACATCGAATAATTGAAACTCTTGAAGAGCCTGAGTTCAATCAGCGGGTGCCTCGCGGTGAATTCCCTCACCAGAAATACGGCAAGAGCCACGATAGAAATCGCAAAGTTCGTTAAAATGAAAGTCGATGTCCAGCCGCCGGTATTCCAGTCTGCATTCCCGTCGGCAAGCGCAAGAAGGAGAGAAACCGTGAAGATAGTCATGGACAGGAACCCGAGGACGTCGAATGACCGAGACTTCTCAGTCTTGTGCTCCTTGAGGATTAGCCATGTAGCAAATATTCCGAGTATCCCGATCGGTACATTGACGAAGAATATGGAACTCCAGTCAAATCTGTCCACGAGGTATCCTCCGACAAGTGGCCCGAGCGAAACCGAACCTGCCGAAGCCACCGACCAGAAACCGAGCGCCGTTCCGCGCTGCTCCCTCGGAAATTCCCGGAGCACGATAGCCATACCTACCGGCATCAGGAAACCGCCGCCCATTCCCTGCAAAACGCGAAAGAATATCAAAACGCTCTCGTTCCATGCAATGCCGCAGAGAAACGATCCTGTCGTGAAGATTATCAGAGACAACATGTAAATCTTCTTGTGTCCGAAGTGGTCGGCGAACCATGCAGATGTCGACAGCATGACGGAAAATGCTATCAGATATCCGTTGAGGACCCATTCCGCGGTGTCTATCGTGATGCCGAAGGCCGCCATGATCTTCGGAAGCGCGACGTTTACGATGGTTGCATCCAGGACAACCATCGCAGTGCCGATCATTACGTTTGCCAGTACCCACCATTTGTAGCTTCCGTGCCCCGGGCTGCCGAACACGCTTGTCTCGCGTGCAGAACCGTTCCCGTTCGACCTTCCGTTACCACGCCTAATAAGACTTTCGTTATTGCTATCTCTCAGCATTGCTTCCTTTGGTGCTTCGTTTCAAAATTTCATTCGGACGAGACTGCGAGCGAATCTGTTTAGCCGGTCAGGTCACCGTCCGCGACGCTCGCAGCCTTCGGTATCCCTCGCTTATTCCCGTTCGGCGTTGACTTTATCGTCCCTGAGATATCTCAAGGGATGTACCTGCAAAAGGCAACAGGCAAAACAGGGAATGAATCTTTTTCGAGATCGCCGTTCTTGAGGTTCGGCAAGGCTTCTAATTGATGGTTTCCCCTGAAGGATTTTGGGAATGATCCGCTAAGTCCAGATCACAGCCGAGGACTACGTTCAAGCGCGAGAGGCTCGTAGAAGTTTCAACGACCTTACGTTCTCGGCCGAGACTTGCCCGGCTGGGGGCCGGGCAACCATCTTGCTCCCCTTCTTCAAGGTAAGTGAGAAATGTTCCTGTCGTTCTCAGGGGACTTCAAGAGAAGGATATTGCCGTAAGAAGAAGGCGCTGTCAATATCGACCTGTGTCTACTCGGTCGACTCACACATACTGCCGGCAAAACGGCGCGCGTCTTCTTTGCTATTATTTCCCTCTCAACTATGTCTTGGTTGAATATTCATGTTCTTCTTTAGCCAAAAATGCCGTGGTGTGCCAAAATAATGATACAAAATGTTCATTCAGAGGACTTCCCCAATCATTTCCGGGGCTGCTTTCCCCCGGGCAATCTGAAGTTCTTTCCTTTGAGATTACTCTTCTTATGCCTGATGATCCACAGTTGTAGAATTAATTTAACCGGTAAAGGGCTCAATTGCCAATTCGAGTGTGTGTCGCATGGCTACTCCTTCACGTTTCGGCACGTTAGAAATGCCGAATGGCCCCTTCTCACATGACTATCCACGGAATTTTCTTCGGCCAGCGCGGCTGTCGATCCGATCGACCCGGATTTTACTTAGCGAGTTCGAAAGTTAAATTCAGCGCATGAACAGCCCTAAGTCGAGGATCTGGTTCACTCTTGTTATGACTTTCGTCGTTATTGCACTTGCATTATTTGCTTCGGCCGGATCGGTCGATTACTGGCAGGCATGGGTATTTCTCGGGATAGGCTTCGCGTCGAGCGCACTTCTCACATCATTTATATCAAGAGATCCTGCCCTTCTTGAACGGAGAACAAAGGGCGGCCCGACATCTGAGCAGCGACCTGCTCAGAAAATCATAGTGCTGTTTGCGGGTCTTCCGGCAATCGCTGCTTTCCTCATTCCGGGATTCGATCGTCGTTTCCACTGGTCGAGCGTGCCACCATCGCTATCCATATTTGGTGAGCTCTTAATAACGGTGAGCCTCTGGATGGTGTACCGCGTATTCAGAGAGAACTCGTTCGGATCAGCGACCGTCGAGATTGCCAATGATCAAAAAGTGATTTCAACCGGTCCCTACGCAATAATCCGGAACCCTATGTATGCTTGCGCGGCGGTGTACTTCATAGGGTTATCTTTGGCGCTCGGTTCCTGGTGGGGACTTATCCCGTCATTCCTCACGATCCTCGGACTCGTCTGGCGCCTTCTGGACGAAGAGAGATTCCTTTGCAAAAACCTGTCAGGTTACAAGGAATATTGCGACAAAGTCCGCTGGCATTTGATACGTGGGGTATTCTAGACAGGCGCTTCAGAGTCCCTAGTGAAGCTTCACCCGTCCGGTTCACTTATGAACTAAATTGGTTATCCCGCCGACCGTGATCTGCAAGCCGACACAGAAAATTAGAAACGCCATCAGGCGGTTGACGATCTTCTCATTGTGAGAGCCCATGTATTTGATCAGGCGCCCGGCATTCATATAGAAAATGAAAATCAGTATACAGATACCAAGTATGGAAATTAAAAGGGCCGCATTATTGAGCATATAGCCGGAGAAGGTTTTTGCCTGTACCTGAGCACTCAACGTGAAGAGAACGGCGATGGTTCCGGCACCTGTGGTAATCGGGAAGGTGATGGGGTAGAAAAGCTTGCTCTCCAGCTGAGCCATCTCCTCAGCTTCAGACTCCTGAGGCACCGGAGAGGGGGAGTCGCTCGATTTGTCCGTCGTAAGAAACTCCCATCCGATTTTGCAGATCATGATCCCGCCGCCAAGCTGGATAATCGGTACAGACAACCCAAAGAGCTCAAGAATCCAATGGCCGGTGAACAATGTAACAACGCAGATACCGAGTGCGTAAACGGAAATTCTTCTGGCCGCACTAGATCTTTCCTTTCTCGATAAGCCCGCGAAATACGGGTCGACCATAAGCGCCGTGCCGATCGGGTTTACAACAGGAAACAAGGCAATGAAGCCGAGGAAGACTATCTCAAGAAATGATTGAATATGTGTGAGCATGGTACAACCGATTTTCTTCAAGTTTACAAGAAGCCCACATAGCCTACAAGCCAATGATCGCTACTCATGATGGAGCATGGCTCGAAAGAGGCTGTTCCGGACCAGCCTCGGGCAATTAGCATCCGTACCGCTCCGTGTGGCAGCATGCCCAATGCGTTTGTTTGGTACCGTATTAGAAAAAGTCCCGCCACGATTACTAATAACGGGATTGCACATCGAGTGTTTGTACAACTACTACCTCCGATAAATCATATTCCTGACAGAGGCATAATTTTGAGAGTAAGTAGTCTATCGTTGCCGATGGATTGAACCGGTGGCGAGCCTCTAGTTATTGATCCTGCTGGGCATTGTCAACCACGCGCATCCTCAGGCCACGCCCCAAGGCGGCCCGAAATGCTCTGCGACATAGCAGCCTTTGTCAACCCGCTAAGAAAAGATATCTCCCTTTTTGAATTGCCAGACACTCACGAAGTTTATGACAGCTCCCATCGCAAGAAGGATCCCTATCTCGGGAAGAATGCTCACCGTTCCCACCCCGCGCCACAAAACCTGCAGGAATCCTTCCATCGCCCAGTACACAAATGTAAGCTTACTCAAAGTCTGAATCGCATGAGGCATCAGAAAAGATGGGAACCACGCACCTCCGATCGCACTCATCGTCAGGATCAACAAAGTCCCGAGCCCATTAGCCTGTTGACGTGTCTTCGAGACTGCGGCTAGCAGCATTCCGAAAGAAGTGCAGGCTATCGAGGCTGACAAGATTATCAACATCAGATTCAGGAAATTTGAGAATATATCCACCTGGAACATCAGCCATCCGACAATGAACATGAACAAGAGCTGAACGACGGCAAGCGACATGTTGAACATGTACTTGCTCCATAGTATGTGGACGCGCGAAACGGGAGACGTAAGTATTCTGAGCATCACGCCAGATTTCCTCTCGTCGAACAGTGACGACGAAGATGCCGTCACCGCAAACAATAGGAAGGTAAGTGCCCACCCGCCGATACTTCTCGTTGCCCACTGATTCTTGACGTTTTCTCCCACCACCTGCTTCTTGTCGATGCGGATGAAACTGCTCATGAAATTCTTCGCACCGTTCACGGTATCATTACGTCCCCCCGAGGCTACCCACCTGCCGGGGTTGAGGAAACTGGCAGTATCCACCCTAAAGTACTTGTGCACTAGTGTTGCAAGCCCTACGTTGAAAGCGGAACCGGAATCAGAGCCCAGGTACTTCTTGGCGAGACGAAGGCCGCTCTGCGCCATGATCGAGGGGAAGTTGCTGAACACCGCCTGTTGAACCAGCCCGGTAACCATCTGCATCTCCATCTCATTCTTGGGATCATAATAGAACTTCAATTTGAGAGCAGATGATGTATCCGTGTAAGCATCCGAAGGAATTACTATTCCCGCCGTTGCCTTCCCGCTTTTGACATATTCTACTATCGACGCCGTATCAAAAGGTGCGGACTTCCCGTTGCTCTCTATAACCGAATCGACTACCCGAAAAGCCTCCATCGTATCGAGAGTCGAGAGAATCCTTCCTGCAACCTCCGATTTGCTCTGATTCAAGACTGCAATGGGAATCCCCTGCGGTCCCGAGTTTCCTCCATTGAACACCGATCCGAAAATATACATAAGGACGAAAGGAACGACGAAGGTCAATAGGACCGCCATCCTGTCGTTCAGGAAAATCCTGCATGAGTTGCGGAAGAGACGAAGGGTCGGTTTCAGTCTCTCAACCTCCTTCCTGTCAACTGAAGGAACAGCGCCTCCAGCGTCGGACGATGCAGTTCGACCCACTGGTATTTCAAGCCGTTTGATTCGACTGTCGCGAAGAAATTTGAAAGGGTGAAACCATCCGACGGCTTCAATTCGAAGTGGTCATCTTCTTCCGTGAGAGTTCCGAGGCTGCGAAATGCCGCCAGATGCTCCAGGGTAGCCGGATTCTTCAGGATGGAGATCGTTTCGTCGTACGGAAGCATTCCGAGCAATTCGTCCGTAGTCCCGAGCGCAATGATGGTTCCATGGTCGATTATTCCGACACGACTGCAGAGGCGTTCGGCCTCCTCCATGTAATGAGTCGTGTAAACGATCGTCTTCCCCTGCCGGTTGAGATCCGCGAGGAAGTCAAAGATTGCGTTTCGGGACTGCGGATCCACTCCGACAGTGGGCTCGTCGCACAATAGAATCTTCGGATCATGGAGCATGCTCGCGACAAGATTCAATCGACGCTTCATCCCGCCGGAGAAAGTTCTTACTCTGTCCTTTCGTCTTTCGTAAAGACCCACTGAGTTGAGTCTCTCACCAATCCGCTCGCCGAGCTCTCGTGACGGGATATCGAATAACTGTCCGAACATTTCGAGGTTCTGGACTGCGCTCATCTCGTCGTAGAGTGCGAGAGACTGCGGAACATATCCAATTTGCTTTCTCAGCGGAAGATTATCCCGCCTGACAATTTCTCCATTCACTGAAATTTGTCCTTCGTCGGCGTCCATATAACCGACAAGAAGACTCATCAACGTGGTTTTTCCCGCGCCGTTAGGTCCCAGGAGCCCAAAGAATTCGCCGTCCCCTATTTCGAGGGAAACTCCTTTCAGGGCGGTAACCTCCGGAAAACCCTTGGTAAGTCGCTCTACCTTTATCAACTTATCCTGTCGTTGTTCATAACTGAGTTGGCGGCCAAAGCGGTTAAGCCTTCCATAAAATCAAGTCGAAGCAGCCTACGCTGCGTTCCCCGGTAAGTTACACGCAGGTTTCGACTACTTACATTTGCCTTGAGCACCGACCTGGGGAACATCGCGGCTTCGAACAGTTGCCGACAATCGTTCTTCTTTCCTGTTCTCTCCCGTGTGTCCCGAAGTCCACCGGGGCCCTAAGAGAGCCCACCATCTAAAGAGCGGTCATTTACTTTCCCGAATCTCCCTCTCGTTACATAGAGAAGCACAACGGCGGCAGCAAGGCTTGAGAAGGACAGGATCAGGAACGGGATCAGCATCTGGTTGTGAGTCATCTGGCGAATCTCACCTATTAACGATGGGCCGAGGTATCCGCCCAGATTTCCTATCGAGTTTATCCAGGCAATTCCGGCTGCAACAGCTGCACCGGAAAGGATTTCTGCCGGGATAGCCCAGAAACAAGAGAAGGCAGACATGAAACCGATGGCGGCGACAGTGATGGCGGCTAGGGATTCAACGGGCGTCAGACCGGGGATACCCGCGACTGCAAAGCCTGCAGCTGCAAGGAGGATCGCCCCTGCCAGATGCCAGCGTCTTTCCCCTGTCTTGTCGGAATGGTGACCATATAGGATCATTGCAATGGCCGAAAGCCCCCAAGGAATTGTGGAGATGAGCCCTATATCCCAATAATTCCGGGTGATGCCGTCCTTTATTATTTCAGGGAGCCAGAATGTCAAGCCGTAATTTCCAATAATTATCCCGAGGTAGACTATGCAAAAGGCCCATACAGTTTTGCTTCGAAAAGCATCCGAGAATCGGTGATCCGTCACGCCTCGCGTTTTCTTGGCCAGTTCCTCTTCCTCGAGTCGCTGTGTCAAAAGGTCTTTCTCATCCTGGCTGAGCCATTTCGCATGGGCCGGATCATCACTCAGAATGAAATATGTCGAAAGCCCCGCCAGGACTGCGGGGATAGCCTCGATGACGAACAGCCACTGCCACGCCTTCAACGAACCGACAGAACTCATCTCTTCGAGGATCCAGCCTGAAACCGCGCCCCCGAGTGCACTCGACAAAGCCATCGCACTCATAAAATATCCCGTGATTTTCGCACGGGATTTTACCGTGTACCAGAATGTCAGATACAAAATTACGCCGGGGAAGAAACCAGACTCAACCACTCCCAACGCGAAACGCAATATATAGAACGATGCCTCGGTATATGCAAACATAGTAGCGGCCGAAACGAGGCCCCAGATTATCATTACGGGGGTGATAAGAGCTCTCGCACCTATTCTTCTCATTATCATGTTGCTGGGCACTTCAAAAATGAAGTAGCCTATAAAAAAAATCCCGGCGCCGATCCCATATACCGTATCTGTGAAATAGCGGAGATCCGAATGCATTTGAAGCTCCGCGAAGCCCACATTGACGCGAGAGATATACGAGACCACGTAGCACAAGAACAAAAACGGCATGAGTCTCAGCGTGACTTTCCGATACGTCGCCTTTTCAAATTCCGGAGTGAAAGTTTTTCCTTCCATTCCTGTCTCCTCTGATGTCCTCCGAATTATTGACTACCGGCCACATGTACTGGCATGCTTCGTCAAGAGCGGCATGAAGCACCACCGCCGCCACCCAGCAGTTCGGTCTGTCAAAGTTGTGTTGATCTTGGATCCCCTTTTCATCATTGGTACGCCGGGTTCACTGACAATGCTCCCTTTCAACTCTCTCACGTTTTGCGAAAGCCGTATCTTCCTCACGCTTAAATATCTTGCCCGGAGTATCTTGTACCCTGAATGCATAAGGTTAGGTAATTCGAATCGAAATTCCAATTTCTCCAACATTGACGGCACAGATTGTTGCTCGAACTCGACTGCCCCGGTATTCTCGTAAATTACAAAGCATTGCCTCTCTCCTCCGGCCGACGAGTTGAAACCTATCACGACTAATCCCGTAAACTGGGACATAGACATTGAAGCTTACAGGAGGACGAAAGAAATGCCCAAGAAGAAGGGGAAAAAGAAGTGGTTGGTATTCGGCACGCTGACCTTATTTGCTTTGAGCTTAATCACTCTCTTCATTATTAAGTCGGCTTCCGGGAAAAATTCCGGAAGCCTGCCCGCCGTTACGGTAAAAAGAGGAACGATAGCAGTAAAGGCTCTCGCAGTCGGCACAATAGAGCCGGAAAATGAAATCTCGATCAAGTCCCGCGTCAGCGGCGTCGTGGGGAAACTTTATGTCGATGTCGGATCTTACGTGCATGCAGGGGATCCATTGATAGAGGTCAGACCCGATCCGACACCGGTAGAACTCGCCGACGCCAAACGCCAGGTCGAGCTGGCCCGGGTCGATTTCAATAACATAAAAGCTCAGGAACACCGGCAGAAACTGCTTTATCAGAAATCGCTCCTCTCCGTTCAGGACTACGACAACACTGTCATGGCGTACAAGGAGGCCGAGCTGCATCTGAAGATGGCGAAGGAATCGCTCCAACTCATGCAATCCGGATCGGTTACCATAGACGGCACTAAGATTCAGTCAATAATATATGCACCTATAACCGGTTACATATTGACCCGGTCGGTCGAAGTCGGGGACCCTGTCATTCCTCTCACATCTTACCAGGAGGGGACCGTGCTCATGCAGATGGCAAACATGAGCCACCTCGTATTCAAAGGGACGGTAGATGAGATCGACGTCGGCAGCCTCAAAGTGGGGATGCCGGCCGAGTTGAGCATTGGTGCGCTTCCTGGCGACACGATAAGCGGGACTCTTTCGAAGATTTGGCTTCAGGGTGAGACCAAAGAAAACTCGACAGTATTTCCCGTGGAAATCTCGATCTCAAACGCCAGACATGTCACCTTGCGAGCGGGCTATTCAGCCAATGCCGCCATCATCACGCAGAAAAAGACCGACATTCTCTATATCCCCGAGCGCGTGGTAACATTCAGGAACGACTCTTCATTTGTCAGGCTGCCGTCTAACGGAAACAAACCGGTGGAACGAGCCATCAGGACAGGGATCAGCGACGCCATAAACATACAGGTCGTCTCAGGTCTGGAAAAAGGAGAGAAAGTCCTCGAGAAACCCGTAGTCAAGATCCAGTGACGGTATAAGATGGCGATGTTCACAAGCTTTCTCGCTGAGTTTTTTGCCGACCTCCGTGCGCAGAAGATGCGGACCTTCCTGACGATGTTCGGGATCATATGGGGCACCGTAACCATCATAGTTCTGATTTCGGTGGGACTCGGATTCAAGAAGCAGTCGATGATAAACATGCACGGAATAGGAGAGGACATCTCTATCCTTTTTCCCGGCAAGACTACAAAGCCCTATCAGGGCTTCGGAATCGGAAGAGAGATCCACCTTACCGAAGAAGCGGTTTCCGTTATCCGCGCGAAGGTGCCGGATATCAGCGAGATCTGCCCGGAATATATCCGTACACAGACTCCGATCCGTTACGGGACGGACATAATGAACCCGGGAATTACCGGAATCTATCCGGTTTACGGAAAGATGAGAAACATCATACCGGCGGAGGGAGGAAGGTTCATCGATACGCTGGACGTGGCGGGAAGAAAGCGAGTCGTTGTGCTCGGTAACAGAGTGAAGGACTACCTGTTTGACAGTACAAATGCTGTCGGGAAAACTGTCTACATAGGCGCAACTCCTTTCATTGTGATCGGAGTGATGATGCCGAAGGTTCAGAATTCTTCCTACTACACACAGGACGCCGACAGAGTGTTCATTCCCGCTCCGACATACACCGCCCTTTTCGGGACTCAATACCTGACGGACATCATATACAAAACGTCAAGGATGTCAGAAACCGCTCTTGTCGAGAAAAATGTGCGCCGGGCGCTAAGCCAGGAATACCGTTTCGATCCGACAGACCACGACGCCCTCCAGATCTGGAACACTGCAGATTTCGAGAAGATACTCGATTATATCACGATCGGGTTCACTCTCTTCCTCGGCATAATCGGGAGTTTCACCCTGGGCGTCGCCGGACTCGGAGTGGCGAACATAATGCTTATCGTCGTCCAGGAACGCACCAAGGAAATCGGAGTCAAGAGAGCGGCGGGCGCAAAGAGGTCGACGATACTCTTTCAATTTTTTGCTGAGACATTCATGATCGTTGGATTGGGTGCGGCAATCGGCTTTCTCATCGGCTGGGGAATAGTGTCGCTTCTTCAGCTTGTTCCCGTCAAGGAATATGTCGGAACACCGCAGATGTCCCTGCCCGTGATAGCGGTAACGATTCTGATACTCGGCATCATTGGGATAACGTCGGGTATGATGCCTGCCCGTCGGGCTGCGGACATGAACGTCGTAGAAAGCCTGAGAGACTGATGAATTCACAGGAAGGCAAACCGTCATGATGATCGAGCTGATTAAGGAATTTCTTCACGATATGGGCAACCATAGAATGAGGACCGCGTTGACATTGATTGCGATTGCCTGGGGGACGCTTTCCGTGGTATTGCTCCTGGCTTTCGGTTCCGGTTTCGGCGAAGCAATGGAAGAGGGTATGGTAAATGCCTGGAACAGGGTTGTAATCCTGTACGGCGGCGAAACCGGGGAAGTCTTTCACGGTCTGCCGAAAGACCGACCTATACGACTTACTGAGGCAGATGCCGCGCTGCTAAAAGAGACAGTGCCGGATATAGTCATGATCAGTCCGGAGTACGAAAAGAACGTCGAGCTTCAATACGGCAAGACACACTTGACGACGGAATGCGAGGGAGCTGGTCCGTCGTTCGAGGTGATGCGCACGATGTATCCGCAAGCCGGCGGCCGGTTCATCGATGCGAACGATATCAAGTACAGGAAGCGCAGTCTTTTTCTCGGGCCCACTGTGGCCCACCACCTTTTCAAAGGAGCAAACCCGGTCGGGAAAACGGTAATGCTGGATAAAGTCCCGTTTACCGTTATAGGCATCATGGAAAAGAAACTGCAGACTTCGATGAACAACGGTCCGGATTCATGGAGGGCAATAATACCTTATTCGACCTTCAGAATTATTTACGGAATGAAGTATGTCAACTCGATTCTCATCCGAGGCTTCGCGCCGAGCACACAGGCTCGAATGATAAACGATATCAGGAAAGTACTTGCGGCGAAATACAGGTTCGATCCCACCGACGACCGCGCGCTCAACATGTTCGATACCATGAGAATCGACGAGATGATCAAGAAGATTACGCTTGGACTCGAAATCTTTCTCGGTGCGGTCGGATTCTTCACGCTAATGATAGCGGGAGTGGGCGTTGCCAATGTTATGTACGTGGTGGTAAAAGAAAGAACACGCGAAATAGGTATTAAATTGGCAGTGGGAGCGAAAAAGACTTACGTGCTTTGGCAATTCGTCTTCGAGACTCTTCTTATATCACTCCTCGGAGGAACGACGGGCCTCCTTCTCTCATGGGGAATAGTGGCAGCGACAGGCCTTCTCAATACAAGCAGCGGCGCTTTGAGATTCCTGGGGAGGCCGGCGCTTTCTGTCGGAATCATGTTATTTACGGTGATCGCTTTGACATTGATAGGACTGCTGGCGGGAGTGTTCCCTGCGCGGCGGGCAGCAAGTGTCGATCCGGTCGAATCTTTGCGGTACGAATAGAATATCGGGAATTGAAATCCACTGCGTACACCGAGGCATTGTGCTGCGAATTTGGGGTCATCAATTACGGACTGTCAGAATAGGGGGAAGTCGCCGTAATAATCTGAGATGACGAGACTACCGGGTCTATGACACGGGAATTGGGCGCTGGGCCACTTCCTTCAGTCAAAGCAAGAAAAACATCAGGGGTCTGTTGGTATTAGCGCTGTTGGGACATGTTGTTTTGTCGACGCCATCTCTCCACGATCTTTGAATCCTAACCGCAGATTGCTTAATTTTCTAACGTGATGGGGAAGAGAACAGTGGTGCACACAGAACCTCAGCTTGAAATATGGCACGGCATCGCCCGCCTTTAAGAAACCCGTTAGACCCGCTCATTGTCACACTAGGTGCCGGGAGCAGGTGTAGACGACGGAATATACTACTTATAATCATGTGTACTCCCGATAGCTGCCGCGGGGGGCGGTAACTGCACTGTCAATAGCACGGATCTAAAGGTACACTTTACAATAAAATTACCGGCTTGATGCCGGCCTTGCACTGAAGCTCCAAAATAAGCAGCACGAAAAGCACAAAAAAAACTCGACCGGGAAAATTACGCGGCAATGAAACCAGAACATGAACAAAGAAACCAGGTTGCAGCAGCACTCGATGAAGCTACTTTAAGTCTGTTCCATTTGCGGGCCGTCTTGATATCTGGTGTCGGCTTCTTCACAGATGCATACGATTTATTCGTCATTGGGGCGGCAATGCTCTTGATCCAGAGCCAATGGCATTTGAATAGCGCGACTATTGGACTTCTGGGAAGCACTTCACTCATCGCCGCCTTTGTCGGCGCGTTTGTTTTCGGACGCCTGGCCGATTTGTGGGGACGGAAGAAGATGTACGGCCTAGAAGCCACCATCATGGCTGTTGGTTCCCTGGCATCGGCCTTTTCGCCTAATATCGCCTGGCTCATCGTCACCCGGTTTGTCCTCGGTTTGGGAATTGGAGGCGATTATCCGGTGAGCGCCGTTATCATGAGTGAATATGCGAATCGGAAAGACCGTGGAAAACTTGTGGGAATGGTGTTTTCCATGCAGGCCGTGGGCCTGATCCTCGGCCCGATCGTCGCCTTGACACTGGTGGCAAGCGGAATGAGTCATGATTTAGCGTGGCGCTTGATGTTGGCACTCGGCGCGCTGCCGGCTTTGTCCGTCATATATTTTCGCCGTAGAATGCCGGAGTCGCCACGCTATGTCAGCCAGGTTTTGGGCCGCGAACAGGACGCGGCAGAAAGTCTGCGCACATATTCCGGCGGTCAGGTCAAAGTCCATGAAATGAACGACGGTGAAGGCCGCATACGGCTTTCAGCATGGAGTTTCTTGACTGATCGGCGATTGTTAAAGACATTGATCGGAACGGCCGGAGCATGGTTCCTGTTCGACTACGCTTATTATGGAAATTCAATTTCCACACCGTTAATTATGAAATTGATTGCTCCCCACGCCGGCCTGGTTACGAATTTAGCCTGGTCGGTCATTATTTTTTCCGTCGCCGCTGTCCCGGGTTACGTTCTCGCCTTCTTGAATATCGACCGGATCGGGCACAGGCGGCTCCAGCTTATCGGCTTTGCCGTCATGGGCCTGGCATTCCTGGCTATCGCGACAATTCCGGGTATAACTTCGATGGCGATCCCATTCCTCCTGCTCTACGGCATCAGTTACTTCTTCGCGGAATTCGGTCCGAATACCACAACTTTTGTACTCCCTGCAGAACTCTTCCCGGTAAGCCTACGGACAACGGGGCACGGGTTATCGGCCGGCATTGCCAAACTGGGCGCATTTGTCGGAGTCTTCGCCTTCCCGATTTTGACGGAAAGCCTCGGCCTGAGCGGTACTCTGAGGGTGACCTTTGTGTTTGCCGTAGCCGGTTTCCTGGTGACTCTCCTGCTTCCTGAGCCGGCCATGAAATCCATGGAAAGTATTAGCGCAAGAATGGGAAGCGCCGAGCCGACACTGGGAAGTCATAATACAAGGAAAGTAAGTGGTGAGAAGGCCGCCGTGGAGCAAGACTAGCGCAAATTACCCCGGCTCTGCCCCCTGTCTGCTCTAGTCAGGGATTCGTCTTCGGTGCAGAGGCGCGACCGTATTCCCTCGGCTCGCCCGGCCGGCTTAGCTCATCCTTCGACTTCGGTTCGCGCCGCTCAGGATGACGATGTTGGGGGGCGAGGCACCCAAAGCAAAGTAAGCAACCGTCACCCTGAGCGAGGCACTTCAGTGCCGAGTCGAAGGGCGACGACATTCCAACCGCCGCATCATTTCTTCTTCGTCATGCTCTGCAAAATACCCTTGAGCTTATTCAACTCCTGGCCATAGTTTGCCCAGTCACCTTTCTTCATATAATTTAGGGCCTTATTATAATGGTCCAGAGCCTCCTGTGCCATGCCGGTCAGTGGTCCTGTCGGAAGTCCGCTGATGGCTGCCTGTGTCTGGCCGGAGGAAACGGTATCCGCGGAGAATACGGCTCGCAACGCATCGTCCAGGTTATCGCGCATCTGCAGTTTATCCCCGAGGGCAACGATGACACGTTTTAGTTCCGGCATCTTGCTTTGTTCCGACTGGAGGTAAACAGGCTCCACGTACAGGAAAGAATGCTCAATTGGGATGACGAGCAAATTCCCCCGAATCACGCTGGACCCCATTTGATTCCAGAGAGTCAACTCCGAAGAGATATCGGGTTTCTGGTTTATCCGAGCGTCGATTTGGAGCGGGCCGTAAATCAATTTGTCCTTCGAAAGGCTGTATTCCAGCAGTTGTCCGTAATTGCTGCCGTCGCACCGCGCACACAGCCATGCCACCATGTTATTCTTGTTTGAGGGCGTGAAAGGCACCATCAGAATAAACTCCTCCGATTTGGTGCCCGGCAATCTCATGATAATGTAATATGGCAGCATCTGCTGCTCTTCCTGGTGGTAGACTTCTTTCGGCAGACTCCACAAATCTTCCTGGTTGTAGAAGACCTGAGGGTTTGTCATATGGAATGTCCTGAACATGTCTGCCTGGATTTGGAACAGATCCATGGGGTAACGTATATGCGTCCTCAAAAACGCAGGCATCTCGCTGATAGGTTTGAACAGGGTAGGAAAGATTTTCTCGTACGTCCGGATCAGCGGATCGGAAGGGTCGATAACGTAATAGGAAACGTCTCCGTTGTAAGCATCGATGACTACCTTTACGGAGTTACGAATGTAATTGATTCCATAGAAGTTTTGTGCCCCATAGAAAGGCTGCGAATAAGGAAACATGCTCGATGTTGTGTATGCGTCATGAATCCAGTACAACTTGCCGTCCTTGCCCACTACCAGGTAGGGATCGGAATCGTATCGAAGAAACGGCGCTATGGTCCGATCACGGTCGGTGATGATCCTGTGAAACATGATACGGCTCTCGCTTGTAAGGTAGCCGGTCAGCAGGATGTTTATGTCCTGAAATTTCCAGGCATAAACCAGTCTTCGAAAGAGGTTTGAGAGCAGGACGCCCCCCCTTCCATGATAGGAGGTGTACACATCCTGACTGCCGCTCGGGTAATCGAACTCCTTTGTCTTCGTGTTGACAAGAACATACTGATTGGTCTGCTCACCGTAGTAGATTTGTGGACGGGTAATGGATAAGGCGCTCGAGCTGGGAGGGATGTTTTGCACGATCAGATTGGGCATTCCGGCTTCCGTGATCTCGTTTACAGGACTCATGACCAGGCCGTAACCGTGAGTGTATTTCATATGGATGTTGAGCCATGTTTGCGCGCGGGCAGGAAGCTCCGAAGCAGGAAGTTCTCTGGCCGCGACCGCCACCTCCGTATACTTCCCATGGAAATGATACCGGTCCACCTGCACATTACTGAAATTGTAATACAGGCGAATCTCCTGCAATTGCCTGTAAGTTTCGATGAGCGGCCTGGTATCCCAGAGCCTGATATTGTGTATCGTGGAATCGTTCGCCTGCATCTCGGCGTAGGTCATGGGCTGCCCGACCGGGAAAGGTTCCTCTTCAACCTTATTCAACCCGAATCCCAGGCGGGTAAATTTTATGTTATTGAGAATATACGGTGTCTCCATTGTCAGTTCGCTCGGCTTGACCACATACTGTTCGATCAAGCTGGGATAGATCCAGGAAAAACCTATGAGAACGACAAAGAACAGCCCGACCGAATAGAGGACGTATTTCCATTTGTTGAAGAAAGGGACCAGGAAGAAGAGAATCGCAACAATCAGGGATGTGACCAAGACAGTCCAGTAGGCAGGAATCTGTGCATGGACATCCGCGTATGAGGCGCCGTATGCCACACCTGCACTCGAATACATCAAATTGTAAAGGTTCAGTCGGAACACCAGGGCAATCCCCAGAAAAAACAAACCGCCCAGGACCGCCAGATGAGACCGGGTCTTCTGGTTGACATAGAAACGGTTTCCTTGGAGGCCGATGGCCTGGTCCATGAAATAGGAAATCACAACTCCCAAGGAGACGATGACCACTGCAAACAAATACCACCCCTGGAAGAAATCATATAGAGGTAAGCTGAAAACATAGAATCCCGCATCCTTTGAAAAGATCGGGTCGGCTATTCCAAACTTGGAGGCATGCAGAAACTTCAAGAACGTTTCCCATGAGCCGGATGCCTGTGAACCCATTACAAATGAAAAGAACAGGATAATTGCTGCCCACGAATATTTGGCGAATCTATCACTGAAAGCGATATCGGAGATTCTGATGGGACGCTCAGCGGAAGGCATTCTCAAAGAGCGGGTATAGCCTCCGCGTTTCCTCGCAATCGCGATATTTCCCCAGGCAAAGAGCCCGAACAAGATGAAGAAGATAATGAACAACAGGATCTTTGCCGACAGGATGGTAGTAAATACCGCGCCGTAGCCCAAACTCTGAAACCACAGCCAGTCGCCATAATATCCCACAAAGAGGGAGAATAGAAGAAGAAGCGCTATAAGAAGGAGGGCAGATGAGACAATTACTAATTTTGTTTTCATGATAGACGTCCTTACCGGTCTGTTTCGTAGCGACCCGTGCCCGGGTTGAAAGCCCATGATAAGTTAGCGCTCCTGTCGAGCATTGGCAAACATAAGTTCGGCGGAGTTTCACTTTGTTCGAGCTACAAATTCCCCCGCTCTGCGATGCGCCAAGCGCCTAGAGAATGGGGTTACCGCTTTGCCTCCTCTCGTGTTTAACAGTATCTTGGCGGTCCTTGTGCCAGGGACGCCTCGCGCCGTCAAGTTCAGATAGATGCATCACAATAATGCCTGTCAGGCGATAACTAATACGTACGAAGGAAGTCCTACTGAGAATTCCCTAGTAGAATCTATAACTAGGACGCTGCATGTTTGTGCCTTCGGTCGCAAAGCAGGTTGATTCATGAAGAGGATTCCCCGCCGGGGGTGGTTCTGACGGATCCGACAGGCGGGGACATCCTTTCTGCGCTGATTTTACTGACTTCTCCACGGCGAATCTACTGTCAATCCGATATTGAATATCAGTCCGCGATCACCCGATTCCCCTCCCATGAGCGAATTGAATGTCCCGATCGCAAATCCAACTTTAGGGATCCACTTTGTCTGGTTGGGCTTTGTGAGGTTTATTTCGGCTCCGAGACTCCAGGTACTTCTTGGATCTTCCAGGCTCAGCGGAATAAACTCTTTACCAATCAGCTCATGTCGATAGGTGAGGGTTGGAGTCACATAATCGTTAATCGGAAGGCTCAACATGATCGGAAGTGTCGTGACGTGGAACATCGCCGATTCGTCGTAAACGTATCCTTTCATCAGGCCAAGTGAAATGATGGGCTTGCCTGCCGAGTTATCTAGATTTGTAAGCTGCCATTTCACATCGCCCCATATCGTGGCGTACGTGTTTTTGTTGCCCTGCGTAATGTCCCACGTATGCATTATTCCTCCATCCAGGCCTTTTGTAATGCCGATTCGGCCGTCAAGCGACAGGAGTTGAACAGGTGTCTCGCCGCTGCTTTGAGCGTCTTCCGCTCGAAGGTAAGAAGCTCCGATCGAGGCCTGCCCGCTATGAAGAGTTTTCGCCGTTCTGACCGAAGAGGCAATACATCCGAAGAAGAAACCACCGATGCCGACAACAACCAAAACGTCAAGCCAGCAAAGATTCCTTGACCGTTTCATTTCAACCTCCATTTGAAATTGTTTTCGATTTGGGATTAAGCATACCTAAAGCGATAGCCGACAGTGTATGAACCGCGATGAGACTGTTGCCCAGAACACAGGTGAACATTATCAATGTCACCATCAGCCAGCTGGTCAACGACGCCAGGGTGCTTCCTGCTAATTCAGCAACCGCGACAACTGCGAGTGCCGGAACGATACTCATCTTCAGGCGGTCGCCGGAAATCCGGCCGCTCTTCCTCGCGAGGTAAGCATCCAGCAATACTGCCAGCGCCGCACCGCTTCCAAGGCCGGACGCCAACCGCATGGCGGAGCTCGGAACGATTATCCCAACGCGGCAAAGCGCCCAGTGGAAGGGAGCCAGCAGGGCAAAGAAAATCATAACTACGAGAGCCGGCGAACCGACTGAATTCCACCTGGATCGTTTTTCCAACGCCGTAACAAGAGTGAAAGCGCAGAGAAAACCAAATTGCAGGCCCATGCAACGTGGACAGAGCGTTACAGCTTTGCCATCGATATACAGGAGTTCCGTCGGATTTTGGTGACAGATCAACCCGAAGAAAGGGCTCGTTATCTTGTCACAGATTGATTCCCAGTTCATCTTTCAAAATCCGGTCGACGTCGACATTCGCAAGTGTCTCATTCTCATTCATGATGTCAACTTACAGGAGATGCGGTCGTCGATTGTCAGAAAGATGTGCAGACTTCGTCAAGTCTCTGTCATGACGACCAACAGAGATGAAGAAGTTTTATTTGAAACGAGAAAACGGTTAGCATCCATCGTCATAGGGGGTCCTTATGTTTAATGAGACTGCTCTAAAGTGAAGTCTTGATGCTCGATACCCGATTTATTGAGCTGGTCCAAAATTATCATGGCACACTTCCACGTCCCGTTACAAGAATCCCGGTTTAGCCCCATTCTCCGACACAGACTCCTACCCGTTCCACGATACCTATAAAGCAGTTATTAGAGAAGGAGCCGAGTCAGTGTGGCTGGATCCGATGTCTGAAGAGGTTAGATTCCATGGCTCACTCGGTCACAGAATTACAGCTCAGGAGACCTTTTGTCCCTGTGAGGTTGCCAATACGCAGCCAGATCAGTAACTTGTAATCGGTGCATTCAGAGTAGGTCGATGATGAGGACCACCATATCTAGCGAGCAACCTCCGACATATCAATCGATTGTGACTGAGAAG
Source organism: Candidatus Kryptoniota bacterium (assembly GCA_046706745.1). GTDB lineage: Bacteria > Bacteroidota > Ignavibacteria > Kryptoniales > JAKASW01 > JAKASW01. The sequence goes on from JBJKPC010000034.1 coordinate 70,882, forward strand.
GGAATATCTAGTGAAGTTCTCGGTGGTGATACCGGTATTTAACGAAGAAGGCTACATCCAAACAGCTATACAAGCGGTTCACTCGCAGACTCTGGAAAAAGAAGATACGATCGAAATTATCGTGGTCGATAACAATTCGAGTGATCGCACAGTCCAGAAGGCCCAATTAGCTCTCGGAAACGGCAGAGGAAAAATCGTCTCTGAAGAAGAACAGGGTACAAACTATGCCCGACAGCGCGGCTTTTCCGAATCGACGGGCGAAGTAATTTGTTTTCTGGATGCAGACTGCTTATGCCCGAACGATTGGTTGCTAAACATAAAGCGCGAAATTGAAAGAGGGTTCGTCGGGGTAAGCGGACCATATTATTACGACTTCAAAGCATGGTACAAGATTGTCCTCAATCTTCTATATGCATGGATAGTACTCCCATCTATCCCGCGCATCCTGCAGTTCGTTTTCAGGCGCAAGGCCGCAGTCATGCTGGGAGGCAATATCGCCGTTACACGCGAGGCACTGCACACGATTGGCGGCGTTCCCCCGGTCAAGTTTTGGGGTGACGACGCGACGATCGCCACAACGCTCGCACGAAAAGCCGGAAAGGTTAAGTTCACCAGAAAGGTCTGGGTTGAAACTTCATCCAGACGTTACCACAAAAGTGGATTTTGGTCCGTGAACTGGAAATATACCAAGTTTTACTTCCGCACTTATTTTTCAAGGGATGACGAAAAGCCCCGTTGAATCCACCCCACCAGATATCGGTGGCCGCGCCCATGAATTATCTGCCTACGATGCGCTGCCCCAGACCGAGTAATTGTCGCTCAATTTACTGCAATCGTATCTACTTGAATTACGATCCACCTCAGCTCGTATCTTCTTTCCCTTTAGATGATACTGCCTTCATACCCCGGTTCTGGCAATCATTGAAATTAGCCTCCGGACAATTTATGTCGCAAGTTCCTTCGCCGCGAACCCGGTTCTTCGGACAGGCGGCGGGGAGTGATACCCGTACCTCTCATCCGTACGAGTCCGCCTAGGCAGGAGCGGTCTGAGTCATTTCACTTCCTTCGAAACAGGTTGCACATCGGCGATGAGAAATTCGAAGGTATAATCTAGAGTCTTCCCTCAGTACTGAATGGGCATTTCGATGCTGAATGTCTTCCCTCTCGATTTCAGTATCGCATCCCTGCGCTCAGGGTTATTGAAGTCAAGCGTCGGAAATAGATCTGTCTCGCCCCAGCCGCCAGGATGTGAATAGTAGATTCCATAATATTCCTCACGCCGGCAAACGTTGTCAACCGTCAACATCAATTAACCGATAGATGCACCCGGACGGATTGACGTCGGCAGATGAGGCTCATTCCGATCCAGGTGCGCGACCCCCGCGTGCATAATCTTCTCAGCTTTCCCGAACTCGACGATAGTAGCTCTATCCCGGAGAAGCTTCATCACGTTATTTGTATTGTCCAGAAGTGTGAAGTCGATCTCCTTATTAGAAACCCGGAAAGATACCGCACTCTTGTCGTCTTGGCATTGCATTCGGTTTGCCGAATGGGACTTTATCAGTTTGTAGGAGTACTGGTACCTGGTCCCCATGCTCAGCGTCATACAAGCCGACAAAGCCAGAAGTGAAAGAACCGGGAGAAGTACTTTGTATTTCATTTGACCGAGCCCCCCAACTTGATAGTCCATGCCTGCCCCGATGCGCGATCTTATGACAGGGTACCTTGATCGTATTGTGTTCGCACCTTCCTCTGCTCGACCACATATTCAAAGAAACGCAATACCGTCCCGTTACCTTCATGTCCGGACTGAAGTGAGGTCCTCGTCCCAATCCGGTCTGGCACCCGCAAACTTTTCGGTTGAGTACCCTTTTGCTTTGGACAGTCATTTGTGCCGTCAGCCTGAATCCGATGCTGATGTTCCCATCGGAACATCGCCCTGGAATATGTCTGAGACAAGCCATGTCATTACAGGGCTTCGCGGTCCCGATCTCCGTGGTTAGAGTATAGGCCTTCCCTCGCATACCCGTTCTTCGTGTTTAAGTAAGGTTAGGAAATGACCTGGATAATTGCAGATTGCGCGGCATAACACATATTTCCGGCCGCCACGTGTCCCACAGTAAAGGCATTCTTTGACGGCTCGGCACTCATGAAATGGTATTTTGGCGGGGGGCACTTTTCAGTCAGGCAAGTCTCTTACTCCGACCATTCGAAAATCATCGCGTTTATCGTATGGCTCCATACCGACGGTCTTAGCGCCGAATCAGATTGAACTTTCAAGCAAGCAAAGCAGTCTAAACAGGAAAAGAGAAAGAGGGCAGTTACTTTGAAATCCGCAGCGTCCGTTCTTACTCTGATTGTGTTGACCGCGTTCAACTTGTCGGGCTGCTATACGGTATTCGTGAGCTCCCCTGCCACATCTTTGCCGCCCCCGATACCGAACCAGAGATACCATCACATTCGCAGCCAAATGCCAGGCTACATACCGCCACCACAACCTTATGTTCAGCCGGCTGCTTTGTACGACCAGCCATCAGCTGTCAGGCAGACAGTACCGGGATACGTGGCCCCGCCTCAGCCGCAGGCCAACCCGACCCCCGCGCAGCAGCCTCGGGTTCGCACTCAGTCGCCCAATCCCACTAGTCCGCCTCGAAAAGCTGCGCCTTCAAGGACAAGGAAGTAGTATGGAACGCAACGGCGACAACCGCAGAAACGAAAGCCGGTGACGAACTGCGAATTACAAGTATTCTAAGAAGGCTTGTCTGACAGCGGATTACACAACCGCGTATATACTCGAGAAATTTAGCCGAATAAACTTCATTGCCAACATCGATAGGAATTTACTATGACAACACGACACGGAGCGCTGAAAACGAAGAGTATTATGTTTCTACTCTCTTTGCCTCTTTTCGTCGCATACTCAACGGCTTTTGGACAGACTGCCGATAGCCTTTTTGACTTCTCCGAAGATGTCAGACTCTTCACAGCCTATGCTATGATGAATGCAGCAGGAAACGGTGGCGAATGGCGTACTGCAGGAATGGATCCAATTAGAATCCAGTTGCGAGCCGATCTCGCAGGCTGCCTTGACACCGCCTTTCAATCGAAGATCAGAGCCTTTAATCGGAGTCACGGAAGAGTCTTGGAGACTTACGAAGCTGCTCTCTTGACTGCCGGGCCGCCCGACTTTGGGTGGAGCTACAACCGACAAAACACCGGGGAAATCGCGGAGATAGCGTTCGCAGATTCAACTTTCCCGGCGCTTCTGGCGGAATTCTACAGAACAGCAAACGTGGCTCAACTATGGAAAGAATACCGCCCGCTGATCCAGGCAAAGAACGATGAATACAGACCATTCGCGGACAAGGCAATGGATGATATCATATCATACTGCCGGCTCGACTCGAATTACTTTTATTCAGACAGCAGAATGATCCATTTTGAATTCATGCCACTCCTCCCATATTTCATCTCTATGACCGCATGGGTAAACGGTCAAGTTTACTTCATTGTAGGTCCGCAGGAAGAGAGGCCCGACCAGTCGATATTCTACTACCTTCTTCTGAACCGCGTGACCTTTCCACTTGCGAGAAAGGATTCTGAAGACGTGCAGAGGCTCGCCGGCCTGTTTGACGCGGTGAAGTCAAAGATCGAAATCAGAGAAGGCAACTGGAGAAGGCTTGTCGCAGAATGCTTCTCCGAGGCGATGGACATAAGATTGCAGAAAAGACTCTATGGCCTGGACGACTCTACCGTCCAGACGTCACTTGCTGCCGAGTACAAGTATGGTTATATACTTTGCCCGGCAATTTACGGTGAGCTTGGGAAATATGAGAGTTCAGGGATCAGTATCAGTGAATACTTCCCAAGAATTTTGCGGTCAATTGATTACAAGCGAGAAGTCAAAGAGTGGAACGACTTCTGGTCCAGACAGTAGGACATGAACCACGGGCATCCTGAACACGGAAACAATACATCTCTAACGCAGCCTTTTGTCTCAAAGATATTCTGACTGCGAGATAATCTACGCCGTATACAGGGATCAACCAATTTCAGCTCAACGTGGACACTTCTCTTTAGCCCCTGTAAATGTTTACCGCGTTTCCACAGACACTTGCAGCGTTTTGGTTGCTGCGGTACAAGTTGGCATGGAGCGGCAACAGCAACGTTCGCATCCGGTGGCTCAAATTGAATAGTCCCGTCACGCTTGCGCATGACGGGACCAAATTGAACTATGTCGCGAATTCTTGATCTAGCTCCGGTTCGCCATGAAGGCCGGCGGATCCCTGTTGAATTGACCTCGTGGTCACTTTATAAGCACCATCTTCTTTACCAAGATATAGCTTCCTGCCGTAAGCCGATAAAAATAGACTCCGCTGGCCAGCCTAGAGGCATCAAATGTGACGGAGTACCTTCCCGGAGTCTTGTTTCCGTTCGCTAATGTAGCCACCTGCTGTCCGAGCACGTTATAGATTTTTAGTGTCACATGTGTCGCCGTTGGGAGAATGTAGCTTATCGTCGTAGTAGGATTGAACGGGTTCGGAAAGTTTTGGCTAAGCTCAAACGAAACGGGCTTCCCTGCCTCGTTTCCTTTTATGCCGGTGGCGATGCCGGGTACTTCCAGTATGCTCCAGCCCATGTCGTTGCCTTTATGAATCTCCGTCATCGTATGCAGCGGATTTAGCAGGCCCCATACATGCACGTAGTTGCCTGCGTAAATAAACCTGCTGTTAACCTTGCTCGGTGCTATCCATTTAAAGGACAGTATCTGCGAACCTCTGGCAGGTATGATGCCAGGAGTTGAGAAGACGGTATCGCCGTTTATGCTTCGGATGATAGTGCCGCCATTGTGGGGGTCGCCAATGTAAAAACTCACCGCGACCGAGGTGTCGGTCGGTACAAGGCTGTAATTATGAATCCGAACAGTAGTGGTAACCGTGTCGCCCGGTGCGGGATTCTGGGGACTGCAGTAAATTTCTTTCGTCTGATAAATCTTCTGCGGGCTCTCAACAGTGAACCCCTCCTGAGGCCAGTGAAGGTACGGAAGAGCAAAGGCAGGGTCGGGTGCCGCCCCGTAGTACTTCTGCCACCAGGTTGGAGTGCCTCCCGGGCCGGATACCTGCGGCTCGACAGCGTAGTCTACCACCAGAGCGCCGCTCTTGCCCCAATACGCGTAAGGTATCACCGTGTACTCATCCTCGCCGATGGAGGTGTTCAGAGAACCAAAGTTTACAGAGAGGTCCAATTCATTCGTGACCGTCGAAGTGTGAGACACAAGATCTGAGTTGCTGTAATTTCCGCTGACGCTGGCTTTGACGGAAGCTCCGAAACCGCCAAACTCGCCTCCGACCTCAAGGCTTGCCGAGACGTTAAGGCCGAACGTCTTGGTGGTGTCCGCTTCATCGCTAGTGAAATCCTGTGTCGACAAGCTCCAGCCATAGCTGCCTGTGCCAAGCTGGAAGCCGGTAGACATAGACCCTTTGACAAGCTGAAGGAGGTAAGGGTTGTTCTGGAGCGAGTCGGAATAAGTGCGATAGGAGAGAATATTGCCGACGACATGGTCGGGCACAAATGAATACGCGGTCCAGCTGTCCGTATCGAACCACTCCCCGAGCGGCGGATCTGGAACGGTAACTAGCACATGGCCTTTCACCTGGCCGCTGTCCAGAACCGGGTATTCCCAAATATCATATCCGTTTACGAGAGCGTAAATTTTGTCATCCTCTTCGGCATTGACGTTAATCGTGACGGACGTTTGATAGGAAGAGCTCTGCACCTTGCTGAAGTTCTGACCATACTGAGCGTCGAGACTAGCGCTGACTTTCACCGCTTCGTAACTGAAATCGGCGGACAGCGACGCATCTATGCCCCACGACGAGTTCAGCGTTGTTTGCATCTCATCCGTATTGGTAGTTTGCTTCGTGTATGACGCGACGAAACTCCCGCTGTTGCTGCCGCCGTTGAAAACATTGCAAATGTCGTATGAAGTATCGTTGAATACATCGAAGTGAACGGGAGGTGCATTCAATATTACCAGCGGTTGAAAGACGCTGTCCACATGAAAATATGTGGGCGTGCCGAGCGTTAGGTCGCTCCCGTCGAAATCTCCGAGCGCCAGAGAATAATGACGACGGAATTCGGGACTGTTGCTGGTCGTTTCGGACATCAACCCGGTTGCAGTGGCTTCCTGCGCGAGATTGAAGGAGCTGTTGGTCGAACCAAGTACGGTAACATCCAGTGACTGGGATGCAGTGGTCGCATTTTCACTGTACACATCTCGCATAACTACTATCTCGTCCTTCCGGCTCTGGTCAAGGTCGGCCACTTTCAGGAAGGTGTTTGAGTATTTGAAATTGGCCGTGTCGAGATCGTTACCGCCCTGGACGGGCGTTGAATAGGAGACGGTATTGTACTCCAGAACCGGAGCCAAACCTTGCCCGCTTGCAGATGCACTGAAGATTGCGACGTCGTTCCATTCACCCAGTACGATCTGGTCTGTCCCGGTCCCGTTGAGATCGCCGCACGCAAGGCTGAGTTGAGGCGAGCGCTGGATTCCTATATTATCGGCGTAGTTCGTATTGAAAGACGGCAGGCGTTGACTGCTTGGGATGTAGACATTATTGAGGCTGGAATCAGTGGCCGCTATATATACGTCCGCAAAAATGTAGTCCGTTAATGGCCCTGTTCCCCCGTTGCCGAGCGCGATTACGGCCTCGTCACGACCGTTTCCGGTAAGATCGCCGGTAGCCATTACTAATTCCGCCGGCGGAACGTAAATGCTGGAATAGATATTTGAATAATACTGGAAGTCAGATTCTCCCTTAGGAATGATAGTATAGCTGCTGTCCACGTCGTAGAACTTTGCATACATGGTCGTTGTGTCTGACGGACTGGTAGGGGGCTTGAACCCTGACAGCGCAATTTGGTCGCGCCCGTTCCCGGCAAAGTCGCCTGTTGCCAGTCCGATCAAGGACATATAAGCCGGCGACGTGCTCACGGGCATGTCGGAAATCGATCCGAGCAGCGCAAGGTGAGAAGATGCCGATGCGCTCCAGCCGTAGATCGCGATGTGGATTTTGTTGTCGGTGGTGTCGTGCCAGGCGACGACAAGTTCTTTCCGGCCGTTGCCCTGGAGATCGCCGAGGCATGCAGATATTTTTCCGTCGTAGGAGGAAGCAGCCGACGGGACATAACCGACAAGCGTGCCAGTGACCGGACCGCTCTGGAATGTCAGGTTGCTTGCGTCGACTTGTTGGGCAGAGGCGAACACGGCGTGATTTGAAGTTTCCCAGACGGATACCACATCCGCGTAACCGTCGCCGCTCATGTCTCCGGCGAGAACGACCGGGTTTTTGTTTCCGGAAATCGCGGGGTACTCCGCGCTGTTCGCGGCGTTCACCACCGTGTCGCCGGAAAGCGTCCCGTCGGTGTGGAGTTTTTGGCTTACAGGCAATCCGGAATTGTTCAGGTAATTCATAATCTGGTAATGGTATGCGTCATAGCTGCCGTTTGTTCCCTGAGGAGGTTCACTCCAAAAAAGGAGGAGCTGATCAGCCGCGGCAATGGTGTGAGTCCCGGCGAGCGGGCCGCCAGGATTGCTTGCAGAAAATATCCTGTTTAGATGAACAGGTGTCGGCTCGGTTGCGGTGCGCATGATCGGTCTCTGCTGTGCACTGCACACTCCCGTGACCGCGAAGAGAACCGCGAACCGCAGAAACAGTTTGTGTGCACGTAGTGAATTGGTACTTCTCATTCGATTATCCGTCCTCTATACAAATTAGCCGTATCCCCCGTTCCGGGTCGTCAATCTCCGCCGAGTCAGGTACGTAAGGATAACGATGGCTGCGTAGTTGATTTGAAATTCCGATTTTGCTGCCGCGGGACCCATTGGCGGGAGCCAGTCTGATCACCCGCTTCGTAGTTCGGCGCGTCCAAAACTGATAACACCGTTTGTTGAGTTCTCCAGTGATGTCACTGTTCCGGTTCCAGGCGAAGGACAGACAGGAGCGCCGTGAATCTTTCAATGACCGCCGCATATTCAGTTATCGGCTGCCCGTCTATTCCTGGCCTCATAGAAGCGCAACAGATAAGTCGGGCGCCCGGTTCCCGACTAATGCGCGCAAAAACACATAGAATCAGCATTGCACATTTCGGACCGGGTAGTTCCGTCATTCCGGATTTAACTTACTCGAGAAGTCTTTTCTTGATTCGAAGCTTGCGGTTGAGAAACCTTCCTGGACTCTCGCGTTTCCTTGATCGGAGATCGTGCAAGTCCAGGTATCTTCCTTGATCACAAGACGACTAAAGCCAGCATTGAGATCACGTGGATTTTACCCAGATTTAGATTCTCAAAGACGGTAAGCTTCCTCTGAGTCAGCCAAGCCGCTTTTTCTATTCATATCTCAACGCATCAATCGGATTCAAATTTGCTGCCCTCCGGGCGGGATACCAGCCGAAGAATGTCCCGATCATGGCAGCGAAGAAGAACCCAAGTCCTACGGATTGCGGAGAGATGACAATCGGCCATTGCTGGATATTAGAAACCACGTTGGAAGTCAGCACGCCGAGCAATATCCCGGCAATGCCGCCGGCAAGGCTAAGCGAAACGGCTTCAACCAGAAATTGAGTCAGCACATCGTTTCCCCTGGCACCCACCGCCATTCTTATTCCTATCTCGCGTGTCCTTTCTGTGACGGAGACCAACATGATATTCATTATTCCGATGCCACCTACCAGTAGAGAGATTGCCGCGACACTCGCGAGCAGGATAGTCATAGTCTGAGTTGTAGCCTCAGCCGCGCTGGCAATCTCAGTCTGCGTATTGACCGTGAAATCATTTGGGTTCCAGGACCTAAGGTTATGTTTGATCCTAAGGAATTGAGTGATTTCATCCACTGCGGCGTTGACCGCTTCCGGGGAAAGTGCCGACGCGAAGAAATAATTGGCATAAATAGTGCCCGCAAGCTTTTTCTGTACGGTCGAAAAAGGCGCGATGATAATGTCGTCATTATCCTGACCCATGGAACTTTGGCCTTTCGGTGCGAGGACACCCACGACCTTGAACGGGACGTCCCTTATCTGGACAGTCGCACCCAATGGAATCGTGCCCGTTCCGAAGAGGTTGTTGGCAACCGTCTGGCCGAGGATGCAGACCTTTGCCGAGGTCTGTTCATCCTGACTCGTAAAATAGCCACCGCTCTGCACAGGCCAGTTCCGGATCTGCTCGAAGCTGGGATAGACTCCGAGTATCTGAGTTTGCCAATTTTGAGTACCTGCTATTATCTGGGCAATAACTCTGACCGCGGGCGAAATATATTTCACCGCGGGGCACTGCGCGCCGATCGCATCCGCATCGCTTTTTGTGAGACGAGAGGTGGCGCCCGCCTGGAAACGGACGTGACCTTGGGATGAGGCAAATGGAAAGACCATGACTACATTCGTGCCAAGACCAGCAATTTGCTGGTCAATGGCCCGGCTTGCTCCCTGTCCGATGGCAAGCATGGCGATGACCGCCGCAACTCCGATAATAATTCCAAGCATGGTCAGGAAAGATCGCATCTTGTTCCTTCCCAATGACCGGTACGAAACTTTCATGACATTTGAAATATTCATAACCTCCCCCTAATCAATCATCCTTCCAAGCGCGTGTGGGACGACAAGATGTTAATTGAGTCTCCCGACGTTCCAATCAGCCTGTCCCGAGCTGAATTTGCCAAGCAAATTGTCCAAAAAGGTGTGAAACCTGCCAATCACCTTTTGCTTCACAACCTTGATATTCCAATCGGCGTACAACCTTGCGACCATGCTCGCAATCCGAGTCTCAATTTGGGCTTTCGCATCGGCCGAAATGGTGCCGACGGCGGTCACTACAACATCTAAATCGCCGCGACCTGTATTTAGAGCAATCCATTGTGAGGCTGGAGAAATACGCGAACGAACAAGCAAAGCGGAGCCGCCGCACAGGATAAGGACGGCCATCACGGTCCCTGCCACTCTCTTCATCATCTTCTTTTGTCTCATCGGCCCCTCACTAACTGTAGGAAATCGAGTTTCATCATACCAACATCTTATTTCCAGTTAGACATCGCGAGTCTCAAAAAAGTTTGGCCGCGGGATGTGACATATCGAGCCGGGAATATGCGGACCAAAACCGCGATATCAATGGCAGTTTCGCAGAAAATGTACAAGATGGCGGAACCCACTAAGAAGGCTACTCCTTGTTCATTTGCAGATCCGTTTTCAAGGTCTTCCTTTATGGAAAATTTCTTATTGACAGGACCTAACCTATGTAGAAGGATATAACACCGATGATCAAGCCGAAAAGACACTGGTTGAATTGACCCCGATCGGCCAGGCAGACAAAAAGGAACCACGTTGGAATGTTGATGCCCAAACCGGCGTAGGCAATGCTGTTGGGGGAACTGACGGATCATCCATAATGCCCCCGCTACTGTGACGAGATGTTAGGCGATCATACCCTCGCCATCACAACGCGTATTGAAGATTGCGCCGACGATGAAGAAGATGACCGGTGCCACAAGTCCGATTAGCAGTGCGAGGCTTGAGTGTGTAAGACGTGCTTTCATGCAGCACTCCTATCAAACCGCCGAAGGACAGACGGGGCGACAGTGCGAAGCTGGTGCATTTCTGCGGCTCGGCTTTCTTAACATACGTCATATGAGGAGGGGGGTGCCGGTCGCGTTCGGAGTCTTAATAGAAGAAGGCGAAGCCGCGTTCAAACAGGATTCACTCGGTCAGAACCGCGATGTTTTTATAAACAGGCTCGGCCAACACTTCGGACAGGCGTTACGCAACGGACGCGCCGTTTTGCCTTCCGACTTCCTTCGGTTACAGTATCTGAGAATGGACCGCAATTGACGGACAAAACCGGCCTGTCCTCCAAAAGCGATCCGGTGTCGAGTGAGTAGTCCGAATAATGCCGGTCAAAAGAGTCCATGACTGGCATAAGGCGGGCAGGAGATAACAATCCTGCCCCGATTCAACTCCGGCTACTTCAAAAGGAGTAGCTTCTTCACAGCAGTATAGTTACCGGCCTGTATCCGGTAGAAGTACACTCCGCTTGGAAGTTCTGCGCCATTGAACGTCGCTTCATACCGGCCCGGAGATTTCTCGGCGTTAACCAGCGTTGCCGCTAGTCTGCCGAGCAAGTCGTAGACCCTCAACCTGACGAATGAGTCGGTCGGCAATTGATAGACAATAGTTGTCGATGGGTTAAATGGATTCGGGTAGTTCTGAAGCAGCGCGAACGTCTTGGGTACGCTCACGGTAACGGAGAGAGTGACCAGGTCTTTCGTCGCGCCGCTCGTCGATACCTCCTCGATTTTATACGCGTACGTATCCCCCGAGATCACATGGCAGTCGGTATAATTGTAGCTCTTGCCTGCGGTGCTCGTGCCGAGACCACAAAGACTGTGGTCTGACGTGTAACTTGCAATTATCCTGAACGCTGACGTACCGGGATCCTCACGAAGGATGTCGAAACCTGCATCGTCGACTTCCGATTTCGTCTTCCAAGTCAGCGCGACAGAACCTGCCTCTGCAGTCGCAAGAAAATCGGTCGCCTGAACTGGAAGGGAGATATCTTCAGGGTCGGTGATGCCGGCAAAATAGCCCCTGCTTGCTCCGTCAATCGTTGTGAACCCTCCCCCTAAGTACACTTCATTGTTGGCGGGCGAGAGAGCAATGGCAAAAGGATCGGAGTTTGCTCCGGGATTCCAGTTTGTGGCATTGCCGGTTGATGGATCGAGCGCTGCAACATAATTTCGATCCGCGCCGCCAATGGTGGTAATCGGGGTGGCGGAGCCACCGTCGCTGAAATCTCCGGCCACATAGACTGTCGACGCGTCAACCGCGAGTGCCATGACACCGCCATTAGCATCCGGATTCCAGCCCAATAGAGCGCCGCTCGATGTGTTGAAAGCGGCAAGGTAGTTCCTCGTGGATCCACTAACGGTAGTGAATAGCCCACCGGCATAGAGCGTTTGACCTTCAATTGCGAAAGCATAGACAAAGTTGTTCACACCGGGATTCCAGGTCAGAAGGCTACCATCCGCCGTGCTAAGAGCTGCAAGGTAATTTCTTGCAACGCCGTCGACGGTCGTGAATTGCCCGCCCAAGTAAAGTGTCGAGCCGCAGACCGCAAGTGAACGGACGGGGTTATTCGCTGGCCTACTCCAGATTATGCTGCCGTCCAGGGCGCTCAATGCGAAAACACTATTCATCACCGAATTAATGTACATATCGTACCCGCCGACAAAGACCGTGTCTCCGTCCGATGAAACCGCTATAGTTTGAGCTGTTGTGTAACCGCCGGTTATGGCCGTTTCCCAAATGATGTCACCTGATCCGTTAACCTCGGCAATGCCTCCATTTCCACAAATGAAGACATTAGAACCGTAGACTGCTATTCCGTTGACAGAAGCTGAAGTCGCCGACAGGCTTGGATTCCAACTTTTCAATGCACCTGTCGATGCATCGATCGCCGCGTTGTGGTTACACGCCGTCCCGCCCACTTGAGTGAAGGTGCCACCCAAATAGATCGTGTTGGAACCTGCATCATATGCAACTGCCGAGACCGTCATGTTCGGCTGTGGAAGGTTTGTGTCAAGCGTCTGCGCCGATAGATTTGCTGTAAAGAAAATGATAAGTACTAAGAAGTAGAATGTCTTCACTTTGTTTTCTCCTTTCAAGAAGCTGAAACCAAATTGCGCGAGGGTGTTTCGGGGATGAGGTCGCACAACGAGCACCGGGCGATTTTCTGTTCATACGCACAAGCGTTCAACAGAGTCACTGCACACAAGCCAGCGCCGCCTATTTGATGAAATGTAATCCCCGACCGTGCCGTCTGCCCCAATCGTGCTGTCGGGTGTGCCAATGCTAATGTGTTATCTAGAGACCTTTCCTGCAAAATCCATGTGGGGCCGGTCTTTCCGTGGAGAACTGCGGAGGCGGTCGTTGTTTCCGTCGACTTCAACTGAGCTGCGGCAGGATTTCCATCTTGCGGGGGATGACTAACTACCATCGACAACGCGGCATTCATTCGCGCCGGCATTGCAGGATACACCTGCACGCACGAATCCGCACAGGCTCCTGAGACCAGCACTACCACGACGCACAGCCGTCCCGCTCCTCGACAGTGATTTGGGAAAAAGGAAGGGTTGGAATAAGAATGGTCCCCTACGGCATCTCCTATCGGACATTGGCGAAGGATCTTGGTTCTTATTTCAGCACGACTGATCATCGGCCATCTACAGAGTGACTGCAGATGTTGCCGGCACAGGCGGTCGTCTCTTCACTCAGCACGAAAAGCTTCCAGGTTCAATTGGTCCTCCGCGATCTCACTTCTGAGACCGGATCAACAACCTATATGAAAACCCTCGCGGGCTGTTCTAAGCTCTGTCTTTAACCTCGGAAGACAGAAAAGGACATTGATGGGAATTGTATATGGAAATGGATATGACCCTTCGTCACTACCGCGCAATCAAGATTTGTATAAAATATAATTGCCGATAAGTAAAAAGGCAAGCCAGGCATCCGGCAGGTTCTATCAATTTCCCGAATAGAGAGGATATCGGCCGACCTGTTCCAACATATGAGTATTCTTTCACGGGCGGGTATTCTAGTTAAAGTAGCTAATAAAAGATCTGTCGATGTCTGACAGGTTTTGAAGTATATCAGTGCGGGCAATCCAGCATTCGCCCTCACTATTGATGTCGGAATCGGTACTTCCACAACAAAGAATGAGAAAGCCGAAAAGAAACAGAGCAACTCTCAGCAACCTGGACGGCATTAGGCGCAGAGCCGGGCACTTCCACTATGGCCGGATAATTTGCCATTCACTATATGAATACCGTCAGTTTTACCATGCCTTAACCGACATGTTGCCCCTTTGAATTTATTCTTGGGATTGTCATCACACGCGTTCGCGACAGTAGAGGTGAAAGCTGAAACGATCTTATTCTTGCCGCGCTTCCCCCGCATCAATTGCAGCCGTGGTCCTTCTTGACGCTTGGCGGTATGATCCGAAAATGCTTGACGTCAGGAAGATTCGGGCCGTTACCTTTTCCACGGCCACTAACCCCGTAACCAGTTCTCACCCGAAAAGCTTAAATTTCATGAAGAAGGAGACAGTTTGACAAATTGCACATTCTAAACATGCAGCGCACCAGTTTTGTGAGAGTCATGAGAACATCTGATTTCGATTACGATCTGCCCGAGGCCTTCATAGCTCAGAAACCCGTTGAGCCTCGGGACTCTTCACGATTGATGATCCTCGATCGTCGCAAGGGGACTATTCGCCACAGCGTCTTTCGCAACATCGGCGAATATCTAAAACCAGGTGATTTGCTTGTTTTGAATCAGACCAGAGTAATCCCTGCCCGGCTTCTCGCACGCAAGTCGACCGGAGGCAATGTTGAAATACTTCTGCTGCGAAGGGAAGATGAATTGACATGGGAAACACTTGTCGGCGGGAGGGGCATGTCGAAAGGCCGGGCTGCTACTTTGCAGGATGGACTCCAAGTCGAAGTGGTCGAAGTACTTGATGGATCTCGCCGCAGGGTCCGCTTTGCTGAGCCTGTGGAAAGTCATCTTGCCCATGACGGCCAGGTGCCCCTGCCTCCTTATATCCATCAGAAGTTGGAAAATCCTGAACGATATCAGACAGTCTACGCAAAGACACCGGGATCCGCCGCCGCACCGACAGCGGGCCTGCATTTCACAGAACGGCTGATCGAGCGCCTCAAAGATGCAGGTGTGAACATTGCCCGCATTACGTTGCATGTCGGGCTCGATACGTTTGCACCCGTCACTGAGGAGACTCCTGCCGATCATAAAATTCATACCGAATGGTGCGAACTTGATTCCTCGGCTGCGGAACAGATTAATGAAACCAGGCGGAACGGGGGGCGAATCGTGGCAGTGGGAACGACTGCGGTGCGTACCCTTGAGTCTGCGGCAGCCGGGGCCCCGAAAACAAGCCCGCCAGGAAAAGTGCAACCAGTGGTCAGCCCTTTCGCGGGACCTACTGCTCTATATATTTTGCCCGGTTATCAATTCAAGGCGGTTGACGCTCTCGTAACAAATTTTCATTTGCCGAAATCTACGCTGGTCATGCTGGTCAGCGCATTTGCCGATCGCGAGACTATATTGAATGCTTACGAAGTCGCAAAACTTGAAGACTATCGTTTCTTCTCTTTTGGAGATGCGATGTTTATTGTCTGACGCGAGTTCTGAGCAAACAAGATCTCTATGCTTCAGTTGAATCGTCGCGACTATCCCCATTTATATTGCTTGGAAGCTTACCTAACCCACGGATGTGCGGTGGCTGACCGGGCAGATGCGATAGGATCCGATTTAAGGTGGAAGGTGCCGGTTTTCATCTTTTCAGCTGCAGTTTATGCAGTCTCTCATCTAGACTTCCATCGGGAAGCATCCAATCCGCGTGGGGTTCTCCCCTTCCCTCCATTTGATACCGAACGCAACCATCCCAACCTCCATTGCAGTATGATTCAACCCATTTTTTGTCCAAGTGACCGTCTTCGTAGAACTTCTTCATCGGGCATACCGGATACCATTTGCAGTGCTTGATCAATACCTTCAAATCCCCGAAACTCCTTGTCGTTTAGACTTCTTCCCTTTTGCCACAACCGGACCCGCAACGCTGCGGACAAAGTAGTGACACTGAATATGCACTGCTGAGCGTCTTCTTACCGGCTGGCACTTGATGTGAGCTGTACCGTGGAAGATCAACGAGATGTAACTACTTTGCTGACACGTACCGGCTCTCATCGGCCATCGGCATTTATCGGGGAAGTCCCGCGCGTCGGCATCGAACGTCTCAGCTTGATGGCATTGACCGGGCATTGAATAACACATTCACCACAGGCAGTGCAGGCTTCGGGGTTTACAACATATGCCTGCTTGTTACCGTGGATTACAACGCGGAATCGCTGGGGAAGAGATAGCCCCTTTTTATCCGAGGTTGTTAGACGTCTGATCTCCAGGACAGATTCAGGACAAGCCGGAATGCAAGGTGTCTGCTTTTCCTTGCACTCAAAGTGGAATCCTCCGTCGCATTTTGTCCAGTCAACTACCGGGATTAAGAATCCCGGCGCTTTGGTTTTCTTCCTGATTCTTTCAGTCACAGCTTATTCGGCATATAAAATGTCACAGAATTAACAGAACCGCAATCCCTTAAAATTACAGGGACCGCTTCAGATGGTGATACAATCCTGGGTATGGGAAATCCCTCAACTCCAATGCAATACCCAAAAAGGAAAAATATATTGTTGAACGGTTTGAGTCCACTAATAGACTCACCAGAAAATAATTACCGGCAACAAAGGTTCTGTTAGGTTTCATTTCGTCGGACGCCGCACCTGCGATATCGTGATGGGTTGACTTACTGTTGAGCTTCAGATCATGCAAAACAGGAAGGCTCTTTCATTTCAGTGTTCACATCATAGGTCTGGCGGAACTTCGGAGTCCTTAAGAATTTGGCTGAAAATTCCGATATAGGAAAAGGAAGACATATGAGAAAACTCTTTCTTTTCGTAATCGCTCTCGGTCTGATTCTCGAGGGTTGTGGCGGTGGTCTAGAAATGACGATGAAGCCCGGCAAAGGCTTCAAGGTGAAATCGTCCGTGGAAGTAGAGAGTAACGGCTTCGACCCTGCAAGTCTACAACAGAGAATTGAGAGAGCCCTCTTTGAAAACGGGGTCAACGTCGAATCACCTTCACTCACTCAGGGCGAAAGTGTGCTTCAACATGATATAAGCCAGGCCGGAAGTCCATCTCCCGGAAAGACAACTGATTCCGTCTCGGCCGTTTCAACTGCCGCCAATGGGCGGGAAAAGGGTCACGTGTACTTGCTGGAGTTTTCCTATGAATCGAATCTTACATTTTCAGGGGTAGTGATTAGGGATTTCACAGCGACCGTTTACAATGCCGGAGAGATTGTGGGAATGATAGGATACCATGGCGGTCAAATGACGCCAGAGAAGTTGGCAGATGATGTCGGGAAGAAACTCGCACAAGAATTGAAATAAAGGGTGCAGGTCATCGGGGACATCGTCGTCAGGGGGGCAAATCGAGACATGATGTCGTATTTCTTTGGTAACTGAATAGAAAAGTCCCGCCGGGATCGCTCGCGGCGGGACGGGGTCCTTTCAAGTGTTCTCCCTCATCGTACTTCAATCCTAGTTCGTCAAAGTGATCGGCGCGCTCTTTCGAAATGATTGCGTTATTTCATCAAAAGCATCTTGATCGTCCTTGAGTAACCGCCTGCTTGCATCCTGCAGAAATACACGCCGCTCGACATTCCTGTTCCATCGAGGCGAATTTCGTAATCCCCGGGTTTCTCCACCTTCTCCACCAACGTCTTCACAAGCCTCCCGAGAACATCGTACACTTTCACCCTGACTAGGCCCGAACTGCGGACTACGAACTCGATTACCGTACTCGGGTTGAACGGGTTCGGGTAGTTCTGTTTCAGAAGGTAGGTCGTCGGGAGCTGGGTTGGGGGCAACCCTATAGAGACCTGTGCTAAATGTGGCATCCTCCAGACACCGTCGCCTTCAGTGCCGACGAAGATGTTACTGCCGCTTGAAGCGAAACATGTCACCGGATTCCTACTAACTAGGCCGGAGTCCTTCTCGGACCATGAATCACCTTCATTGTTGGAAAGAAAGGTCATCCCCTTATCCCACATTCCTACTAATACTTTTGAGCCTACCGCACCGAGTGAACGGATCTGAGTATCTGCCAAGCCAACCGATTTCCAAGACTCTCCATAGTCGGTAGATCTGAAGATTCCGCTATAATCACCTCCGGTAAACAACGTGAGGGAACTGCTTACACTTGAGTC
Source organism: Candidatus Kryptoniota bacterium (assembly GCA_046706745.1). Lineage (GTDB taxonomy): Bacteria > Bacteroidota > Ignavibacteria > Kryptoniales > JAKASW01 > JAKASW01. The sequence goes on from JBJKPC010000034.1 coordinate 88,769, forward strand.
GCGAACTGCCACGATATTATATAAGAATGGGTATACGTCACTGCTCGTGACTGGGAAGCCACTATCAGCCGTCGCCCAAGTTTCCCCGCTGTCTGTGGAGCGGTAAGCTCCATTCCCACCGGCCAGAACCAGAGAATCAACCACCAGGAAACAGTTTATGTACGATTTTGTTACTCTAAGCGAATCCCAGGTGATGCCATAGTCATCCGACACAAAAATGCCTCCGGGGACTGAGCCAGCGAAGGTCCTCGTCCCACATGGAGCGAGGCACTGGATATAATGGTCTCCGAGTCCCGAGAATGTCCAACTTTCACCGTTGTTTGTGGAAAAGTACACGCCGTTCGAAGTTCCCACAAAGAGGCGGTCGCTATTCCTTGCAAATCCCAGAGTATTTGCATTTCCCAACCCTTCGTTCGCCGCGCGCCAGTTCTGTCCCGCATCAGAAGTGCGGAAGATACCGCCACCCCATGTGGCTGCATAAATATTTTCTCCGTCTGCGAATATTCCCTCCACTTGAGTACCAGAGATGCCATCGCTCGTCCCTTTCCATGTCGACCCATTATCATAGGAGATTGACACTCCCTGGCTCGATCCTACAAAAAGAGATGAGCCACTTGCGGCCACGCACTCGACTATAGAACTCGTCAGGCCAGAATCTACATTGGCCCAGCTGCTGCCATGATCGGTTGAACGAAAAACACCCCAGCCCAGGGTCGTTGCAAAAAGGGATCCGTCCCGAACCGCAAATGCAGTTATCCCGCCGCAACCCCTGAGAGGACCTTCGATGCCGTTATTCACGCTTGTCCATGTGGAACCCCTATCCGTCGATCTATCAATATCGACGACATAGTTCCTCTGCCAGGAGTCATATCTGCTCGAACCTGCATAGAGGTCGGATCCCATTACCTCGAGGCACGAGACATAAGGATTGGACAGCCCGTTATTTTTCGGCGTCCAACTCTTCCCTCTGTCGGTCGAAGTGAGAACCCCATTGCCCGTACCTGCAAAGAGGCATGAATCCATCGCCACGATCGAAGTTACAGCCGTCGAATCCAGGCCTGTGACGGTCCAGGTCACTCCATCGTCCGTTGATTTGTACAAACCCCAGCTTGCTGCAAAGATGTCCCCGTCCAGTTTTGCAAATGAATCCACACTTAGCCAATCAAGAGGGGAACTCACCGCAGACCATGACACGCCGTCGTCCTTCGACACAAATAAACCTTTGTTGGTTCCGGCGAAAACCTTGGCGTTGTCGACCTGGAAGGAAATAACAAATGGAATCCCGTATTTACTCGCAAGATCTGTGCTGGATTTATTCCACGTTCTACCCCCGTTTGAAGAATGGTAAATCCCCGTCGGATAAGTGCCGAGAACAAGATTTGTCTTTGTAGCTGCAATCGCAAACACCCATCCGCCGTACGGCCCGTTGGTTTGTACCCACTGGCTCATGGCGATTTTTGATGTAATTTGAATCATCATGAGCACGATAAAGACTGCCGGCATTCTTTTCATGAGACACCCTCCCCTTTCAAGTGAAGAACGAAAGCTACTTGTTGTGAGCCATCTGTCGTTTATTGACCCAACAAAATGGCTGTCAGGAGAGCAAATGTTGTCAAAGCAACGTCTTGAAAATGCAACATTGTAATCTGGCAGCTGGAAGTCTTGTCCTGCCCGTGACTGATGTATCGATCTGAAGCGGGTAATCGTATCAGACGAGGGCAACGGCGCTTGATCGGGCAGGGCATGTGCTGTCGTAATGATCAGGAGTTTCGGCCATATAGCTAATGGCGCATAGCGCATCAAGCCGATCATATATAATAGAGAAGGCCAAGTACACTCAGATCAAAAATCCCACAGAGACTTTCCTACATCTACGTGCCCGGCCGGGGTCAGTCCGAAAGGATCCATCCGTGTGAGGACTCTCCATAAAGATGTTATGGATGGGACCCGATACGAAGTCTGGAACCACTGATATTATGGCGGGGTTATGGGTGATGAGCCTGGCAGTTGATGAATTCCGACAAGGATCCCGACTATCCCTGCAATTCTCGGATCGTCCGCACAGACCTGCCGGCTGCCCCAAAGCGGGTATCGTTATTTTGTCCACAAGCTATTGATGGAGCATAGATAGTTATGACAGCTGAGCAGCGACAATATATACGAACCAAGAGAAATGAGATCCGGAAGAAATTCTCCGAATTACTGAAAAAGGCAGGAAGTCAGTCTCAGTGGAATGAAATAGAAGGTTCGATCTACTTTGAGCATGGGACTGACGTCTTTGGTAAAATCATTGAAATTTTTAATGTCCCACCGCAATCACCAGGCTTTGACGAGCTGGTCGACCTGACAATGGATGCTTGGAATTATTTCCCTCACAAATCTCTCGATGGTTTATCGCCAGCCGAGAAGCGGATCAACAGATCAAATTGAAATTCCTCGCGGGCGCGAGGTCAATACCGCAGGGGAAATGAGCTACCGCGGTCCTTCACCTCGCCCCCCAAGCATTGTCATCAAAGCCTGACCATGGCACGACAGCCAGAATATTTTCCTCCCATTTCACGTCGATTAGAAGCAGGTGGCACGCATCTCTTTAGGCATCATACGAATGGGAATCATTTTGGAATGGAGCTTCGCGATTGGTATTGAGCAGTTTTACCCACCGATATCTTCACTAATCTTCCACATGAGAATTTAGGATAGATACTCAATTCGTCAATCGTATGAATGGATCTGGAGGATTACATTTCTTGACACGGTACACCTTGGGTTTAGCTTACGTCAGCGGAATAAGGTCCTCAATTTTTATCAGGCTATCGGGTTCCACGCTTTCGGAATTTACTCACAGGACACTCCGGGCCGATTTATCCAAACATGTCGCCACACCATCTAAGCCGTCTACATGCATGTCCCGGCTTAGAGTCGCTGTCGCTGCAGAAAGCGGTGCTGCATGGAATGTCCCGCAATCCCACAGTTTTCGGGCTTTCTGATAAGCGACAACATATCTCCGCTGTCCGCTTACCCAACATTACCACATAAGTACCAGTCCTTATTGTTCCTGATATATCCACCACTCGGCTAGCTCGTGGCCACCATCAGCTTACATTGCAAGTTTGAAATGGAAATCGGCGGGAGGATTATGATTCACAATCACGATGACTTCATAGTTTCCCGGGGCTAAATGCACATTGTTTCCGAAATGCGTCGTTGCCAAGCTCTTCCCTGCAACATGCATGCGCACGACCGGAAGTAATTTCCAGTTCCCGGCGTTCTTACCGGTTTCCCGATAAAGAATGGTAACGTCGGCTCTCTCGACAGGTCTTTTGTCTCTCGCTAGAAATACAACAAGATGATGATTCGGTTTGGGAGTATCGGTAAGCAGATCCGGTTTGGCTCCGCCATCCCACTTCATCTTTGAATGAGGACCCCTGAACGATTCGGCAGGCAAGACTTTCAATGTGACTGCAACGGGTCCGGCTTTTGCCGTCCGGGTGATTTCCTGGGCGTGCAGGCTACCGACAAACAGAAGGCCACAAAGCGGAATCGCCACCATGACCGCCGTTAATATAGACTTACGCATCTGTTCCTCCTTTTTCTGATTCGTATATTCGACATCAATAACGCAACAAATTGTAACTTGACATCCGGATGGTCAGCTATGGACCATGATCACAAGCATTCGTCAGGATATGGAAAGCTATTCAAGCGTTCTTATATCCCGGATAATGCTGGGCAGATGCAGATCGCTGCCGCCATAAATTCCGCGCACTCTTCCCGCTCCGTCGACCAGCAGACATTCATCCGGATGGAGAACACCGTAGTCAAGCTGTCCTCTTTTGTTATAAGAGGAATCCTGAAAGCTGTATTTAATTTTCACTCTCCCCAGAACCGAGTCGATGTTGGCCTTCGTCCCGGTCAGGAAGTCCCAGTTCGTGAAGTTGACGTCCTGCCTCTCTCCGAATTTCTTCAAAGCCGAAGGAGTGTCCCTGTTCGGATCGTAAGTGAGAGTGACGAACTTGACACCTTTGATGCCAAGGGTATTCAGAGAGTCCTCCAAGTTACGAAGGTTGTCGGTGGTCTCGGGACACACATCTGTACAATGAGTATAAATCGCGTCCAGCACGAAGATATGCCCTTTGTATTTGCCGGGGAATTGAACCGGTATGCTGTCCTGATTAACAAATTGAGCGTGTAATCCCTGAAAGCTGTAAATCGCCGGGAGTTTGCTCGCGCAACCGGCAATCATGAGAACCGGCAAGAGGAGCACCAATAGCAGGACCGGGGCAACCCTGCGTGCGCCGCCAGGCCACTTCCCTCGCGGTCTTTGAATACGAAAGGTTCCCTTCAATTCACCCAAAGGATAAGCTTGTTTCATGATTTTGTCTGCTTCCTCAAAAGATTAGCACCGGTACAAACCTCGCTCGCCTGCACGGTTAAGATGATTTCACAACAATAAAGACTCTCATCGTGGAAGATGTAAGGAGAGTTCAAATCGTCTCCTTCGCAGTGAATGCTCTTTATGAAAATCAACAACGGAAGAAAGTTGAAGTTCCCACGCATCCGGGCCTGCAACGAAAGGACTTCCAAAGTCTTCCCATGGTGACCCGATAAAGTGGTTCTCGCGCGACCTATACACCCACAGAATCAGTTCGTTTGCATTGTGAGATCCTCGAGCTTCAAGAGGATGGCTTTCAACTGAAAGAAATTACCAGGCAGACCTCGTCATCGGCTGACAAGGCTAGAACGATCGTACGCACATTTGAAGGAATCGCTGGAAATATTTTGCATTGGAATTCAGTCGTTAACCGGCTGGCGCTGATTTCAAATGAGGCGAGCCTTGTTTGGGGAGGGGGCAAAAGAAAGTCCCGACTGTTCCGGACCTTATTCTATTCGGGTGGGTGATCTACCGAATATTCATTGCGGCGATACCGGTCCGGTTGTAACCCCCATGAAAGTGACCCAGATCTTGTCGGTTGGCAGCGCAATAATGGTGTCAGAGAGTACAAACTCCTTCCAATATGATGACGTATCGAACTGAACCGCCATCGATAATTGTCCAGAATCCGGCCTTGTTTGGACGAGAGATACCGAGAGACCGCTTTGATATCCTTGCGAGGGGATCTTCCCACAATAGGAAAGCGATACTATTATTCGCCCGCTTAGTCCGGTTATGTATGTTTCGCCGAAAGCTCCCGACCTGGTCATACCCATGGAATACGCGACTTTGCCGGGAGGGTACTATGTACTGGCCAGCGCGCTGGAATCATTAGAGCTCCATCCTTCCAGTGACGGAAATCCATTCCGTGTGAAAGTCGGGTTTGCAAGCAAGTTCGTCCCATTACCCGGCGAGACAGTAAGAACGGGTGAATTTACCAAGGCCACATATGATGAATTGCCCGATCCCGGTGATGTGGGCTGCTGGTACAGGAGCCGACGGGATTTGATGCCACTATGGCTAACAGAAAGACACTTGCATTTGACTTCATCTCTCCTCGCGAATCAGTAGGCCAAGCCCGATCGACACTTCGTGCCAATGTGTTTGCTGCGTTTATCATCGACCTCACTTTCGGCCCCCTCTCCCTTCATTTTGGTGCCTATCGCACGTCGCGGCTCTTTCCTTTCCTGATCTGTATAAGTTCCACAGGTGCTCCATTTTCTTCGATAAAGGCCACCACATTCCCTTCAGACGGACTATTGGGCTCAATTATTATTTTTCTACCTTTGATTGCCTCGTAGATATCGTCCACCTCGAAAGCAATATGAGGTGCAGTTTTTACAATTTCAGGAAGAGGGCATTCCTCTTCGTATCTCATCCACTCTATTCCAAATTCACTTTTTTCGTATCTAAAATGGTACAGCTTGAATTCCTCCAAGTATACCTCTCCATCAACAGGTTTTTTAGTGGGTATCCCCAAATGATGATATCTCAGTTTTGTTGAGTCCATTAGTATCCTTTCTTAATCGTACCGGAATGTCCAAGGAGGTCGGAGGAATCGGCTGACGCTACACATCTACTCTTGAGGTAATATCATAACGTGCGCGCAATGAAGTCGAAAACGCGGCTTGCGAAGTGATACCGATCGGAGACGCGGCTAGATAGAGACTCGCAAAGTCAAGACATACAAATGAGACGAGTGTTTTCTTTCTACATGTTGTCTGCTGTGCAGCAAACAACTATCTCACGACCTTGTGCGAAATCCACGAGCTGCCCACCGAGCTGCGTATCATATCACTGCTTGTAATATGCCGTTCTCAGTGCAGACGCCTAACGACTCGCGGTTTATCGGAGCGGGTAGCTAGAAGGATAAGTCCGTTCAAAGCACCGAGGAATGTGACTACGACACCAATATATACCAGAATGTTGATACCCTGATAGTATCCATATGCCATCGAAAGCACCCCCATCAGCATGAGTGTTCCCAATATTACAAACCACGTGGGTACTTTGACTAGTCTGGGCCGCTTGTTTGACATTGTCTTTCCCTTGTTTTGAGGTGAAATAGTGTCACGTGTTCCATTGAATCGCGTGGAGGATAACGCTTGCGGCAATCATATCGCCGCATTCGGATTGATCTCTTCTTACTCCCTTTTGCCACATAGCCAAAGAATCTCCACACAGTTCCATTCTGATTCCATTCGGTTTGCAGTGTCGTCTTCTTTTCAATCAGGCGGAGTGCCGATAGGAGTCTCCGGTTAGGTATACGAGCGTTTTCGCCGGTCATCTGGGTGCTCACTCTTAGCCCATATTCGATTTGGGTGACAGACCGTGGACCAAAGAGTTGGCTAAAATATGCCCCTTTATCGTTCGGATTCGCAGTCCGAATCTCGGCAGAAAGAGTACACGTTTCACTTAACATACCCGTCCTCCGTGTTTGAATGATTTTAGGTTATTGAAAGGGAAATTGCAAACCCATGTCCTTGACAGCCAATTGAATTCCTGTCCGGCCTGATCCAAGGTACAAATGGATCTCAGACAGGCAGGATTTCAGACACGGGGTATTAGCGGAGGATCCGATTATTTCAACAAAAGCAGCTTCTTCGTGGCGGTGTAATTGCCTGCTTGAAGACGATACAAGAAGACTCCGCTTGGAAGATCGGAGCCGTTAAAAAAGATCTGATATTGGCCTGGTGACTTGTCGGCATCAACTAGGGTAGCCACTTCCCTGCCGAGCAGGTCGTAGACTATCAAGCTTACATGGCTGCGTTTGGCGACATCGTATGTGATGACTGTCGTCGGGTTAAATGGATTTGGGAAATTATTGCCCAACTTGAATTCTAGATTGTCCACGGGTGATAACACGGTTGCCGACGTTACGCCGACTCTGTAATGCATCCTAATCGAATCGGCAAGAGTGTCCACAGTAATTTCGCAGAGATATGCACCTGGCGAGACCGGCAGCCCGCCGAGGCTCCAAGTTGCTGCATCCCAAATAATTTGATGCCTGCCCGCCACCACATTTCCTCGTACCAGTGTGCCAACAGTGTCTTCAACGCTGTCTTCGATCCAGAGGTGCACGTTAGCTGCATATGGGATATCGTATGAAATTACCGTAGCGCTGTCGAAAGGGTCCGGCATATTTTGATAAAGGTGAAACACCGTGATGATCTGGCAAGGTGCGTTGGAATATATGACCATTGATAAGAACAACCACGAAGCAATTCTCTTCATCGCACGCGCTCTATCGTTATGCCCAGTGAGTTCCGAAGTCTAAGACAAAATGGGCAGGCACTCTTCCCACCATCTTCATATCCATCATACGGTTAAGTTGCAAATCTCTTCTTGAAATTCAAAATGGCAGGTGGGGTGCCGAGACAACGAATTTGACCGCTGGCCCATCCAGGTATATTTAGTAGCTGAATCACTTCCTTGACCTATTTCAGAAAGGAAGTGCTTGACTTCAGCTTGTTTTGAGCACTCTTGTTTAGGCTCCGAAAAGGAATTCTCCGTCTTTTAGAATCAGTGATTACGATTTGGTTACCGTGTTATTGAGCGACATCGAGCGGTACCTGCTGTCATGCCTGCGCGGAGCTGATGCATCTCTTCGGCGAATTCACGCGGAAGTGCCTAATCGCACTCTCAATGCAATCAGATATCGTTTCGGCACGTCTACGTGACGAAGCGTCATTTCGACGCGCAGTCACGCAGGCGTGTTGATTTAGTCGCTGAAGGAAAAAGAACCACGCGCGACTTCGCCGCGTGACAATTCCCCTAACTCTAAAGTCCGACTCACCTTTGGCACAAGCATCTTCATCCAGCAATTCTCCAAACGAGGAAGCCGGCCGGCGGAATGAGGACCCCCTGAGAGACGCCCCGTATTGGACTTCTATCATTCGACCTTTTGGCGGGTCGCAAGTCGTCTCTCGAGTGAATCCAAGCCACCGAAAAGGATACATGTTAATCTAGCTTCCCTTTTCCATATCACAGATTGAATGGCGGTGACTTCACATCCCGGGTGGCCGTTTGACGCAGCAACAAAAAGAGAGGTCGCGAAAAATGAGAAGACTCCATCGACGCCTACATTCCCCCCTAGGAGGATAAGGAGCGCCAAAGGTAGAGCGGTTAGGAGCTGCCGGACTGTGGGGCTCAGTTCCCGCTTCAAAACTGCCCAGTAAATTCCAACATAAAGAGCCGCGACTATTGCGAAACCCTCCAAAGTCTGAATTACACCTGCTATCCCCGACTTTTCGATGAACTGATAAATGAGAAATGTGAGAAAGATTCCCAGCAACAATCTCAGTAAACGACCAAGTATTAGGGTCCTCCCGGTTTCCATCGCTTACCTCTCCATTAAGTTGTGATCTCTAGAATTACGAAGCTGCCATAATCTTACTCACGATCTCGTCTTCGGACGGAAGGCCCGCTCTGTATACCCTGCAATTCATGCCAGGCTCGGCGGGGGCTTCGGCATTCTCAAAGTCTGCATCGTTTATCAGAAGCGTAGGCGAGCCTCTGAACCTTATCCGCTTCGCTTGCAGATACGAATCGACGAGGGTCTCTTTATAAGAGTAATCTCCCTCAAAATGTCTGACGGCTTCCCTAACCCTTTTGATCAGCTCTTCGGAGTTCGGGCACCCTTCGAAATACTGAACTTCAATTTCGACTTTCTTCACTTCAATTCTTCCTTTATTGCTTCACCAATTCAAAACCTTTCGACTTCTTAGCGCTGAAAACGGCTATCTATTTCATTTCGGTTCCTTACGGACCTCACAGCAAGAGTCGCCCACGGACCGAACATGACTTGCAGCCTCCAGTTTGTATTCGGCGTGATCGACTTTCAGCGATTCGGCGGTTGCCGTGTGCGCGGCGGAAATGGATGGGACCACGATGACTGCTATCGTCACAACCGCAGCGAACCACACCGAAACTCTATCCCACCTTCCTGCATTGACTCTCTTGCTTGTACCATCTTCGCATTTCACTTCACGCTTGCGGTATGTATGATAGAACGCGACACCCAACAGAACCACGGATAATCCTATAAAGTAAGGCCGGTACATTCCGAGGATGCCGGAAAGTCCGGCGGTGCCGGCACCAACTAGCGCCAATAATGCCGGGCCTATGCAGCACGCGGAAGCCATGACCGCGGACAATATCGATCCTAAAACAGAAAGCCCTGCACGTGTCCCCTTTTTATCTCGTCGAATTTTGAACTTGTTCATAGCTTCTCCTCTTTTCTCCATCCCTCATCAAGCGAGTTTACAATGGGACATTCTGCGAGAGACACCTGACCGTCGGAACACTGTTTTACCAAAGATTGAAGGTTGGATGCGATGCTTTCAAGATCTCTTATTTTCATTTGAATATCGGTAATCTTGCGCAGAGCCAACTCCTTCATGTCCACACATTTCGTATCCGAATCGATCCGCATGGATAGTAGTTCCTTCGTCTCTTTCAGGGTGAAGCCCAGTTCCTTGGATCGGACAATGAATCGTACACGCGAGAGATCGGTTTCATCATAATAGCGGTACCTCGACTCCTGTCTCTTCGGTTTCGGCATCAGGCCGATTCGTTCGTAATATCTCATCGTCTCGAGATTTATACCGGCCTTTTTTGCCAGTTCGCCAACTTTCATCGTCCTCATGTTTTCCTCGTGTCTTTATCTAATATAAACATCGGAGTATAGTACGGAGTCAAGTGAAAAACCCCAAAAAAGTATAACTCGCGAAGAGACGGGAGTCGGTCAGGGGGCCTCCGATCGATAGGCGGGTCGATTCTTACTAGAGCATTTGTAGTAGCTAAGCCCCCCACCTCTCATGTAAAAGTAATTCAGATGGGAGCCGATGCGCGCGAAGGCATCGGTCCAGAAGAACTTCCTGTGCATGATCCGACTTACTATTCATCAGGTCGAGGCTTCAATATGCGTCGCTATAAGTACAGCCCGTAACTATTCCAATTGTTTCAGCACACAAAGATCAAAGTAACTAGTACCTGTCTGCAACTGGGAGAATCCACCGGTTATTGCCGCCCGCAGGCTATCACCATTTTCGATTGATATCGCGTCGATTATCGAATACTCCGCCCATGTGGTGTCAGTGACGCGAGCAGACTTCAACAATTGCAATGAGTCGGCACGTTTGAGATGAAGTTGCAGCTGGCCCCCGAAGCCAACTTTTTTGGCCCATGCGGAGAAGTCGTACCGGTGATCTCCCGGGGTAACTGGAACAGTCTGGCTTATCGTATATGGGGGCCCCCAGGTGGCATTGATGGCAACGGAATATTTGCCCCCTCCTGGGGGGACTTCATACGAAAAGGAAAAGACGTTCGTATTGATGTGAAGCCGGCTCCAACTTTGTAGAGAGGGAGACCCGTTCGACTCGAACGAAGGATTGCTCAGTAGATTGTCCGACGCAGAGGGACTCGTGGGAGACGATTCGGAACATCCGGCAAGCATCGTTACGGTAAGAATAAACAAGAAGGACAGCTTTGTCTTCGCGATCATCGCCCGTTTCTCCTTAATACTATTTCATACTAGACCCCGTAACGTCCTGCAGGCTCTGCAGTTTAAAAATTTGAGTCCTATGGAATCTCGCCCTCCGAGATATTTCTTTGGCCGAATGAGGAAAGCCAATCTGCCATAATCCATGCCGACGCAACCGCGGTCAGGTTGTATGCATTCACTCCCCATGACACATGGCTGTCGGGAGAAACAAACATCATCGGCGCCAACACTATGATGCTGAAAATCAAAAGCATCGCAGAGAGGAGTCTGGCTGCAAGAACATCCAGGAGCCCGGATACAATCCCTACACCGGCAAGGATGAAAGCGATACCTGAGAGCACCGTCCAAAAAGCCCCTCCGAGCGGCATCCATTTCGGTATCATGGATGCAACGACCCGGATTCCTGTCAGATGCGCCAGGCCGAAGTCGACGGCACTTAAGCCGAAAGCCCATCTGAAGAAGAGGGCCATCCTACGCGAAACCGGATTTCGCCCGGCTACCCAGCGATACACAATGATCGCCGCAATTACGAGTATCAGTTGCTGACCGAGAGAGACTATCACACCAATGAACACGTTGACATGGAAACCGAGGTAATGAGGAGCGGTATAAAAACGGCGAAGCGTTGCGGCCCCGAAGATACCATAAATCACAGACAGAGTGGCAGCCCCGTTTCGAATCGTCCGGCGCCACATTATTGCGATGCCGGCGGCGATCATCATGACGGCTCCTAGGTAGACAAGTATTTTAATGTCGGCAATCGCGCTGCTCAGGGCCTGGAGCGGCTGATGATACGGCTCGAACTCACCCCAGATGATGTCAAATACGCCTGCGGCGACGGAGGAGAATCCGTACAGGACTACACCCAATCCGACAAAGGTGCCCCTTGAGGATTCATCCTCAAAGTCGACGCGAGTTTCAGTCAAATTATCGGTCATAGTACTTTCCCCTAATCTCGTCATGTGAATTGCCCGAACCAGGAGAGCCGGTCATACATACACACACCCGCGAAGGCTTGCCGGTCAACTGTTCGCTCCGTTCATCTGCCTCACCTTGCTGTGCTTGCGGCTGTAGAAAAAATAGACGAACATGCCGATCACGAGCCATATTATGAGACGGAGCCAGGTAGCGAGAGGAAGACTTAGCATCAGAAACGCGGAGACGACGATTCCCATGAAAGGAACAAACGGAACCCACGGAGTCTTGAATGGACGATGCATATCAGGCCGACGCCTCCTCAGTATCCAGACCCCGGCACTGACGATTACAAATGCAAGAAGCGTCCCGATGCTGACCAGCTCGCCGAGAACGTCTATAGGGAGAGCCGCCGCGAAGATTGCAACGAAGATTCCGACAGCAATCGTCGAGATCCACGGCGTACGGAATCGCGGATGAATCCGGCTTGCCCACTCCGGAAGCAGGCCGTCGTTGGACATCGTGTAGAACACACGCGACTGGCCGAGAAGCATCACCAGCATCACGGTGGCCAGCCCGAGTATCGCCCCGATTTTGACCAGTACACTTCCCCAAAGCACGCCGGTAGCATCGATACCCACCGCGACCGGGTCCGCTACGTTGAGGCTTGTATACGGCACAATTGCCGTCAGTATTCCCGCAACCAGTATATAAAGCACCGTGCAGATCAGGAGAGACCCCATGATACCTATCGGCATGTCTCTCTGAGGATTCTTCGCCTCCTGCGCGGTTGTAGAGACCGCATCGAACCCGATGTAAGCAAAAAAGATGACACTCGCGGCCCTCGCAATTCCGGACCAGCCGAAGTTGCCGAACCCTCCCTTGTTCGGCGGAATGAAAGGTCTCCAATTCACATTTATAGTGGTGGCCGGGTGATTTATCACGTATGCTCCGGCGATCGCAATGAATACGAACACCACTCCCACTTTTATTATTACCATTGCCGAATTGAAATTCGCAGACTCCTTGATGCCGATTACGAGGATGAGCGTCACCACTATGATCGCTGCAGCCGCGAGGAGATTGAACTGCGCAGTCAGATGCGGCAGCGACATCGGGTCGATATGCTTAGACATGAGGGTGGCGCTGACGCGTCCAAGGCGTTCCCAGATGCCGTGATATTTCACCATCATCTCGCCGTGAGCGCCGGAGAATTGAGGAGGGAGATAGATTCCGAAGTCCTGGAGAAAACTGAGGACGTATCCGCTCCAGCCGGCAGCAACCGTCGCCGCCCCGAAAGCATATTCCAGCATGAGATCCCACCCGATTATCCAGGCGAAAATTTCGCCGAGCGTGGCATAACCGTAAGTGTAGGCTGAACCCGCGATCGGAATAAGAGAGGCAAACTCGGCGTAACACAATCCGGCGAAGAGACAGGCGAAGAACGCAAGCGCGAACGACAGGACCACCGCCGGGCCAGCGTATTGTGCAGCGGCCTGGCCGGTGAGGACGAAGATTCCAGCACCGATGACTGCGCCGACTCCAAGGGTCGTGAGATTAAGCGGACCTAACGTCCGCTTGAGACCGTGCGGGGTCTCGACCGTCTCGTTGAGAATTACATCTATCGGCTTGGTAGAGAAAAGTTGCGATGCCATCGTACCTCCCGTGACGGGTGCCGCGCCGGCCTCCGTGAGCCTTTATGGTTTGGAATTCAAATTGTCAATCGTATGAACTGCGACAGTGTCAACTCGAGCAAGCGACTGTTATTTCGCTGCGGATCCCCCTCTTTTAATGAAGAGTCTGCGATTTTCCGCTTCGACCCAGATGCGTCCAAAATTTTCAATCTTTGAAATCATCACAAATGATCCTTCGGCTCGAAACCGTCTCCAACCCTGCAACATCCTAAAAGTTGCCGGCATAATACTTCAATTGACAACTACTGCCAAGGCAAGAGAGTTCCCCTCTGGAAAGCCGCCCGTTATCTATATTCTCCAGGGCAATTCTCGCCGCTGATGGATACGTTTCTCAATTCTGTCGTTAGGGCTGAAAAGGGGTACTTCAGAATGGCCTTCTTCTTCCTAACCATCGCGGGAATGGCAGTCACCACGCAACCCGGATTACATTTCGCCGGCGCAACGAACAGAGAGGCGGCAATGAGTGAAACGATTCCCGCTTTTCCTGAATCTCCTACCATGACGAAAATGAGAACCGAGGACGCAACCGCCAATATAACTTGAACAAGTACACTGGGTGTGAACTTTACAGCTAATCAGTATACACAAACAAAAATCGCCGCCATTATCGCGAATCCTGCAGATGTCAGATCACACCCGGGGATCCTGCTTCGGAGATGAAGCGGATGACGATATCGGAACAAGGTACTTGAGCTTATCCTTGCGCCTGAGCTAGCTAGATATCTCGGAGTGCCTGGAGCGAGGCAGACACAGGTGCCCAGGAGAATCAAGTGGTAGAACTACCACGGCTTCATGAAGTGACCATTCAGAGAGGCGGGAAAACATCAGCGGGTGGCCCCCGGTCGGTACGATGAATAGGACCTCTTATATATCAGAACGAGAATGATTGCCCGCGAGAGACAACCGGCAACAGCGATTTTGGAATCGGATCACTAACGTCATATTCGCACAACAAACGGAGGAAGACCCCCTCACATCTAAACATACCATAATCAGAGTAATTCATGCGAGCCGGTTTACTTTGTCAGCGTGCTTCTGACCCATGAGTTGGGGTCGCTAGATCAGCGACGCTTCGTTCTCTTTACTGAAGAGCTGCGCGCGCGTCGTGTCGAAATACATCCTCAGCTCCGTCCCGGGTCTCGGGTCGACAGCCTTCGTCACTCGTGCCACT
>JBJKPC010000035.1:0-103594 GCA_046706745.1 Candidatus Kryptoniota bacterium
AAGCCCCGTGGAAGCGGGGCTTTTTTTTCGTAAATTTACCGCGAGTACATGGCCACTTTCATTTGTCCGAACTGTCGCTCGACAAATCTTCGCCGGAGCCGCACTCAGGGCTTCGGTGAGGCAGTTCAGAAGATCCTCAAGCGTAGACCATTCAGGTGTAGAGACTGCGGGTGGCGCGGGATTTTGTATTCGCCCAGCCAGCACGGGGGCGCGGTCTCCAAAAGACGGGCGTACGTTTTTGCGATATCGCTCGGAGTCATCGTGGTTATCCTGCTCGCCGTCTTCAATCTTCGCCCCGGAGCTGTTGAAAATATCGTGAGTAAATTATTTGGAAAGTGAGAATGACAATAGAAGTGAATCTTGAAGTCGCCCGCGAGATGGGGCTGACAGCCGACGAATTTGAAAAAATAAAGGAGATACTCGGAAGGGTTCCTACTTACACGGAACTTGGGGTATACTCCGTTATGTGGTCTGAGCATGCAAGTTACAAGAATTCCATATTGCAGCTTAAGAAACTTCCACGCTCCGGAAAGAATCTGCTTGTCAGCGCGGGCGAGGAGAATGCGGGCCTCGTCGATATAGGTGACGGACTTGCTGTTGCCTTCAAGATCGAAAGTCATAACCATCCGAGTGCGGTGGAGCCGTACCAGGGTGCGGCGACCGGTGTAGGGGGAATTCTTCGTGACATATTCACGATGGGGGCGAGGCCTGTCGCTGCCCTCGACTCCCTGCGATTCGGCAACCCAGACAATCCGCGGGTGAAGTATCTTGTGGAAGGTGTGGTGAAGGGAATCGCCGACTACGGCAACGCGTTCGGCGTGCCGACGGTGGCCGGCGAGGTATATTTCGACGAATGCTACGACGAAAACCCTCTGGTAAACGCCATGGCCGTGGGTGTGGTGAGACACGATCGTGTCGCAAAGGCCGCATCCACCGGCATTGGGAATCTCGTGATGATTGTGGGCTCTTCGACCGGCAGGGATGGGATTCACGGCGCCACTTTCGCCTCAGAAGATATATCCGAAGCGTCTGAAGCCAAACGTCCCTCCGTCCAGGTCGGCGATCCTTTTACAGAGAAACTCTTGCTCGAAGCTACCCTGGAGGCGATAGATGCCAGCCTGGTTGTCGGCATACAGGACATGGGAGCGGCCGGGATAGCATGCTCTACTTCGGAGATGAGCGCAAAGGGGAGTACCGGTATGGACGTCGATCTCGACCTTGTACCGCTCAGAGAAAAAGACATGTCGGCCTATGAAATAATGCTTTCGGAATCCCAGGAAAGAATGCTCGTCGTCGTCACGCCGGAAAACGAAAAAGCGATCAAGAAAATATTTACAAAGTGGGATCTCAACGCCGAGGTCGTCGGGAAAGTCACGGACGATGGAATCCTTCGCATCAGACGTTTCGGAAAAATCGAAGCCGAGATCCCGTCCAAGACGCTTGTTCTGGGAGAGGGAGCGCCGGTTTATGTCCGTGAAAGCAGAAGGCCCTCTTATCTGGACGAACTTGCAGCGATAGACCCCCGGACCATGCCGGAACCGGAAGACTACAATGGAGTCCTGACAAGTCTCCTTTCTTCGCCAAACATTGCAGCGAAGCACTATGTCTTTGAACAGTACGACTACATGGTTGGGACGAATACCGTTGTTCTTCCGGGCGAAGGCGATGCCGCGGTAATACGGCTGGAAAGATGGGCGACGAGCCAAAACGGGAAAAAGCGCGGGCTGGTCGTGAAGACGGACTGCAATGCGAGATACGTCTACCTGGATCCGAAGACCGGTGCCGAGCACGCCGTCGCGGAGGCTGCGAGAAATATCGCATGTGTGGGCGGGAAACCCATGGCTATTACAAACTGCCTGAACTTCGGCAATCCATACGGGCCGGAAGTGTATTACCAGTTCGAAAAAGCAATCGAGGGGCTTGCCGAAGCATGTCTGGAATTCGAAACGCCGGTAACGGGTGGGAATGTCAGCTTCTATAACGAGAGTCCCGACAGAACCGTATACCCTACGCCGGTGATCGGCATGCTGGGAGTCATAGAGGACTCATCCAAGTCCCTTCGCTCTACATTCAAAACGGAGGGAGACCTGATTGCGGTCATAGGGTCGGAGAAACCTGAGATGGGTGGAAGCGAGTATTTGAAAGTGATTCATAATATTGTCGGCGGCACATTACCCGCGGTCGACTATGAGTATGAAAGGCGTCTTCATTCCTTTCTTCAGGAAGGGGCGATGTCAGGGGTTCTAAACTCTTCGCACGACATTTCCGAAGGAGGCCTTGCCGTTGCCCTCGCCGAATGTTGTATCATGAACCGCGAGAGAATGCACGGCGCGAAGATTGCCCTGGACTTCTCATTGCGAAAGGATTTCGTCCTGTTCGGAGAAGGGGGCGGAAGGATCGTCGTTTCTTACGACGCGTCGAAATCGGATGAAGTGATGGCTCTGGCGAAGGAGAACTCCGTTCCTTTCGAGGTGATCGGCGTGGTATCGGGCGATCAACTTCAAATCAACGAGACCTTGCTTTTGGGCCTGGATAAAATGGCTTCGATTTACTATGGGACTCTTCCGTCCAAATTCGGGCTTCCTTCAGCCGCGTGATTAGAACAGATATTCTGCGAACGGGGGACTGAGGACTTAAGGTCAACCTGTAATTTCGCGCGAGTCGGTAATGTCAATTGCTGCGGCTGGGCACAGGAGGTCGGACAGACGCGCCTCTTCGGTGTTTAGATTGCAATTGAAACGGTTAGTCGCGGCGATGGCAGGGAGGCTGTTGATAAAAAAGGCTTCGAAGTTGCCTTCCCCCTAAGTGACATACTCTGTTCGCCGAATCGACCATTACCTTCCATATCTCATTTCTTTCCTACCGGACTTCGACTGTGGGTACGTCCATAGCAAGCATCGTAACTCCGAGTTTCCGGTGGTCTGGTCTCGAAATTCCCAATATACCACCTTGAATCCGCTGAGTATTGGCCAAATTTGCTTAAATTTAATGAAAGCTGGTAAGACAAAAGCTTAAAGGATATTCTTTTCTAATCAAGAGGAGATATGGCAGAGAGAGCTTTTCATTTTGTCAAAGAAAGAAAAAAGGTATATGAACTCGCCTACAACCTTAGGTGGGCGTTCGACTGTCGGACGCAGAAGTTCTTCGAAAAACTGAGCCCGCGGGTATGGGATCGTTCGAACCATAACCCGATAGCCGTCTTGAATGAGATGAGCGAAGAAGAACTCCGTTCCAGGCTGATGAATAGAGAATACCTGGCGGAACTCGACACATGTCATAGCTCACTGCAGGATTATCTAAAGCGCGTGCGGACGCCTGCTGCGGCATTGAAGCGTTTCGAGAGGCATCCGGTCGCTTACTTCAGCGCTGAAATGGGAATTCACGAGAGCCTTCCCGTTTATTCCGGCGGCCTCGGAATTCTTTCCGGCGATCATACAAAGAGCGCCAGCGATATCGGTCTCAACTTTGTCGGCGTGACCCTTTTCTACAGGCAGGGCTATTTTACTCAGCGGATAAACAGCGAAGGACTTCAGCTGGAAGAATACGTTCAGCATGACCCCCTTGGGCTTCCCATTTCACCGGTAACGGACGAAGGAGGTAAGCTTGTCAAAGTTCAGGTCCGAATAGGCAGGAGCGTCGTTTCTGTCGCCGCATACAGGGTTGTTATCGGTAGATCGATCCTTTACCTGCTCGAGACAAACCTACCCGAAAACGAGGAGCACTACCGCGATCTCACCGCGAGAGTTTATGGTGGAGACAGTACCACGCGGATTTCTCAAGAAATAATTCTCGGCATTGGCGGTGCCAAGTTTCTTAAGGAACTCGAGTACGATCCGTCAGTGTACCATATGAATGAGGGGCATTCGGCATTCCTGACGCTCGAGTTATTGCATGAACAGCTTCTGGAGGGGAAGTCCCTGAGCAAATCATTGGATGAAGTGCGGAAGCGATGCGTCTTCACGACACACACGCCGGTCGCTGCCGGGCACGACAGGTTTACACAGGATCTGATCGATTTCAGCCTGCGCGGTTTCGTCACATCGCTGGGGCTCTCGCTGGATGAGTTCATGAAATTCGGACGGGTCAGCCCAGCCGATAAAGCTGAGCCCTTCTGCATGACCGTCCTCGCGCTCAAGATGAGTCGCGGCGCGAACGCAGTCAGTGAGTTAAACGGAAAAGTAAGCAGGCAAATGTGGACGGCGCTTTATCCGGGAAAGAAGCCGGAGGAGGTACCTATAGGCCATATCACGAACGGAATCCACAGCTTGTCATGGCTTTCCATGGAAGCTAGGGCGGTCTATGAAAAATCGATCGGTCCCAAATGGAATGACAAGCTGGCGCATCCTTCGGAATGGCGAGTCGCAGTCGGCAAGATTCGTGACGAAGAGATCTGGGCGCTGCGATATGCGCTGCGGCGTAAGATGATAGAGGCGGTGCGGGAAAGATTGCGCAGGCAGCAGACGAGATTCGGGAATTCCTCCGACTGGGTCGAGCGCAGCCTGTCCGCGGACGCACTGACAATCGGTTTCTCTAGACGCTTTGCCACATACAAGAGGGCGCCGTTGCTTTTCAGCGACATGGAGCGGGCTGTGCGCCTTTTCGGCGACACGAAGCGGCCCGTTCAGATAATCTACAGCGGAAAGGCACACCCGAGAGATGATGCCGGGAAAGCATTCATTCAACATGTCATCCGTTTGAGCCGCGATCCCCGTTTCGTCGGAAAGCTCGTGTTCCTGGAGAACTACGATATCGCGGTCGCGCGGCAGCTGGTTGCAGGGTGTGACCTGTGGCTCAACAATCCGAGGAGGCCGCTCGAGGCGAGCGGTACCAGCGGCCAAAAAGTGGTGCTGAACGGCGGACTTAACTGCAGTGTCATGGATGGTTGGTGGCGGGAAGCATTCAACGGGAAGAACGGTTTCTCGATTGGGGAAGACAAGGATTCTCAGCTTCCCTCAGATCAGCAAGACAGGCAGGACGCGGAGAATCTATATGAAGTCCTGGAGAACGAAGTAGTCCCGCTGTTCTATGATCGGGATCCTTCAGGATTGCCAACAAAATGGATTAGAATGATAAAAGAATCCTTACGGACGATCGCGCCCGTGTTCAACACTGACAGGATGGTGCGCGAGTACGTTAGCAAGTATTATTCACAAAAGTAAGAGAGGGTATGGATAATGACCAAACTAGAAGAACTATGCATTAATACAATACGTTTTCTTGCGGTCGACGCGGTTCAGAAAGCCAATTCGGGTCATCCGGGCATGCCGATGGGCACGGCACCAATCGGGTATACTCTGTGGACCAAATATCTCAGGCATAACCCAAAAAATCCTAAGTGGGCCAACCGCGACAGGTTTGTTTTGTCTGCCGGACACGGATCAATGCTACTTTATTCGCTCCTTCATCTCACGGGATACGAGGTATCCCTCGACGATTTGCAGCACTTCAGGCAGTATGGGAGCATAACTCCGGGACATCCTGAGTACGGCTTGACGCCTGGTGTTGAAACGACCACCGGACCTCTGGGGCAGGGAGTGGGGAATGCCGTGGGAATGGCCATAGCCGAGGCCTACCTGTCGGCATATTTCAACCGGGAGAAATTCAACATCGTCGATCATTACACGTATGCCATCGCCGGTGACGGCTGTATGATGGAAGGAATCTCCAGTGAGGCGAGTTCGCTTGCCGGCCACCTGAAACTCGGCAAGCTGATACTGTTCTACGATGACAATCATATTACGATCGAAGGAAACACCGAGCTCGCTTACAGCGAAGATGTGCTCGGCCGTTATGCGGCCTATGGCTGGCACACACAGCGTGTCGCCGACGGAAATGACATTGAAGCTATAGCCAAAGCGATAGATGCGGCCAAGGCCAAGACGGATCAACCCTCAATAATCGCGGTCAGAACTCACATCGGTTACGGCTCGCCCAACAAGCAGGACACGGGGGAAGCACACGGCTCGCCGCTGGGGGACGCCGAAGTTGAGCTGACCAAGAAGAACCTCGGATGGCCGCTCGAGCCGAAATTCCTCATACCCGACGAAGCCCTGAAAGTCTTCCGCGCCTGTGTGGATACCGGAAAGAAGACAGAAGAAGAGTGGAACAGACTCTTCAGCGAGTATGAGAAAAAGTATCCGGACCTCGCGAAGGAGTTTCGCTCCTGGATGTCGGGAGAGATTCCTTCCGATGCATTCAAGGACATGCCCGCATTCGATCCCGCGGCGGGCGCGGTCGCAACGCGATCCGCATCGGGAAAGGTTATCAATGCATTCGGTCCGAAAGTAAAAAATTTTCTCGGAGGTGCGGCAGACCTCTCGCCGTCCACCGACACCATAATGAAGAACATAGGTTCGTTCTCGGCGAAGGACAGGCTCGGACGGAATTTTCATTTCGGAATCAGGGAACACGGAATGGGCGCAGTCATGAACGGAATGGCGGCCCACGGCGGGGTGATACCTTACGGTGCAACGTTCCTTGTCTTTTCGGACTACATGCGGCCGCCGATAAGACTCGCTGCCCTTTCACATTTCCGGACAATTTATGTCTTTACTCACGACAGCATCGGACTTGGCGAAGACGGTCCGACCCATCAGCCCATAGAGCACTTCATGGTGCTCAGGGCAATACCGCGCCTGGTATTCCTGCGCCCGGCGGATGCTACGGAGACCGCCGAGGCCTGGAAGTATGCACTCGCCCATAAGAACGGCCCGGTGGCAATTGCGCTGACGAGGCAGAAACTTCCCGTGATAGACAGAAAAAAATATGCTGGCGCGGAAGGGGTGCAGCGCGGTGCGTACGTCCTTGCGGGAACTGATAGCCCCGAGGCAATCATAATCGCCACGGGCAGCGAAGTCTCCATTGCTATGACGGCATACGAACAACTTTCCGCAAAGGGAAAGAAGCTGCGACTCGTAAGCATGCCGAGCTGGGAGATATTCGACGCACAGGATGAGAAGTATCGCGAGTCCGTCCTCCCATCCAAAGTGACGAAGCGTGTGTCCATCGAGGCAGGCATCACCGAAGGATGGAGCCGTTACGTGGACAGGGACGGAATTTCCATCGGCGTGGACAAATTCGGCGCGTCGGCACCCGGTCCCATCGTAATGAAGGAATACGGCATTACGAGCGATGCGGTCGTCTCCGCAGTCGAGAGGCTGATCGGATAATCGGTAAACACAATCCGGAACTTGTCATCGGCCCCGTCGGAAATCGTTTTTCGGCGGGGTTTCTCTTTAAGCAGTCATGACAGCCCGACGTCCTTTCGTAGAAGGAGAGCGGGCGGTAAATCCGTCTCGTTGTTTCCTCTCCATTTGAGAGAGTGGGGGCGAAGCGCACGCACATCCTCCTGTTGTAGATTCCTGACGCAGCAGATAACTTGATGTTGACGAACGTCAGTGTCAGGAAGGGAGCTGATCGCTATGTCATCGCATTTGCGCGGAATGCAAAACAGAAGAAGGGTGGATAGGGACCGTGCGGCTTTTTTGGTCGCGAGGCATTTCGGGGAAATCGTGAGGAGGGACCGCAAGATACACACCGCATTTTTGATGGTCCATTCCGACAGGCTCGACATTCACCTCAACATGGCCGAGGGAAGAACAGGCGACTTGCGGCCGTCCCCGCAGCAACCCTACTACATTGCCAGCGTCGGGAAGCTTTTTACCTCAGTGCTGATCGCAATTCTGTCCGAACAGGGTCTCCTGACTTACGAACACCCGATTGCCGACTACCTTGACGAAGACATGATGAAAGGTCTGCACGTGTATAAGGGCAAAGACTACTCCCACGAAATCAGGATAAGGCATCTCCTGAACCATACCTCCGGCCTTCACGATTTTTTCGGGGACAAACCCAGGCGCAGCAAGCGAATGCTGGATCTGCTCCTTGACGAGCCGTCCCGGTTCTGGACCCCGCGGGAAGCCGTTCAATGGTCGAAGCAGAATCTTAAATCGCATTTTCCACCCGGTCGCGGATTCCATTATTCGGATACAGGATATCACCTCCTTGGGCTGGTGATTGAAAAGATAACCTCAAGACCATTTCACGAAGCGCTCCGCGTTAATATATTCCACCCTGTGGGCATGCGACACTCGTGCCTGTGGCAGCATTCTCAGCCGGACGAGAAGGGCGCGCATCCTGTCGCCGGAGTTTTTGTGGACGACAAGAACATCGTGGATTATGTCAGCCTGAGCATAGATTATGCCGGGGGAGGAATCGTGTCGACCTCCGACGATCTTCTCCTGTTTATGCGGGCGCTGGTCGGCCATGAACTCATCCGTGAGGATACCTTCGGGAAGATGAGAGACTGGGCAAGGTTCTTTCCCGGCATCGACTACGGCTACGGACTGATGAACGTTCACACCGTTCCGGTATTTATGCCCGGAAAGTACAATTGCTGGGGGAACGCCGGTTCAGTCGGCTCGTTCATGTTCTACAATCCACGTCTAGATCTCCACGTAATCGGAACTCTGAACAGATTTCGTTACCATCGTAACGGTTTGAAGTTGGTTTTCAAGTGCATAGATTTTGTTTCAAATTGTGAATGCGCGACAGCGGCGCAGTTAGTGCGTTCGTGATACTGAACTCGCTCGACGGGAATATTGAAAGTGTGTGCGGTAGGTAAAGGGAAACCCGGTGCACTTGTCTCATCACAACGTGTCATTGCGAGACAGTCTGTACTCTATAGAGACCGTAATGGCAGTTCCCGATATGAAACCTCGTACTTGAGTGCTAACAGGATACCACTACGAACGGGACTGTCCCGCAAAGGCGGGATTGCGTCCGGCCCTTCGGGCGGACTCAACCACATCAGCTTGGTCTGTATGCGTTCGGCCTTGCGGTGAAGGGAATATTGTGAGTTAGGCTACTGTTACCGCGCAAACTTCATTTCTCATATTTCCCCCTCCTGTTCCGCTGCGGCTCGAGTGATGTCATTATCTTCTTGAGGGCCTCGCTTTCGGCGAGAATAAGTATCTGGTCTTCGGGTTCGAGGACAAGGTCGTTATGAGGCACGATCATTTCGTCGTCCCTGAACACTGCGACGATCTCCCACCCTTTCACGCCCGGCGCAATGCATTTGTCCTCCAGCCTGGTTCCGGCGCACGCGCTGTGAGGATTGAGGGTGCCGAGGAACAATTGCTCCCCGCCCACTATCTCGATCGGTGTTTCGGATTCCAACAGGGACGTGATATCGAGATGAGACAGTATTTTCTGATCGTAATCCTTCGCCTGACTCAGCAGGCTCACCGCGCGCTTCAGGTGCTCCGTTCTGTGTGCACGCGAAGTCGCGGGAGTGCGTACTTGCGCTTCATAGAGGCTTATGTATTTCAATTTCATCTTGGAAGAGAGAAACCGCTGTATCATGAACCCGAGCATCACCGCAAGCGCGGCAGGGACAAGCAAGTGATATCCGCCCGTCATCTCAGTTACCATAAGGAGTGTAGCTATCGGAACGCGGGCCGAACTCCCGAAGACCGCGGCCATGCCGATGATCGTAAACGCGGCGGGCGGCTGGTGAAACAACTGACCCAACGCCCCGCCGAGCATAGCTCCGACAAAAAGCGCAGGTGCGAAGACACCGCCTGACCCGCCCGACGAGACGGTGAGCGCGAAGGCTAAGAGCTTCCCAACCATCAGGACAAGCATAAGCGAGAGAGCGAGTCTTCCGTCGATTGCGAGCTGCATCCATCCGTATCCGCCGCCGAGCACCTGCGGAAGGAACAGTGCCATGATGCCTACGCCGAGCGCGCCGATAGCCGGCTTGAATTGAGCGGGGATCTTTATCTTGTGGAAAAGGTCTCTGGTCTTGTAGAAAGCCGTAGGTACGAAAGTGCCCGCGATTCCGCTTGCCAGGCCGAGGAGAATATACCAGCCATAATCGCTGAAGGTCGTTATCTTCAGCGATGCCGGAACCTGGAACAGCGGCTCCCAGCCGACAAACAAGGCGTTGACTGCATACGCGATGACCGACGCAAGCATCGTATAGACGAGCGCCTCCGACTCGAACTCCATTTCGCTGTAAAGAACTTCCACGGCAAAGATCGCAGTCCCGATGGGTGACCTGAATATTGCGGAGAGTCCAGCGGCCATACCGATAAGCACGAGGAGTCTCCGGTCCTTGTCCGAACGGTGCAGGACGCTTGCGTAAATGGAGCCGAATCCCGCGCTGAAGAGGGCCGTCGGGCCTTCGCGTCCGGCAGCACCGCCCGAGCCGATCGTGATGGCGGACGCGAGAATCTTGAGCGGCACGACGCGGTTGCGGATGCGGCCGCCTTTCTGGTGAAATGACTTGACGGCCGTATCGGTGCCGTGTCCCTCCGCTTCCGGAGCGAATGTGTAGATGAGAAAGCCGGAGATAAGTCCGCCGACCACGATCACGATGAGGACCGGCCACATACCGTGCGGGCCGATCACCTGCTTGAGGACCCCGCCGTCGGTAGGGAGAGTAGGTGAATAGTACCCGGACAAGGTATGAAGAAAGAGGTTATCGAAGAACTTCAGCAGGAAGGTGAACACCTGTGCACCGAGTGCACCGACGATTCCCAGTATGATCGTATCTATAATTAGCCTGGCACGACGACCCATACGCTGAGTATCCTTTCATGCTATAAATGAATCAGTGAATGCCGTGTCGAACTGCTCCGGCGGATGATGCTATATTATTGCTAACAAAATAGTGGTGCGATAGATTCACGTTTGGGCCGCGGAGAATTCGTAACATGTAATTCATCAATTGCGACCATGGATTCATTGGATGACACTAAAAGAGGGGAGAGGACTCATGTTGAACGTGATATACCGGAGCCGGGTTGCGATTTGTGGGCTGCCGGAGGGTGCGTGAAGGGTGGACGTCAACCGAGCTTTGCTTTTCGGCTGTTAGAGATGCATCCGCCGTTTTGCAGTGGATTCAAAACGAGTCATGGCCGGGGGAGCGGAGCTTGGAGTTCTGGCAGTGACGGGATATGTTCCGTTAAACGAGTGGGCGCAGTTAAGGGTTAAACAAGAAATAAATATTCGGCTGTCACACCGTATATGGCGCAAATCCGCAATGCGGTTTTGAGCCATCAGAGAATCCCAAGGTACATTATCGATTGGATTTGTTACGAGCAAAGGAGGTTAATACAAAGGCTTATTTGTCCTTTGTATTTCCGCTCTCGCCTTGATTGGTTGCACCCATTCGACGGAGACCACTCGGGGTGGCATCCACTGCTACACAGAGAGACACTGATGCCGCAGAGCGGCACCCCGCAACATCTATGAAAAGTGAATGATTGAGCGGGGGGAAAAGAAAGAGTGCCACAGAGAAGGGGAAATATTCTCTGTGTAGCTCCGTGCTCCTCTGTGAAATGTTTGAACCAATGCCGCTCCTGCCTGCCAGCAGGTGCACGTATAGTGCCGAATCGGGACGACTTTTTGCCGGAAGACGTTGTCTGACGTGCGCTACGAAAGGTTACAACAGGCTCAGATAGTCTCTGGCTCCGTGAAGAATCCGATGGATATAGATGGTTTGACTTTCGATTATATAAAAGACCAGGTAGTTCTCAACGACGAGAAATCGATAGCCTGCTTTGGCCAGATCTTCCTCTTTAGGACTTTGGCCTAAGTGCGGGTTATCCGACAGGAGTCGGAGGTTCTTTTCAATCTTTGTGGCGAGAGCTTCAGCTACCGATGGACGATCGGCCGCGATATAGGTTATTATTTCCGCCAAGTCGTCCTCCGCAACTCGCAAAAAACGAATAGCGTACTTATGCCGACTCATGGATGCGCTTGCGGATATCTTTCATGACAGCAGACAGGGTTCGGCCTCTGTTACCGCTTGCTCTCTCGGCCTGGGCTACTGCCAGCTTGCTGAACAGCTCAAGTTTGAGCTGGATTTTGCTATATTGGGCCATGGACATGACGACAAGGTCTCCTTCACCGTTTTTGGTGATGAAGATGGGCTCATCGGACTCATGGGCAAGTGTCGATATCTCGTTCGCTTTGTTCCTAAGGTCTGAAATAGGTTTGATCACAGGCATTTGATGCTCCTCATTTACATTATCAATATTATATCATTTAATTGATAGAGTCAATCTTGTGGCACACGGCAGATAACAACCAAAAAGAAGTTTCCTGTCTGCCCTGCCTACCGACAGGAAGGCGGCAGGCAGGCTCGATTATTACAAGTGGTAGAACTCGCGCGTCTCGCAATGCGAGCCGTTTTGCCGCAGGCGCCATAGCCCCCAACAAACAGGCCTAGTCGATTAGAAAGGGTAAGTCAATGAACGAATTGTGGAATGGTCTCATCAACAATCTGCAGGTGCTGCTGGCCCTTCTTACTCAAATCTATGAGGGCAATCTTGGATTTGCGATCATTACTCTGTCCGGCGCCGTGCGCTTTGCCTTATTGCCTCTGACGCTCTGGATCGCCCGACGGGCGCAGTTAAGGCAACGCATCCTCCAAGCCCTGCAGCCCCAGCTCGAGCGACTTAAAGCCCGGCACGCAAACAATCCCGATCGTCTGGCCCGCGAGACCTTCAAGTTATACAAGAATAATGGCATCGGTTTTGTTGATCTCAAGAGCATCGGAGGCAGTGTACTTCAGATGCCGGTCATGCTGGCTCTGTATTCCGCAATAAAAAAGGGACTCGGTGTAGGGAAGAAGTTCTTCTGGATTCGGGATTTGGCTCGACCCGATTTCATACTTGGCCTTCTTGTCGCTGCACTGACCCTTATTATGACTCTCGTAGCCCCTAGTTTGCAGTCGCAGACCAGGTTCATAATGCTTTTGATACCTGCCATTGTGACGCTGGTTATCGTGTCTCAATTGTCTGCCGGTGTTGGTTTGTACTGGGCGGCGTCAAATGCAGTCGGCTTGATCCAATCCGCACTTTTGCATCGCAGTGCGATACAAGCAAGAGATTGAGCATCGTTCTTATGAGCGGACGGCGACGAGCAGCTAGTGGCAGAAAGAAGACAGCTGACTGCGGGCAGGAATCAAAATCATTACACAGAGAGACACTGATGCCGCAGAGCGGCACCCCGCAACATTTATGGAAAGTGAATGATTGAGTGAGCGAAAAGAAAGAGTACCGCGGAGAAGAGGAAATATTCTCTGTGTAGCTCCGTGCTTCTCTGTGGGACTCCGTGAAATGTTAAAACCGAAGTACCGTGCTATCTGAACAACAACGGAAAGGCTATCGCTCCTACCAGGCTTCCCGCGAAATTCACGACATCGTTGTTCACCCAGCGCCAGCCCGAAACAAGAGTAGTCTCGTTTCCACCGCAGTGATTTCTTCGCTCGGTGATCTTCTTGCAGCTCGGACATCTGTACTGTGACTGAAATGTCCCGCCGATGATGCTGTCCGCCAGGCTCCCAATCGCGCCGCTTAGCGCGCCGGCGAAGATGAAGCGAACCGGAAACAAAACGTACCCGCCCGAAAAGGGGAGGGAGAGGGATGCAAGGGCCGCGGCCGACACAACTCCGGTGATCGTTCCGAGGTATGACATTCCCCCCGACACGCCTTTCTCTACCCGTTTCCACAGTGGAATCGAGAACGGGTTGCTTCCTGAAAATACTCCGATTTCGGTCCCCAGCGTGTCGGCCGTTGCCGCCGTCAGAGATCCGAGGTATGCAAGATACCAATGATGTTCGGGCAGAGTTATGCTTGCCACGAGTATGAGAAGTCCCACACCGCCATTTGCAACGACCTGCCCGGCGTCTCGTGTGTGGCTCTTCTCGTAGAGAAGGTTGTAACCGGATTTTGCGGACACAAACAGCCTTGAGGCGCCGCTTCCGATGAGGAAGAAGAGGAGAATGGGGACTGACCACTGCCACCCTCCAAGCCCGAATATGAAGCCGCCCAGCACGAAAGTTCCCACCGCACCGTCTTTGGTAAGGAGCTTGAATCTGAACGAGACGAGCGCCACGATGAACGCAAGGATTTCACCGAGCATGAACGACCTGAACAGCGTCAGGTTGGTGAGAGCGACGAAAAGAAGAAATCCTGCGGTAAGCGGGACCGACAAGTTATCCGTGGCCTTCGGAGAAATCAGCTCAACCGCGGCTGTCATGATTCCTATCGCAATACAGAGGCTGAACACGGTCCGGTAGGGCATACTTCCAATGGTTCCCTCAGATCCGCGGAAAAACCACACCCCCGCCAGCGCTGCTGCCGACGCGACGATGAACATCGCCGCCGATCCTTCGAACGTCTTGCTGCCTCCGAACGCTCGTACGTCATGAGTGCCCTTCAATGACGTCCCGACAATCGCCGCCGCGGGGTCGGCAAGCCCCATTATCAACATCGCAGTGGAGACGATGTATGGATGGTTGTCCCAAAACAACAAAACGAGGATAAGAAAGGAGAGAGGATAATAAACCGTACCAAGATTCTTCCTGTCGATGTTCATTCCACTGAACATCCCCAGCTTGATCGAGACGAAATTCACCAGCATAAAAACGATCGCGAGGACAACCGGATAGAGCTTCGACTGAAAAAAGTATGGTGCGAAGAAAATTACTACGGCCACCGAGGCATGCACGAACATGCGGGTCTTCTTCCGGTCTACCCTAAACAATTTCCCGGCGAGGTCCGCTGCGAGCACAAGTGCAGTAAGCCCTACGAGCATGAGAATAAAGTTCAAGGGTTCGTTCATGTGCAAAAAACTAATCAGCATGGGATTAAATAACAAACGGCTCGAGTTCCGTAAGTTTCTCCACAGCGGGGTAAGGAAGAGTCGGCAAATGGCCGAATCCGGGAGGACTTTGGACTTGCTGGCACAGTTCGTTAAATTTCAAAAAAGGAATTCGGCATGTCTCAACTCTTTCTTGACGGATCATCCCTCACGATCGAGAATGCCTACCTAGCCGAGAGAGAACGCGCGCGACTTTCTCTCTCGTCGTCCGCAATCCGAAACATGGAGCGGTCGCGAAGGCAGGTGGAGAAATGGCTGGCTGGCAACGAAGTCATATATGGCGTGACGACGGGGTTCGGCGAGTTTGCCACGGTAAACATTCCACACGATAAGATCCGGGAGCTGCAGGTAAATCTCATAAGAAGCCATTCCGCGGGTACGGGAGATCCGCTTCCGCCGGAGATCGTCCGCCTGATCATATTGCTGCGGGCTAACGCGCTCTCAAAAGGATTCAGCGGAATCCGTCCGCTGGTGGTACGGCAGCTTCTGAAGATATTCAATCTCAACTTGATTCCGTTCATACCTGCCAAAGGTTCGGTGGGGAGCAGCGGCGATCTCGTCCAGCTGGCCCACCTGGTTTTGGCGTTGATCGGAGAAGGTAGTTTCGTGGTTAACGGACGACTCATCCGGGCTGCCGGCATCTTGAAGAGCCACGGCCTTAAGCCGTTGAGCCTCTCTGCGAAGGAAGGTCTTGCACTTGTCAACGGTACTCAGATGATGGGAGCATTTGCAGTCCATTGCACTTATGAGGCGGCGCAGCTGGCGAAAATCTTCGACATTACCGGCGCCCTCAGCGTCGAGGCTCTGCGTGGAACCGACGTCGCGTTCGATGAACGGATTCACAACCTGCGTCCCTACATCGGCCAGAAATCTTCCGCCGGCAATGTCAGGCGGTTGCTCAAGGGAAGCGAGATTCGAAAATCGCATATCCGGAACGACCCGAGAGTGCAGGACGCGTATTCGCTGCGGTGCATGCCGCAGGTACACGGGGCAGTCCGTGACACGATAGACTTCTGCGAGCGGCAGGTGAACATAGAAATCAATTCAGCCACCGACAATCCACTCATTTTTCCGAAGGAAGGCATTCACCTCGAAGGAGGCAATTTCCACGGTGAACCGCTTGCCCTGGCGATGGACTACCTGGCAATTGGCCTGAGTGAACTGGCAAATATCTCCGAAAGACGCGTGGAGCGTATGGTGAACGGCCAGCTCAGCGGGCTTCCGAAGTTCCTCAGTGAGAACGGTGGGCTGAATTCAGGAATGATGATTGCGCAATATACGGCCGCATCGCTGGTAAGTGAAAACAAGGTCCTCGCTCATCCGGCCAGCGTCGATTCCATACCGACCAGCGCAAACCAGGAGGACCACAATTCCATGGGATCCGTTGCCGCTCAGAAGTGCTACCAGATTCTCGAAAATGTCTGGCGGGTTGCGGCGATCGAGCTCCTCGTATCGTGTCAGGCCGTTGATTTTTCGCGAAAGATCGGCGGGAACGGTAAAGAACTGAGAGGCGGCAAAGGCACCGAGGCGGTCTACAGCCTTGTCCGGAAGAATATCCCGCATTTGAAGAAAGACCGCGTACTGCACAGCGATATTGAAAAAGCGCTTGCGCTTCTGAAATCCGGCGACGTTACGAACGCAGCGGAAAAACATGCGGGAAGATTGAATTGATGCTTAGTCAAACTGTGAATAGGATTGTGCAATGAACATAACTTTTCAAGTAAGCCTTTATCCGATTGGCCGGGAAGAATTCAAGGTCCCGATTAATGATTTTATCGGGACGTTGAAGGACGATGGAATAAACGTCGCGGTCCACGAGACCTCCACTATAGGGAGCGGGGACGCATCCAAAATTTTCGATTCATTGAAGAAGGCATATTCGTCCGCCGCAAAACTCGGCGATACTGTCATGGTACTCACGATAGTCAACGGAGCACCGACAAAAGCAGAACTGGACAAATTGAACGGGTGAACAAATCGGTATCCGGCAAAATGGGCCGATTGTTCAAGAACAGATACCGTATAGAGCCGACGCATTTGAAGGGATGGGATCATTCCTCCGACGGTTGTCGTTTCATTACAATTTGTGCTAAAGAGAAAACCGGAGATGTCCGTCTTCTGTGATAGCACCATTAAAATTGGAGAACTGAATGTCCATACCTGAACAGGCAATACATGAAATGCCCAAAGTGCAGCTTCACGACCATCTCGACGGCGGGCTTCGGCCGGAGACTGTCGTTGAACTGGCGAGGGAACAAAAGTACGACAAGCTTCCGACTGATGATCCCGGAGAACTTGCGGAGTGGTTCCATCGCGGGGCAAACCGCGGGAGCCTGCCGCTTTACCTCGAAGGGTTTGCGCATACTTGCGGGGTTATGCAGACACCTGAAGCACTCGAGCGCGTTTCCTATGAGATGATGGAAGATATGAAGAAAGACGGGGTCGTATATGTCGAAACCAGATTCGCTCCGGTCTTCCATACCGACAAGGGACTTCACTGGGAGGATGTCGTGAGTTCGGTCCTTAGGGGACTGGAGCGGGGGAAAAAGGATTTCGGCGTCGGTTACGGGGTGATCATCTCGGCTATGAGAAACATGAAGCTCAGTGAAGAGATGGCTCAGCTTGCCGTCGATTTCCGGGAGCGGGGGGTCGTCGGGTTCGATCTCGCAGGCGAAGAAGGCGGCTATCCTCCCAAGAAACATGTCGACGCGTTCCATTATATCCAGAGGCAAAACTTCAACATAACGATACACGCGGGCGAGGGATTCGGAAAGGAGTCTATCTGGCAGGCGATCCAGTGGTGCGGGGCCCACAGGATAGGACACGCCACCCGTCTGATCGAGGACATAGTCATTGTGGATGGCAAGGTCGTGAAGCTCGGGACGCTTGCTCAATACGTGCTGGACAAAAGAATACCGCTGGAGATCTGTTTGAGCTCGAACGTTCACACGGGAGCGGCGAAAAGCATCGAAGAACACCCGTTCAGAGTTTACTATAATGAGAAATTCAGGGTCACTTTGAACACCGACAACCGCCTCATGAGCGCTACTACACTGACAAAGGAATTTCAAATTGCGGAAGAAGTATTCCGCCTATCTTTCGGCGAGATGGAGAAGATTACGATCAATTCGATGAAGAGCGCGTTCATCCCATACGGCGAACGGATCAAGTATATCTACGACACCATCAAGCCGGGCTTCAAGTCAATTCGTGAGAGATACAAAATCGACGGAGAAGCACCATACGGGGGGAAGTCGATGTCCCGGAAATGAGTTTCCGAATTTTCCCAAAGAGTGGAGGCAAAACATGTCCATCGAAGAAAAACATCCCGCGGGGAAAACATCCCGCGTGATTCACGCACCGAGAGGAACGCAGCTCAACACAAAAGGCTGGCAGCAGGAAGCAGCGCTGCGAATGCTCATGAACAACCTCGACCCGGAAGTGGCAGAGAAGCCCGACGAGCTGATAGTCTACGGCGGCAGCGGAAAGGCCGCCCGCAACTGGGAAGCGTTCGATGCAATCGTGGCGACACTGAAGCGCCTCGAAAACGACGAGACCCTCCTCGTTCAGTCCGGAAAGCCTGTCGCGGTCTTCAAGACTTACGAGGACGCTCCTCGAGTTCTCATATCAAACGCGATGCTCGTACCCGCATGGGCCAACTGGGATGAATTCCGGAGGCTGGAAGAGCTCGGGCTCACTATGTTCGGGCAGATGACCGCCGGGAGCTGGATATACATCGGCACGCAGGGAATACTGCAGGGAACGTATGAGACGCTTGCGGAAGCAGGCAGGAGATACTTCGGAGGCACGCTTGCAGGGCGGTTTGTACTGACGAGCGGGCTCGGCGGTATGGGTGGTGCTCAGCCGCTCGCGGCTACGATGAACGGTGCGGCGTTCCTCGGCATCGAAGTGGACCGGAACAGGATAGAGAGGCGTCTGAAGACCGGTTACTTAGATAAGATGAGTGAGAACCTTGAAGAAGCGCTAGCCCTTGTCCTGGAGGCGAAGTCGAAGAGACAGCCGTTGTCGGTCGGACTGCTCGCGAACGCAGCCGATGTTATACCGGAAATTGCGGAGCGACGCATACTCCCGGACCTCCTGACGGATCAGACAAGCGCTCACGACACATTGAATGGATACGTACCGGCCGGGATCGCATATGAAGCTGCGCTGGAGTTGAGGAAGAAGGACCCTGCAAAATACACACACATGGCGCAGGAGTCGATTGCCAAACACGTCCGGGCTATGCTTGACATAAAGCGCCAGGGAGCGGTAACGTTCGACTATGGGAACAACATCCGTGGAGTTGCCCGCGACCAGGGAGTGAAAGACGCTTTCGAAATTCCCGGCTTTGTCCCGGAGTTCATCCGCCCGTTGTTCTGCGAGGGTAAAGGGCCCTTCCGATGGGCCGCACTGAGCGGAGATCCGGAAGACATATACACCACTGACGAGGCGGTCATAAAAACTTTTCCCGAGAATAAGGCGCTGGTCAACTGGATCGAGAAGGCGAGGAAGCAGGTGCGCTTTCAGGGTCTTCCTTCACGGATCTGTTGGCTCGGATACCGGGAGCGCGACAAAATGGGGCTTATCTTCAACGATCTGGTGAGAACTGGCAAGGTCAAAGCACCGATCGTTATCGGGCGGGATCATCTGGATGCCGGAAGTGTCGCCTCGCCGAACAGGGAAACTGAAAAGATGAAAGACGGCTCCGACGCCATTGCAGACTGGCCCATTCTCAACGCGCTGCTGAACGCCGTCGGCGGTGCGAGCTGGGTATCCGTCCACCACGGCGGCGGTGTCGGTATCGGCCTGGCTATCCATGCGGGGATGGTAGTGGTTGCGGACGGAACCGATTCTGCCGCTCGAAGGTTGAAAAGGGTGTTGACTTACGACCCGGGACTCGGGGTTGTGCGTCATGCGGATGCAGGTTATGATACGGCGATAGAAGTTGCCGGGACGAAAGGTGTGGATATGCCGATGCTCCGGACGAAATGATTGACCGGTGGAATCGATTGATATCGGGACGGAGTGCGAAGAACGGGAAACTGAAAGCGGAGCGTGATGAACGTCGGTCTCGTCGCCTATGGCAGCAATGCTAAGTATCCGGGTCCCTAATCGGATTTGGACGAATTCTTTGAGATTCCCCCGTCCTGTACCCGTTTTCCTTATTGTAGAAAACTTTGGAGAGACTGATTCTTACGAAGTAGATTGAAGGAATATGAAACTTTACTACCACGTCACAGGACACGGTCACCCATTGGTAATCCTTCACGGGTTATTCGGATCCGGCGATAACTTCTACACCCTTTCCAAATTCTTCGGAGATAAATACAAGGTTTACGCGGTGGATCAACGCAACCACGGCCGATCACCGCACAGCGACGTCTTCAATTACCAGGCGATGGCCGGCGATCTGAACGACCTTCTGGTACATGAAGGAGTAAGTTCGATCTATCTTCTCGGCCACTCGATGGGCGGAAAGACTGCGATGCAATTTTCTCTGTCATATCCAGAACGGGTGGACAAGCTAATAGCCGTCGACATCGGCCCGAGAAAATATCCGCCTCAACACGATGAGATATTCGAGGCGCTTTTTGCTTTGGACCTCGACAAGTATAAAACTCGGGGCGAATTGGATGCCGCGCTGGCGCGATACCTCTCCGATTATGCGGTGCGCCAATTACTTCTGAAAAATGTCGCAAGGGACAATGCCGGCTCCTTCACGTGGAAGGTGGATGTGAAAGCTATTCACAGGAATTATGAAAATGTCAACGCGGAGATCGGGGCTGACCGGCCTTTTTTGAAACCCACTCTCTTTTTGCGCGGGGGAAGATCGCGTTACGTATTGGACGAAGACCTGCCGGGAATCAGAGCGCTGTTTCCTGCGGCCAGGCTTGTGACAGTCGACGGCGTTGGCCATTGGGTTCACGCAGAGGCACCACAGGAATTTGCGTCTCATGTAATGGAATTTTTGGCTGAAAATTGACGTTAGTACTTGCAGTGCGCGAGAGACGCGCTGTTTGCATGAGATTCCCAAGGGCTTAAGTCGCGGGGGCGTAAACTTCCTAGTCGAACCCCGGACTGACCGAATTGGAACTCTATTTACCGAAACTTAATTTAACTTCGCAGAGAAACTGGAGGAAACAATGGCAGTTGAGATTGGAAAGAAAGCCCCCGACTTCAAACTATATGACACCGATAGAAAAGAACGGAGTCTCTCAGAGTTCGCAGGGAAGAAAGTCGTCCTTGCGTTTTATCCCGGGGCATTCACTGGAGTCTGTACGAAGGAACTCTGCAACTTCCGGGATTCGTTGAGCAAATTCAACAACGTAAACGCACAGGTGATTGGCATCAGCGTAGACCCGCCGTTTTCGAATAAGGCATTTGCCGACCAAAATAAACTTACCTTCCCAATTCTATCTGATTTCAACCGTGTAGCGGTGAAAGCCTATGATGCTTTTCATGACAACTTCATAGGTCTTAAGGGCTATACCGCCGCCAAGCGGGCAGTATTTGTGGTTGACAAGGAAGGTGCGGTGAGGTACAAATGGGTATCTGACGATCCCGGGGTCGAGCCGAATTACGACGAAGTTTTCAAGGCCGTAGAAGCCATCAAGTGATTGCACATATGTATCCAAGACTTGAGAGGGGCTCGCACCGATTGTAGCGAGCCTCTTTTCTATTTTGAACGGGCTGTGTTTATATGCAGCATGAAATCAACTTAGTGGAGAGGGGAAATGGCTGCTTCGAATAAATCATCCGGCAAATCCGCCGGCGGTGCTCTCAGCGAAGGGGCGAAGGCTCCCGACTTTTCGTTGAAAGACGATAACGGTGCGACCGTAAAGTTATCCGGATTGAAAGGGAATACCGTCGTACTGTACTTCTACCCGAAGGACGACACGCCCGGCTGCACGAAGGAGGCGTGTTCCTTCAGAGATGGTTTCAAGGAAATTCAGAAGAAGGGTGCGATAGTCCTCGGAGTCAGCCCGGACTCGGTAGAGTCGCACAAGAAATTTAAGGAGAAGTTCCGTCTTAACTTTCCTCTTCTCAGCGATGAAGAGAAGAAAGTGGTCGGCGCGTACGGCGTCTGGAAACAAAAGTCGCTCTACGGCAGGAAATTCATGGGAGTTGTACGTACAACATTCGTAATCGATGAGACCGGAAAGATAAAGAAGATATTTCCGAAGGTCAAAGTCGATGGACACTACGAAGAAGTGCTTGCCGAACTCTGACAGTTGGATTGTCTCGCATTGTAAAAGGAGGATTTGCCGATGAGCGAAGTAAAAGTCGAAATGGAACTTGAAGACCTTGTGAGGGAATTTCTGGCCAAACTGGGTGAGAATCCGGACAGGGAAGGACTTCTCAGAACGCCCTACCGGGTAGCGAGAGCTTACGAGTTTCTCACAAAGGGGTACACACAGGACATCGAGACGGTGATGAACAATGCCGTGTTCAAAGAGAAGTACAACCAGATTGTAATTGTGAAGGATATAGATTTCTACAGCCTGTGCGAGCATCACCTTCTCCCGTTCTTCGGCAAGGTTCACATCGCATACATCCCGAACGGCAAGATTGTGGGACTTAGCAAGATGCCGCGTATCGTAGAGGTCTTCGCCAGGCGTTTGCAGGTTCAGGAACGCATGACTGAGCAGATCGCCGAAACCCTCTACACATACCTTGAGCCGCACGGGGTCGGAGTGGTCGTCGAGGGCCAGCATCTCTGCATGATGATGCGCGGAGTCGAAAAACAAAATACGGTTGCCACGACAAGCGCCATGCTCGGTGAATTTCACGAGGATGTGAAGACAAGGGAAGAATTCTTGAATTTGATAAGGCATAGGAGTTGAACGGTTGAAGCTCAAGCACAAGGTTGCCGTGATAACGGGAGCAAGCCGCGGCATCGGCAAATCCATCGCAGAACATTATGCGGAAGAAGGAGCAAGGCTCGTCATATCTGCTCGCGATCCGGACCGGCTCGGCTCGGTTCGTGACGAGCTTAGAACGAAGGGCGTCGAAGTAATTTCGGTGCTTGCGGACGTTTCGAAGGAGTCTGATGTCGTCACGCTTATCAGGGCTGCTGCGGAAGCGTTCGGAAGAATCGACATCCTTGTCAACAACGCCGGCTTCGGTATTTTCAAGCCGGTTGCGGAAATGAAGACAGAGGAATTCGATTCGCTGTTCAATGTCAACTTGCGGGGAGCGTTCATAGCTACGAGGGAAGTCCTGCCGTATATGATTGCGCAGGAGGACGGAGTAATAGTGAACATTGCATCCCTTGCCGGCAAGAATGCTCTCAAGAACGGGGCCGCATATGCCGCGACGAAGTGGGCGATGATTGGCTTTGCCAAAAGTCTGATGCTTGAAGTGCGCAAGCACAACATACGAGTGGTCACGATTTCCCCCGGCTCGGTGGATACGGATTTCGGTTCGATGGATCGTCCGAATCGGGACAAGATATTGAAACCGGGAGATGTGGCGGAAGCCGCAGTTGTTGCAGCGAGTCTACCTTTAACGGCCATGATGAGCGAGATAGACCTGAGGCCGACAAACCCTAATTAGCGAGAAGCCAATCAGGTGACAGAAGAGATTTTCGATATAACCATCATTGGGAGCGGTCCTGCCGGACTTTACGGCGCTTTCTACGCCGGGATGCGAGGCATGAAGACGAAGATACTCGACGCGCTTCCTGAGCTGGGCGGACAGCTCGTCACGCTCTACCCTGAGAAGTGGGTGTTCGATGTCGGCGGTTTCCCGAAGATACTCGCCAAGGAT
Source organism: Candidatus Kryptoniota bacterium (assembly GCA_046706745.1). Lineage (GTDB taxonomy): Bacteria > Bacteroidota > Ignavibacteria > Kryptoniales > JAKASW01 > JAKASW01. The sequence goes on from JBJKPC010000035.1 coordinate 23,449, forward strand.
CTGGCGAAGAACCTCGTCGAACAAGCGATGGCTTTCAATCCGATGGTCTGCATCGGTGAAAAGGTTCTTTCCGTAAATATACTTCAGGCAGACGGATCGCGGCTCTTCGAGCTATCAACTGACAACGGTTCCAGACACCTGACGAAGACGATTGTGTTGACCGCGGGCATCGGAGCATTTAAACCGAAAAAGTTGGATAAACCCGGAATAGACGAATTCGAGGGAAAAGGCATTTACTACTTTGTCAATGAGAAGAAGGTTTTTAAGGACAGGGACATACTGATCGTAGGGGGCGGTGATTCCGCTGTGGACTGGTGCCTGAACCTGCTTGACACTGCCAAAAACATAACTCTTGTGCATCGCAGCGATCGTTTCAGGGCACATGAGGAAAGTGTCAGGGAGCTCCTTGCCTCGCGCGTGAATATTATGAAGAATCATGAACTCAAATCTGTCGGCGGTAACGGGTGGATAGAGGAAGCTGTAGTGTACGACAACAGGACAAATGAGGAAGAAAAACTGCAGGTGGGGGGTATCATACTTAACCTGGGTTTCCATGCAGACCTGGGTCCCATTAAAGAGTGGGGCCTTGAGCTCGACAAGGGCGGGATAAAGGTGAACTACAGGATGGAGACAAATATCGAGGGTATATTCGCGGCCGGCGATGTGGCCAGCCACCCTGGAAAGCTGAAGCTGATAAGTACCGGTTTCGGAGAAGTGGTAACTGCCGTGAACTTCGCAAAGAACTTCACGGATCCATCCGCGAAGGTCTACCCGGGGCATTCGTCGGACATGAAAAATATATCGCCAGGAAAACGAGGGAGCTGATAACCCGGAGACTTTCTGGACTCCCCCTTCGAAGGCTGTAAAGTCGGAAGATTTTTCGGGACCTCCGGGTGAGGGGAATGTTTGAAAGCCCCGCGTACACTGTAGAAAGCTTAGGATGCTAGGATTGCTGGAATGAACGGGCTCAGGGGGATACTAGGCAGGAATTTCAAGTCGCTTCGGCATTACAACTACCGTGTTTACTGGATCTCTCAGTTGATTTCTGTAACCGGTACCTGGATGCAAAACGTGGCTCTGGCATGGCTTGTCGTGACTATGACGAGATCGCCAGTTGCGCTCGGGGCCACTACTGCACTGCAGTTTCTTCCGATCCTCCTCCTATCGCTCTTTGCCGGTGTGTTTATCGACCGGTGGCCGAAACTCAATATTATTCTCACAACTCAGAGCATCTCTGCGTGTCAGGCCTTGCTTCTATGGGTTCTGGTCGCGACGAAATCCATAACGCTCTGGGAAATCTATGCACTTTCCGTTCTGCTCGGGACCGTCAACGCATTCGACCAGCCGGGGCGGCAGGCTTTCGTGGCGGAGATGGTCCCCGATGAGGACGTCGGCAACGCTGTGGCTTTGAACTCTCTCTTGTTCAATGCCGCAAGAACTGTCGGTCCTGCGGTTGCGGGGGTGACAATCGCTGAACTGGGTGTAGCCCCAAGTTTTCTGATCAACGCGATAACTTATGTTGCAATCATCTCGGCACTTTTGATGATGAGAAGGCGCGAACTCAGAACGATGACTTCGAAAGTGCAGTCGACCGTCAGGGAAGGGATCAAAGAAGGCGTCTCTTTTGCGGTAAAGGAACCAGCCATTGCCTCGGTTCTCATCGTACTTGTGTTCGTTGGAATGTTCGGATACAATTTCATCACAATTCTTCCTCTCCTGGTGAAGTTCGTTCTGAAGGGCGGTCCTGAGATGTTCGGCACGCTGACGGCGGCCCTCGGCATCGGCTCGATGCTCGGCGCATTGTTTGTAGCGGGACGCCAGAAACCGACAAGGAAATTCATCTACGGCTTTGCGTTGGCGTTTGGCCTTTTGGATATCGGGGTCTCGTTCTCACGCAACTACACTCTGACTGTGGTCCTCCTCCTTGTCCTCGGTATCGCAAGCATAGTCTACATTGCTTCGACAAACACGTCTCTTCAGACAAACAGTCCGATGCGCCTAAGAGGAAGGATCATGGGATTATACGTCGTCATTTTCGCTGGGAGTACGCCGATCGGCGCTCTTTTCACCGGGTTCATGGCAGACTGGGTTGGGACAGCTCACATGATTCTGACGGAAGGCCTCCTGTGCCTGCTCGGAGTCGTGGTCGGCACGCTTTACCTGAGAAGGATTAGGATCGCCAACAAGATTGGAGCGGCTGCGGAAGACACCGGGACAGGCGGCGGCTAGTTGCACCGTCAGTTGGATAGAACCGACATGACCGTTCGGCAAGCTTGGGCCGGAAATCAAAGTCGTTCACAGTCGAAAGTCACAAATGGCACCGGCAGGTTGATTCCATCCGTATTTCCCGCACGCTCGTCGAGCCGCCTCTCGATTTGGCTGAACGCTTCGTTCCTATGGCGAGCAGGAAGGATACTCTCCCAATCTCCCATGAAAGCCAGCCTTATGAAGAAATGCCGCATCATCGCGTCGGCGTCGCTGAACCGGTATGTGAAACTATCTTCGTGAATAGAATTGACTCGAAATCCCGAGGAAGACACCAGGCGATCGAACAACGCCACTGGCTTTCTCTTCTTTCGAATATGATTCCGCAATGCCTCGTTGTATTCGGGGAGCCCCAGATCGTATAACGTTTCCCTGTAGGCTTCGTAAAACGGGAGAAACGTCCGGTCAGTATTGAAGGTGAATACGAGCTGCCCCCCTCGTTCCGTCACCCTCGCTATCTCTGCAAACGCTTTGACCAAATCCTTTACGTTGTTCAGCCCATTGTTTGACGTAATCAGATTGAAGACTCTATCGCGGAAGGGGAGGAATTCGGCATACCCGCATATGATCGCCGAATTCTCAATTTCATATATCTCCAACTTTTGTTTGTTGCGCCTCAGCGCGCCAAGCCATGGATCGATCCCGTACACTACCGATGTGGATCCGAGACGCATTGAAAGCTCTGTCAGGGGAAAGCCGAGCCCGCAACCTACGTCGAGCGCCCTCGTGTTAGGGCGACAACGGACAGCGTCCAAAAGTCTCAACCCGAACGGAGCGGACCAGAGTGACAGTTCATCTATTGCCGAAATTATTTGAGAGGATTCCATTTCCAATCCCAGACCGTGACTCGGCGCCATATCTATGCGTTCATTTTCCCATCTGTAAACACGACGTGCCTGCAAGTGCCTCAGTTGCCGGTCTTTCAAAGTATCTCAGTTCGACTGGCTGGCTCTGGCTGGTTTCCAAATCGCCCTTCTCGACAGCCCGCCGGTTGATAGAAGGCTAGGCTTCTCCATCGATTATATCGGCCCTCCCGGGAAGACTGGCTGTCTGCGAAAAAGTATCAGCCGGGAATGTGATTGTCAAGTACGGACATTAATTGGTTTCGGCTGTACATTCATCGGCTTTCGCATGATTGTCTATGCTAAGGTCGAAATTGGCAAAGTGGTTGACCGTTAGGCCTGGGAGACGTGGTGAAGGATATTCACTCTGCAACAATTTTGCGGCTTAAAAAAAATCCGCCCCGGAAAGCGGGGCGGACAAGTAAGACTTACCTTTCGGCCGATGGAGGTGCGCCGTTCAGGTATGTGTGGAAGGCGATAAACTTATTTCTCCCTCATTCCGCCGCCGGCAACCGGTTTCCCGGTCTCATCAACCATAAGCTGGTAGCCGTTCCCGCCGAAATCGCCGTACATCAGGTACCTCAGGTTATTTCCTTCCTTGAACCACTTTATCCGCTGCTTGAAAGTCCCGTTTTGTGTCTCAAGCGATCCGGACATAATGAGGGTGTCCCCGGAAAAATTGCCCTTGTACTGCATGTTGAAACCGAAAGTGTTGAACATGCTGAGTTCATATTCGCTGGATCTTGAATTGTAGCCGAGCACACCGAAACTCCTAAAGGAACCCATAGCGGAGCCGCTCTCGCTCGAAGAGATGAAGACGTAGAGCGAGTCGAGTCCGTAACGGCCGGTTTGGTATCCCGAGCGCGTAGAGGAGTTTCCTCCCATTGTCATCTGAGACTCGGTTTTGTACCTGCCGAGCAGGAAGGAGAGCTTCTGCTGGTTCGGTCCGAATTGTGGCCTCATCATTTGTGCGGATGCGGCCCCGAATTGCGCCATTGTGAATACAACAGCGGCGATTAGAGGAATGGTAACTTTCTTCACTGTACCTCCTGTTTTTGTTCTTGAGATCGACTACGTCCTGAAGACATATAACCTACAGACGGCTGAGGGTAGGTTTTGGTTCGACTTTGCCGGTCTATCTTTTGATTTTATTGTCGGATATTGGGGAGATCTCGGCTTCTCAGGTGTCAGGAAGCAGCTCCCTTTTAACTCGGGCGGGTCATTTCCCGACTATGATTGCCCCGCCGTGGCAGTCGAAAACCGTGCCGCCTATTGTCGTTCCCATGATCCGCCAGTAGCGGGGAGTGATTTCAACGAGATGAGCCTTCCACGAATAAAAGGTCCCCCTAACGACCTCGAGTTTCTTGTTCATGAAATCTTGAATAGATGCCTCGATGAGAACAGAATTGTGGTCCCTGTTCACAAGAATCAGGGAAGAAGGCTTAGCGATCAACTTATACCGGTCCTTATAGTCGAAGGCGAAATTATTCCTGATTATTTTTGCGATGTGGATTTCCTTTGCGTCGTAGATGTCCATGGTCAGGAGGAGTCGCGAATTGTTCTCTATTTCCAGCAGGATCTGGTCCTTGCCCTCGACTTTCAATACGCCGTTGGTATTGCGTATGACGTTGGATCCCATACTAACTTCCATGAAAGTCCCCCTCAGGCATCAGCGATGCTTCCGTACCAGGATACTCCGAATCTGACATGCCCATTCAGTGTAACCAAGCGACATTCGCCCCTACAAGAACGTGAGTCATTGAAAGTTTCCTGTGTGATTTTGATCATTAATTATCGCCCAAATCTATCCTCGCCTTTCTAAATATTCAAGTATTCTGTTCCACTTATAACGTGGAGCGTACCTGCCTTTCAACGTTGATTGTTTTAAGCTCCTTTTTTATATTTTCAAGTTCCTAAGGAAAATTTGATAGAGGTACACGGTTGAATCTTGAACTAGTCGTATTTTTGATACTTGCTGCTGCTGCCATAGTCTCCGCAATCTTGATGGTAACGCGGAAGAACCCGGTAACAAGCGCCTTATATCTCGTCTTTAATTTTTTCATCATAGCGGTCCTTTATCTGTTCCTTCGTGCGCAATTCATAGCGATCATACAGATCACAGTCTATGCCGGCGCAATCATGGTCCTTTTCCTGTTCGTGATCATGCTCCTTAATCTCGGCGAAGACAAGCTCTTGAAATGGAGACTGAATTCCACGAGGACTATCGCTTCGCTGCTGGGACTCGCGCTGCTGGGGGAAATAATCTATTACGTTACAAACTTCACTTCGGCGTCCGGCATTTCACCCAAAGCTGAGTCTATGGGGACCGTTGAAGCGATCGGCAAGGTCCTTTTCAGAAGTTATCTTTTCCCATTCGAAATAACGTCGATCCTCCTCCTCGCCGCAATTGTGGGCGCCATTTTCCTCGCAAAGAGAAAGTTCGAACAATAGAATGATACCACTTGGATATTACATAGGACTGAGCGGAGTCCTTTTCACGATAGGTGTAGTCGGGGTGCTCACACTCCGCAATGCGATAGTCATCTTCATGTGCGTGGAATTGATGCTCAACTCGGTCAACTTGGCGTTGATTGCGTTTTCGGCCTACTCGGGAAATCCGGCAGGACAAATTTTGGTCTTCTTTTCAATAGCCGTCGCAGCAGCCGAGTCTGCCGTCGGCCTTGCTATCATTATTGCCCTCTTCCGCAACAAGCTGACCGTAAACATAGATGAAGTGAACGTCCTTAAATGGTAAGCTTCGGCCTGGACACCTCTAGGGACGACAAGGTCGACGTACCTGCCTCAAAGGAAAAACTATGCAGAATTTAGTCGTATATATCGTCGTTTTGCCTATCATAGGGGTTTTGATCAACGGAATCTTTGGAAACCTGATCCAGAAGAAACTCGGTGAAAAAGTTGTCGGCGCGATCGGAAGCCTCACAATCGGCACATCGTTTCTCCTGGCCGTGATAATTTTCTTTAATATGATCGGGCAGCCGGTCGACCAGAGGAGTCATGTTGTCCACGTGTATACGTGGATCGCGGCCGGCAGTCTCTCGGTAAGCGTGTCTTACCTGATCGATCAGCTTTCGGTGGTAATGCTTCTCGTCGTTACCGGTGTGAGCTTCCTTATTCACGTTTACTCGATAGGATACATGCACGGTGACAGGGGGGTGTTCAGGTTCTTCACGTACCTGAATCTGTTCGTCTTCGCGATGCTGAACCTTATTCTTGCGGACAACTATCTCCTCATGTTTCTCGGCTGGGAGGGTGTCGGGCTGTGCTCATATTTGCTGATCGGCTTCTGGTACGACAGGAATTTCGAGGGCCCCAATTTGAAATGGACCGGCGATGCCGGAATGAAAGCATTCATAGTGAACCGTGTGGGGGACTTTGCGTTCCTGACGGGAATGTTCCTGATCTTCACGCATTTCGGTACATTCAACTTCAGCACGATTTTCGGGACGGCCTCCTCTCGTTTGACCACCGGCGGTGCCACCGTTACCTGGATCACTTTGCTGTTGTTCATCGGCGCGACGGGGAAGAGTGCTCAGATACCGCTTTACATTTGGCTGCCAGACGCAATGGCGGGCCCGACCCCCGTTTCCGCTCTCATTCACGCCGCCACCATGGTCACGGCAGGCGTGTATATGATTGCCCGGAGCTCCGTCCTGTATGCGCTTGCCCCGGCCTCCATGATGACCGTGGCGATCGTCGGCGCAATCACGGCTTTCTACGCGGCGACTATGGCATTGGTGCAGAACGATATCAAGAAAGTGCTAGCTTACTCGACCATCAGTCAGCTCGGCTATATGTTTCTTGCGCTCGGCGTGGGAGCGTTCGGCGCCGGCATTTTCCATCTGATGAGTCACGCTTTCTTCAAATCGCTTCTCTTCCTCGGCGCGGGCGCGATAATCCACGTTCTAAACGAGAACCAGGATCTTCGGGATATGGGGGGCCTGAAAGCATATATGCCGGGTACCTATAAAGTCTATCTGATCGCCTGCCTTGCGATTTCAGGTATACCACCGTTCTCAGGCTTCTTCAGTAAGGATGAAATACTCGGCAAAGCATTTGGAAGTTCGTTCATCCTCTGGCTCATCGGAGCTATCACCGCTTTTCTGACCGCATTTTATATCTTCAGGCTCTTCGTGCTCGCCTTCGAGGGCAAGCCCCGGTTCGATGTCCATCATCTTCACGTTCATGAGGCACCGAAAGTGATGCTGATCCCAATGTGGATCCTGGCTGTCCTTTCGCTTGTCGGCGGATGGATCGGGATTCCGGCCGCACTGGGAGGGGGAGAGAACTTCGACAGGTTCCTGGAGCCGGTCTTCGAAAGTGCAAAAGCCAAACTTCCGACCGTCTTCTTCATGGCCCCGGGAACGGAGTATGTGCTTATGATCATCTCCGTCCTTCTCGGAATCGGCGGAATTTATCTCGTCTATGCCGCATACCTGAAGAGACCCGCGCTTTCTGCAAAGTTGAAGAAAGCGGCGGGGGATTTCTACGAGATCCTGTTCAACAAGTACTACATCGACGAAATCTACAACGCCGTTATAGTCAAGCCGATCATCTATCTCAGCGAAAAGTACCTCTGGCACGGCGTTGATGAAATCATGATAGACGGATCCGTTAACGGTTCGGGAAAGACCGTGAGGTTCTTCGGCAGGGTCCTGAGAAAGATCCAGACGGGTTTCGTTCAGAACTACGCGCTAGCGTTTGTAATCGGTATAATTGTCATGGTCGGATACCTAATCTTGAAGTAACCCTGAGAACAACGAAATGTTCGAAACACACATACTGTCCTACATTATATTCACTCCACTCATCGGCGCGATTCTGCTTCTGCTTATCGGGAACGACAAGCTGGTCAAGAGCGTATCCATTTTCTTTGCCTCGCTAACGTTCATATTCTCCGTCGCGCTATATTTTCTGTTCGACGTCAGCAAGCCCGGATTTCAGTTCGTGGAATATGTGCCGTGGATCCACAGCCTGCATGTGGCTTATCACCTGGGCATTGACGGGATTTCGTTGCTCCTTATCATCCTGACGACGTTCCTTACTCTCGTCGCGTTGATTACCTCGTGGGGGTCGATAACCAAGAGGGTGAAGAGCTTCAACTTTTTTGTGCTTCTCCTTGAAGTAGGAATGCTGGGAGTTTTCTGCTCGCTCGATCTTTTCCTGTTCTACATCTTCTGGGAGGCGATGCTCGTTCCTATGTATTTCATCATAGGGATTTGGGGGCATGAGCGCAGAGTCTACGCCGCTGTCAAGTTCTTCCTCTACACCATGGTCGGGAGCCTTCTGATGCTAGTGGCGATTATTTGGCTCGGTTACTATGCCAGCACCCTTCCCGGAGGGACGTTCACTACAAATCTTGTGACACTCTACCAGATTGCTCCCACGATTCCTATCGGAATTCAGGTCTGGATGTTCCTGGCATTCACGCTCAGTTTCGCGATAAAGGTCCCGATTTTTCCACTGCACACGTGGCTTCCGGATGCACACACGGAAGCCCCGATGGCAGGCAGCGTCCTCCTGGCCGGAGTGCTCCTGAAAATGGGTACATACGGTCTCCTTCGGTTCTCGTTGCCGCTCTTCCCGCAGTCGGCGTTCAAGTTTCTTCCCCTGATGGCGATCCTCGCGATCATCGGGATCATCTACGGTGCCGTAGTCTCCATGGTTCAGAAGGACCTCAAGAAGCTTGTTGCATATTCTTCGGTAGCACACCTCGGTTTCGTCGTCCTGGGAATTTTCGCGATTACGGTTACTTCGATCCAGGGTTCGGTCATTCAGATGGTCAACCACGGACTTACAACCGGCGCGCTCTTTCTCCTGGTGGGAATGCTGTACGACCGGAGGCACACGCGGTTGATAAGCGACTTCGGCGGACTCGCCAGAAGTGTACCGGTACTCGCGACATTCTTCATGATCGCTATGCTGGGCTCGGTAGGGCTTCCGGGACTCAACGGGTTCGTCGGTGAATTCCTCATCCTGCTGGGATCTTTCAAGAGCGAGTTCCTCGGGACGCCGGCTTACGCGATCGTTGCGGCTACGGGGGTCATACTTGCTGCCGTCTATTTGCTCTGGATGTACCAGCGCGTCTTCTTCAAAAAACTCGATAAACCGGAAAACGAGAAGATAAAGGATTTGAATTTTCGCGACATCGCGGTACTCGGAGTGATGGTCGTGTTCATGGTCTGGATCGGAGTTCATCCGATGACGTTTCTGTCGAAGAGCGAACCTGCGGTTAAAGCTCTCGTGCATACGATGACCAAGGCAAGGGTCGGGTCGCTTAGTGCCATGAAATGATGAGACGGAAGATGAAAAAGAATTTGAGTGATTCGTCAAATTTCCCGTTGAGAGGAATATAATGCCTTTTAATATTAACGATGTGATTGCTGTTAGTCCGATACTTTTCCTCAGCGCCTTCTCCCTGCTGCTATTGGTTGTGGATGCCAGCCTGCGAAAGCCTGCGAACGCTGTTCACTGGCTGACCCTCATAGGACTGGTGATAACCGGATTCCTCACCATCAACACGTACAACGCTCCCGGCTCGGCATTCAACGGAATGGTTTTCACCGGGCATTTTCCCGCGTTCTTCGAGATTGTCTTTATCATCAGTGCCGCGTTGAGCGTGCTGCTTTCAAAGCCATATCTTGAAAAGAGCGGCGACTACTTCGGTGAGTACTATTCATTGGTATCGTTTGCCACAGTCGGTATGATGGTGATGGCAAGTTCACGCGATTTGATGGTATTGTTTTTGGGTCTCGAGCTGATGTCCATCAGTCTATATGTGTTGGCGGGTTTCGTTCGTAAGGATCCGAAATCGAATGAGGCTTCGTTGAAGTATTTCCTTCTCGGTGCCTTCGCGACCGGCTTCTTCCTCTATGGAATAGCCCTGGTATACGGAGCAAGCGGGACCACAAATCTTGCCGACATACTGGGTGCGTGGGGGTCGGTACAGGGCAACCCGTTGCTTTGGATCGGTGCGGCCTTCATACTGGTCGGACTGAGTTTCAAGATTTCTGCGGTACCCTTCCATATGTGGGTACCGGACGTCTACGAGGGAGCGCCGACCACTGTGGCAGGTTTCATGTCCACCGGTAGCAAAGCTGCTGCGTTCGCCGCGCTCGTTCTCTTGTTCAGTTATTCGGTCCACCCCTCTCCGCAGCTGCAGGTTATCATCGCATACCTGGCCGCACTGACGATGGTCATAGGCAATCTTATAGCGCTGGTTCAGACGAACATCAAGCGGATGCTGGCCTACTCAAGCATTGCACATGCCGGGTACGCCCTCGTCGGAATAGCGGCGGCGAACAGCCTCGGTAGGACCGGTGTCCTATACTACATGCTTGCTTACACGTTCATGCAAGTAGGCGCTTTCGGTGTGGTTTCGGTTCTGGAAAACAAGGATGGTAAGTATTTGAATCTTTCTGATTACCAGGGCCTGGCGTACAGACATCCTTTCATTGCCGGGTTGATGGCCCTGTTCATGTTTTCGCTTGCGGGTATTCCGCCTCTTGCAGGTTTCTTTGGCAAGTACTATCTCTTTGCCTCGGCGGTATCCGCAAATATGACCTGGCTTGCCATTGTGGGGGTGTTGGCCAGCGTAGTGTCTGTTTACTACTACCTGGGCGTCGTGGTAAACATGTACTTCAAGGATGTGCCCGAAGGGAGCACGTCCGCAGCGGTATCGAAGCTGGGTACCACGGCTCTTATCATTGCGGCGGCGGCTGTCATCGAGCTGGGCCTCACGCCGGGCTATATCGTTACGTTGACGGAGAAACTCTTTTAGCATTTGAGGGAAAATCTTGCGATTTTGATCAGCCGCTTCCTTTTTGGAGCGGCTGTTTTTATCTTCAATTGGAGTAGATATGGAATACTTGTTAACAGCTGAAGAAATGAGGGATTGCGACCGGGAAGCCATCCAGAGCGGCAAAGTAACCGGCGAAGCTCTAATGGACCGGGCCGCATTGGGTGTCGCTAAGGTCGCGGGCAAGGTCCTCGGGACCGTGCGCGGGAAACGGATCGTTGTGATTTGCGGTAAGGGTAATAACGGTGGGGATGGATTTGGTGCGGCGATCTATCTCGGGCAGTTGGGCGCAGAAGTGAAAGTTGTGCTCATCGGCAGTTCCGTTGAAGTTACCGGTGACGCGAAAATTTTCTACGATAAAGCCAGGAACATGTCTCCCGAACAGGCCAAATTTGAGGTCCAGGAATTCGAGAAAATTGCCGATTCGCTTGATTTAAGTGAATTCGATCTCGTCATTGATGCAGTGCTTGGAACGGGCCTAAAGGATGAACCCAGGGATAACGCAAAAAGGGCCGTTGACATGATGTGTCAAACTCTGACCCCAGTCCTCTCGGTGGACATTCCCAGCGGCCTTGACTCGAGCACCGGCGTGGTTTACGGGGCTTCCCCGAAGGCAAAGGCCACGGCCACCATGGGTTACGTGAAAAGAGGTCTCGTTATGAACGATGGAAAGGAAGCTTCCGGAATCGTTTATCTCGTAGACATCGGAATTCCTTCCGATCTTGATGCGACGGCCGGAGTTCAAACCATGGTGGTCAATGCAAGCGACGTTCGCAATATTCTTCCACGCAGGAAGCCTGAAACCTACAAACATGCAGTGGGGAAAGTGTTTGCGCTTGTGGGGTCTGTGGGGATGACGGGAGCCGGGATAATGGTAGGACGTTCTGCGATGAGGGCCGGAGCTGGATCGGTAGTTCTCGGGGTTCCGTCGGAATTGAATCAGGTTTACGAGTCGCAGCTGACTGAAGTCATGACCGTCCCTCTTCCACAGACCGGCGATGGCTCGCTTTCACTCGCAGTGCTTTTGCAGATTCAAAAGAATCTTGAATGGGCGGATGTTCTTGTCGTCGGACCGGGCCTCTCGAGAAATCAGGAGACCTCTCAGCTCGTCGCCAAGATTCTCAGGAGTCACGACGGGCCGATGGTAATCGACGCTGACGGCCTGAATGCCATTGCCGATCAATCGGGAATTCTTGCCGGGACCACTGCTGAAATAATCCTGACTCCGCATCATGGGGAGTTCAGTCGCCTGACAGGATTTTCAATAGAAGACATTGCAAAAAATAGAATTGAAATGGCCCGAAACTATGCCGGAGAAAACAAGGTAACCCTTGTACTCAAGGGGTCGCCGACCGTTATCGCTTCGAAGGAGGGAAAGGTTTGCATAAATACGCACGGAAACCCGGGTATGGCGACGGCAGGAATGGGGGACGTGCTCACCGGAATAATCGCTGCAATGGTCAGTCAGAAACTTAAACCTATCGATGCCGCAATCGCCGGGGTCTATCTGCATAGTATAGCCGGTGATGTTGCACTCGAATCCAAGGGGATGTATTCGCTCATAGCCACAGACGTGATCGAGACACTTCCGCAGGCGTTCAGGAGGATAGAGAGTGGAGAGCTTGTTGAGTTTGAGAGAATTTCCTGAGTTCGTGAGGTTCCAGGTGCCTGTCCTCATCTGGATGGCTTTTATCTTCACTCTTTCATGCATTCCCGGTTCGACGATATCTCCCATGGAGTTTCCGTATGCCCATATAATCGCTCATACGCTCCTTTTCGGGATGCTGTACTATCTTGGGTACAGGGCGTTCAAGCATCAGCATTACAGCCGTCTTGTCAGCGAATTCAGTCTCTTGGTGACCTTGCTCTTCGTAATGGCGTATGGCGCGAGCGACGAATATCACCAGTCCTTCACCCCAGGGAGAAGCGAGGAGCTGAAGGATTTTCTAGTCGATTTTCTGGCCGCGGTGGCTGTCCTGTTTATCGTTTTAATCGCCGAAAAAGTGCGTGAGAAAAGAAGGAAGATCGGCGCCAGCCGATGAAGTGCCTGACACTCGGAGGCCGTTGTGACTCTTGAGTTCGATAAGATGGTTCATCCATTAGCGGCCTGAAATGACTGAAGCAGCGATACTCGTCCTGTCGTTGTTTTTCATGGCGCTGTTTGCGGCGGCGGAGACCTCGTTCGTGTCCTCTGATAAGGTTTCCCTCGTCATAAATCTTTTCCCAGGTATGAAGTCTAATTCGGTCTTCTACTTTCTTCACAACAACGAGGTCTTCTTTGCGACCGTCGTGGTTGCGAGCAACCTTTCTGTAACGATCTTCTCTTCTGTCGCCGAGATATTCTTTCACGATAGAATGCTCATCTCTCTGCCGGTGGTGATTGCATGCACGACGGTAGTCGGTTTTATGCTCGGGGAACTGATACCCAAAAGCGCGGCGATCAAAAACCCTGAAACCACCGCCCGGATGCTCCTTCCATTTGTGCGGGTCTTTGCGATAGTGGCGAAGCCGGTCGTGAAGCTTACCGCCGCGGGATCCACGATAGTCGCTCGTGCCTTTTCCCCATCTTCTTCTCCCGGATCACTGATGTTCCAGAGACGCGATGTATACCGGTTCCTTGGAGATACCGTTAGCGGGGGGTATCTCGACCAGATTGAATCCGATCTGATCCGCAGGTTTCTGGCGAACGCCGGAGTCCCGGTCAAGAACATTGCCATACCGCGAACGGAGATAGTAGCAGTCCGGGTCGGCACACGTATCGAGAAGGTAAGGGAGATTTTTGAGAAAACGAGGAAGACGAAAGTGATCGTCTTCGATTCGACGATCGACAACGTCGTAGGTGTGGTATATGCAAAAGATATCTTCAGGGAAGCGGAGCTCGTGGATGAACTGCTTAGCGACGTACTGTTTGTGCCTGAAAGCATTTCGGTGATAGATCTTCTTGATGAGTTCAAGTCCCAACGTGTATATCTTGCGATCCTCATAGACGAATTCGGCGGCACGTCCGGGCTGGTGACGTCATCGGATGTGATGGAGTTGTTTCTTGGAGATGTGGCAATCTGGGCCAGCGAAGAGAGGATTAAACCACTTGGTAAGAAGCAATATGTACTGCAGGGCAATGCCGAGGTATCGGAGGTGGAAGAAGCCACAGGTGTGAAACTGCCGGAGGGCGAATTCTCCACCATAGCGGGCTTCATCATGTCACATCTCGGGAGGATCCCTTTGCGGGACGAGGTATTAAGAATTGGAAATCTCGAATTCCAGGTGCTCGATTCAGACGGTCGGAAAATTCACGCATTGAAGATGATCGCAAAATAACAGAAATTTGCTCGTATTTTGGCAGAATGCACTACAATGACGTAAAACGCGTGGATTACGAAACTGTTTTAGAGGTTTCGCTGTTAATTAGAATGACTCAATTTGGCCTTTTTCCATATCCGGTGGGGGATTGGAGCCGAACAAGAGAAACGACTACCTGGACAACTATTTTCGAATTTGTTTTTCTATCGTCGATGATGCGGTTGTTGACCGACCCGGCCGAAGTCGCGCATGCACGGGGAGCCGTGTGCCGTAGCAGCGCGCGCGGCAGGCGTGGTGGTGAACTCCGTTTTTGTCTTAGCCCCCGAACCTTGGTCGCGGAGCAGTTTGTCGTTTGATTTTCAAAACAAGAAGACCGATTTAATCTGAAGGTTTAGCATGAGAAAGCTTCTCTTTGCCGCCCTGATTCTCGCGCTGGCGGAGCCGCTGTCTGCGCAGGATTTTGGCAAGAACAAAGTCCACTACGTCGACTTCAATTGGCATTACATCAAGTCACCGCACTTCAACGTTTATTTCACCGACGGAGGTTATCATCTCGCCGAGTTCACTGCGGAAGAGGCTGAAAAGGCTCTTGCCTCCATCGAGGCGAGTTTCCATTATCAGATAACCAAACGAATCGACTTGACCGTATTCAATTCCCACAATGATTTCCAGCAAAACAATATTATTCCGGAATACCTCGAACAGGGCACCGGTGGCGTCACTACGCTCGATAAGAACAGGGTTGTGTATCCGTGGGAAGGTGATCTGACACTGATGAGACACGTGATCCACCATGAATTAGTCCACGCAACTTTCAATGAAATGTTTTACGGCGGATCGCTGCAGTCGGCGATTGAACACAACATCACGTTTCAAATTCCCACTTGGTTCAACGAGGGGATGGCGGAATACCAGTCTCTCAATCATTGGGAGGTCAACTCCGATCAGTTCCTCATGGATGCGACCATCAATCACTACATGCCGCCGATAAGTTATCTTCAAGGATACTTGTGGTACAGAGGCGGAGAGTCGGTTTGGCACTACATCGACGTGACTTATGGCCATCAGAAAGTGGGGCAGATCGTTAATGCGGTACTGGCTACCCACAGCGTAAACAAGGGCCTGGAAAGATCCATCGGGCTAAACCTGAGCCAGCTGTCGGACAAGTGGCATGAGTATAACCGAAAGCAGTATTACCCTGAGATCGCGGAGCGCGAGGCACTCTCAACCTTTGCAAAAAGGGTGACGAATCACCTGGAGGATGGAAGCTCATATAACACGTCACCGGTAATCTCTCCGAGCGGAGATAAGGTCGTTTTCATATCCAACAAGACGGGCTACTTCAACGTAGTGCTCGCCTCAACCGTGACCGGTCAGGTAATACGTACACTCGTCAAGGGGAATAGGACTGCAAATTTTGAGGAGCTGCATCTCCTCCACACCGGTGTAGCCTGGTCTCCTGACGGAAAAGAGATCGCAGTTGTTTCAAAGACCGGGGAATACGACGATATCTTTCTCGTAAACGCCAATACCGGGGCCACCGAGGAGCTTCCCGGTCTTGCCTTGGACGGTATCGACGGAATAGATTTCTCCCCGGACGGCACGGAGATAGCAATGTCCGCATACAAGCCGCTTCAGTCGGATATCTATGTATATGACCTCAAGACGCACAAGCTGCGTAATCTCACAAACGATATCTTCAGCGACGAACAGCCGCACTGGTCTCCGAACGGTAGACTGATTTATTTCGCATCGGACCGCGGAGACAGCCTGTACCAGGACGGCAGAAACCCTCTCCCTCTTGCACACTGGGCCGCCAGCAACCCGCTCGATATATTTTCGATTGACGTTGCCACTGGAAAGATCGAACGTATCACACATACTAATTTTCCCAGTGAACCCTGGATAGTTCCGCACGGCGGCGACAACCAGTATCCGCTTCCGACTCCGGACGGGAAGGGAATAATCTTCGAATCCAGCCGGAACGGGATCGACAATCTTTTCTACAAGGATTTTGCCACGGGGAAGACAGTGCCTTTGACAAATTCACTCGAAGGAGTCAACATGCCTTCGATGTCGAGAAACGGCCAGAAGCTCGCGTTCACAGCTTTGAACGACGGCGGCTACGATGTGTTCACCATGAACTTGCCGCTCAACCACAAGTTAAAAGGCCCATTGACTCCGACCAACTACGTGAAAAGTTACCTTGCCAAAAACGAAATTGTTCAAAACCGGCATTCCACGGCACTGCCGGACACGGCGAGCCTTACTTCTCTCTACGGCGCGTCGGTAACCGCTAGCATGAGCCATTATATCTTCTCTTCATACTACGGCAACGAATCCAAGAAACCGAAAGTCTCCCCCTTCCTCCTGAAAGGCAACGTCGACTCTACCGGCGACTATTTGGTCTATCCGTACAAAATCAATTTCGAGCCGGATATCATTACCGGAGGTGCGGGCTTTAACACTTTTTACGGTTTCCAGGGTGCGACCGAATTGGCGTTGAGTGATGTACTTGGCAATGATGAAATCGATCTATACACAGACTTCCAGATAGATCTTCAAAACAGCGATTACGCCGTCTCCTACTCGAACCTCGCATCCCGCATCAATTACGGGGTAGACCTCCTACACACGGCAAATTTCCTCTACTTGTACGACAATTCAACCGGCTATTACGAGCTCAATCGTTTTCAAATGCTTATCGGACAACTGAGTCTTTCGAGACCGTTCGACAGATTCCGCAGGTTGGATCTCAATCTCGCTTACATCGGCATTACGGAGCAGAATATTCAAAATAATGCCATGCCGGCCGCATCGGCAAACGCCATTCTCACGTCGCTTAGTTACGTGAAAGACAATACGCTGGCAGGATATTTTGCTCCAGTGGACGGGACAAGGTACAGCGTTACGCTCACGATGTTGCCCAAAATATCTTCGAGTTTTCTGGGCTTTGAGACGTTTGGTTTCGATTACAGGAAATACCTACCGTTTCTGAGTGAGAATGTATTTGCCATAAGGTTATCGGGAGCCGCGAGCACGGGCCCGAATCCGCAAAAGTTCTTTATGGGAGGGGTAAGCAACTGGATAAACAGAAGCTATGCCACGCAACTGATCCCGATCACCAGCGTCGGTGACTATGCTTTTCTCACTCCTGTCTTCCCGATGCGCGGATTCAACTATGATGCACAACTGGGTACGAAATACTTCCTCGGGAATTTTGAAGTTCGGTTCCCGCTTGTGCGATACTTCGTCCCGGGCCTGATTCCTATTCTTCTCTCGAATATAGAAGGAGTGATATTTACGGATGTAGGCAGCGCCTTCGACAGTTTCAAAGCCTACAAACCGTTCCAGAAAGATGCCTCAGGCGGATTGATCACGCAAGATCTCCTCGTCGGCTCCGGCTTTGGAGCAAGAGTCCCGTTTTTGTATTTTGTTCTGAGGTTTGATTATGCGTGGCAGTATGACATCGAGGGTTTCCATAATCCGACGTTCTATTTCTCACTCGGGGGCGATTTCTAGAAAAAAGAGCATCCTCTTCGTCCTTGTTCTATTGTCGAGCCCTGCGGCCTTTTCTCAGTCCCTGTTTCTCGGGGAAGGATATGTGCTCGGAAACAGAGCTGCAGGGATGTCCGCTTACCTCGCTGATCCTGATTTTGCGCACGCTGTTCAACTGAATCCTGCCAGACTCGGTTACGCAACCACTATCTACACCGCAGCCGATTACGAGTACTTCTCGGGAAACGTCGGCGAACTGTTCCTCCAGAGTACGCCTGCGGACTATTTATCCAACGGCAGGCTTACCGCCTGGGATGCGACGGCAGCATTTCCACTTGCGAACATCGGGGGAGGGGCATCCTTCAGTGCGTATGACCTGGCGGGGTGGAGGACGACGATCTCGTTGCTTGGCGTCGGGGTGCCGCTCCCGCTCGGCTTCTCGGTGGGTCTGGCCGGGAAGTACGTGACCGTTAGAGGAGAATCGATAATCCCCGCCGGCCGGTCAAGTCCCGAGCTGGAGAGACTCACCTTCGATTTGGGCGCGATGAACCGCACTACGCTGGCCAACACGACTTTTTTTAGGGCAATATTGTCGTCCGGAATTGTGTTTACAAATGTTCTGCCGGGAGCCTCGTGGAATAATCAGCAGTCTCCTGCCGGCCAGGAGGGTAGAGGGATCGATCTCCCCAGAACCTTGGGGGTAGGCGTTGCGTACACCTTTGCTTCAAACTACCGCCTCTACGATTTCGAACTATTCCGCGTCACCGGAGCATTGGATTATGCACACGTCTTCAATAGTTCGAATCCGTTGGATAGCTTCATAGCCCAGCCCGATATTTATAGGGTCGGGCTTGAAACGGTTGCGTTGGGAGTTCTTGCTGTTCGAATAGGGTACACACTCAAGGCTCCTGTTGTAAAGGGATACGATCTCTTCAACAATCTGTCGGTAGCCCGTATGGGGACGGGGTTCTCCTACGGGTTTTCTCTTCGATTTCCGGTCAAGCTGGTGTTGCCGTCCCTCCCCGTAACGTCGCTCGAGATTTCTTATGCAAAAAACCCGGAATGGAATTCCGGCGTGTACCATAATCTGTTCGGGGCTGTCTTCGAACTCCTTTTCTGAATGATCACTCCTTGGGCCCGCAGTCGCCGGTTCGCTCCAGATGGTCCGGTTCTCTTCGAAGTAACTGCGGGTTTCATGACTATTCTGATTTCATGAGCTCAGTTTCGTTGCCGTTGGAAAGAACCCCTTTCTCTGATAAATTATTGAGTATGAAAAACACCGAAATGTTCCCCGTCGTCAAGGCGGGAAGTAAAGAGGCAGGTGAGTACCTGCACAAAATAAAAAACAGAAGCCTTACTCTTGACGGTGAACTGATCAAGAAGGTCACGTCGATAGTTGATTCTGTTCGGTCGGAAGGGGACGCGGCACTTGTTCGCTATACTCAGGAATTCGACGGCGTCGGTCTCCCTGAAATCAAAGTAGCGGAAAAAGAAATTGAAGACGCAAAGAACGGCATCAGCGAAAAAATAATCGAGATCATACTGGAAGCGGCCGCCAACGTAAAGCGTTTCCACGAAAGACAGCGCAGAAATTCGCTGACCGTGCAGGAAGTGGACGGCACGGTATTGGGGCAGCGGATAATTCCGCTGGAAAGGGTTGCCCTTTACATACCCGGTGGGACTGCGGCGTATCCTTCTACTGTGATCATGAACGCGATTCCCGCCCAGGTGGCCGGCGTGAAGGAGATTCACGTGTTAACTCCCCCTAACCGCGACGGCGAGGTGAACCGTATAGTGCTTGCAACCTGCGGTTTGCTGGGGATCAAAAATGTGTATGCGGTCGGTGGAGCTCAGGCAATCGCTGCCGCGGCGTATGGAACCGAATCGGTGGCGAAGGTAGACAAGATCGTTGGGCCGGGAAATATTTACGTCGCCGCAGCAAAAAAAATAGTCTTCGGTGATGTCGATATAGACATGATCGCGGGGCCCAGTGAGGTGGTAGTAATGACGGATTCCTCCGCCGATCCTTCGCATGTGGCAGCCGATCTACTGGCGCAGGCGGAGCATGATGTAAATGCCGCTGCCATTCTTATCACGACTGATAAATCGCTTGCCAGGAAAGTGCAGCGCAGGATGTCGGCATTCCTGGAAGGGCTCTCGCGAAGAAAAGTTGCTGCCGAATCGATTCGGAGGAATGGTGCCGCATTTGTCGTAGATAGCCTTCCGGAGGCGGTAGCTCTTGTCAATGAAATTGCTCCGGAACACCTTGAGATTGTCGCGGAATCGGCTTGGGAGCTCGTCGGCGGCGTGACCAACGCAGGAGCCATATTCTTGGGCGACTACTCCCCGGAGCCGGTGGGGGATTATTTTGCCGGCCCCAGCCACGTTCTCCCTACGGGCGGTACGGCCCGCTTCTCCTCAGTGCTCAGCGTGGATGCCTTCATCAAACGTTCGAGCATCATACAATATTCAAAGAAAGCTTTCGAACGGGATTCTAAGAAGATTCAGATCTTCGCGCAGAACGAGGGCCTGACGGCCCACGCGCTGTCGATAAACATCAGAGATAAAAGTGGACGTAGAAACTAATTTTAGGAAGACCGTACTGGACCTATCGCCTTACGGAGTGTCGGGTCATCCGGCAAAAGTGAAGTTGAACCAGAATGAAAGTCCCTTCGATATTCCTGCATCCCTGAAACAGGAGATTATCGAGGAGTTCGTACGTATCAATTGGAATCGATACCCGGAGGTGTTCTCGACCGCTTTGCCGAGACGTTTTGCCGAGCTGTACGGTCTTCCTGAAGAGTCGTTTATCGTCGCAAACGGATCGAACGAGCTAATTTATACTATCGCACTGTCCATCGTGCGCGAAGGGACGGAAGTGTTGATTCCCCAGCCGACTTTCTATTTCTTCGAGAAAATAGTCACGGTTTTGGGCGGGAAAGTGCTTAAGGTGTACGCCGACTCGGGGTTGAACTTCGACGAATCGAAAATTGTCGAGACTGCCCGTACGATGAAATCGGGATTGATCGTAGTAAGTACGCCGAACAACCCGACGGGCAAATCTGTCACGGCGGGATTCATTGCGCGTCTTCTTGAAGCCACGAACGCTATAGTCCTGGTTGACGAGGCATATATAGAATTCTCACCGAACGATAGCGTGATTGAACGGACTAAGAGTGCGAAAAATCTCGTGGTCCTCCGCACTTTCTCGAAGGCCTTCAGCCTTGCCGGACTGAGGGTGGGGTATCTGGTTGCGCACCCGGATACTGCCTCACAGATTCTGAAAGTCAAGATTCCCTTCAGCGTAAATGCTTTGTCCGAGTTTACGGCTCTCAAATTACTTGAACACCGGAAATTGTTCACGGAAAGAATCGAATTGCTCGTCCGGGAAAAAGAGAAGATGGCGAGGGAGCTGAGGAAGCTCGACGGCGTGGGCGTTATAGACTCCGACAGCAACTTCTTTCTTTTCACTACGCCGAAACCCGCGGGCGAGATGTTCTCGCAGCTGCTCGAAAAGAAGAGCGTCCTGGTTAGGGATGTAAGTTCTTATCCTATGCTGGAGAATTACCTTAGGGTTAACGTCGGCTCCGGCGAGGAGAGCAGCTATTTCGTAGATGCCGTCAAGGATAGTCTAAGGAGGTAATATCCCGGCGGTCAATAAGAACTCCGTTCTAAGTAAGGGGGGCCTGCATAGGGTCATTCAGTGGCATGAACAATCGTCGAGAGCTATGATCCACTTCCTCAGTTTAGGCCGTCGCCGGTATCTATTGTGCGCAAATCAACGGTGAACTATATTTAGGGCAAGATGGCTGTCCCATTGGTTTACTTCCTCGACGATGACGAAAATGTAATCAGGCTCGTGAAATATGGATTACGAAACGAGCAGTTCGCCTTGAAGTATTTCGATCGTCCCACTTCCCTGATAGAGGCCATAAAGACCGAATATCCTGATGTCGTCATAAGCGACGTCATGATGCCGGATATGGACGGAATTGAATTGATCGACAAGCTGAGGGGGCTTTCGAGGTCCATGCCGGTGATTTTGGTGACTGCCAAGGCAGCCGTGGACACCGCAGTGCGTGCCATGAAAGCGGGGGCGTTCGAATATCTTACCAAACCGATAAACTTCGATGAATTGAAGCTCGCAATAGATCGCGCGGTAGAAGTGGGCCGGCTGCGCACAGAGGTGGACGAGATTAAGACCGGTTTCAAGTCTCGATATTCATTGGAAAATCTCATCGGGGAAAGCGAGCCCATCGAATCGGTGCGCAGGCTCATCAAGCGTCTCTCCTCCGTGTCGGAAGCCGTAATTCTCCTTCGCGGAGAAAGCGGCGTGGGAAAGAACCTGGTCGCGCGCGTCATTCACTATACCAGCCCAATCTCAGACAAGCGATACTTGGAAATCAACTGTGCTTCTCTCCCGTCGAATCTTCTCGAGGCGGAGTTGTTCGGCTACGAAAAAGGGGCTTTCACGGACGCGAAGAATTCGAAGAAGGGACTTCTCGAAGTTGCCAGTGGTGGTACGGTCCTGCTCGACGAAATAACCAGCATGGATATGTCCCTGCAGGCGAAATTTCTCTCATTCATAGAGAACAAGAGGATCAGGAGAGTCGGCGGTCTGGAAGAGATACCGGTCGATTTGAGAGTGATCTCGGCAACAAATTCGGACCTGGAGGCCGACGTGGCTTCCGGTAAGTTCAGGAGCGATCTCTTTTACAGGATCAACGTCGTTTCGATTATGGTGCCGCCGCTGCGCGACCGGGGCAAGGACGTAATCCTGATCGCGCGGAAATTTGTCGAAGACTTCAACGCGAAGTTCAAGAAACACGTCAAGGGGTTTACGAATTCGGCGGAACGGAAACTCCTCTCGCACGGCTGGCCCGGCAATGTTCGCGAGCTGCGCAACGTGGTCGAGCGCGCAATGATTTTCGCGGAAAAGGAATACATCGACAGCGACGAGATATCTCTGACAAATATTGCTCAGGTCTCGGGCGCAGACGACGGACTGCGCCTTGCAAGAGGGCTGTCTCTGGAAGAGGTAGAGGGGGAATATCTGAAGAAAGTCCTGGAGTGGAACAATTTCAATCTGGAGGAAACGGCGAAGCAGCTCGGGGTCACCAGAAAAACACTCTGGGAGAAACGGAAGAAGTACGGCCTGCTAAGTTAGTCCGCGGATAACTTCAAGGAATTTCTCTTTTTCGACATCCCAGTTCAAATCCTGCGCGGCTTTATCGCAGTTGGTGCAAAGTCTGGAATACAGATCAGGGTCTGCAGTGAGTCTTTTCACCGAGTCGGCAGTTGCGTCAAGATCTGAAGGGTCCACAGCTTCGCCGATATCATAACGTTTGACTATAGCCTCCATCTCCGGGAACCTGGGAACGACAACCGGCAGCCTTGCGGATATGAACTGGAAAAACTTGTTCGGTAGTGCCAGGTAGTGACAGAGGCCGGAATTTTCCATGAGGTACATGCCGAGGTGCGCGACGGACAGTTCATCCACGACTTTTTCGCTCGGCACTCTTCCCGTAAACGTTACCCTGTGACCCACTTTCAATGATGCGGCAAGTTCCGACAGTTCGTCGCGGAGCACGCCGTCACCGACGATCTTGAGCGTGTACTTTTCGGGCAGGAGGGTGAGAAGGCGAATGAGATTTTGCAGGCCGCGGCCCGGCTGCAAACCGCCGGAGAAGGCTATAGTGACTTGATCCAGCGCCCGGTTCAGTCCGGGGCTTGGAATCTTGTTCGGTACGTTCATCACAACCGTGAATGGCAAGTTCCACCTGGTCGATAAGATCTCCGCTATTGACGAATTAACTGTCAATGCGCCATCGAGATATCTTATCGAACTCTTCTCCACGAGGTTCCAGAATAAGAAGCTGCTTCTCTTTCGCTTGAGGCTTGGAAGTTCAGTGTAGAGTTCCTTTGAATCGTAAATAAGCCGGACAGGTGTACGCTTTCGGGAATGCCTTTGTTTGTTGAGGATAGCCGGCGGAAGGGAAAAGAGGTCCCCGGCGATAACCGTCTTGGCGGAAATTCTGAGCGCGTACGGGGCAACACGTTGGTAGAACTGGATGAAGAAACTCTTGCCGCCTGTGGCGCTGACAGGTACCCGGATCACGCCGCGGGCATCGTCAGGTACGCCGTCGCTGCATATCCCTACGACCCCGGCGTTGTATCCGTCTTCGGTCAGGGCCTTCAGAAATTTCGTGCTTCGTGTATCGTACCTGGGATCCGAGCTTACGATGATAAGTACATCGAGTTCGAGATTTCCTTTGGTCATGTCAAAGAAGGAAAGAGAGCGTAAAGGTCTGGCTGTTTCCGAAATCAAGCTTCATTGGAACATAGGAGTAATCGAGTCTGAGGAAAGCATAATGGATTCCCGCTCCAAATGAGAACCCGGTGAGATCGTTGCCCGAACCGTACCCCGCGCGAAGATCAAGAAGGCCGTGAAAATTCAGGTCAGCCCCGACGCTCGGTGCGATCCCGCCTGACTTGAAGGTAACCACTCCGGCAAAACCGGTAAGCGAGAAATTGTCGTCGACAAGTGCGGTGTAGCTACCCCCGGCACGAAGGTATGCCGGGAGGATGATTTTCTGGGAAATCATTGCAGAAGAAGAGCCGAGGTTCCCCGCGGATAGACCGACCCTGACGTTCTCGACGGGTGAAAACTGCGCACCGACGTTGAACGCGTAGCCGCTTGATTCATAAACCCATAGTTTCTCGTACAGGTACATCGCTGAGATCCCCACGTCGATTCGTCCGAAACGACGCGCAGTCCCCAAGGCGAAGGCAAAATCTTTTGCCGAGAAAGTGGCCTGCGGGGCTCCGGGGACTGTTCTAACCTGAATGTCCGGTACGCTGGAAAGCAGCAGGCTTGTTCCGAATGACATGCTGCCGCTCTGGAACCTGGTGGCGAACATATCGATACTGGTTCCGGCAATGTACGAACGGTGGGTCAACATGACGTCCAGTCCGATGCCCCCGCTTCTTTCAGGCACTGCGAGCCCTGCGGGGTTGATATAAACCGCAACCGGCTCCCTCGTCAGCGCATCGGCGGACGACGAGAGCGAAAGATCGCGTGCGGAATAGCCAAGGCGGAGAATCTGGAAGCCGGCACTTCCGGCTTGTGAGTACGCCTGTGATGAAAAGAAGAGAACGGCCGCGAAGGCCAGCGCCATCGATTTCATATCTGCTAAAATCCAAACATTAGTGAAATTGTCTGTATCCCGTATGGTGTGAACGGTTCAGACACATAAGCGTAATCTATCTCGGGAGCAAAGTCAAGGAGCTCGATTTTCGCCCCAAAACCGAAAGAGGGCGTTATGACTGTCCCGATGTTCAACTGGTTCGACGAGATAAACCCTGCCCGGAGCACGATCAACGGGAGCGGGCTGTACTCAATTCCCGCCCTGATTCCTTTCAGACTGCCGGGAGCTATGTCGTACTCTGCTGTTACCAAGGTGTTGATAATGGGAAGATCGTACGACGCACCGAGTTTCAATATGTGGGGAAACTGCGTCACAAAATTGGAACCGTCAGTTCCGTAAAGTTTGGAAGAATCCCAGTGGTATTGGGCTCCCATATCGGTCACGACGGCAGCCAGGGATAGGAACATGGTCGGTCTGTACAACACTCCCGCGTCCATTCCGAAGGCCGACGATGTCAATCCGGAATAGAGGTCGTAATAGTACATTTTCAAAGTCAGGCCGATGGAAAGATCGGGCAGGAATCGGTTTGAGAAGCTGAAATAGGCGAGATACTGGTTTGTGGATAGGGTCGACGTGTGAACGCCGTCGGCATCTCTTCCGTCGATGTTGCCGACATGTGCGTTTATCAGGCCTACTGAAAAACCGGCGGTCGGTTTCACCCCCTGAGTATAAGTAAGTACATTCAATTGCCGCCCCAGGGACATCAACGCAACCGACCCGGAAATGGTCCCGCCATCCTGGTAAGAAGCGAGTGCGGGATTGTAATAGGTGTAAACGTTGCCCTCCGGCATAGCCGAGATGGAATTACCCATTGCCATTCCTTTCGCGTTCAACCCGATCCTCGCGAAACTTCCCGGGTAAGACGTCTGTGCCACGGCGACTGAACTAATGAGCAAAGTTAGAAAAATGGTTTTCATCTGACCACCAGGATCTTTCCCCAAATTGGGTTTCCATTGTTTATCACCACGCTGTAGAAATATACGCCGTTATCGACAAGCCTTCCGGAGCCGTCTTTTCCGTCCCAGGCGTCGTCGGTTTCCCCGACCGGACGGGGGGCGTTCTGCAACAGAGTCCTCACTACGTGCATGGAAAAATCGTAGATGCGGATTGTCACTGTGCTGCCCGGCTGCTTCACATCGTAATGAATCCTGCCGATGTCGAGGTTCGGTGAAAAGGGGTTAGGGTAAAAGTAAGTCGTATTGGACAAGCCGACCGGTGTGAACGTCCTCAGCACGCGCCATTCGCTGTCGACGAAACCGGCGCCGTGATCTATTCCTACCGCCGTTCCGTCGCCGGTACCGAGCCAGACCGAGTCGTTCTCGGCATCCACGCTGTAAAATATTTTCGAGAGTATAGATTGATTGTTTGTGGGATCGTAGATGCTTGTGATGATGCTGGTAGTCTTCCCGAAGTCAGCCGTTCGGAACAAGCCGTCATCGGAGGCACCGTACACCACCTTTCCGTTGAAACCGATGCTGTGAAAGAAATGTCCCGGCAGAATCGTATGCCAATTAGCTCCGTCGTCACTCGTGTAACTGAGTGCCTCTACCTCGGAAGAATCGATGGCATTAACGGTAGCCCCCCAAATGTTGTGTGTGCTGCCGTAGTTTTGTCCGGCGATCCACACCACGAAGTCTCCCGAAATTCCCGGATGGTTTTGGTGATTCAATTTGTACCAGGAATATCCGTTGTCGGTCGTCTTATCGATTCCGTCCGCCGTTCCGACGTAAAGCACGCTGTCGCCGTCGGAAAACAATGAAAAGGCCTCATGATTGTAGTTCGTTTCGTTTGTCAATTTCCCGGCAATGGGGGAGAGCTGAAAGTCATATGTGCTGTCTGGATTCTGGGTAATATAGTCGAGATAATCGGGAGGCATGACTACCCTGTGCCAAGTCTTTCCGAGATCGCTGCTTCGTCTCAATCCGCCCGCGAAGTCTGCGGCATAAAGGAATCCTTTGTGAAACACGAGAGAGTAGCAAATGTTGTTCACCGCAGTAGTGATAGGAAGGGCTCGCAGCACGTTCTTGCCGAACGTAACCGTGGTGTCCGAAAGCGAATCGATGCTTTGCGGCTCGTGGGTCCAAGTCGCTCCGTTGTCGGTGGAGACATATATACCCTGTCCAACCGGAAGCGAATTGCCGTCTTGATCCAGGGTCGTAGAAGCAGCCACGACTATGGTATCGCCCTTTACCGCTAGTGCATTGGTGCCGACTCCGGTCGGCCCGTCGGTTCCCCAGTCTGTCCTGAAAGTCACGCCACCGTCGGTCGAGACGTTGAGCCCTTTGTTCGTCGCAAGATATGCGACTCCGTTCCTGAGTAGAACCTGGCTGACTGAGTTACTTGAAGGCATGCTTTGAGTCGGGGTACCGTCGAGTTTGAATGTGCGCACCGAGGTCTGCGCGAAGGCGGCAGACCATGTCAGTGCAACAGAAATAGCAAGAAGAAACTTCATCTATATGAGCCTTAAATTAGTGGACACGAAATTATGAACATGGAGTCCGTTCGATTATCTGACCACCATAATTTTTCCCCACGCCGGTCGACCGCCCGAGGAAACTACGCTGTAAAAATACACTCCGTTATCGACAGTCCTACCGGCGTCATCTCTCCCATTCCACGCCGCGTCGCCTTCCCCCATCGGCCTGGGTGCGTTTTGGAGTAGAGTCCGTACCACGTGCATTGAAAAATCGTAGATTCTGATTGTCACAGAAGAGCCTTGTTTGTCGACATCGAAGTGAACACGGCCGATATCCAGACTTGGAGAGAAAGGATTCGGATAAAAGTAGGTGGAACTTGGAGTGCCGATAGGAACAAAGGTCCTGAAGACGCGCCATTGGCTCGACTCAAACCCGGTTCCGGGATCGATTCCACGAACGAGCCCGTCTCCGTTGCCAAGCCAAATCGTGTCTCCTTGAATAGCTACAGACGAGAAACTGGGCGAGAGAGCGGACATGTTGTTCGTTTCGTCATAGACCGAAGTAATCGTGGTGTACGATCTTCCCATATTCGAGGTTCTAAACAGGCCGTCGTCTGCCCCGCCATAAACGACATTTCCGTTCAGTCCTACAAAAAAATAGTAAGGATGTCCCGGCAGGATATACTTCCAGCTTGCTCCCTCATCAGTTGAGTAGCTGAGGGCGGATACTTCCGAAGGGTCCAAAGCGACCCGCGTAGCTGCCCAGATGTAGTGCTTGCCTTCGAAGTTTCTACCGGTAATGTAAGTCACATAGTCGCCGGACATCGGACTTTTCTCATTCTGGTGACTAAAGTGGTGCCAGGAGAAGCCGTTGTCCGTCGTCTTATCTATCCCGTCAGCGGTTCCCACGTACAGCGCAGTGTCCCCGTCGGAAAACAGAGAGAAGGCATACTGGTTGTAGTTGGTTTCATTGGTGATCGGGCTCGGCAGGAGGGAAAGTTGAAACGAATACATGCTGTCCTGCGTGATATAGTTGAGCGAGTCCGGAGGCAAAACTACTCGTTGCCATGTCTTTCCCAGGTCTGATGTCCTTCTTAAGCTGCCGCGCCAGCTGGCCGTGTAGAGGCAGCCCCCGTAAAAGGCCATTGAATACGTGATGTTGTTGATATCGGTCTGTATGGGAAAAGCCTTGAGAACACTGCGGCCGAAAGTAACAGTGGAATCGCTCAGCGAATCCTCGCTTTGCGGTGTATGAGTCCATGTGATGCCGTTGTCCGTGGAGACAAACAGACCGGCTCCCACCGGCTGGAGACCGTCGCTCGTCATTATATCCGCTGAATTCGCCGAGACTGCGATGGTATCACCCTGGACAGCAACCGCAACAGTCGAAAATCCGGTCGGCCCGTCCGGCCCCCAATCGGTCTTGAATGTTCGTCCACCATCTGTGGAAACGTTGAGACCTTTTGCCGTTGTCATGTAAACGGTCCTGTTATCCATCAGCAGCTGACTAATCGAGTTGCTCGATGGGGTGCCCTGTGAGGGTGCGGCGTCAAGCTTGAAACTCCTTGGAACTGATTGCGAAAAAGCCTGAGTGCCGACTCCGAATAAGGCGAAGATCACAAAAGCCCTCATCAATACACCGTGATGTCGTGCGAGAACGGTTTGCTCACTGCACCGCTTCGGTCTTCGGCGTAGAATTTAAAAACATATGTGCCGAGAGCCGGAGGTGTGGGAGCATCCAGGGCGGGGAGCTGAATCGTCAGCGTGAATATCCCGTCATTCGCTACACTGTCGCCGTCGGCTGGATTGCCGCTTGCTCCGCCGTCATCGTACATCGGGAAGGGATTCCCGGTCGAAGGCTGGCCGTTCGGCTTAAACGTATCGAAGTAGACCGTCTTGATGTCGTTGAGGCCGTTCGGATCACTTGCGGTTGCATAGAGCGTGAACAAAATTGCGTGTGTGCTGTCGATCTTGACGGAATCGGGAGCCGAGACACTGTCAATTATCGGGGGCAGATTCTCGGAATTGAAGAGCCTTACTATCGCCGAGACTTCATTTCCGGGAGCGCCGACCTGGTTGAAAGCGGTGAAGGTGTAGGTCAGATCTCCTACGTAGACAGTCGGAGGAATTGCGGTGATGGTCCCGCCTACAGTGCTATCTGCAATCGAACTGAAGCGATCCGATGCTATCATATTACCCGAATCATTCTTCACCGTTATTTGTAGATAGTTGAAACTTGCGGGATAACTAACGTTGACACGAAAACTGTCGCTCAAGACGAGCTGTGAAGAATACTGATTGATATAGTGCGCAATGTCGACGCTGTCCCCGCTGAAAAATACCAGCCTCGAGTCTACGACCCTGGAGTTGTCTATGACGACGTTGCTGGCTTTCTGACAGGCACTTACAAGAAGGGCGAGAGCGGCGATGAAAAGAGCTTTTCTCAACTTTACCTCTACGCGATTGTGAATGGTGTCGGTGAAAAACAGACGATAAATATAAGTATAGTCAGCCAGCCTACCACCATCCGCTTGCGGTCAAGCGGCGTATCATCCATCACCGGCGGGTGGTCTATCCTTATTACCAGCAAGAGAATCAGCGCCCAGAAGAGCCAGCCGAGCCATCCGAAGATTATGTCGATGTTTATCAACGGAAGCAGGCTTGAAACTCCGAGCAGCAGAAGCGCAGCAAACGTTGCTCTGGCAACTTTTCTATGTTTACGTCCGAACATTGCGTAGATCATGTGCCCTCCGTCGAGCTGGCCGACGGGGAGGAGGTTCATCGCCGTGACAAACAGTCCGAACCATCCCGTGCAGAGGAATGGGTAGTGGTAAATCTCCGTCATCGGCGGGACGAACTGAGTATGAGGATTGGTGAAAATCACTTCGAGCATCCTGAAGAGAATCGTATTCCCGAAGGCGAGAGGAATCCCGTCAATGAGCGGCGCCCGGTTGGCAACGAAATCATAATTGGGGTGGATAGATAGGATATAATCGCGTGTCGGAAGGTGTGTGAAGCCGAAAATAAGCACCCCTACGCTTACGATGAATCCGACTATCGGTCCCGAAACTCCGATATCGAAAATTGCCTTGCGCGACGGGACGGGCGTCTTTGTCCGAATCACGGCCCCCATCGTCCCGAAGTTAAGCATACCCGGTATGTAGGGAAAAGGGATGAAGTACGGAAGTGTTGCCTTTACCTTGTGCTTCAGGGAATAGAAAAAATGTCCGAATTCATGTGAGCCGAGTATCGCAAGGAGGGAAAGGCTGTAAGCCAATCCATAAGGAAGGTTGAGGAGGTTGAGAGGATCCTTGCCGGTCCACTCAACTCCCGCCATCGTGGCAGTGAAAAAAGTGATTACAAAAAGTCCGGCATGCAGAGGGATTCTCAGTTCCCTCCATGAAACGGAAAACGTATCCACGTCTTCCAGGCTTTGCCAGTACTCCGACATCTAGTATTTTCGTCCCTTCCATGTGACTGCCTTCCCCAAGTATACAGAGAACGGCAAAATCGCGACATAAATCATATAATAAATCTCAAAATAAAGTATGAATTTCAAGTGAGCAATCTTTCCATAGAACTTCAACGTCGGCGCGACAAACATACAGTCCATGATCAGTTTGAAAAGAAGGAACAGCGGAAATATCCCGGGCGCAAGGAGGAGCGACAAAATCAGGGCCCAATGGAAAAGAAAGCCGGGTGCAAGCGTGACGATTCCGAAAATGCCGGTATCCTTTCCGCCCGTTGCCCAGCGCTTTCGTTGTGCGTAGACTTGTTTGAGTGTTTTAACGGGAAGCGTCTCGACAAGCGTCTTCCTGTCCATCGGGTACCGGTAATGCCATTTCTTGTTCGAAGAAATCGCCTTGAAAAGAGCATAGTCTTCCGTCACGCTGAACCCGATCTTGCGGTATCCGCCGGCATCGTTGTAAGCATCTTTCCTGAAGGCAAGGTTGTTGCCCAGGCATGCCAGCGGCCTGTGAATTGTCGCCGCACCTGCACCCACGGTCAAAAGAAAACTCCAGTCGAGTGCCTGGATTCCGGCAAGCAATCTCTCCGTCCGGGAGATAAGGGTCACGCCTCCGATTATGCCTGTCTTCTCGTCGAAATATTTCAGTGTTCCGTTAATCCACGTCGGAGGAACGGAGCAGTCGGCATCGGTAAGGAATATGAACTCGCCTGTTGCCGTGTCGATTCCCTGCGAGAGCGCGTTCGGCTTGCCGCGCATGTCATGATTGGCGACGGCATCGAGGCGCCGAAAATGTGGGTACCTGTCTACGAATCCGTCTATGATCTCCGGAGTCGAGTCTACTGACTGATCGTTAACTACAATTACATCGATAAGATCGACCGGATAGTCGAGGGACGCCAACGACTCGAGGCATGCCGCTAGATTATCTTCTTCATCTCTGGCTGCGACGATGACCGAAACTTTCGGGCGTTTCTCGGGAGTATGCGCGCCTCCTTTTGTGCGGCGAGCCCGGTGGGCAGCAAACGAATAAAAGAGAAGCTCGATGGCATAGAGGATTCCGAAGATTATCAGAAGGCCGGGCATTATCAATTTGACCTGAGCTCCTGTTGGATGCGAGCTCTGGCAATTTGGGCAGCCTGGAGTGAGGGGTCCACTTCCAGCACTCTGCCGAGCCAGTCGAGCGTACGGTGGAGGTGGTGGTAGGTATATTCGTATTGCGCCCGCGCCATAAACATCTGCGTGTAGAAGCCGAGAATTTGTTTTGTGTAATCGTTACGCACCTTCTGCGCAGCCTCAAAGCCGCGGAGCCCGGACGAACCAAAGTCGACGTAGTTTGTATCTGTCGTCAGTTCATAAAGAAGACCGAAAGGTACCTTTCGGTAGCCGTATAGATATTTGTCCTCCATTTCGGGCCCGACAAAAACGTCACGTCCATCATGCAATGCGCCCGATATTATTTCCCTAATGAAGTCCGAGTAAGTATGCTGTATGCTGTTCGGGTCATAGGGCAGCCCGTTCTCGAAGAGTCGGAGGTTGGACTGGTATGCTTCGTATTTCTGATCATCGGCAGGAAACAGGAAAGGGAATCGCTTGTGTACCTGAGCGGCGTACCATGATCGCCGTAGCAGCTCCTTGTCGATTACAACGACGTCCGGCCGTAGTTCATCTACATGCTGATAATACAGCGATGCTGCCACCCAATCGTCCCACTGGAAGGAAAGGACAACGGCATCGTGCGGGAGACTTGTCAGGATGTCTCTTGTGTACATTTCCACGGCGTAGTCTCCGCTCTCATCGACCTTCGCAAAGTTGGCGGCCGCCGAAACCGCGGGGAAGAGAACAAGCAATACTGTCACTAACACTCTGAAGGAACTCGCGGTTGCGAAGCGGTCGAGGATATATCGTACGCCGAGGGTTGCAAAGAGTGCGATAGAGATATAAGCTAAGAGAAAATAACTCGAGATGTTGTGTATGTTATAATTGGCAGCGTATGCTATGTCGCCTACGACGAGGACCATCGTCCACCAGAACAATCGTTTACGGTATAGGAACGAGACCACCATTCCCAAGAGAACCACGATCATCGATAGACGGTATTCCGTAAGCAAAGAAGAAAAGAAAACGCCAAGTTGGTGTTGAAACACCTGGATCGACGAGAACATCCAGGTTCTGAACTGCTTTCCCGTTACAAGCCATATGAATTTCTTGAAATCGTCCGCGTCGCCCCAGTTCATTAGCGGGTTCTGCGCAGCCCGGATCGGGATATAGAGGTAAAGAAGACCTGAGATGAATCCTCCGATGACAATGTACATCAGGAGCCCGGGGCGAAGCCTCCGTTCAGCGTAGGCGGAGATTAGCAGAAACAGAAGCGCCGGCACCGTCAGGATGGTAGTCATGTGATTGGTGAAGCCGAGTCCGAGAATAATTCCTGCAAGCAGTGCCCGCGATTTTCCGGGTTTTGCATAGAAGCCGACCCAGACAAAAATTATGAGGGCGAAAAGGACAAGCTGGAGGGGATAGCTCTCGACGGATGTGCTCTGGTACCAGTATGTACTGGAAAACGCCAGGATGAGAGTGCCTATGACAGAACTCCACCTGATCGCCTGTGCAGTATCCGGGGACGCCGGAGAGGGGGGCTGTTTCGGATTCCCGCCTTTCTTGTGAAAAGCCATTCTGTTGGGGGAGAAGACGAGCTGTACCCTCACGAAGGCCAGGTAGATTATTCCACTCGCCGCGGCGGTGCAAACGGCCGCGAACAAATTTGCCCGTTCAGCTACCTCGGGCAGAATCGGTATATGCACGAAGAGGTAGCCAAGGATCATAAAGAGCGGATAACCCGTCGGATGTGCAATGCCAAGCGTCCAGAGATCCGTCGTAATTTCGCCGCCGTCGATATAGGAAATACTCCTGGACATCGTCTGGATGTAGATAAGAAAGGCAACTGCCGCAATTATCGAGGCGAACAGCATGTCCGGCTTCTTTATTTCCAGGGAGGCAAAGTCGACGGCCGCGCGTTTCCTCTGCGTCGATCCCGGGCCATGAACGCTCTTGTTACGAACCTTCAAGACTTTTCCCGTTAATCGGCCTCTTCTGAAAGGCGCTCGATGACTTTCTTGAACAGCGAGCTAACCCTCCGCATCCTGGATTTGAGACTGTCGACGAA
Source organism: Candidatus Kryptoniota bacterium (assembly GCA_046706745.1). Taxonomy (GTDB): domain Bacteria; phylum Bacteroidota; class Ignavibacteria; order Kryptoniales; family JAKASW01; genus JAKASW01. The sequence continues at coordinate 57,426 of JBJKPC010000035.1, forward strand.
TTCGTCCGAATTCTTGAAATCGAGGTGGGCTGAAAGCGAAGCAAGCTCGCGTTCGTCATGCGGTATCTTGTGATTTGTTTTGGAAAGCGATGCGTAGTTCGAGAATTCTATCATCCTGTAGAACTCATAGCTCTCTTTAATTTCGTCGGAAGTCTCCTCGTCCAGTGCCCCGACGCCGAAGAGCTTGTCGATCAACCCTGGAACCGTTCCTGGAAGGGCGGCTCTGAGTTCTCTCAGATTTGCCAGTACCAGCGTCTGCACCAGAAATTCCACGGCAAACATTCCGCCATCGCCGGATTTCACGTCGATTTCATGGAAATAGCTCTTGCTTTGAATGACCCTGCCGTAAAGGGAGGCGATCTCCTCCAGCGAAGAACGCGAGAGAGTAAAATTGTCGAGAGTCCTGCCGATGGCCGAACTCACTCTTTCAGACGGGGTCAAGCTTCTGAATCTCGTCATTGCCATTACTTCCCAAACGGAAAGACGTTTTTCCAGGTACACCTCGTATTCCGACTCCGTCATCAATAGTGGTGCACTTTTCCCTTCGGGGCGAAGTTTCATATCCAAGGTGAAGACTGGGTTATCGTTAGCGTCCAGCAGCCTCTTCTGTATAAGCGGAATCTTCTTCTCGATGGCAGGCTTGTTCTTCTTCAATTTATCGGGGAGTATGAACACGACGTCGAGGTCCGACATGAACGACATCTCGAGCGATCCGAATTTGCCTCCGGCTATGACGATTGGCCGGTTCTTGACGAATACTTTGTCCATAGCATCCAGTAGGAACTTCTCGGCGACTCTGGTCCAGTTTTCTTGGGTTTGGAGCAGGGGGAGGTCCTCGAGCAGGTAAAGCATTCCTAGCTTTATCTCGTTGAACTGTTTCACGAGCGCGAGGGGAAGAGTCCTCGTGAAGTATGTTTCGACGTTGAGGAGACGCTCGGGGGAAATGAGAAGGTCTAGGAGGAGCGGCTCGACCGTCAGATAGTCTACAAACCTCGTTGCTTTCGAGCAGAGTGTCAGGATCAGTTTACGGAAAGCTTCGTCCTCCAGCGAGCCGTAGAACACTTCAAGGCTTTTTACGGCTGCCGCAACGCGGGAAAGATTCTTCAGCGTAAGGTCCTGGTCGACCGTAAGCTTGATGTCCTCCAGAAGCTGGGGGGCGACTTCGCGGAACGACTTAGTCACACCCGAGGGGAATTCGATGTCTCCTGTCCTGGTCACTCCGCGTGAGAGGAACTGTACGTTTCTGAAACTCTCTTCTGTCCTCACAAACCCGTAGTTCTCGAGCACCCTCCGCGTCCTGTCGTCGCTTATCGATCCATCGAGAAGCTGTTCGATCTCGTCTCTTTCTATCGGCTGCTCGATCCTGAAAACATTGTTGAATAGTTCGGATACTCTGTCGAAGTTTCCGAACAATTCGTTCCTAAACTTTCGCTCATTCTTGTAACCGCAGCGTTTGGACAGGTTTCTGAACTCGGTCGCATCGGAGGGAAGTGTGTGTGTCTGAAGATTACTGAAAAGTTGCAGCCGATGCTCGACCAGGCGATAAAACTTGTAGGCGTTCGTGAGAAGGGATGACTCCTGCTTCGTGAGTATTTTGTTCTTGCCCAGGAGCTTGATCGCCCGAAGGGTGTTGCCGGTCTGGATCTCGGGCCTGGCGCCGCCGTTGAGAAGCTGGAGAGCCTGAACGATGAACTCGATATCTCTTATCCCGCCGCGTCTCAATTTGACGTTGAACTCATTGGGGTTCGCCGTCTCGATACGGATTTTCATCCGTGGAATCTCGTCGATGGGATTCTCGAGCCAAGTCCGGGGGTATATAAAAGGCCGCAGATGAGTCAGAAACGTGCGGCTGAGCGTTTCATCGCCGGCGACATGGCGCGCCTTGATCAGCATCTGTCTCTCCCACAGCTCCCCGCGCGACTCGTAGTACGCAATCATTCCTTCAAGGCTCTGGGCCGCCGCGCCTGAGGTCCCGTCCGGTCTGAGCCGCAGGTCTATTCGATACAGGTGTCCTTCCGCCGATTCCGATGTCAGATGTTTCATCAGTTCGGCCACCAACCGGTTGGCTTCTTCCGATGCTTCAATGTCCCCCTGCCCCTTTCCCTTGGAATAGAGGAAAATGAGATCGATATCGGAACTATAATTGAGTTCGTTGCCGCCGAATTTCCCGAGGGCTATGCAGCCGATCTCCGACGCGAGCTTGCCGTATTTCGAATGCATTTCGGTCGAGGCAATTTGAAATGAGACTCTAAGTATGCATTCCGCAAGCTGCGAGAGCTGCAGTGTGGTGCTCTCGAGGTTATCCCTTCCGCAGATGTCCCTCGATCCGATCCTGAGAATCTCGCGTTTGAAAATCCTTCGGATGAAATCGTTCTTATGGGAGATTTCGGTGTAAATGTCGACCTGTCTCGAGAGTTCCGCAAGCAGGAAATCCGGTGCAACAGGGGATTCGATTCCCACGGGCGAGAAGAGAAAACGGAAGTATGACGGGTGCCTTACGAGGATGTCTGAGAGATACTGACTCGTGGAGATTATCTTAAGAAAATCGGTGAGAAGTTTCTGATTCTTCGAAAGATCCGAAAGAACTGAAGCGGAGTTCGGGGTAATTGCCAGAAAACGCTCCAGATTGTTCAGCGTCATGAACTGATCGGGAAGATCTCCTGTAATCTCCTCGAGCCGGTCCGTGAACTCTGAAGGGGCAATCGCAGCACCGGAATTTGCTACAAGTTCGAAAATCTTCCGAAGCAGGTTGGCGATGCTTTCTTTAGCTGCGGGATCCACGCCTCGTTCCGATCCTGTCTTTTCTCCTGAGATAGTCGATCGCAACGGCTGCAAGCATCGCCGATCCGTACGCGAATGAAGCTTCGTCTACCTTGAACTTCGAGCTGTGGATCGAAGCAGTCGCACCTATGCTCTTGTTTGCCGCCCCGAGCCACCAGAAGCTTCCCGGAACTCTCTGAAGGTAGTAAGCGAAATCCTCCGCACCCAGCTGGGGCGGGACATGAACCGGCGATCGCTTTCCGAGAATCATGGTTGCGGTCTCTCTTGCCAGTTCGGTCTCTTCAACCGTGTTGACAAGCACCGGGTAGCCGTGACTCACTTCCACGCGACAGTTGCCTCCGAGACCGCGGGCGCAGCCCACCGCTGTCCGTTCTATTAGTGCAAGGGCTTTCTTTCGCCAGGATTCATTCATCGTTCTCAACGTACCCGAGAGTCTGACGGAATCCGGAATTATGTTAGTGGCTGTCCCGGCATGAATAGAACCGATCGTAAGAACCGACGGCTCAAGCGGGTCCTTCATGCGTGTGATTACGGACTGAAGTGCGATGACAATCTGTGCCGCGATGACAACCGGGTCGACCGTCTCGTGAGGCTTTGCTCCATGCCCGCCTCGGCCGAGGACTGTAATATATATCTCGTCCGCCGAAGCCATCAGCGGACCCGCCCTGAACCCGAGCTTCCCGGTCGGAAGGTCGGTGGTTATATGCTGTCCGAAGATCGCATCGACCCCTGGATTTACAAGCGCACCATCCCGGATCATCGCAGGTGCACCTCCGGGATTCTTTTCCTCGCTCGGCTGAAATATGAATTTCACCGTACCGGATATCTCATTCTTCAAAACGGAGAGAATGCGTGCGGCTCCGAGAAGCATTGCCATATGGGAATCGTGGCCGCAGGCGTGCATGACTCCATTTCTACGGCTTGCGAAGCGCACCCCGCTTTCTTCGGTCACCGGGAGAGCGTCCATGTCGGCACGCAGACCGACAACTCCTGCGTCACCTTTTCCTTTGAGCAGCCCGATGAGCCCCGTCTTTCCGACTCCGCGCCTGACATCTATTCCGAGTTTCGCCAACTCCGACGCGACCACTTCTGCCGTCTCAATCTCTTCGAATGCCAGCTCGGGATGCTCGTGAAGCCGCCGTCTAATTCTTACAATATCCGGGAAGAATTTTCTTGAAAGTGAAAGGATTTTATCAGTCATTACTTCAAAATATTTCCCTGAGGGCTTAAATTCAATTGCAAAGCCTCGTGAAAATGGGCGGCAGTTTATTTAAGCAGGAATTTGCAGCGTCGGTCGTCCGATGCTGAGCCGGTGGCCGGCAGGGCGTGTCCCAGACTTGACCTCCATCCCAATCAAACTTAAATTGTGGCACGATGACGGTACCCAACCAACTTACGATTTTAAGAATCATTCTGACGCCGATTTTCGTCGTGCTCTTTGTAAGCCAGTGGTTGATCTTAAAACAGGTTTCGGTGCTGGTCTTTGCGATCGCGGCTCTCACGGACTGGTACGACGGTTGGGCCGCCCGTAAACTTGGGAAAGTCAGCAGGTGGGGAATCTTCCTGGACCCGCTCGCAGACAAGGTGCTGACCTCAGCGGCTTTCATTGCCTTCGCCTGGCTGGGACTTGTGGAATGGTGGATGGTATGGGTCATCGTTGTAAGGGATGTATCCATCACACTGCTGCGTTCTTTTGCCGAGCTGCGCGGCCGGACTCTCCACACGAACTTCAGCGCCAAGGTCAAAACGTTCGTTCAATTGGCGTTCATTTATGCCCTGCTGCTTGTGGTGGTCCTGAAGGACAGTGTCCATCAGGTTGTGCCACTATTCAGCACCGTGCTTAACGAAAATGTCCTGTACTATTCGATGCTGGTTATTACCATCCTGACCTTCGGCACCGGCGTACAATACCTCATCGGGAACTACAAGATCCTGTACTCTTCGTTTCGGGCTGTCAGTGGAAGAACTCAATCGGAATGATTCCTCTGACAGAGGAAGCGACAACAAGGCTGTCCGGGGACAACCCGGCTTTCTGGATAAGCTGATATCCACGGGGCTGGGCAGCGGGCTGTCTCCCATCGCACCCGGTACCGTCGGCTCCCTCCTCGCTCTCCTGGTCTACTCTATTCCCGGATTTGAACGACTTTATGTAATAATCCCGTCGATCGTGATCTTCTTTGCCTGGGGTACATATTCCGCCGACAGGATGGAGGTGGCTTATGGGCACGACCCGTCGAGAGTTGTGATCGACGAGGTGGTTGGCATGTGGATATCGCTCCTCTTTCTTCCGAAACGACTGGTCCTGGGAATCATAGCCTTTCTCCTTTTCCGGATACTCGATATCATTAAACCCTGGCCCGCGAGCTGGTTCGACAAGCGCAGCCGCGGAATTTCAATAGTCATGGATGATGTCGTGTGCGGCGTGTATGCGAATGTACTGCTGCAGCTCTACCTTTATTTCGGAAGATGACGGGATTTCCCGTCGGATTACAGTGCGCGTCGATCATGTCGATTAATTCAGCTCCCAGCTATTGCCGTTCGACGCGGTTGACAGGTACACAAATGCCTGCTGGGTACCGACCAATGAATGAAATAACGGAATTGGAACAATGAAAACTGCTGCTGTAATAACCATCGGTGACGAAGTTTTGATAGGCCAGGTAATTAATACAAATGCCGCCTTTATGGGTCAGAGAATGTCGGAGATAGGAGTGGATGTGGTGCGGACCGTGGTGGTGGGGGATGATTACGACGAGATAGTTCGCGCTTTTTCCGAACACTTCCCGAAGTTTGATGCCGTACTCGTAACGGGAGGACTTGGTCCGACTCATGACGACATAACAAAGAAAGTCGTTGCAGATTTTTTCCGGGCGAGGCTCGTAATGGATGACGCTGTGCTGGAGAATGTGAAGGACAGGCTTTCAAGTCGAAACATACCCGTCAAGCAAGTGAATCGCGATCAGGCCCTCGTTCCCGAAGGATGCACCGTGCTGATGAATCACTGGGGAACGGCGCCCGGCATGCTGTTCGAGAAGAACGGAAAGTTTTTTGCCGTCATGCCCGGCGTGCCGCACGAGATGCAGAACATTATGACCAACTACATCATTCCAATGTTCAGGGAAAAGGTAACCGGTCAGGCAATAAAGCACAGGGTGTTGAAGACGACCGGCATCGCCGAATCGAGTCTCTTCGAACTGCTCGGCAATCTCGACGAGATACTCGGTGGCAGGGCAAAGCTTGCCTTCCTGCCGAGCCAGTTCGGGGTAAGACTGCGGATAACCGTCAAGGCGGCTAACGAGGAGGATGCGGATCGGATTGCCTCCGAAGTCGAAGGGAAGATCAGGAGCAAAGCGGAGAAGTATGTTTATGCTGCGGGGGAAGTTGAGATTGAGGAAACAGTCGGAAAGTTGCTTAAGGAAAAGAATCTTCGCATATCTCTGGCTGAAAGCTGCACCGGCGGATATATTTCCCACCGGCTAACCAACATATCGGGAAGCACGGCCTATTTCGAACGGGGAGTCGTGACCTACAGCAACGAAGCCAAAACTGAACTCCTTCATGTGCCTGCCGAGCTGATCGCGGCCCGCGGGGCAGTAAGCGAAGAAGTCGCAAGCGCCATGGCGGAAGGGGTGAGAGCAATCTCGCGAGCCGATATTGGTGTATCTGTCACAGGGATCGCCGGCCCGACGGGCGGCACGCAGGAAAAGCCGGTCGGACTCGTGTTCATAGGACTATCGGACGCTGCCGGTACGGTCGTGAAGAAGTTCTTCTTTCCCGATGAACGTCTTCGCTTCAAAGACCGTACTTCGCAGGCGGCTCTGGAACTTGTGCGAAGAAGAATACTCGGACTTGCCTGAATGAGAGTCTTTTTCGGTGTTACCCTGCCTGAACCGACGAAGCGAGAAATAATCGAGGTACAACGTTCGATTCGCACAACGATAAGTGACGCGAGATTGGAGGGACCTGATAAACTCCACATTACTCTTCTATTCATAGGCGATTTCGAGACCGGGAAAGTGGACTCGCTTTTCAACTCCGCAGAGGGCGAGTTGAAGGATGGGCCAAGGACATCGCCTTTGACTGAGATAGTGGGAATGAAATTTTTTCCAAATTTGCATGTGAGGCGGGGAATCTGGTTGGACTGCAGAGATGATGGAACGCTGGCAGCTTTTGCAGATTCTGTCAAAACGGCAGCGCGACAGTACGGTGTTGTGCCTGAAGCGCGAGAGTTCAGGGCACATATCACCATCGCGCGGCTGCACAGGACTTCGGACAGCAGGGACCGCCCCGCACGCGACACGGGCAGGTTCGGCAGGGATACAAGGCCGGGGGACGGCGATTTGCAGAAGTTGGTAGCCGACGGTAAATTATCCGTGAAGCGGTTTTTCCCCAGAAGCGTTGCACTATTTGAAAGCACTTTGAAGCCCTCGGGTTCCGAATACAAAATTTTACACGAGTATCCACTAGAAATCGCCGAAGACTCTGCCTAGCTGTGGAGTCCTTCGGATAGGAAAGGAAATTGGAAGATGGCAGAAGAGAAGGAAGCAAAATTAAAAGCGCTCGACATTGCCCTGAATCAAATCGAGCGGGACTACGGGAAGGGTGCGGTCATGAAAATGGGGGAGGGGCCGATTGCAAAGATAGCTTCGATCTCCACAGGTTCCATTTCCCTGGACTGGGCGCTCGGAATCGGCGGTATTCCCCGGGGCAGAATCACTGAAATTTTCGGTCCGGAGAGTTCAGGCAAGACCACGGTCTGTCTCAGTGTCATTGCGGAGGCACAGAGGCGCGGCGGCATCGCTGCCTTCATCGACGCGGAACATGCTCTCGACCTCAACTATGCGAAGAGGATCGGAGTGGACACGAATAATCTCCTCCTCTCCCAGCCTGAATTCGGCGAACAGGCGCTCGATATTGTCGAGACACTTGTCAGGAGCGGAGCCATCGATGTCGTCGTCATCGATTCCGTTGCGGCGCTCACGCCCCGCGCAGAAATTGAAGGTGAGATGGGCGATGCACAGATGGGGGCACAGGCGCGGTTGATGTCGCAGGCGCTGAGAAAGTTGACCGCCGCCATAAACAAGAGCAACACTTCGGTAATTTTCACGAACCAGCTTAGGAGTAAGATTGGGATCGTCTACGGCAACCCTGAAACGACCACCGGCGGCAACGCGCTGAAATTCTACGCCGCTCTCCGTCTAGACATCAGGCGCCGCGATCACATCAAGGAAGGTCAGGAAGTGATCGGCAACCGCGTGCGTGTAAAAGTAGTTAAGAACAAGGTCGCGCCGCCTTTCAAAGAGGCAGAGTTCGACATCCAGTACAACGAGGGAATTTCCCGTGTTGGAGACCTGCTGGATGTGGCGGTCGAACAAAACGTCGTCCAAAAAAGTGGTACGTGGTTCTCATATAAAGACGACAGACTTGGCCAGGGAAGAGAAGCCGCAAAGAAGTACTTCACCGAGAACCCCGAAGCACTGAAGGAGATGGAGAACGAGGTGCGCTCCAAGCTCGGCCTCGATCAGTTGAAGAACAGGGAGAACGGGGCGACTGCCGCTCAGGAAAAGGGGGTCAAAACGGCGAAGGAGAATAAGAAGCAGAAAGAATAGGACCCGGCGAGGGACTCCTCCCCATGCGCATAGACGCCATCGAGAAAGCACAGAAGAAAGGCAAATTTGCGGTCTCATTCGACGACGGCTCCCGACTATTCCTCAGCAAGGAGGTCATAATAGACTTCGGACTTCGGCGGAACGACGAGATCTCTGGCCAAACGTACGGCGAGCTTAAGGATGCACAGTCGTATCGTGACGCATACCTCGCTGCCGCCCGCCTCCTCAACTATAGAATGAGAACACGGTTCGAGTTGAGGGACCGCCTTTCGCAGAAAGGTTTTCAACAGGAAGTGGTACAGAAAGTCATCCGCAAGATGAGCGATATCGGGCTGGTAGATGACTCACGTTTTGCTGATGCGTTCGTCGCCAGCAAGATTGCTTCGAAGCCCGTAGGGAAGAAGGAACTGGCCCGCGGGTTAAGAGAGAAAGGGGTTGCACGCGAAACTGCCGTTGCGGCGATCGAGGCTGTCGGCGATGAGGAGACGCAACTGAGACTGGCCTTAGACGCAGCGGCGGTCAAGATGCGATCCCTCAAGAGGTTCGACCCTCCAAAGCGCAGAGACAGGCTTGTCGCGTTTCTGGCCAGACGGGGATTCGAATGGGACGTGATCAGGAAGGTAACTCGCGCTTTGCTGAAAGGAGACTCCGATGCTGTGGATCTTTAAGAACAACAGTTTCAAGGTCTTCCTTGTAATTGCATTTATCCTGATTGCCTTGTGGTTGCTTTCGTTGTTGGGGGGAGTCTTCGTTATTCTGATCTTCTCGTTTCTCCTGACGTTTCTCCTTTCGCCGGTGATCGAGTTGCTTGAAATGAAAGGGATCAGGAGAGCATTCAGCATCCTTGTCGTGTATGTTCTCATTGGAGCCCTGATTGTCGGCTTGCTGCGGACCTTTCTTCCTCCCCTCATCGACCAGTTTGCTAGCCTTGAAAAGGCCATGCGGGCGCCGGGTTTCGGAAAACAGATCAGCGGCATACAGGACGAGCTTCAGCGCAAACTGCCGTTTGTGAATTTCGGGGACGTTTCGAGCCGGATAAGCCAGGCACTGGCACAACTCGCGAGTAGATGGCTTGAAATCGTCACCAGCGCCGGCTCGGCGCTTATGATTCTCGTTATAGTACCGTTCGTCGCTTTCTTTCTTTTGAAGGACGGCGAGAGGTTCATGCGGCGCTTCGTACATATGGTGCCCAACAGATATTTTGAAATGACTCTGAATGTGATTCACAAGATCGGAATTCAGCTCGGTCGGTATATCCGTGCCTGGCTGACCGAAGCGGCGATCGTGGGCGCCCTTTCGATGATCGGCCTTACCGTCATGGGTGTGAAATACGCGGTCATCATAGGAGCCTTTGCCGGCATCGCCAATCTGATACCGTACCTCGGTCCGGTGGTCGGTGCGGTCCCCGCGGTGGTCATATCGGTTGTCCAGACAGGCAATCTCAGCATGGTCCTACCGATCGTGATTCTGTTCGTATCCATAAGGGTTATAGACGATATCCTTGTGGTGCCGACGGTATATTCGCGCGGGGCATCGATTCACCCGCTGACGGTCGTTCTCCTGATACTTGTGGCCGCGGAGCTCAAAGGTGTGCTCGGCATGGTACTGGCCATGCCGCTGTACACGGTGCTGAGAGTTGTGGCAAAGGAGACTTACTGGGGGCTAGAATCCTACCACATAACGAAGATCGAATCGAAAAAGAAGGCGGTTAATACAGGGTAAGGTTTTCCGGCCGGGGAGGCCGGAGCAAAACGGGTTCCTGCGTTCAGGCAGCTTTCCTGACACGTCCCTGCTTGATGCAGGATGCACAGACCTTCATACGCTTCACTCTACCGTCGATCACCGCACGGACGCTCTGCAGATTCGGATTCCACCTTCTGTTCGTAACGTTGTGCGCGTGACTGACATTGTGCCCGTAAACCGGTTTCTTGCCGCAGACTTCACATACTTTTGCCATCTAATTCTCCGAAATTTTAGATAATTTAACGCTCGGCCGGTATTTTTACAAGCTCAACATTCATGTGGGATAAGTACCTCGTTATAGCTATTCTCTTCGCAGACTCGTCCCTCGCCCACCCGGGCGCGTTTCAAAAGAGAGTACCACACATAGCGAGGAATATGTAGGTTTATAATGTGAGCGGACCGATCGGCGAAGTCCGGTACTTCTGGGAAAGCCTCGCGATTGGCGGGGGGACTTCATCTTTGTCACCGAGCAATCGAGACCGCAGCCGACGTGAGGGTATGGAAGCAAATTCTATGTGCATCGTCATAATCGATTAGTCGACAAAGTTTTATGTTGAAACTCCGTATCCCCGATGATATATTTTTAAATCACATGCGAAGAACAGAAATCCAAGTCCAATTAAGACCACAAGAGAAACGTGCAGGTCCGGGATATTGACTACTCCTGATCTCAAGAGCGTACTAATCACGGGCGGGGCAGGCTTCATCGGCAACAATTACGTCAGAATGTTCCTCGGCAGGCGCACCGATGTCGAAGTCGTAAATCTCGACAAACTGACGTATGCCGGGAATCTCGAAAGTCTTCGGGATGTGGAGCAGAATCCGAAGTACCATTTCTACAGGGGCGATATCTCGGATGGCAGCTTCGTCCGACGCCTTTTTCATGAATGGCACTTCGACGCCGTTGTCAACTTCGCAGCCGAGTCTCATGTCGACCGCAGCATACTTGGGCCTGCCGCGTTCATCGAGACGAACGTCCGCGGCACGATGGTACTTCTCGAAGCCGCCAGAGAATTCGGTGTGGAAAGGTTTCTTCAGGTGTCTACCGACGAGGTTTACGGTTCACTCGGCACGGCGGGAAAATTCACTGAATCAACCCTCATATCGCCGAACAGCCCGTACTCGTCAAGCAAGGCGTCTGCGGACATGCTTACCAGATCGTGGTGGAAGACATTCGGCATCCCTGCGCTAATCACGCGCTGCTCGAACAACTATGGGCCCTTCCAGTTTCCGGAGAAATTCATTCCGTTGATGATTGTAAATGCGCTTCAGGACAAGGGACTTCCCATCTACGGCGATGGCATGTACGTTCGGGACTGGATCTACGTGGAAGACCATTGCAAAGCCATAGATACTGTCCTATACAAAGGCAGGGTAGGAGAAGTTTACAACATCGGCGGCGGAAATGAGATCCCGAACATAGAAATGGCAAAGCTGATTCTTGCTAAACTCGGCAAGCCGGAGTCGCTTCTCGAATTCGTAAAGGACCGACCCGGACATGATCGCCGATATGCCATGGATTCCTCAAAGATAGAATCCGAACTCGGTTGGAAACCGTCCAGGGACTTTGAAGACGGAGTCGACTCAACCGTGGAATGGTACCTTGCCAACCGCAACTGGTGGAACAGGGTGACATCGGGTGAATACCAAAAGTATTACAAACTTCAGTACGAGGAAAGATGAGCGACACACTTGAACAATTTCGAATTAAGATCGCAGACAGGAGCCTCAGGATCGGGGTCGTCGGGCTCGGGTATGTAGGATTGCCCCTGGCCGTCGAGTTTGCCGGCAAAGGGTTTGCGACATTAGGTATCGATCTTGACGACGCAAAGATCGGCAGCATCAGGAAAGGAAAAAACTACATCGGCGATGTCGACGACGAAGAATTCAGAAAGGTAGTCGAGTCGAAGGCTCTCACTGCGGAGAATAATTACAAGTCCATAGGTAAGTGCGACGCGATTTTCATATGCGTTCCGACTCCGTTTACTCCGAACAAGGAGCCCGATATTTCCTTTATCCTCGACTCTGCCAGAGAAATCGCGAAGGGGCTGAGGCGTGGGCAAATTATTATCCTCAGGAGCACGACTTTCCCGAACACGACCCAGGGTTATGTGCAGCCGATTCTCGAGGCAACCGGGCTGAAGCCCGGGAAGGACTTTTTCCTCGCTTTTTCACCGGAGCGTATCGATCCGGGTAACAAGAAATTCAAGACGAACAACATCCCTACCGTTGTCGGAGGAATCGATGAGCTCAGCACGGAGGTGGCGGCAGCAATAGTGGGGCAGAGCGTGACGGATGTCGTGAAGGTCTCGAGCCCCCGCGTTGCGGAGATGGAAAAACTTCTGGAAAATATTTTCAGAAGCGTGAATATAGCCCTGGTGAACGAGCTGGCGCAGCTTTGCGACCGAATGGGAGGAATAAACATCTGGGAAGTCGTCGAAGCGGCGGCGACCAAACCGTTCGGTTTCATGCCGTTCTACCCGGGGCCGGGAATCGGTGGGCACTGCATACTTATCGACCCGTACTATCTCGAATGGCTCGCGAAGGCTTACGATTTCCAGACAAACTTTATTTCACTCGCCGCAGAAGTGAACGAGAACATGCCGTTCTACGTGCGGAATATGGTACAGCGTGAATTGAGCTTCAAGCCGATAGGCTTCAAGAAGGCCAGGATCCTTATTCTCGGCGTGGCGTTCAAGAAGGATGTCGACGACATCAGACATTCGCCGGCATTGAAGGTGATGGAACTGCTGCTCCAGGACGGCGCCGAGAAGATCTCGTACAACGATCCATATGTGCCGAATGTCCATGTGGATGGAAAGGACTTCAAGTCGACACGGTTGACGCCGAAATTTCTCAAGTCGATGGATTGTGTCTTGATCACAACGGATCATTCCTCGTACGACTACGATTCCATCGTAAAAAATTCGAAGTGTGTCATAGACGCGCGGAACGCGACAAAGAACGTAAAGAAGGGAAGAGAGAAGGTAGTGCTACTGGGAGATGGCAGGTGAAAAGGAGAAGTTCGGAACTTAAGAAGCTTGGAAGCTCGGAAACCTTCGGGTTCTTATCCTCCCATTTTCTCATCTTCTTTCCAAACGAACCTATTGACCGTCACTAGAGGTTGAACTCGTGAAAGAGATGAAAATCATCAGTGTCGTTGGTGCCCGTCCGAATTTCATGAAGGTTGCCCCTCTTCACCGGGCATTTCAAAAGATCGATTCCGTTCAGCATTTGATCGTTCATACCGGGCAGCATTATGACGAAAACATGTCGAAGGTTTTCTTCGAGGATCTGGAGCTGCCCCAGCCCGATGTTTATTTGGGAGTCGGATCGGGATCGCACGCAGAACAGACGGCAAAGGTGATGGTTGAGTTCGAAAAGGTGCTGCTGAAAGAACGCCCTGACCTGGTGATTGTGGTAGGTGATGTGAACTCGACAGTCGCCTGCAGTCTCACCGCTGCGAAGCTCCTGATACCTGTTGCACACGTCGAGGCGGGTTTGCGAAGCTTCGACAGGACGATGCCCGAAGAGCTGAACAGGATGGTTACCGATGTCCTCAGCGACTACCTCTTCGTCACGGAAGAGAGCGGTGTCGCGAATTTGAAGCACGAAGGGATCCACGACAGCAAGGTGTTCCTGGTCGGCGACGTTATGATCGATTCGCTTATGACATATAGGGAGAAGGCGAAAAAGTCCGGAATACGCGATCAGCTGTCGTCCGTGAGCGGCCAGAAGATCGAGCCTCGCGGCTACACGCTCGTCACGCTGCATCGACCCAGCAATGTGGACGGCAGGGAGAATCTTGTCGGAATTCTCGAGCTTTTCAAAGGTATCCTGAAATATGGCCGGGTCATATTCCCCATTCATCCGCGGACGAGAAGACGCATTGAAGAATTCGGATTAACGTCGGATTTTAACGCCGCTCACGGTCTTGTGCTGACCGAACCGTTGGGCTACCTCGATTTCCTGAACCTCATGATGGATGCGAGGATCGTTTTGACCGATTCAGGCGGGATTCAGGAAGAAACAACTTATTTGAACGTGCCGTGTGTAACGATGAGAGAAAACACGGAGCGTCCCGTTACACTTGAGACCGGGACAAACGTTTTGACCGGACTCGACGCCGGAAGAATCATTTCGCTGGTCAAAGAGTGCTACGGCGGAAAATGGAAGAAGAGCTCGTTGCCGAAATTATGGGACGGAATGGCGGCGGAGAGAATTGCGAAAATTTTGATCGAGCCGCAATGAGCTCACTGCGCACCTTCTTACAAGCTTACGCGAGGGCCTAAGATGAAAATAATGTCAGTCCGGCCTTTGGCTATTGAATCGGTGAAAGTCATCCGGTTTGCCCGCTTCACCGACACCAGAGGTTTTTTTACGGAGCCGTTCCGCGTGAGCGACACCTTGAGCCATCCGGACCTTAAGGAGTTTGAGGCTCTTGATTTCGTCCAGATTAATGAGAGCTTCTCAAAGAGTGGCGTTTGCCGTGGACTTCATTTTCAGTGGAACCCGTACATGGGCAAACTGGTCCGAACCTTGTACGGCCGGATGGTTGACGTTGTCCTCGATATAAGAAAAGGCTCACCGACCTTAGGGAAGGTAATCGCGTACGATATGCCGACGGCTGTCGGGGACGGATTCAACGAATGGATTTGGGTGCCGCCGGGATTCGCGCACGGTAATTTCTTCACTGAGGATTCGAGAATTGAATATCTGTGCTCGGGCGAGTACAGTCCAAACTGCGAGGCGGGAATTTCGCCGTTGTCCGGGGAGCTTGACTGGTCCCTTTGCTCGCCGGACCTTAAGTCTCTCTTTGATCGCGTTGTCAGGACGTCCGGTATCCTGAGTGAAAAGGACAGGAACGGATTGTCGCTGTCTGCGTGGATGGAAGACGAACGCTCGAATAATTTTATTTACGGTTCATTGTGATCTGACCTGAGAGGTGCTTTTGGGAGAGTTCTTAAAGAATGGGCGCTGACAATGTTCTTTAATCCGCGTCTTGCCGTAATATACGTCGAGTATAATCCCGACAAGTATACCGGTGCATTTGAACGTGTAAGGAAGTACCTGGGAAGCCTCAAGCAAGGGCGCGTCGCCTACGTAGTCGTAAATAACAAAGACGAAGGAGACGGATCGAGGAGGATCGATGACTCAACATTCTATGTGCAGGGTGACAACGTGGAACGAGAGTTCTCCGGATGGCAAAAAGGCGTGGAATTCCTCCGCAAGAACAATATCCCGTTCGAGGTCATCCTATTCGTGAACGAAGCGTTCGAGGCCGTGATTCCGAGCTATCTGGGCACGCACAGCGTCCGGTGGATCGTCTTGAAAACTCATCTCTTCAGCTCCGCCGTCGGTGCTATCGATACCGCGTGGGAGAAAATCAAGATCAACGGGAAAAGTACGAGGGCGTGGATCAACACTAATTGTTTTTTTATTCCCCGATCCCTTTCGGAAAAACTGGGAAGCGTTGTCAGCGTCGATAACGGGACGATAGACAAATACCTACCGAAGAACTTCCCCGGCACTGGAGAAATATTCCGGAGCGATGCACCACTTAACGATGTTTATAGGGACCGCGTCGTCAACTGGCTTACTGAAAGATGGCATAGCAGGCTTGACCTTGATGAAGAGAACTGGCCGATATTTCGTGCCAAGGCAAAGGCGATATTCAACGAGGCACTGCTTTCGGCCCGTATCCGGGAATTGGGATACGTGATTCTCCCTTATAGCGTGCCGGTTTTCGCCTTCCTAAAGACACGCGGTATTTACAGGAAGATTAAGAGAACGGTTGCCGGCAGAGATCATAACACGGTTGAAACGACTTCGCTTGAACAGATTACCCATCATGATCAGATTTCTTGACAATTCAGTGTGCTTTCACATCGTAACGTGGAAAGCTATCCATGAACGTCGAATTGTGGAGACCCGCCGCGTAGGATCAGTTGACGGACCAATTCTTTCAGTGCTGAAAGTTGAGTACTTATGATCGATCAGAAATCAATCCTGGTGACGGGAGGTTCGGGCCTTCTCGGCAACGAGCTTCGGAGGATTCTTCCCGATGCGGACTACCCGTCGAGAAGCGATTTTGACGTAACAAAGTTCGAACAAATGGACGGTTTCGTAAAGAATAAACATTTCGCGACGATTTTTCACGCGGCGGCTTTCACCTCTCCACCCAAGGTCGATCAAAATCCCGAAGAAGCTATAGAGTCCAACATTGTCGGTACGAGCAACGTGACGAGGCTTTGCATCAAATACGGGATGAGACTGATCTATATTTCCACGGATTATGTCTTTCGAGGCGACAGGGGCAATTATGCGGAATCGGATGCCGTATTTCCGGTAAACAAATACGCGTGGTCCAAACTGGGCGGGGAATGCGCGGTGAGAATGTACGATAACGCCGTTATCGTTCGGACCTCATTCGGCCCCGCCGAATTCCCGTATGAGAAAGCGTTTGTGGATCAATGGACAAGTCGTGAGACGGTATCGACAATCGCGGAGATGATGCTGAAAATAATCGACTCGGATTTTCGCGGCGTGATTCATGTCGGCGGCGAAAGAAAGACGGTCTATGACTACGCTTTGAAGACAAGTCCCGGCAGAGAAATCGGAAGACTTAGCAGGGATGAAGTCTCGTTCAAAGTGCCGGCCGATACTTCACTGGAGGTCGGTCTGTTCAATGAGAAATTTCACAAGTAGAATCACTACAAAAGGATAAAGCGATGGCGAATGGCAGCATGAAAAAGATCCTGCTTGGTGGCGGCGCCGGTTATATCGGAAGCTCGCTCGTTCCGACGCTACTGGATCATGGGTATGAGGTTGAAGTTGTGGATTTTCTATGGTTTGGGAATCATCTTCCTAAAGGGGTGAAGGTAATACAGAAGGATCTCTTCGACCTCAGGAAAGACGAACTGGCAGGGTTCGACGCATTCATATTCCTGGGGGGATTGTCCAACGACCCCATGGCCGAGTTCAGCCCTTCAAAGAATTTCATTCATAATGCTGCTTTGCCCGCATATCTGGCATATATTGCCAAGCAGGCAGGCGTAAGGCGGTACGTGTACGCATCTTCATGCTCGGTCTACGGGTATACGGAGAACAACCTCTACGATGAAGAGTCCCCGGTGACTTGCGGATATCCCTACGGCATATCGAAGTTGCAGGGAGAGCGCGGCGTCTTTCAGATCCAGGACCAAGATTTCTCGGTAATCGCGTTGCGGCAGGGGACGATCAACGGTTACAGCCCGCGAATGCGCTTCGACTTGATCATAAATACCATGTTCAAAACAGCCATGACGACCGGGAAGATCACGATCAACAACCCTGCGATATGGAGACCGCTCTGTGATATTCGCGACGTGGTCTCTGCATACGTGAGATCCATCCAAGCCGAGCCGACATTGAACGGTGTGTTCAACATAGCGTCAGGAAACTTCACGGTAGGAGAGGTGGGAGACCTCGTCAAGATGCAAGTCGAGAAACTGACGGGGAAGAAAATTTCATTGGAGATCAAGAATATCCGGGACTATCGAAACTACAAAGTGTCCATCGAGAAGGCTAAGACCAGTCTTGGATTTCAGCCCCTGTTTTCCGTCCGAGACACAGTTGAGGAAATCTACGCGCATCGTGAGCTCTACGGTGATTTTGAGAAGGATGAGTTTTATAATATTCGGACCTTCCAGAAGATCGAATGGTAGCGGTCGTGGTGGTGCGGTTTGGCGTCGAAAACCTACGTTAGCTCAGGGATTTTAAAACCAGAAAAAGTCGAGTGAGTATGGATTCGCAAATGACAGAGCCCGAAGAAAGACCGGCGGTTTACACAAAAAGTTCGAGTACAGTGTGGCAGATGTTGTATTTGCTGCTCAAGTGGAAATGGTTTGTACTTGTTTATTTCGTCGCCACTATGATAGTGGTTACCGTTGTAATTCTTCTGATCCCCAGATCTTACAAGGCCGAAGCTTCCGTGCTTCCGCCGACACAATCCGAGCTGTCGAGCATGAGCGGAATCTCTTCCATGTTACAGAATATCGGACCACTGCTGGGTAAAACCGGTCTTGGATCGGGGGCGGAAACCGCTACTTACCTGGCTATCCTGAACAGCCGCACCGTCATGGACTCTGTAATCAGAAAGTTCAATCTGGTGAAGGTATACAAAATCACCCGCGATTCTATGTTTTTGGCTGAAAAGAAATTGCGAAGCAACTCGAATTTTGATCTCGATCAGAATAACGCCATCGATATTTCAGTGTACGACAGAAGCCCGGTTCGTGCTGCCGAGATGGCAAACTATTTCATAACACTCCTCAACAAGATTTACATTCGCGTAAGCGTTGAGCAGGCGAAGAACAACGCGATTTTCATGAAGCAGCGTTACGAAAAGAATCTGGCAGATTTGAAGAAGGCCGGAGACACCCTTCAGACATTCCAGGAGCGCTACGGCGTGTACGATATGCCCGCTCAGGCGAAGGCCGCAATCACGGCCGGAGCCGATCTGCAGGCCCAGAAGATAGCTGCAGAGGTCGAGTTGGGCGTGTTCGAGCAGCAGTTCGGGTCCGGTACTCCGCAAGTAAGGCTTAAGGAATTGCAGATCCGTGAGCTTCAAAAGCAACTTGACCAGATGAGAAGCGGCGGGGGCACTGACATTGGCGGCGGTAGTATTCTCCCTGCATTTAAGAACGTCCCGCGGCTTGGAATTGAATACCTGCGTCTTTACACCAATCTGGAGATCCAGTCGAAGCTGCTGGCCTTTATAGCACCTATGTACGAACAGGCGAAGATTGAAGAGGAGAAAAGTACTCCGGCGGTCGTAGTGCTCGACAAAGCGGTAGTGCCGGAGAGACCCGCGACGCCCAAGAGAGTCTTCATCGAAATAATTTTCGCCTTTTTGGTTTTTTCATCCCTGGTATACATAATCCATGTCCTGGAGAGGGTGAGGCACCCGAAAGACCCGTTGAACCCTCTCGAAGAGAAAGTAAGGGACATTGCGGACAAGTCGGCACGGCGTTTCAGGGTCAAAGAATAATACCCGTGAAGGCAGTCTACAAGAATAGCGCCTTGAATATTGGGGCGCAACTCTTTGTGATGGTGGTGATGTTCTTTTCCATGCCCTGGATCGTAAGGGGGCTGGGTAACGTATCCTTCGCGATACTCTCGCTGGTCTGGGCGGTCGTTGCCTATTTTACTCTCTGGGACCTGGGTATCGGCAGGGCCGTCACCAAATTCGTCGCCGAAAAAAGAGTAGTGGGAAAAGTCGAAGACGTTGCGGATGTCGTTCGCATCTCCGTGATGGTAAGTCTTGCCATAGGCGCATTGTTCGGAGTGTTGATATTCTTTTCACGTTCGGGGCTGGAAGAATTTCTGTTCACTGTGCCGCCTGGCTATGTGGATATCGTGAAGCTGGCGATTGCTATTATTGCCTTTTCCATGCCTGTTCTCACACTTCAGGGAGTTTTCCGGGGCGTGCTCATGGGGTACAACAGGTTCGACCTTTCAAACTCAGTGCAGGTATTGAACGGCATACTGCAGTGGGTCGGAACGCTTGTGCTTGTTCTTCTGCACTTTGGTGTCCTGTGGGTGATAGGATTCGTCATGATAACGCGTGCGCTTACCATGGTTATATTGCTGATTATGACCTCACGTTTGGTGAAGTGGGTTCGCCCAGGGAGGGCGCTGAACCTGTCGCTTTTCAAGGAGATTCTCAACTTTGGTGGATGGGCGATGGTCAGTCAGGTCATTGGTCCGGTCCTGCAATATACAGAAAGGTTCATGCTTAGCGCGCTAGTGGCTACCGGTATAGTTACGTATTACGTCGTTCCTTTTGAAGCTACTTCGAAGATGTTGGTTCTATCCGGCGGCATGGTCTCGGCTTTGTTCCCCGCAATGAGTGAAATCCACGGGGCCGGCGGATTGAGCCTGGAATTCAAGCGGCTCTACAGACAGTCGGAACGTGTCTTGGTCTTTTCATTTCTCCCGATAGGGACATTCTTGTTTATGTTCTCGCATGAGATACTTTTACTCTGGATGGGATCCGCGTTTGCGCGGGAAGCATTGCTCCCTTTCAAGATTCTCTCCCTCACGTTCGTGATATCCTCGGTCGCCCAGCTCCCTTTCACGGTGCTCCAGGCCGTGGGACGACCGGATCTAACCGGAAAGGTGGAACTAATTGAGTTGCCTGTTCATCTTTCGGTGACGTTTTTTCTTATAAAGCAGTTGGGACTCCTCGGGGCCGCGATTTCGACCTTGATCCGGATGATATTGGATGCCGCGCTGCTTTATTCGTTTGCTGCCAGGAAACTTGGGCTTCAGCTCGGCATACTCGCCGACTTTTTGCATAAGTTTGCGTTCCCGGGAGCCTGGCTCCTGGCGGGAATTGTATGCGTGAGTCTATTCCAGGGGGCATTTGCCGCAAAAATCGTAGTGGCGTTGTTCTTCCTTCTGTTGTATGTCGTATTCGTTTACAAGTTCTCGCTTGAGGAAAGTGAGCGACGGGCTATCGTTGGTATAGTCGCGAGGATAGCCCGTGTCTGAGTTTACACTCCTTATCTATATAATCATCACTGTCTCGACAATCTGGCTCGGTATACGTCTTTACGGGAGATGGATCAATCATATAACTATCTACGGGACCGTGTGGGGGATACAGGTAATTCTGTTTCAGCTCAAGCTGATAAACTATTACGATCTCTCAAGCGAGACGATAGCATTCATATTCGGTGCATGGATTATATTTGTCCTCGCATCAGTGACAGTACGAAACTACTATTCCTCATCTGAATGGGTCGGTGACTGGGAAGCGAAACGCAGCCATTCACTTATCGCGGTTTTTGTCTTGTTCACGATTATCGGGGCGATCGGAACGTATCAACACTGGACGGTCCTGATACGCATGTTCGGAAGTGTTAAGGAAACGATCCTACACGGATATGTGCTTTACAGAATGCGGGTCAAGGAGGGAATTCCGGGCGAGTGGCCGTACGTCGACAGCGTGAGCCTTTCTGCCAGCTTCTTCGGGGGGTACTATGCCGGTACGCGGGGGAAATTTGCGTTCCTGGGCATAATCCCCATCATCACCGAATTCATAGAGGCTGTAGCGGGTTTTGGGAGGAGTAAACTGCTGATTGCAGCGATCCTCTGGGGTACTGCTTTTTACCTTCCGAAAATAAAAAGACAGGTGAGGGATTGGAAGGCTCTTAGAAAACGCATGCTGCTCCTGTTCCTCGTTATCGCAATATTCGCATTCGGAATGGATTTCATAAGGACTTTTCGTGGTGCCAAAGAATCATTTACGGGGGAAACGACGGCTCTCTCAAGGGTTAGAGGACTTGGCGTCATTACCCCATCCCTATATCTCTATCTCAGTTCCGATGTGGCCGTGCTGAACAAGTACCTCAGCAATCAATTCGCCGGTGAAGGGGAGCACGGGCCGATCGGCGGAAATACGTTTGCGCCTTTCTATAATCTGGCCGCAAAGCTCGGCATCATAGACCCAATCCCGACTTACGAAAAGTTCTACGCAGTACCGGTTATGACGAATACAGGAACTTACTTGAGGGAGCTTGACCAGGACTGGGGAATAGGCGGAGCACTAATTGCCGTTTATATCATGGGTGCGATATCTTCGATTGTCTTCGAAATGTATCGTAAGAAAAGGACTGTTCTGTCGCTGGCTGTGCTATCCCATGTCTACGTCGTTATCTTCTTTACCTTTGCCGTCCAGGGTACAAGATGGGGATATTGGATGATTAGTCTGATCTTTTCAGCCATCGGCGCTGCGGTGATAGATAAGATGAATCCCCCCTCAGGGCTTGAGGAGCCTAATAAGAATGGATGATTCAAAAAGAAGCTATGACGACATCCTTATTCGGAATACCTTCATGGCGATAGGCGGGCTCAAGGGGTCCGCGGTTCTGCACCAGTTACTGAGACTGAGGGCCGGGAAGGGTTAGGGTTGATGTCTGGTCTGCAGTGTTTCTCTCTAGAAATGTAACCTTTAGGGACATCCAGATGTGAGATCCAGCCAGTCGAGGCCATGGCTGTTTGAATGTGGCTTCAGGCGATCATGAATCGATTCCATCTTACATTTCAATTTGGGGCTACCTTTCGGTTTCGAAACGTTTGGCTTATTCTGGGAAGGTAAATTTGAAGTCGATGCAGGACGGTCATATATTCATGCGAAAAATTGGAGATCGTCATGAGGTCTTGTCATTGTACAATTAGGTGTCCGGCCAGTCGCATAACCGCCTTATTGTCAGTTTTCTTGATGGCAGTCCTGTTAAGTGTACCTGAGCCAGGCTTTGGTAGCGAGGTGCCAGGTGTTTGGAACGTCAAGCTTGGAGTCGATCCGGCAGTCGGCAACGGGCTGCACGATGACACCAGGGCCATCCAAATGCGTATAGACTCCGCATACCGAAGTGGAGGCGGGATAGTCTTCCTCCCTGCGGGAAATTATCTCGTTACGAACACGATTAATCTGCACTCGAAAGTTATTCTGAAAGGGGTGGGCGGCTCGACGTTCGGAGGGGACGGTTTTGACCCTGGCTACCAGCCCGGTAAATTCCAAGACAGCCTAAGCTGCAAGATTACCTTGGCAAAGGGACTTGACGTTGATATGATCAGGACGGATACCTCTTTCTACCAGTCCGGAATTGAAGACCTTGCACTCGTAGGCAACAGATCCGGTCCTCAGGACACGGAGGACAACGGTTGCCGTGGAATATTTATCCCCGACGTGCGCGACCACTACCGATCCCAGGCGAAATTCAGGAACGTCATAATTCTGAATACTAAGGGGACTGGTTTCTATGACGGGAACAACCAATATGAGGTATATCTCAACGACGTTGAAGTCATCAACTGCGGCTGGAACGGATTCACATTGAAAGGCCAGGATAACAAGATTACCCGTTGCGGAGCGGGTGGTAACTACAAGAGCGGATTCTACATAACTTTGGGAGGCGCGGGTCGGTACTACGACGTGGATGCATGGGGGAACGAGGTCGGATTCAAGATTCAGGATGTGATGAACTTGTTCTTTTTCGGCATTGAAGCTAACGACAATAGGACGTACGGTGTCGAGATCGGTCCGGGGAATACAAGCGCATCGTATACGCCGTCCGTGCTGGAATTTTACCGAGGCTACTTCTCCGATAACTCCACTGCAGGAAGCGGCGCCTATCCGGATGTTTACTTGTACAGCCTGCCTGAAAGCGGCCAGTGGGGGCCGGGGCACGTCCTGTTTCACGGCTGCTTGTTCCTGGGGTTCACCGACCAGGGGCACCCGAGCTATCCTATTTACGATGCATCCGTTAATGTCCAGCGAAACGTTGTTTCAGATTGCAGCTTTTGGGCCAATCACTATGTGCACGACGGGATCCTGCAATATAGCGACTCCGGGGCAAACGCGTCCTATCAGTTCAGAGACTGTATGCTGGACGATAGCGATGGGCTAGGGGTTTACTCTACTAACTCCGTGAAAGTTGTCTCCACATCCTCGAGTTCTTACGTGATGGCCCCTTGGGATGGTTATGTCAATGCAGATGCTTCATCCGGTAACGTCACAATTACTCTTCCGGATATCGACCGTGTCCAGGTAGGTTCGGTCTTTTATGTGAGCCGGGCCGATGATTCGGGCAACTCTGTCGTCGTGCGCGGATGGAAGGGACAACTTGTCAACGGAGATCCTTCAGTTCCGGCCGACGGGTATCTCTCTACCTTGATGATAATACGAATCGGCTCGGAATGGCGGGCTTCCGTGATGGGACGACCACCAGGGCGGTAATATGTCGGACACATCTGGGCGATGCTCCGCCTTTGAGTTCGATGGATCCTTTTGTGATGATCGAGAATGGGTTTGTGCCTCCGTGTCTCCGGTTCATCAATACAAAAAAGAAAATACGGGATGCCGCGCTTGGTTGCATCCGCGTCGAAACATTTCCTCTAGAAAGAGGCTGCCGAATCGGGGTCAAACCTGAATAATCCGCCAGTTTTTGTTATTTTAACTCGTCCCATAACTGCCTTACCAGTCATTGCGTGCCTTTGAGCCGGTGATGGAGGACCCCGCCGTTAGACTACGGTGTTAAGTCCTCGGAATTCAAATGTTAGCGGGTGTCATTGTAACGATAATGGATATTGCTTTATATTTCTCCGGAAAATTACAGCGATGAAGATACTCCAGATTGCCCCGAAAATACCATTTCCTCCCGACGATGGAAGCAAAGTCAGCATTTTCAATCTGACTGACCAACTTCTCAAGCGTGGGATCGAGGTGTGTTTTGCTGCTCCTTCGTACGGAAAGAATCCGGATGAATTGTTCGCATCTATGGTCAGGTATGTCCCAATCGACATAGACGGCACCTATTCGATCGCCGGAGGCATTAGAAATCTTTTCTCGTCCATGCCGTATAATATTGAGAAGTATTTTGATAGCAATGCCTTCAAACACCTGTCCCGGCTGCATGAAGAGAGCAAGTTCGACCTAGTACATGTCGACCATCTTCACATGGCCGAGTATGGATTGAAACTCAAAGAGAAATTCGGTACGAAGATAATTTTGCGCGAGCACAATTTTGAGTCGGATATATTGCGGCGAGTCGCAGAGCGATCGAGAAATCCCGTCGCTAAAGCCTACTATAAATTACAGTACTCCCGGATACTAAGGTACGAGTCAGCCGTGGTCGGAGAATTTGACGCGGTTCTGCCGATTTCAGACGTGGACGACAGGAAACTCAAGGAGCTATCGCCAGGAATGACTTCCTTCGTGATACCTGCCGGCGTGAGAATAGAGAAGTTTTTGCCGGGCAGGGAGATGGTTCACAACCGCGTGCTTTTTCTGTCGAGTTACAACTGGCTTCCAAATATGGACAGCCTGCAGTTTTACGTCGAGGAGATTCTTCCGTTGCTGAAAGAGAAGACTCCTTCTGCGAAAACCATAATCGCCGGAAAGTCGGTCGACAGAATCCCGAAAGCGTGGTTGAACGGCAGCTTCGAGAATGCGGGTTTCGTCGACGACTTCAACGATCTCGCTTCGATGGCGTCCGTCGCAGTTGTTCCGCTGAGAATCGGTTCCGGTATGCGAATAAAGATACTTGAACTGATGGCGCTGGGGATGGCAATTGTTTCGACCTCTATCGGTGCGGAGGGGATTGATGTAGAAAGCGGGAAACACCTGCTGATTGCAGACACTCCCGATGAATTCGCCGAGTGCGTGTCAACCCTCCTGTCTTCTCCGGATCTCTGCAGGAAAATAGGGGCTAATGCGAGAGAGCTCGTGTCCGGTCAATATACATGGGATTCTGCCGGAGAAAAGCTCGTGAGTGCATACAACAAAATTCTGGGTGGTGATGACGGTCGCGATTGAAACTGTTTTCTGGGGGGCGCTTCTATTGATAATCCATTCATATTTGATTTACCCATTGAGCCTCATTCTGATGTCCCTCGTAGCAAAACGTTATGCGCCCGGAATGGGAACCTCCAGGCAGACGAGGAAAATCTCCATCCTTATTTCGGCGTATAATGAGGAACCTACCATTCGCAGGAGAGTCTCAGATCTCCTCTCGATCGAGTATCCGTCGTTCGAAGTCATTGTCGGCATCGACGGTGCCACCGATCAGACCCGTGAAATCCTGGAGGAGATCGATGACCCCAGATTGAAGGTGGTTCCATTCGACCTGAACAGAGGAAAAGTCTGGGTGCTGAACGATCTTTCCAGGCTTGCAGACGGCGAAATCCTCATGTTCTCAGATGCGAACACGCGCCTCGACAAAAACTCCTTGAAGATGCTGGAGAGGCATTTTGAAGACGAGAAAATCGGAGGAGTCTGTGGACATCTCAGGCTCTCTCCGAAAAACGGTGAAAGGGCTTCAGGGTTGGAATCCGAGTATTGGGGAATCGAAAGCAGGATCAAGAAGCTTGAGGGCGACCGGGGAATGACTCTCGGTGCAAACGGCGCAATATACGCCATCCGCCGCAGCCTATTCGTGCCTTTCGATACACAATCAAGAATAGCCGACGATTTTATTTTGCCACTCAAAATAATCGAGAAGGGTTATTATTTTGTTTACGAACCGGGAGCCATTGCCTATGAGGACTCCGGCGATGTGAAGACCGAATACATCAGAAAAGTCAGGATAGGTGCGGCCATAGCTGCTACGTTGAAGGCGTCGGTGACGTTGCTGAACCCGTTCAAGGGTTTCATAGCTTATTCGTTCTGGTCTCACAAGATTATCCGGTGGCTGGTTCCCTATCTGCTTGTCGTCCTGCTAATCACGAACGCACTTCTACTTCCACTCGGCGGAATATTCCACCTGGCCGCGGTCGTCCAAACCGTTTTCTATTCGCTCGCGGCTATCGGGATAATGGGCCTGCTCATGGGTATCCAGGTCCCCGCACTTTCCTTCCTGGGTTACTTCGTAGTTGCCAACGCCGCGCTTGTAGTGGGCATGGCAAAGTCACTTGCAAAACAACAAGGCACAAGGTGGGAAGTCTCCAGGGACTGACGACAAAACGAGGAGAGCTGGCGGCTCTTCTCATTATCGATTTTGTATCGCTTGCTACAGCGAATGCGCTCTACTACTACATCCGCGTACTGAGCGGTCTCTTCCGGACCATCTCGGTGCCGTTTTTCTGGGGGCCGGTAATAACCCTTTCGCTTTTCCTGATGTTTATGTTCTGGTTCTGGGGACTCTACAGATATTCCCGACTCCATTCAAGGATTGACGAGTTTTCCTCAGTCGCCAAAGCCTCGGCAGTTGCCGTCATCATACTCTTCTTTGCGATATTTTTCGATGACGCGACCGCGGGTCAGATCCCTCATTTCAGGCTGCTCATCTTCCTGTATTGGGGACTTTTGGTCTTTGCGGCTGGAGGTGCGAGGATCATCCTCAGAACAGTCCAGCGCAACCTGATAATAAGAGGGTACGGCGTGCACAACGCTCTCATAGTAGGAGCCGGCAAGCGGGCGCTGGATGTTTACAACCTTACTTTGAAGTATAAGGCGCTTGGATACAAGCCTGCGGGATTTGTGAGTACCGAGGCCGGCGTTCCGGATTCCCTGCCGGGACCGGTGGTCAGCGGGGTCGACGAAATCGAAGGCGCTATCGAGGGATGCGCGGCCCAGGAGGTCATCGTTGCCCTCGAAGAGGATGAAAGGGAGAAGCTGTTCGATATCCTTTCCAAGGTCAACGGTGCGAATGTTTCGGTCAAAATAGTGCCTGACCTGCATGATGTGGTGTCCGGCCAAGTGAGGACGGGTCAGCTTTACGGCTTCCCGCTCATCGAGGTCATGCCTCAAATCATGCAGCCGTGGGAGGAGGCGACAAAACGAACGATCGACGTGCTGGTCGCACTGTTGTTGGCGCTCGTGAGCCTGCCGTTCTGCATTATCGTGGCCATCCTGATAAAGCTCGAGTCGAAAGGGCCCGCGATCTTCAAACAGAAAAGGGTGGGGCAGGACGGGAAGATTTTTACGCTTTACAAATTCAGGTCCATGTACCAGAATGCGGAAAAGCTCACCGGTCCAACCTGGGCGGACAAGAACGATCCGCGCGTGACGCGCACGGGGAGGATCATCAGAAAACTCCACTTCGACGAGATACCCCAGGCGATAAATGTTCTCAAAGGTGATATGAGCCTGATAGGGCCGAGGCCGGAGCGTCCATATTTTGTGGAACAGCTTTCGAAAGAGATTCCGCTGTACAAGCGGAGACTGAAGGTGAAGCCGGGGATAACCGGCTGGGCGCAGGTGAAGCACACCTACGATCAAAGCATAGAAGATGTAAAGATCAAACTTCAATACGATTTGTTCTACATAGAAAACATGTCTCTTCGAATGGATTTCAAGATCGCTATGAATACGATCGTCCACATGCTGTCCGGGAAGGGCCACACATGATCAGCGCACAAGACAACGGCATGCGTACCGATGGAAAGAACCTGCTCGTAGTTATCCCGACTTACAACGAAGCCGAGAACATAGGCATAGTTGTGGGACGGGTGCTCGGCGCAAACGATAAAACCGAGATCCTGATTGTCGACGACAATTCTCCGGACGGAACGGCCGGCATTGTGTCGGGGATGGCGGAGAGCGATCCTCGCATTCACCTCCTGACTCGGGAGAAGAAGGCGGGGCTTGGCACCGCTTACGTGGTGGGGTTCAAATACGCCATAGATCATGGCTATAAATTCGTTATGGAGATGGATGCCGATCTTTCCCACGATCCGGGCGAGATACCAAGGTTCCTTGAAGCGCTGGGGAAGGCGGATGTCGCCGTCGGTTCGCGTTACTCGGACGGCGTTTCGGTTCTCAACTGGCCTATAAAGAGGCTTTTGCTGAGTTATGGGGCAAATATTTTCGCCCGTACGGTGACGGGAGTTCCCGTTAACGACATGACCAGCGGCTTCAAAGTGTTCAAGATAGAGGTGCTCGAAGCGATCGACCTCAATTCAATTCGTTCCAACGGCTATGCGTTCCAGGTGGAGATGAACGTGAGAGCGCATCACAAAGGATTCAAAATCGTCGAGGTGCCTATAATTTTCACCGAGAGAAGGTTCGGCAGCAGCAAGATGTCCAAGAAGATAGTCTTCGAGGCCGTCAGAATAGTTCTGATGCTCGGCTTTGCAAGAACACTAAGGGCCCTCGGGATAAAATAGGCTGGGATGATGCAGGTCTCCGTAATCATCGTGAGTTATAATGTCCGCGAATTTCTGGAGAACCTCCTTGCCTCGCTGCGCCGCGCACTTCTGAAGATCGAATCGGAAATAATCGTCGTCGACAATTTTTCGGATGACGACACTGCGGACTATGTCAGGAAAGCCCACCCGGAAGTCAAGCTGATCGAAAACCGGGTGAACCTCGGCTTCGGCAAAGCGAACAACCAGGGAGTGAAAGCCTCTTCGGGGGAGTATCTTCTTCTCATCAATCCGGACTCGGTTGTCGAGGAAAATACGATAGAGGAGATGATATCGTTCCTCGAGCGCCATAACGATGCCGGAGCGGCGGGATGCAAGATACTCAATGCCGACGGTACGCTCCAGAAGGCGTGTCGCCGAAGTTTCCCGACTCCATGGGTCGCGCTGACGAAATTACTCGGACTGAGTGCGGTATTTCCCAAGTCCCGAACATTCGGCCGCTACAACCTTACCTATCTCGATCCAAACGAAGTCCATGAAGTCGATGCAATCAGCGGAAGCTTCATGTTCATGAAGCGCAGAGTCTACGAAGAAGTGGGAGGGTTCGACGAAGACTATTTCATGTACGGCGAAGACATCGATTTGTGTTTCAAGATAAAGCAGGCGGGCCATAAGGTCTATTATGTTCCGAACACCAGCATTATTCATTTTAAAGGAGAGAGCACCAGGAGGAGCAGCGTAGACAGAACATACGAGTTTTACCGCGCAATGAGCATCTTCGTGGAGAAAAGATACGGCAAGGGGACGACGTTGTCTTCCTTGTTGAGGATGGCGATAGCGATCAACAGGCAAACCCAATCTGCAATTCCTGCAGTGAAAAAATCCATCCCGCTCATTCTGGATTTTCTGGTGGCGGTTTGCGCTATGTTTGTTGGAGAATTTCTCAGGACTCACAGGCTCTATCATATTCCCACATATGCCCGCCCTTATTTCTATATTGTACCCGGTATAGCTTTTGTCCTTTTCGGGATGGGCGCGGGTCTCTATGGCGAGAATAAGTACTCGGTCAAGTTATCTGCGCTGGTTTCTTTCCTTACCTTCCTGCTGCTTTCATCCTTTACCTATTTCTTTAAGGAATTTGCGTTTTCGCGACTGATAGTGTTGATAGCGGGTTTCATAATAGTGCTGGTGCTGCCGGGGTGGAGGCTTGCCTACCAGCTGCGCAGCTCTGTGGGAACGAAGCGGCATCCTCTGTTCGGCAGAAGGACGATCGTGGTCGGCATGGATGACCGTGCGGTCGAACTCATCCGAAAAATCCGCTCGAGAGTCTCCATGGGTTATAGCATAGTTGGAATTATTTCGGAGACCGATAAGCACGAGGATCGACTGCTTGGAATAAAGGTGCTCGGATCGCTGGCGGACCTTCCGAGGCTTGTCAAGCAGAAGAAGATCGATGACGTCGTATTTGCCTCCGGAATGGTCTCTTATTCGGAAGTCCTCCGCGCTGTCGCAAGTGTGAAGGATCCCTCTGTCAGCTTCAAGCTCGTACCTGATACGATGGATGTGATTATAGGAAGAACGTATGTGGACGGCCTCGCGGATGTCCCTTTTGTCGACATCGATTACAACATAAACAGAACGCGAAACAGGATATCGAAACGGATATTCGACCTAATTTTTGCTTTGGCGGGAATCGTGGCTCTTTTCCCGCTGGTCCTCTCCAGACGGGACTCCGCAATGCGTCGGGTCTTCCGAAAGTTGCCCCTTGTCCTGAAAGGAACATTGTCCGTGGTGGGGCGGTCGGAATACTATCCCCAGGGAACGGACGTGATATTCGGGAAAATGGGCGTTACCGGGATCGTTCAGCTGAACCGTGGGCAGGTGCTCTCGCCTGAAGAAGTCGAGAGACTTTACATCTACTACGCGAGAAATCAGTCAGTTTGGCTGGACATTGAACTTATCGCCAAGACCGTGTTGCAAATGACCAGGGGCAGCGCGGCGCAAGATTAGCATCCTGAGATAGAGCGAGCGGGATCAATACCGGATCTCGAACCCTGCATCTGGAAGTCTACTTGGTGGCTACATAATCCAGGAAGGCGTCCATGGAAAACGCGTTGAGCGACCGCTTGACCCAATGGTACGCAAGGTTCCTTCCTCCAAGATTATATGAAAGCGGATATCGCTTGCCGTCTTTGAAACCTGCCCCGGCAATAACGTTCCGGAGCGTCGTCGAAGTGAAGAATGTGCGGTGGTACAGTGGATGGTTGCCACCCTTCCATTTATTCTTCGACACGATGAACTTCATGCTTCGAAGGTTCGGGACTTCGATGAAACAAAGGCCGTTGGGGGCAAGTATTGAGTTGGCAGTTCGAAGCACGGAGATAGGGTCGGAAAAATGCTCCAGCACATGCCACATAGTCACGATATCAAACTTTCCCTGAAGGTCGGTCAGATCGTCAAGTTCCCTTGTCTCAGCGTCGACATCGAATTCCCTGGTTGCGTATTCGACAGCGGTTGACGAGATATCGATTCCCTTTACCGTATAACCGTGCTCTGCCGCTGTTTTGAGAAAATGGCCCCGGCCGCAGCCGATGTCTATAACCTTTCCCCCGGTTCTGAGCCTCGATACCCACGCGATCCTCTGTTCGTTGATGGAGTAGAGTTCCCTTAGTTCCGGGTCGGCTGATTCATCGGTGTACTCAGTCCCGGGGGGATAAGTCTCACCATAATAATCGTCGTATAGTTTCTCTTCTTCGGGAGGGTTCGCCAGATAAACGAGTCCGCACGAACGGCACCGGACGATTATGAAAGAATCGACAATGAACTTAACCCTCCCGTTTTTGCGTCCGCACTTCGGGCAGGGGCGGATAGCTCGAATGTCGTTCAATGGAAGCAAACTCCTCTGGACATTGCCACGAATATAGAAGGATCCTGCGGGGGAATCAATGAGAAGTCCGGACGTTGTCCCTTTCCGATTCCGGAAAGCTTGAGGCAGTGCGGGGAGGCCGCTTTGTTCGCGTTGGAACGTCCTCGAACAAAATCGGCGGCTGGCTTGACAATGGAAACGCAAAATACTAATTTAGTTTCCGTGGTACCACGCACCGAAAACACCCGCCAGGCGATTCTGGATGTCGCATATGCAAGATTCGCCGGCCTCGGATTCAAAAAAGTGACGATCGACGAGATCGCCGCCGAGCTGGGCATCAGCAAGAAAACCGTTTACAAGCTGTTCCCGAGCAAGGAAGAGATACTCAGGGAGGTCGTGCTGGCCAAAATGACCGAATTGCTGCAAATATTCGAGAAGATCCAGTCGATGAAAGAGCCCTCCGTGGACAAAATACAAGCCATCTCGGAAATCGTCGGTACCCACATCAACGAGCAGTGGCAGAGAATACTTGTCGAGGTTCGCGTCAACGCACCGAGACTCTTCAAAGAAATCGATTCGATCATCCAGGAACGGCTTGCGCTCGGCTGGCAGAAGATATTCATCGAAGGGCAAAAGAGCGGTTGGATCAGGCGGGACATCGATCCAGTGGTATTCACCACCGCGTATGTCGGAGTGATCAGGGAGCTCATGAAGACAGACTTCCTGTCCAAACACGCGGTCACGGAATCCGAAATTCCGAAACAGGTCTTCAGAATGTTTACGGAAGGAATTCTTACCGAGAAAGGGAGAAAAAGATAACATGAAGAAATACGGGCTTGTTCTGTTCTTGTCTTTCTTGATTATAGGATGCGGAAGCAATTTGAAGAAAAACGAAGTCACCGCATCAGGTACGGTCGAGGCAACGGAGAGCTCCATTGCGGCCCAGGTACCGGGACGCATTTTGAAAATGAATTTTGAAGAGGGTTCGCTAGTCCGGCAGGGAGACACGCTGACCGAAATTGATCACCGTTCTCTCGACGAGCAGGTGAAGGAAGCACGGGCCGCTCTCGTCATGGCAAAACAGCAGTACGACCTCCTCGTGACAGGAGCAAGGAGCGAAGACCTGAAGGTGGGGGAGGAAGGAGTAAAACAGGCGCGTGCGAATTTTGATCTTGCGAAACTTGCTTTCGACAGGACACAGAAACTGTACAACGAGCACAGCGTCTCGCAGTCGCAGATGGACGCCGCCAGGGCACAATACACCGTTGCTTCGGCGCAGTTGACTTCGGCTGAACAAAACCTCGAGAAACTTAGGCACTACGCGCGGCCCGAAGAAATTCGAAGCGCCGCTGCTCAGGTGCAACAGGCTCAAGCCGCGTTCGGCAATGCAACCATAGCGTTCGATCACTCGTTCGTCACCGCACCCTTCAGCGGGACGGTCCTCGACAAATTGCAGGAACCCGGGGACTTCGCGAGTATCGGCACTCCACTCTACACGATTGCCAACCTGAAGACGATGAAGATGACTGTGTACGTGAACGAAGTTGATCTGGCGAGGATAAGGTTGGGCAACCGGGCGAAGGTGCTTCTGGACGGCATGCCGAATCATCCGTTCACCGGGAAGGTGATCTACATCTCTCCGACCGCTGAGTTCACGCCGAAAAATGTGGAAACCAAACAGGATCGAATAAAACTTGTCTTTGCCGTCAAGCTTGCAATCGCAAACCCGGAAGGGTATCTGAAGGCAGGTTTGCCCGCAGATGCAACGATATTTACGAATTAGCTGCCGGCCGAACGCCTAGGGCCGATCGTTCAATGCTTATTAGGTAAGATGATTATAAAAGCGGAACATATCACAAGGAAATACGGGGAGCTCACCGCGGTTGACGATGTCTCCATGAATGTGGAAAAAGGCGAACTCATCGGTTTGATAGGGCCAGACGGGGCGGGGAAGACGACATTCCTTCGGATGATTGCCGGTGCCCTCGATCCTACGGCAGGAAGCATCGTCATAAATGGTAAGACGTTTTCAGAACATCGCCGCGAATTGAAACAGGAGATCGGGTATTTGTCGCAGGTAAGCCAGGCTTACGGCGATCTCACGGTCTGGGAGAATATCGAGTTCTTCGGGAAAATCAGAAAAGTGAGAGACTGGGAGAAGCGGGGGGAGCGCCTTCTCGAGTTCGCCCGCTTGAACCAATTCAAAAAAAGGCTGGCGGATCAATTGTCCGGCGGAATGAGGCAGAAGCTGGGAATCTGCTGCGCCGTAATACATCAGCCGGAATTGCTCATACTTGACGAACCAACGACCGGCGTCGACCCCGTTTCCAGGAGGGAGCTGTGGCTGATCCTCGCCTCATTTCTGAGAAACAGAATGACAATAGTTGTCGCGACGCCGTACCTGAACGAGGCAGAAAGATGCAACAGAGTCGCCTTGTTCAACGAAGGAAAACTCCTGCGATACGACAGCGTCCCCGCACTGTTGTCGCAAATACCGCTTCACGTTTACGAAGTGCATTCACGCAAGCTGAAGGATGCTTTCACGATTGTGTCAGGTTTTGATTTCACCGAGAACCCCGTTGTTCTTGGCGACAGGATTTCGTTCGTTGTGCCGGAGGAGTCTCAGAACAGAGTAGGTGATGTGATCGGCGCAGTCCGGAGTAAAGTAGACGATGGGGCTGAGCTGAAAGAGATCGGCGCGTCGCTCGATAATATTTTTTCAAGTTTGATCAAGTCGTAAAGGAGGATAATACACGTGAAGAAAATTGTAGTCATTCTGGGAGTACTACTGCTGACGGCGTCATGTTTTGCCCAGACTCCACTGACGCTCCAGGAGGCGTTTAAGATCGGTCTTGAGAATTCGAAATCTTTGAAGATCTCCGAGCTCAGTGCGATATCGGCGCGTGCGAAGTACCGTCAGGTGGACGCAAGCCGCTGGGCAAGTCTATCATTCCAGGGAAGATACACGCGTCTGTCCAAAATACCGCCCTCTCTCCTGACACTTCCCGTAAGCATTCCCGGATATGGGAATACATTCCAGATATCTCCGAACGTTTACGACAATTACGATCTTGAGCTTTCGCTCAAGCAACCTTTGTTTACGGGATTTCAACTCGTCAATTCCTCGAAGGCAGCCGAGGATAACGCTGAGGCTTCCAAGTATAACACGAAGACGGACAGGTCGAATCTGAAGGTAGAAATCGCAACCGCTTACTGGCATGTTTACAACGCCATCCAGGCGAGGGAATTCATGAAGGAAAATCTAGATCGTACCGAATCCCATTACCGGCAGGCAAAGAACATGCTTGCTCAGGGAATGCTGACGGAAAGCGACGTCCTCAGTGTGAAGGTTCAGGTATCGAACAGCGAACTTATGCTGATGAATGCCGAGAACAATGTACAGCTCTCGGAGGTTGCTCTGAACAACATATTGGGAGTTCCGTTGAATACCCGGTACGATATCAAGTCGGTGCCGCAGGCAGGCGATACGACCACTCCGCAACTGCCGAAGCTGTTGAATGAAGCGCTCGAGAACCGGAGTGAACTTCATTCGTTGCGTTTGAAAGCGAAGGCAGCTTCTGCAGCGGTTGCGGCCGCGTGGGGCGGTTATCTTCCGCAGGTTTCGCTTGTCGGCAACGTCTACTATCAGAAGCCGAATCAGAGGATTTTTCCGACGCAGAACGTTTTCAAGGAAACCTGGGACGCAAGCCTTGTCGTCAGCCTCCCTATATGGAACTGGGGGCAGACACAGTCAAAAATCGACGAAGCGCAGGTGCAGAGCCAGCAGGCCCAGCTTGCCGAGCAGCAGACTGCCGACGCAGTTTACCTGGACGTTACACAGAGCTATTTGAATTTCAAGCAAGCACGAAATAAGATCGGCGTCGCCGAGACGACGGTGAAGGATGCCGAAGAGAGCTACAGAATCTCGGACCAGAAGTTCAAGGTAGGGCTGGTTACCAATACCGACCTGATGGATGCAGAGGTCTCCTTGCTGCAGGCCAAGCTGAACTATTCCCAGGCATTGACCGATCTTGAGATTGCGAGAATCAATCTGGAAAAGGCGACAGGGCAACTCTAAGGTGCAGAATCTTAAATGTCGAATTCTGAATTGGAGCAAACCGTCCGGATGGATGCAAGTTCCCGGAAGCAAATACGACGGAATGGACTTCGAACTCCGGCTGCATCCCGCACTAATATTCCGGATACGGGACTTAAAATTCTGACAGAAGAAGATGGCGCTTGCAATAAAAGTCAGTAGTCTCACAAAGAAATTCGGTTCCTTCACCGCGGTGGATTCCATTTCCTTCGAAATAGATCAGGGGAGGATTGTTGGGTTCATCGGGGCGAACGGCGCGGGAAAGTCGACGACCATTAAAATGCTTTGCGGCCTGACAAAACCGACCTCAGGGCTTGCCGAAGTCGCAGGATTCGACGTTTCCCGTCACCCGGAGAAAGTACGTGAGAATATCGGATACATGTCGCAAAAATTCTCGTTGTACAGTGACCTGACGGTAAGGGAAAACATAGAATTCTATGGAGGTGTCTACGGGCTTAGCAACAAGGAGCTCAAAGAGCGTTTCGACTGGGTAGTAGAAGTTGCCGATCTCAGGGGGAGAGAGAATATCCTGACCAGCGATCTCCCGCTCGGGTGGCGTCAGCGTTTGGCGCTGGGCTGCGCCGTGTTGCATCATCCGAGAATTGTTTTCCTCGATGAGCCCACCAGCGGTGTGGACCCGGTCATACGCGACAAATTCTGGCAGTTGATCGGCCAGCTTTCTGCCGAAGGCGCTACGATTATCGTTACAACTCACCACCTCGAAGAGGCCGAGTTCTGCGAGAACATAATTATGATGCATTTGGGAAAGATTGTAGTGAACGGTTCGCCCGAAGGAATACGCCGCCGTTTTGCGGACCTTCCACTTTTCGAGATCGAGTCCTCTCGGCCTTTGACGGTTTTCAACATTATGGAGCAGGAACCGTGGATCACCGATGCAGCAATCTACGGAAACAATGTTCACGTGTACGCCGAGATCGACGATCCTGAATCGGCACTCCGGCGCTCATTGAGTGAGAAGGAAATAACGGACTTCCGAATCTTGAGAGCGGATCCGACTCTCGAGGACATTTTTGTGAAGGAAACCCGCCCTAAGGGAGACGGATCGAATGTTTGAGAATATCGCGACGATATATCTGAAAGAATTCAGGCAGCTTAAGCGCGACAAGCTCTCGCTCGCCGCCATCATGCTCGTCCCTACGTTGATGCTGCTCCTCTACGGCTACGCACTTAATTTCGACGTCAAGCATGTCCGGATGGGAGTGCTGGACGAGTCGATGACGAGGGAGAGCAGGGAGCTTCAGCAGAAATTCTTCAGCACTGAATATTTCGATTTCGCGGGAGCTGTTCCGGATGAGTCGGCTATCGACAAATTTATCCAGGATGGCAGAGCGAAAGCTGTGCTTGTGATCCCGCGCGCTTACGCGAGAAAGATTCTGCTTGGAGAAAAAGTGGACGTCCAGGTCCTTCTCGACGGTGCCAACTCAAATACGGCAACGATAATTATGGGATACGTGGACGGCGTACTGCAAAGCTACTCAGCGAACCTGACCGCGAATTATCTCGACCGCCGGGGAATTCACATCGCATCGGCGGGAATAGATTATCGGCCCAGGGTTTATTACAATCCGGACCTCAAGAGTGCGAAGTTCCTTGTCCCGGGATTGATAGGATTCATTCTGATGATACTCAGCATAGTGACTCCGGCAATATCGGTAGTAAGGGAGAAGGAGCGCGGAACACTGGAGCATATCAGCATGGCTCCCACTACTGCACTGGAGATTATTCTCGGAAAGACGACACTTTACTTTGTTCTCTCTCTCGTCGCGGCAGTGTTGGTAATCGCGGCCAGCTTCGTCCTTTTTGACGTGACCATCAAAGGGAGTGTGCTTCTTCTGTCGATTACGATAATAATTTTCCTGATAGGAACCCTCAGCATAGGTGTCCTTATTTCCACCTTCACGAATTCTCAGCAGATGGCGTTTCTGGTCGCAAGTCTTTTGTCGATCCTTCCCACCTTCATCCTCTCGGGATTTGTCTTTCCCATAAACAGCATGGCTATACCGCTTCAGATTGCTACCTACCTTCTGCCGGGAAGGTATTTTCTCTCCGCTCTCAGGGCTATAATGCTCAAAGGGTCGGGATTCGTGGATATCTACAATCAGATTTATCCTCTCATAATCTTCGCAATAGCCGTTCCGACCTTTGCCTCGATCAGATTGAGTAAGAAAGGCTTCTGAGATGAAAAGAATCATGAAGGTAGTGAAAAAGGAATTCCTGCAGCTAAGGCGGGACAAGAGAATGTTCGCGATGCTTTTCATTGCGCCGGTGCTTCAGCTTGTTCTTCTGGGTTATGCCGCGACGGTGGATGTGAAGAATATTCCGATAGTTATTTGCGATATGGACCACACCCAGGAGAGCCGGGATCTCATATCTCACTACACAAGTTCAGGATATTTCACGGTCGTAGGGTACATTGACGGAGTCGATAAAATCGATCACTACCTGAAAAGCGGAAAAGCAGGGATGGCGCTGGTCATACCGGTTCGCTTCGGCCGCGATATTCTCGCAGGAAGGACGCCGCAGCTGGCAGTGATCGCCGACGGGTCGGATTCAAATACGAGCGGGATAGGTCTCAGTTACGCAAGCACAATAGCTCTAAGCTTTGCCCGGAACATAATCGTCAAGCGTGCCGAAGAGTTCAATTTGATAAAGACCCCAGACGATCTTCCTCAGGTAGTGGCGCAGACCCGCGCGTGGTACAACCCGGATCTTAAGAGCGTCAATTTCATGGTCCCCGCGGTGCTTGTCATGGTACTGATGGTAATCACCCTGACCATCACATCTCTCGCTATCGTGAAGGAGAAAGAGAACGGAACGATTGAACAGATCGTGGTCACGCCGCTTCACGACCTCGAGTTCATACTCGGGAAAATGATACCTTTCACGCTCATCGGCATTGTGGAAGTGTTTCTTGTGCTTTTTGTGAGCGTTTACGTGTTTCATGTGCCGTTGAGGGGAAGCGTGATTACGCTGCTGATATTGAGTCTCCTGTTCGTGCTCGTCGCGCTGGGACTCGGGCTCTTCGTGTCTTCCATATCCAAGACACAACAGCAGGCAACCATGACCGCACAATTTTTCGTGATGATGCCGATGCTTATACTCTCCGGCTTCATCTTCCCGATAGAGAATATGCCCAAGTTCTTCCAGTACCTGACATACCTTGTGCCGGTGAGATATTTCATGACGATAGTACGGGGGATATTTCTGAAGGGGGACGGGTTTGCAGATCTATGGTCACAGACGCTGGCGTTATTCGGTATCGGAGTAGCAGTCCTTTCCCTGAGTGTTTACACTTTCAGACGGTCGATTCGTTAACGATTCGGTCGTAACCCCGCTGAGACTGTCCAACCTTATTACCGTCATTCCAAAATTCCAATATTGTCCGGATGAACTACCGGACATTGATCGACTTTTTCACCTAAAGCATGTTTGCGCGCGTCCGCCGTCGATGCTGTACGTTACGCCGGTAATCCAAGCGGCCTTGTCGGAGGCCAGAAAGAGAATGAGATCCGCGATTTCCTGCGGCGTCCCTGCTCGACCGAGCGGGTGGGAATCCTTGGAATGCTCCAGGAATTTTGCATAAGCTTCCTCGTCCATTCCGCCGTTCTTGTGCAGATTGGTCACGACGACTCCGGGATTCACGGCGTTCACCCGTACGCCTTTCGGCGCCAGTTCCAGTGCAGAGCAACGTGTGAGTTGGTCCACTGCGGCTTTGCTCACACAATACGCGAGTACACCGGGGAATGCTCGCGTGCCCGTCACGCTCGATACGTTTACGACATTGCCCTTCCTTTCGACGAGGTAAGGAAGCGCAAGCTGCATAAGTCGGAAAACGGAGTTGAGATTTATATCCATCATCTCGTTCCATTGACCTGCGGTTGTGCTTTCGATAGTCCCGTTTGAAATGATTCCCGCAGCCTGTACGAGGACGTCGATGCCCGAATGTTTCTTCACGGCGGTATCGATCAAATTCTCCCGGTCCTCTTCCTTCGTCACATCACCGGTGAGAATGTGGATTTGCCCTTCGGCATCTCGGCATTCCTCCTTGAGCGACTCAAGGCGGGAGATGTTTCGAGCTATCGCGACAACGCTCGCTCCGGCTTCGACGAATCCCTTTGCAGCAGCTCTTCCTATTCCGCTCGACGCTCCCGTGACCACTGCGATTTTACCTGTGAAATTTTCCATGTTCATCTCTTGATCTTGTTGCCCGAAAAGTGATTGATTGGTATACGGATGCCTGAGTCCATCGAAACCGGCGTTAAAAACTAAAGAAAACGGCGGTGATTTTCAAACTGACTTTCGGGTTGGACTTCCGTATACTGAGTCTGAAGACGAGTGAAGACCCAGTGCAAACGCAGTTGGACTACCCACGTGATGCGCGCATTCGCGGCCTTGCAAATCATGGGTCGTCTTAGTAAGATCGTGCGAGGCGATAGTCGGGGAGGGGAAGAGAAAGGAAGGCCGATATGAAGAGAAGGATGATTCCGGGCGGGGCTTTTGTTTTGATGATTGCTCTCGCCTCTTGCACGCAATCGACGGCACCGTCGCTCGATAACCCCAATGGCGCCTTTCGGGGATCGCTTACTCTTTACGATTCCACTGCCGGCAGGCCCCGACAAGGGACCCTTTATCTTAGCCGGGGCGACTCTACTGATATTGTCGGCACCTGGAGCCTTGGGACGGATAAACGTGGAAGACTCGTCGGGAGGATCGTTGATTCCACAGTGACGCTCAACCTTAATCCGGAATGGATGGACGCCAACACAATCCTCATGGGAACATTCGACGGGACCACCATAAAAGGCCAGTGGTACTTCTCCGGTGTCATGGGGCCGGTTTATGGAGGTGAGTTCGTGGCTGCGAGAAACTAGACTCCGGCTGATCAAGCCGGACTGTCAAATCGGAACCGCGGACGAAAGTTTGCCTCTTTCCGCGGGTCGCAAAAGAAGAGAGTCTGGAGTCGAGTTTACTTCCGCCGCTGATAGCAGGCAGGACCGTGCCCGGATACCGGGACGGGCATTCCTTCAGGTCTTATTCCCCCCACCTTTATTCTCACGGCCGTACCAGTTAGATTTGACAAAACCCGGAGGTTAATAATGAAGAAGCTTGTTATAGCTTTTTTCTTTCTTACTTCATCTGCTTTCGCGATTAACAACGCAAGGCT
Organism: Candidatus Kryptoniota bacterium; assembly: GCA_046706745.1. Lineage (GTDB taxonomy): Bacteria > Bacteroidota > Ignavibacteria > Kryptoniales > JAKASW01 > JAKASW01. The sequence goes on from JBJKPC010000035.1 coordinate 98,339, forward strand.
TTTGAGATTCCCAACGATTTCACAAAATGAGGTCGCGTTCGTGTACGCAGGTAATATCTATGAAGTATCAACGCAGGGCGGAGTCGCGCGGCGCCTCACGAGCGATCCCGGACTCGAATTGTTTCCCAAATTCAGTCCCAACGGAAAATGGCTCGCGTTCACGGGCCAATATGACGGCAACTTCAACGTCTATGTGATGCCCGCTGAGGGCGGTCAGCCGAGACAGCTCACCTTCAGACAGGATGTCGGCGATGTCCCGGACCGTATGGGTCCCAACAATGAAGTTATCACATGGACTAATGACAGCAAGAATATCGTGTTCCTTTCTCGAATGGAAACATGGAACACCTGGTTTGGAAAGCTCTTTATGATCTCCGCGGAGGGTGGGATGCCCGTGAAACTCCAGGTTCCCAAAGGGGGATTGTTGAGTTACTCGCCCGACGGGAGCAAGTTTGCTTACAACCGAATTTTCAGGAATTTTCGCACGTGGAAAAGATATGACGGCGGTTTGGCGCAGGATATCTATATCCATGACATCAAGACGATGGACGAAACTCGCGTGACCGATTGGAAAGGCACTGATACCGATCCGATGTGGTACAAGAATACTATCTACTTCCTTTCGGATAGAGATCAGAATCGTCGAATGAATATCTGGGCTTACGATATTGCGACGAAGCAATTTAGGGAAGTTACAAAATTCACCGACTACGACTGCAACTGGGCGTCCCTGGGCCCGGACGCCATAGTGTTCCAGAATGGCGGGTATCTGTATGTTTTGGATCTCCCGAGTGAGAAACTAAGGAAACTGGACATATCAATTCCGAACGATGAAGCACTCGGGATGTCGAGATGGGTCGACGCGAGCAAGGATATTACGAATTTCGGAATTGCCCCCGACGGCGTGCGCGCCGTTTTTGAAGCTCGCGGTGATATCTTCACGGTGCCTGCCAAGAGCGGCAACACACGAAACCTTACGAACACGTCCGGCGTGGATGAAAAGGATCCCGCATGGTCTCCCGACGGCAAGTACGTGGCGTACGTTTCGGACAGGACCGGGAACGAGGAGATTTATATTCAGGAGGACAAACTCAACTCTCCCGCTGTTCAGATTACTCACGGCAACAAGGGGTATATGTACCAGATTGTGTGGTCACCCGACAGTAAGAAGCTTCTTTATTCGGATGCGGAGCTCAATCTCTGGTACGTCGACATCAACAATAAGGAACCCGTTCGCGTGGACAGGGATTCAGTCTGGGAGATAAGACAATATTCATGGTCCCCCGACAGCCGTTACATTGCATATACGAAGCGTCGCACCAACGAATTCTCTTCGATCTATATTTATTCATTGGCGGAAAAGAAAGTGCACGAAGTCACGACAGGGTTTACTAATGACTACGATGCAATTTTCGGCTCGGAGGGAAAATATCTGATATTCCTGTCCGACCGGCACTACAACGGCGTCATTGGGAATTTCGATATGGAGTTCACTGACACGCGGTCTACGGGAATTTATCTGACCACGCTGCAGGCGGACAGCTCCTCTCCATTCAAGCCGAAAGACGACGAAGTCAAAGTGACGGAGCAGAAATCCAGCAATGCCAAGCCCGAAATGCCCGAGGGAAAGAATGAGGAGACCGGGGCGAAGGAAATCCACATCGACTTTAACGGGCTGGGATCGCGAGCGGTTGCAGTGCCCGTTCCCGCGAATAATATCGGCGGCCTGAGTACTGCCGACGGAAGAATCTACTACGTTACCCTCCCCAACTTCGGCCTATCAGGCGCTCCAGCGGGCGAAGAGACCGAGCTTCATTGCTTCGACATCGCCGACAAGAAAGACACGAAGATGCTCTCAGCCATCAGCGGCTACGACCTGTCGGCGAACGGCAAAAAGATCATGTACAAGATTCACAACACCTACGGCATCATCGACTCGAAGCCGGAGGCCTATCATGATGGAGACGGGAAGCTTGATCTTTCCAGCATGAAGAAGTTTGTGAATTTCCACGAAGAATGGACCGAGATGTTCAATCAGGCCTGGAGACTCGAAAGACAGTTTTTCTACTCCCCTGAAATGAACGGCGTAAACTGGAAGGAAGTCAAGAAGAAATATGAGGTTCTTTTGCCGTACGTTAACGACCGCTACGATCTCACCTTCATAATCGGTCAGATGATCGGCGAATTATGCAATTCTCACACTTACGTCGGCGGCGGCTACTATCCGGAGAAACATAAAGTCATGACGGGACTACTAGGTGCCGATTATACGCTGGACAAGGCCACCGGGTACTACCGGATAAGCAATATACTTAAGGGGCTGAATACCAATCCGAGCAGGGTATCGCCCTTAACGATGCCGGGTGTAAACGTTCGCCAGGGAGACTACATCCTGGCCATTAATAATTTCCCGGTGAAGTTCCCGACCAGCATCGACAGCGTCATGGAAAATACGGTAGGTACTACCGTGTCGTTGTTGGTCAATTCAAGACCGGATCTGAAGGGTGCGTGGACCGTAGAGGTCAACCCGATTGAAAGCGAGCTCGATCTCCGTTATAACGACTGGATCGTGAGGCACAGGGAAATGGTCGACAGCCTTTCGGGCGGGAAGATCGGCTACATTTACCTCCCCGATATGGAAGGCGCGGGGCTCAATGCCTTTGTCGAGCAGTTCTATCCTCAGATAAGGAAACAGGGACTCATCATAGACGAACGGTATAACGGAGGCGGCTTCGTGGATCAGCTGATCCTCGAAAGGCTGAGAAGAGTCCTTGTCGGCATGAGTCTTTCACGGCACGGCATGCCGACGACGACACCGGATCCGGTTTTTGACGGTTACATGGCGTGTCTGATAAACCACTACTCTGCATCGGACGGAGACATTTTCCCGCATTACTTCCGCAAGTACGGTCTTGGCCCGCTCATCGGGACACGAACGTGGGGCGGAGTAAGAGGCATCAGAGGTTACCGTCCGCTCATAGACGGTGGATACGTCACTACACCGGAATTCTCGATCTACAATCTTAAGAGCGAATGGACCATCGAAAATCACGGCGTCGATCCGGATATAACGGTTCACGAAACTCCCAAACTCGTAATGGAAGGGAAGGACCCACAGATCGACGAGGCGGTGAAGTATTTGTTGAATGAGATCAAGAAGAATCCGAAAAAGCTTCCTCCCATGCCTCCATACATGCCGGCATATCCGCCTCAGCACTAAGGAACGTTTGAATCGTTCGAGCTACAATAGCCTGCGGGAATCGTCACCGCAGGCTATTTTTTAAATTGCATTTCTAGTAAACTAAGAGGATTCAGCAACGGTCCGACAGGAGGAGTCATAGAGCTAGCAGTATTTGCCGTCGGTTCCGCGGTCATTGTATTCCTTTCGAGAGAAGGGCTGCGGGAACGGCACTCATATCGATACTACCGCTTCTTTGCGTTTGAATTCGCATTGCTGCTCGTCGTTACGAATCTCAACTTCTGGTTCGTAAACCCGCTGTCGTTTCCGCAAATCTTTTCCTGGATATCATTGTTGGTCTCGTTGTATCTGACTGCGGCAGGTATGGAACTGAGGCAGGTTAGAAGAGCGTCGGAAGCCGCGGACGAGGTCCGGTTGGTTGAATCGGGACTTTACGCCAAGATCAGACACCCTCTCTATTCTTCTCTCCTTTTCTTTGCCCTCGCAGCATTTCTAAAGCAACCGTCCCTCTTCTCGGCGATATTAATGTTCGGTATCTTCTTCACACTCTACTCGACCGTTACAGCGGAAGAAAAAATCGACGAGGAGAAATTCGGTACGCGCTATTCGGAATACAAACAGAGGACCAAAATGTTCATACCGTATATAATCTGAAGCCGCTGCAACGTTGATCGCTTTCTACCGGAACGTCACCAATTACCGAGGAGGATCATTGAAGGATCGATTGAAGAATGTCGGACAGGATTTCAAGGGGCTTTTTGTTCAATGGGGAGAATATTATTCGACTCCCAAGAGCTGGCGTGCAAAGCAGTGGCTTATCTTCGGCGAGTTCATTCTTATTGTATTCATTGCAGCTTACCTGGACGAACCGCTGAAGTACTATTTCATGACCATACACGGTCCGTTTGAGGACAGGGTAGCGGCGTTCGTCCACATCTTCGGAACGGGGAAGATTACACTATACCTTTTTCTGGGGATTTACATAACGGGGGTCGCGATCAACTCCGACAAGATTCGGGCTGGCGGAATGATGATCGTTCAATCCTTTCTCTATTCGGGCGCAATAACGATCGCGCTTAAATCGCTTGTCGGACGGTGGAGACCGAACCAGTGGCATGGGCACCTGACGTTCAGTCCGTTTATAACCGGGCCGAATGCTTATTTGTCGTTCCCGTCCGGCGACGCAGCCGTTTCATTCGCCCTGGCTATCGTAGTCGCGGGGTTTTTCAGGAACAAGCTCTGGAAATTCATTTGGATAATGGTAGCTGTCCTGGACGCTTTCTCGAGAATCTACTACAATGCTCACTGGTTTTCGGATATCTTCTTCTCGAGCATAAACGCCACCGTGGCGGGAGTCTGGCTTGTCAATCGTTACCACGCGAAATATGGGGATAGCTGGTTTGAGAGGAGGTCCTCCTGAGCGGAACGCGAAGAGTTGCCGGCATGCCCGGTGTTTGAAAGATATAGTCGGGGAGTTATATTGAATCAAAGTTTGTGACGATTTGGAGAGGTGGCCGAGTGGCTGAAGGCAACGGTTTGCTAAACCGTCATACTCTGTAAAGGGGTATCGAGGGTTCGAATCCCTCCCTCTCCGCAGGCTGTTTTCAAAGGTCTTCACTTCCTCAACATCCTTCAAAAGACCCTCCCTCGAAAAGAATCTGAATTCCAACTGTACACTTTACTGTACAGTAATTCCTACCGATGAATGCCCCTGCATTTGGAGGCACCATGTTTCTCTTCAAGCGAAAAGGCATTTACTATCTTGAGTATACCGAAGACGGAGGCAAGCCGAAACGAGTCTCAACCGGAAAGAGGTTCAAACAAGAAGCACTTGAATTCCTTCGCAACTTCAACGAACAACTCAGGCAACGAGAAGAACAAAAGACAGCTTCGATTTCGCTGAAAGAATTTGCCGAGCAGTTCCTGAATTACTCAGAAGGCGTTCACACAGCCAAGACCAAGAAGGCATTCAAAGTCACGTTTGGGATGCTGGAAAGGTATTTCGGCAACGCGAAGCTAGCGGAGATAACTACGCATGAGCTTGACCGGTTCTTCAC
>JBJKPC010000036.1:0-4707 GCA_046706745.1 Candidatus Kryptoniota bacterium
CAGAGATCGGAGCTCCATCCTTAATGACTTCATCACCTCTTCGATGTCGAACTCTCCGTCCGGAATCCCCTTGATCATCAATTTGATTCCATTGTTCTCGCGTGCTACCTTCTTCTTGCCCATGGCGTCTGTACCTTTCTGAGTTTAATGATTACCAGTTGTTATCCTCAGAATTTACTTCGCCTTGGGCTTTTTTCTTATCTACCAATTTCAACGGAACCTGGGACAGCATCGTCTTCGATTATTGTTCGAATCCATCTGCATTTTAGCAGAGCACTCTCCGATGAATATGCCTGTAAAACCGATTTTCCCTGGTCTCTCTAATTTGCGCCCCAAGTTCCTCTACTGCCTTAGCATGTGAATCCACTGACCCTATAAATCCTAAACCTTTCCGGTTATCGTCTCAGAAGCTTCAAGGACAATCGATTTGCTCAGGTGTCCGACTAAGTCGCGCGCTGCTTTCTTCCCATCCTAATTTCGATTGACTCAATGTTCTCCCAACTGTCAGCATAACACTGTCCCACTCTTAGGGGCAGGTCACATGGAAAGAGAACTTCTTAGGAACTCCGCTTAACGACACCTTGTTCCTAATTCAACAGTGCCACAATAAGAGGAGACATGCGGTCAATATGCGATCTTCGCTCGGACGGAAAGCATTCTTGCAGCACTTTATACTTTACAGTGTGCTTCTTCTTATCCTCCTTGGGCCCTACGTCGCTGCTCAGGTTCTCCCGTTCAAATCCTATACGATACGGGAAGGCCTCCTCTCCAACGGGATTACAACTCTCTTTCAGGATTCCTATGGCTATTTGTGGATCGGCACAACAGACGGGCTGAGCGTGTATGACGGCCAGTCGTTCAAGAACTACACGGTTGTCGACGGGCTGGCCTCGAGCTGGGTCAACTGCATAACTGAAGATAGGTTGCATCGCGGAGTGATTTGGATCGCGACGCTTGGGGGAGGCGTCAGCAGATTCGTCGACGGGAAGTTCACGAATTACACGATCGGAGTCAGCGATTTTTCGAACAGAGTCAACACCATCGCGGAGGATAGTAGCGGAACGCTGTATTGCGGTACCGACCAGGGTCTGTATATCCTGAAGGGAGGACGCTCAGTTCTTCTCTCGAAAAAACTCGCCGGGAAAACTATCGCTCAGGTGATCGTACTGTCGGACAGTCTCGTAATACTTGAGAATAATGGCGAACTCTTGGGGTACTCGCTAAAGGATAGGAGCATCGGCAGGATTACCGGCATCCGGCCGATTTCAAACCAAGTAAGCGCCGTAGCGATGGATTCAAGCGGCGATTTGTGGGCGGCATTAAATTCGGGGATGGTGGTCGATGTGTCTCACCCTTCCGGAGAAGCGAATGTGGGAATACAGTCCCCCAATTTTTTGCTGGTGAACGATCATGGAAGCATCTGGGAAGGCGGTGCCAATGGCGTTTGTGAATTCGATAAGAAGACTCTGGGAAAGGAACTGCTGCGACATGTTACCGTTGCAGACGGCCTTCCCGACGATGAGGTTTGGTCTGGTTTGGTAGATTCGGAAGGAGACCTCTGGTTCGCGGTCGGTGCAATCGGTCTCTGCAAACTTCCTGACCAAAGCACGTTCGGCTTCGGGCTGAAGGTTCCAAGCGTGGTACTCGACAACGCCCAGGCCGCTTCAGATAAATTTGGTCATGTTTGGTTCATAGGCCCGAAAGGGATGCTTGAGGTGTGGCGCGGCGCAGCTGGCAACATCAGAAGTTTTCTGCATCCCTATCAAGAATTCGGAATCAACGACCCGGAATACTGCCTCAGGATAACGGATGGCTCGGCATTGTGGCTTTGCACCGAGGAGGGGAATGTAAATAAATACGAGATACGGTCCGGTGACCATCGCCATTCACATGTTCGCCTTCTCAACAGTTACAGAATATGGGGGAAGTCCAGCGGCGGCAGTTTTTTGACGTTCTATGTCGACCACTCGCAGAGAATCTGGTGCAGCCTAAGTCAGTTCGGACTGTTGGAGCTTGATACGAAAAGCGATTCAGGGAGCAGAAGAGTCCGCACCATTCAGGCCGTCTTGCCTGACAGTTCCGTCCGGTCGATATTTGAAGACAAGGAAGGGAACATGTGGTTCGGGGGGTATATTGGAGGGCTCGTCGAAATGAGGGACCCATTCCTACCCGACCAATCGGTCCGAAAATACACAACTGCGAACGGACTACCTGATAATTCAATTCGGGCAATTGCCCAGGATGCGGAAGGTCGGATCTGGATTGGGACCAGATTCATGGGGATAGCAGTGCTTGATAGGAAAAAGTTTACCCGGATCTCCGCAGAAGATGGACTGATAAGCAATGGGGTGTGGGCTGTCGATCCTTTACCGGATGGCGAAATCCTGGTAGGCACCCAGTTGGGCGTTGATCGCTTGTCTCAATCCGGGTCGGGAAGGTGGAGGTTCACGAGTGTTGGCGCCAGGACTCCTGTTTATTCCGTCGGAATCAGTTCTTCAAATCTGGAATGGATGTGTACATTACAGAGCGAAACGGTGACCGATCTCTCCCATAGAAATATCTCTACAGGTCGGCCGGCAATAAGACTTACAGGGTTCTATGTAAACGGGCGGGCGGTCCACGCCGTATCTCACATACGTTTTAGACATGATATGAATACCGTGACCTTTCGTTTCGACGGGATCAGTCTGAGACACGCAAAGGATTTGAAATACCGTTTTGAACTCTCCGGCGTGGATAAGAGTTGGAGGAGCGCTCCAGGCATTCGGGCCGTAACATATGTCTCGTTGAAGCCAGGAGCTTATACATTTAGAGCCTATGCCGTGACACCCCATGGGCTTACAAGCGTCGATACAGCAACGGCATCATTCACAATCCTATCTCCTGTTTGGCAAGTCTGGTGGTTCATTGTGCTTGTTTCAGCATTAACCGTCGGAATAGTCTATTCGCTAATAAGAGCCAAGGTGAACCGAATTGTCGAAATTAGTCTAGTCAGATCACGGATCGCTGCTGACCTGCACGACGAAATTGGCTCGGGACTGACCAAAATAGCCATGCTAGCGGATTTTCTTTCCAATGGCGATGAACAGGGCGAGACTGCCGTGTCAAACCCGGGTCATGTTGACGGAAGTGTGCTGAGGACACGCAGTATGGCCTCGAGGATTGGCTCCGGCGCGAGAGACCTGATAGAATCAATGCGAGATGTGGTATGGTCCATAGATCCGGCGTATGATTCTTTGCAGGATTTCCTGTTTTATTTCAGGGCATATGCCAACGGGCTTACCGACGCTAAACGAATATCGTTCATCATGTCGAGTTCCGGAACCGACAGGGTTAGAATTAGCCCTCAGGTCAAAAGAGTATTGCAGTTAGTGTCAAAGGAGGCATTGACAAATGCGGTGAAATACTCAGGCTGCACCACAATCAAATACGGATTGACGGTAATCGGCAGACGGGTCAGAATACTGGTTGAAGATGATGGCTGCGGGTTCGACCCGGTAAAAATCGAGCGAGGCCGTGGACTGAATAATATCGAAAAACACGCGCGCGAAAAGGGTGGAGAACTCGTCCTGGATACCACTTTAGGGAGGGGGACCAGGTTGGTTTTTTCATTTACCCTCTCGCGATAGAACAGGTCAAGTAGATAGTTGATATTTCACTTTGGCCTTCGATAAATTTCTTAATGTGGATTAATCCAATGAACGCAACAAGAAAGATAAACGTCGCTATACTGGATGACGATAAGCAATACCGCACCCTGCTGTCTGAAACCATCAGCAGCTCGGAAGGATTCGAATGCGTCGGTATATATAAGAATTGTGATGAAGCTCTTAGGAAAATCGAACATGACCTTCCTGACATCCTCTTGCTCGACATCGAGATGCCGGGCAAATCCGGGATAGACAGCCTTAAGATCGTCAAATCCAACTTCCCCACAGTGCGGGTTTTGATGCTAACCGTGCATAGCGATAATGAGGGGATATTTCAGTCACTTAGGGCCGGTGCCGTGGGGTATCTTCTCAAAAGCAGCCCCAAAGAAAAGCTTCTGGACGCCATCCGGGATTCAATGGAAGGTGGCGTTGCATTTTCAGGAGAGGTTGCGCAAAAGGTGCTCAGGTATTTTCGGCTGCCGGGCGGAGAAGAAGAGTTTAGCGAGCTTTCACGAAGAGAAAGTGAGGTGCTGGAACTGCTTATGGAGGGGCACAGCACCGAAGCGATCGCGGACAGACTTTTCATATCCATTTTTACGGTCAGATTTCACCTGCATAATATCTACGTCAAGCTCCATGTAAACTCCAAGGCTGAGGCACTGACGAAGGCATTGAAGAACCGCCCAGCGTAGAGGGATTAGGCATCTTTTAACTCCTCACCCCCCGTCTAATCCGCGCGATAATATTCAATTGACCGGCTCCTGAAAAACCTATCAATCTTGATAGTTGACTCTCTTGGGGGGTCAGAATAGTTTTCCGCTGCAGAGAGAAAATCGATGAGCGAAAAAATTAGTCTGCAGGATTGATCCGTGTGCCGCGCGAGCAGGTCTGCGTCATCAAAAGTCCCCGGCATTCTCAGATGTATGGGTAAATCGAACCTGGAAGTGAGTTCGGGTTTTGAATACCCGGATTCCGCCCATTCGGTTTCCAGGAAATTGTCCGGTGCCAATCGGAAGCTCAAATCTTGTCAGATGAGTTTCCCGTAACTGTCGTTGAT
>JBJKPC010000037.1:0-31532 GCA_046706745.1 Candidatus Kryptoniota bacterium
TCATTTCCGACTACAAATACGGAAGGGAAATCGAGAGATCATTCCGGAGACTCCATATGGAGGTGAGAAACGTCGGGACGTATTATCTTGATACTTATCCTCCATTGACGATAGTCCGTGCGACTAAAAAGTAAGTCGCGTCATAAACAGTTGAAAATCGATTTGCATCGATTTAGCTTTACGCGAAGCGGGATATGCGAAACGCGAAAAATCGTGTGCGTCCGATTGTACCAACTAACGTGATAGTCTCGGAAAGGGATAGTCCTTTTAGACCCGTGGACTACTCAATCCTTGCGGGATTCTTCGGAACTGTGCTTGCGGCCAATGACCGGGAAGTTTATTCCGGTTGTACGTCTCTCGACCTGGTTCGCCGGCAAAAACATATCCCGCTTAGGCGGCTGCCGGAGGGGATAGGTAATCTTTATTTTCTTAACAGACGGCCAACCGACATCGGATATTACCGGGACCGAGCAGCTTGTCAATTTCATCGATTCACTTATCACATCAACGGAAACTAACGTCTATTTATTCAGCTTCGGTATCGAAAGCGATGCAAACCAGCAACTGCTGAGCCTGCTGTCCGACCACAACAGGGGCATTGCCTCGTTCCTCGGAAACGACAAGTTACACTCCAAGATCACACAGTTCTATACGACGATAAGTAAGCCGGTGCTTCTGGATAGTCATGTCAGTTTCGATCCTCCGGTTGTGACTGAGGTGTTCCCTGATTCTTTCCCGAATCTCTATCTGGGGCAGCAGATGATTGTAGCAGGGAGATACAACCGGGCAGTTCCCTTACGGATAACTCTGACCGCCACTGCTCTCGGACATCCGGTCACCTACAACTACGATGTCCAGCTCTCGGATTCTCCTGTCACGAAATACCAGTTCCTGCTGAAAGTGTGGGCAAAGTGAAAGATCGAGTCACTTCTGGTGCGATACTACGTTCAGGTCCCCGGGTCGGAAGTTGCGCAGGCCCTCCAAAGCCAGATCGTGACTCTGAGCCGGGCCTACGGTGTCGTTAGCCCGTTCACTAGTTTCGAGAACGACCCAACGGGAGGAGGAGTGGGAGCCGAAGTGAGAAGTCAGGCGCAAACGAAGCCCCTCTCAGCTGCTTCGTTCGAACTTCTCGGAAACTATCCAAACCCGTTCAACCCATCCACCGTTATTCGGGTAAGATTCAACGCTAATTTTCACGGCCTCGTGTCGGTAAGGATATACAACGTCCTGGGACAAATTGTAAGGGTGCTAAGCTTGCGTGTCTCCGGCGGAGGCATTTATGATGTTTACTGGGACGGGAAATCGCGAGGAGGGTATGCAGTTTCGAGCGGCGTTCACATCTACACGGTCGAATTCCAAAACAGGATCCTCGTCGGGAAAATGGATCTATTGAGATAACGGCAAAGCATAGGAATATCTGATAAGGCCTCGCTGCGTCGATTCCCGCGGCGAGACTTCGCTTTCATATACGCGAGCGGATTATTGTCGTGCCTCAAGCGGTTCTTCTCACTGTTTTGCAGCATTCAGGAATGTCTTATTTTATTGAGAAGCATTCAAGAAGTAGTGAGGCAATCCACTTGACGATAGAAATTCAGAACGTGTCATGGAAACGTGACGGTAAGTGCATCCTTCAAAACATCAACTGGACCGTCGAGTCGCATGAGAACTGGGCCGTCGTCGGTCTTAACGGTTCCGGAAAAACGTCGCTATTGGGGATTATCAGCGGCAATATTTTCCCATCGGAAGGAGAGGTGAGTGTCCTCGGAAGAACATTTGGGAGTTGCGACCTACGTGAACTGAGGAAATCCATCGGATGGGTAAGCTCATCTTTGCAGGAGAGTCTGCTTGCGGGCGAGAGAGTCGAAGACATCGTATTGAGCGGAAAATATGCCAGCATCGGGCTTTACGATATTCCCTCGAAGAAGGACCGGAAAGTTGCCGCCGATCTGATGGATCAGTTCGGTTGCTCGGATCTGTCGGGAAGGACATACGCGACGCTATCGCAGGGTGAGAGGCAGAGAGTAATGCTTGCCAGAGCGCTTATGAGCTCTCCGAAATTGCTCGTTCTGGATGAGCCCTGCACCGGATTAGATATCTTCGCGAGGGAGCAGTTCCTTTCCGCTCTTGAAGTGATTGCGGCGTCGTCCGGCGCCCCGACCATGCTCTATGTATCACATCACATCGAAGAGATACTTCCCATCTTCTCGAACACTCTTCTTTTGAGAAAGGGGAAGGTGCATTCCCGAGGCAAGACGAAAAGGATTCTTACCGAATCAAATCTCAGCGATTTCTTCCAAAGTCCGGTCGAAGTGAGCTGGAGAGGCGGCCGTCCGAGGGTTCACTTACATATCAAGCCGCAAAGGCTTCTGAGAAGGGGTAACTTACAGGGATCGGACTGATGATGGCCTGCTAGCGGGAGACACGTACCGTATTGTAGATGCCTGCTCCTAAGAAGACGATGTTGGCAAGCCATGCGGTGAGGAGCGGACTCACCAGACCGTCGTATCCGAGCACCTGGCTTATCTTGATTACCAGGAGGTAAATAAAGGAGACCAGTATGCTGATCCCGAATTCCAATGCCAAGCCGCTCCGTTTTTTCTGCGCCGAGAGCGGAACGCCGAAAAATATTACAATGATTGCGGCGAACGGGAATGACACTTTTGAGTAATAATCGACTTCGTAGCGGGAAACGTCATTTCCACTCTTCTTCTGGAGTTCGATGAAACGCTTCAGTTGAGTGAAGTTCATGTCTTTGGGAGTCAGCTCCTTTTCCTTCAGGTCCTCTGGAGTAAATGCAATTTCCTTCAAAGGTAACGCGGCGAATGATTTGAACGTCTGCGTATGTCCTTTGAAAGTGCGCTCTATTACCCTGTGCAGCACCCACTCATGCGCTTTTGTGTTATACTTCATGTTCGCAGCATCGAATCGCCTTACGAGATATGTCAAATTGGTATCGGCAAACTCCTGAACGGACACCCTCTCGGCCGTGTTGGTATAATCATTGTAATATCCGATCGACACTATCCTGGTCCTGCTGTCCAGCATGAAAATGTTATATTTCCACCAGCCCTCGCTATGCTCTTGTAGGTAAACCTTCTCGATTCGGAACTTCTCGTGGTTCGCCATCGGAACCACCCACTCATTGAAGTAAATCATTATCGCACAGATTACGGCGGACACCAGGAGAAATGGGAGCAGAATCCTGTATATATCAATCCCCGAGCTCTTTATCACAGTTATTTCATTGTGGTTCGACATCCTACCGGTCGTGAAAAGGCAGGCGAGGAGGACGGCAACTGGCGTTATGAGCGTCAGTATTTCCGGCGTGAATACCAGATAATATCTTGCGATCAGCAGAAGCCCCACCCCATGATCAAGGAAATTTTCCAGGTGGTCCATCAGATCGACAAGAATGAATATCGCTGCAAATGCAATCAATGAGAAGAGGATGACGCTGAGGAATTGCTTGATAATGTAAAGGTCGATCTTCTTCAACTCACCGCTCCCGCTTCGATATCTCGGATAACGTTTCCTCCGAGACCCACCGTTTTGGAATGAGACGCACGAAAGAATCCCAGCTGATGATCACCGCTTCCTTCGATACCTTGTAGGTAAGACCCAGGCCGACACCACCAAGCACGATGTTGGCCAACCACATCGCCAAGAAAGGACTCAATAACTCTCGGTCGGCAAACTTCTCGCCCGCAATAAGAAAAGCCCAATAGATCAGGAAGAAAAGCAGGCTCAACCCTGCGGAAACACCGAAGTTACCCCTTCTTGACATCATACCGAGCGGCGCTCCAAGGAAAACGAATACTATGGCCGCGAAGGGGATGGAGTATTTCTTTTCGATTTCAACCTCGTAGGAATAAATCTGTCGCTGGGTATTGTTGACGCTTGAAAGAAGACTGCGGGTTATGTTGGAAGAAGAGGTGATCCGAGTTTGCGCCAACTCGAAGATGCCGGCCGAGTCCTTAGGCGACACCGTGGAATATCTTTCCGGGGAAGGTGTCATCAGGTTGTCGAAATTCCCCTTCAGATAGTTGTTTACCTGTCCGCGGAGAATTGCACGGTCGTGGAGCATTCCGGCAACGATGTTCATCATTGAATCCGCGCTCAGTTCCCGGTCACCGCGCTGGAATGCGTTTTCGGAAGACTGCTCGTAAGCGAAACCCTCAGCCTTGAGAATGATCTGCTGGTGCTTGAACCTGACTCTCTGGTAGATCCCGACGTGATTGTTATCGTATTCATCGACCTCGCCGTCATATAAAACCATTATGATATGTTTGAGATCCGGAGAGAATCCCACCTTACCGCTGTCCGCGGTGATTGTCGTGAATTTTTGGGGATCTGAAAAATCAATAATTGTGATCCCGTATAACTGCGTAGAGTTCGGAACGGTTTTCCGGACAAGTATCGCATGTCCATCTATTTCCTGAGAGAACTGACCCGGCTCCAGCGTGAATGTGGGCTTCTTCCTCCTTATATCAATCATAATCGTTTTTGCCATGTGATTCGCATCCGGGAGAACGTCGTTGCCGAAGAGTACGAGAAGGTAGAAAACCCCCACCGAAGCGACGAGAACCGGCAGCATCATCCTGAAAAGGCTCACTCCCGATCCCTTGATGGCGGTTACTTCGTTACTCGCTGAAAGACCGCCGAAAGCCATCAGAACCGCCACCAGCACCGACATCGGGCCTGCGAGAACGACGATCCATGCCAGATTGAAGACAATCAGCTGTATGATCACCGACAGGCTCAACCCTTTTCCTACTATCTGATCCATCGACTGCATCAGAAACTGGAGAAGGAAGATGAAAGTGATGACGAGCATCGAGAAGATGAAGGGCCCGACATGCCGCTTCAGTATATACCAGGTGAGCTTCACGGGTTCAATATAGCACGAACTGCGCGCCTACTCAATGAAGTCCCCGGGGGTGTTGAGCCAGCGGTTCGTCCGTCAGTCAAGCCGCCGGTGCGATCCCCCGATTCGTGAAGGTTTGAGAAATCTCGGTCTCTACCGGGTTAGCCTATCTGTTCTGCAAAACGATTTGAACCTCTTGTTGCCGTTGTTATATTTACACAAATCTCATTTTCAGATATAAAAAGGATTGTCCCCGATTCCTTCAATATCGTTGTCCAAACGGTATCGGCTGGTATGCTGGAGGAATAAGCAAATAATCGGACTATATTCACCGTAACGAATCCATGAACTGAATGGAGGGAACGTGAAGCCGATAATCTCTTTGAACTTCATAGACTACACGATTCTCGCGGCGTATGTGCTCATCACTATTGTCGTGGGCTACGCGCTTAAGAAGTACATGAAGACGAGCGAAGACTTCTTCTTGTCGGGACGCTCGCTCCCGAGCTGGATTACCAGTCTCGCATTTCTATCCGCAAACCTGGGTGCTTTGGAAGTGATCGGAATGGTGGCCAACTCTGCGAAATACGGTATTCTGACCGTTCACTTCTACTGGATCGGCGCAATTCCTGCCATGCTGTTTCTCGGCCTCTTCATGATGCCGTTCTACTACAGCACCAAGATCAGGAGCGTGCCTGAGTACCTGAAGCATAGATACAACGAGGCCACACGCGGGCTGAACGCAGTCTCGTTTGCAATAATGACTCTTCTTATGAGCGGGATCAGCATGTACGCGATGGCGCTTCTCTTCGAGTTGACTCTCGGCTGGTCGCTCACCTCGAGTATACTCCTTTCGGCCCTAGTCGTGCTTATCTACGTTTTCTTCGGGGGACTTTCGTCCTCTATCTACAACGAAGTGATTCAATTTTTCCTGATATGGCTCGGTCTTCTCCCGATCGTTTTCATAGGGCTTCATACAGTCGGAGGATTCCAGGGACTCATCGCGAAGATACCTCCTGATTTCTTGCACGCATGGAAGCACATGGGTTCCGCCTCGGACAACCCGCTGGGAGTCAGCTGGGTGGGCATAGTGCTCGGTCTCGGATTTGTCCTTTCATTCGGATACTGGACGACCGATTTCCTTGTGGTACAGAGGGCCATGGCCTCGGAGAATCTTGCCGCGGCTCAGCGGACTCCGCTTATGGCGTCTTTTCCCAAAATGTTAGTCCCAATAATCGTAGTCATCCCCGGCCTTCTTGCCGTTGCACTCCTGCCACAGTTCAAGGTCGTCCCGGGCGGGCCGACTCCCGACTATAATTCCGCGCTCATCCTTTTGTTCGCGCGCTATCTTCCGAACGGCATTCTTGGACTGGCAATTACAGGTCTCCTCGCAAGCTTCATGTCAGGAATGGCAGGCAACGTAACCGCATTCAACACAGTCTGGACGTACGATATCTATGGAAGCTACATCAAAAAGAATATGCCGGACGAGCACTACCTGAGAATGGGCAAATACGCCACCGTTTTCGGAGTGATATTCAGTATCGGGACCGCCTACATAGTGCAATCGTTTCCTAACCTGATGGATTACATGCAGCTTCTGTTTTCTTTCTTCAATGCGCCGCTGTTTGCGACTTTTCTCCTTGGTATGTTCTGGAAAAAGGCGACGCCTTGGGGAGGGTTCTGGGGATTGCTTCTGGGAATTCTCGCCGCTGCCACCCATTATTTGATGTATCAACTTCATATAATTCACTATGCAAGTGAAATGGCGACGAATTTCTATCAGGCTTGGTGGGCATGGTGCGTTGATTTCATAGTGACGATAGGCGTCAGCCTTTTCACGGCGAGAAAAGATGAGAAGGATCTGGTCGGACTCGTTTATGGTCTCACCCCTAGAGTCCGGTCGGCAGAGAAGCTATTCCGCAGGCCCATGTTCTGGGGAGCGTTGTCGATTCTGGTCATGACGGCCCTGAACATTATTTTCTGGTGAAAAAGGTATCGGAGGATAGGCATTGGAAAACACAGAACCCCGCAAACATTTCTTTGATTTGAAAATACCGCTAGGCAGCCTACTCGGTTTCTACGGTCTCGTCCTTCTCGCATACGGAATTTTCGGCCCGAAGGACATATACGATAAATCCGCTCATCTCGACATAAATGTCATTTGGGGAGTGCTGATGATTGTGATTTCCGCGGCCTTCCTGACCTTCGCTTATGTCGGGAGAAAGAAGAGAGTCTGACCTCGCGCTGACCAGAAGATTCCGACTCGGTTGCCTCAGATGTCATTCGTTGCGCGGAATGTGGTGTCTCAAGGGACCTCACCGGATATATTGAGGGGCGCAATGTGAGTACCGGAAAGGATTCCCGCTGGTCGAAGCCGCCATCGCGTTCAGTTTCGGCGTAGATTGTCCAATTTGTATTTGATATTCAGGCCATCTATGAGCTATTTTTGAACGAAAAGGTGGCTTTACTGTCGCGAGGTGGTTTGTATCTACTCAGTAGTGCGGACTGGCTGTTCTCGGTTGAAATCACATCAGTCACTAGCGGAGGTTGTCACAATTAAGGAGCTCTTTGAACAGACGAGAAGTTATTGGGAGGGTGGATGGGTGCGGCTATAGATTTTGAAACCATCACGCAGATGTTTGAGCGGCTCAGCCGGAGGTATGCGGGAAGTGAACGGCACGTTTACAGGTACAAGGCTGAAGGGAAATATGAGGGGATCACTTACGACGAACTCTACCGAAGGGTTTCACTTTTCGTTCATGGCTTGCACTCCCTCGGCCTGAAGCAGGGGGAGAAAGTCGCTATTCTTTCTGAGAACAGACCGGAGTGGCCGATTTCCGACCTTTCGTGCCTAGCGCTGGGTCTGGTAGATGTCCCGATTTTTCCCACGCTCACTCCGAAGCAGATTGAGTACATTCTTGTCCACGGCGATGTATCCACTGTGATTGTTTCGAACACGTTCCAGCTAAACAAGATTCTAAGAATCAGAAACGATGTGAAGACGCTCCGCCGCGCCATAATCATGAATCGTAAGGAAGGAATCACCGACAAGTTCGTGATCGACTTCTCAGAGATTTACGAAGCCGGGAAAGCGGGATATGACGCGAATCCTGGTCAGTTCGCGAAGTGGCTGCAAAAGGCCAAGCCGTCCGATGTTGCAACAATAATTTATACGAGCGGAACTACCGGGCAGCCGAAAGGAGTGGTGCTCACTCACGCCAATTTTGTGGCGAACATCAGAGGAGCTTTGGATCATATCGACATTAACGACCAGGATTCGCTCCTTTCCTTTCTGCCGATTTCTCACAGCTTTGAACGCATGGCTGGATATTATACGGCGCTTTCGGCCGGGGCAACGGTCTCGTATGCGGAGAGCATCGAGACCGTCGCGCAGAACCTGATGGAGGTGCGACCGACGATAGTTACTACTGTCCCTCGGCTATTCGAACGGATACACTCCCTAATCCTCAAGAATGTCGAATCCGGGTCCGCGTCAAAGAGAAAGATATTTTACTGGGCGCTTTCGGTGGGGAAGAAATATGTTGGCTCAAGGAAGAGAGGTAGTCTATCGCCTTTGCTGCGTTCTCAGTACGCCCTGGCCGATCGACTTGTGCTGTCAAAACTGAAGGAACGTACCGGAGGCAGAATTAAATTCTTTGTCAGCGGGGGCGCGGCTCTTTCGCGCGAGCTTGGAGAATTTTTCGAGTCCGCCGGGATAATGATTATCGAGGGTTACGGAATGACCGAATCATCTCCGGTCATATCGGCAAACAGGATCGACGATTACAAGTTCGGAAGCGTCGGCAAGCCGCTGAGAAATGTTCAGGTGAAGATAGCCGATGATGGGGAGATCCTCACTCGCGGGCCTCATGTGATGTCCGGTTATTATAAGGACAAAGCAGCTACCGAAGAAGCAATAGATAAGGATGGCTGGCTACATACCGGTGACATAGGACATTTTGATACCGACGGCTTCTTGGTAATTACTGACAGGAAGAAACACCTTTTCGTGAATTCGGGAGGCAAGAACATAGCTCCTCAGCCTGTGGAGAATTTGCTGCAGCAAAGCAGGTTTATCGATCAGGTCGTACTTATAGGTGACAAGAGGCGGTTCAACACCGCTCTCATCGTGCCTGATTTTGCAAGTGTCGAAGAATACGCGAAGGAGCATCGTATTCAGTATCGTACAACAGAAGACTTACTTGCGAACGAAAAAGTGAATGACGCCGTAAGGAAGGATATCAACGAACTGCAAAAAGACTTGGCAAAATATGAACAAGTAAGGCGGTTCCGGCTCCTGCCGCTGCCGTTTACCATTGAGAACGGTGATCTCACCCCGACTCTGAAGGTAAAAAGGAAAGTCGTTGAGAAGAAGTATGCCGATCTGATAGAGTCCATGTACAAATAACGAGAAAAGAATGAACCTCAGGGAAAAAGAAGACCAGTATATTCTCCATACATACAAGCGGCTTCCGATCGAAATAGATCACGCCGACGGAGTATATGTTTACGGTAAAGACGGGAAGAGATACCTGGATTTCTTCGGCGGGATTGCGGTGAACGCGCTCGGCTACGGAAATCCCCGCGTTGAAGCGGCCATCATTCGGCAGGTTGAAAGGTACCTGCATGTATCGAACTTATTCTATATGGACGTGCAGATAGAACTTGCGGAGACTTTGTGCAAATTCTCCGGCTATCCGAAAGTTTTCCTGACGAACTCGGGCGCCGAATCTGTGGAGGCTGCGATCAAAATCGCAAGGAAGTGGGGAAGTTCCAGAGGAAAAGGGAAACTGGCTTCCCTGACAAACTCCTTTCACGGCAGAACGATGGGGGCGCTGTCGCTCACAGACAGGGCAAAATACCGTCAAGGGTTCGAGCCATTTCTCCCTGCTGTAGAGCATGTCGGCTTCAACGATGTTCGTGAGCTGCATGAAAAAGTTGACGAGTCAACGGCCGCCGTCTTCGTCGAGTTCATTCAGGGCGAGGGAGGCGTCAACGTTATCTCCGACGAGTTCGTTGATGAGTTGTTTTCTCTGAAGCGGAAATACGGGTTCCTCATCGTGGCTGACGAGATCCAGTCAGGTATCTACCGGACCGGTAAGCTTTTCGCTTTCGAGCATTACGGGGTCCGTCCCGATATCGTAACGATGGCGAAACCGATCGGGGGAGGTTTGCCTCTCGGAGGCGTTCTTGTTGATAGTCCTGTGGAAGACGTGCTGGGTTACGGAGCGCATGGGACGACATTCGGCGGGAATCCGGTTTCGTGCGCGGCGGGCCTGGCGACTCTGGCCGAGTTAGCCGAGAAGAAGGTGGATATTCATGTTGCAAAGGTAGGAGGATACCTTAAGCTGAAGTTGCTCGAATTGAAAAACGAGTTTCCGGATTTTGTCTCAGAGGTGAGAGGTCTAGGGCTGATGCTCGGATTGGAATGCAAAACGGAGTGTGTGGAAATCGTCCGTAATCTTCTGAACAAAGAGGTGCTCGTAAACTGTACCAACGGCAACGTGATCAGACTTCTCCCACCGTTAATCATCGAAGAAGAACATGTCGATATTCTGGTAGCGAAACTGGGAGAAACTATCCCAGAACAGATCAAAATCTCAACAAAGTAGGAGAAGTAGCATGCTCAGCGTTACATTTTCGCTTGCCGGAGTGGAGAATTCTTCCAAATCAAGTGAGAGATTTTCTGCAGATTATCAGCCCGGCGTTGCATTCAACGTCAATACCAGCCCTGGTACAAGCAAATTCATTGTAGGTTTCCGGACGGCCGGACTTGCTTTCGCAGTATATTTTTAAGGAGGTACTCGGAGATGGGAACTCAGCAGCTTTTGTTGATAGTCCTTGTTGCCATAATCGTGGCGATCGCGATTTCACTCGCGGTCGTTTACTTCAAGTCGAACCAGCAGGAGACCGATATTAACGAAGTAATCAATGAAATGAATCACATCGCGGCGACTGCCCAGGGATGGTACAGAAAGCCTAAGGAGTTTGCAGGCGGCAACGGATCGTTCACTGGATTTACTTTTAGTTCCATAGCCGAGCCCGATTCGAACGAGGTGGCGAAGTACTCAGTGGTTTCCGCCGGCGGTCACCTTTTACAATTGAAGGCTGTCGGATTCCTGAATTTCGTTGTGTCTGTAAATGTCTATCCGGACTCGATAGGTCCATATACAGTCTTGAGATGAGACATTCGGTAATCGAACCCTTCAAGATTAAGTCGGTCGAACCGATAAATTTCACGACTCGAAGTTATCGAGAGGTGGCTATCAAGGCGGCATTTTACAATCTCTTCCTTTTGAACGCTGACGACGTTTTGATAGATTTGCTCACTGACTCAGGGACCGCGGCAATGAGCTCAAAACAGTGGGCCGTGTTGATGGACGGGGACGAGTCTTATGCAGGATCGAGGAGTTTCTTCAAGTTCGAGAGGACGGTCAGAGATATCACCGGCTCGAGATTCATCATTCCGACGCACCAGGGAAGGGCCGCCGAGAAGATACTCTTCACGGTTGTCGGCGGACCAGGAAAGGTCATACCGAGCAACACACATTTCGACACCACGCGAGCCAACGTAGAGTTCTCCGGCTCGGAAGCCGTTGACCTACCTGTCGATTGCGCCCTCGAAACAGAAAGGCGTGCCGACTTCAAGGGCGATATGGACCTCAACAAGCTTGAAGACCTTATCAGAAAGACAGGCCGCGACAGAATTCCCCTCTGCATGCTCACCGTGACCAACAACTCCGTCGGCGGCCAACCGGTCAGCATGAAAAACATCCGCGAGACTAAGGCACTACTCGACAAGTATGAAATACCTCTTTTCCTTGACGCGTGTCGATTCGCGGAGAATGCCTTTTTTATTAAGCTCAGAGAACCCGGGTACGGAGACAAGGAAGTCCGCGATATCGTTCGTGAGATGTTCAGTTATGCGGATGGTTGCACGATGAGCGCCAAGAAAGACGCACTCGTAAACATAGGGGGTTTTCTTGCCGTGAACGATCCCGCTATCGCGGAGAGGGCTAGAAGCCTGCTGATTATGACCGAAGGGTTTCCGACTTATGGAGGACTGGCCGGTCGCGATCTCGAAGCAATTGCACAGGGACTTGTCGAAGTGCTGGACGAAGATTATCTGAGATACCGCGTAAGGTCTATCGAGTATTTCGGCGAGAAACTCGAGAATGCAGGCGTGCCGGTTCTCGTACCGACAGGAGGACACGCGGTCTTTCTTGACGCGCGCCGTTTCCTTCCCAACATACCGCCCGACAATTTCCCGGGACAATCACTTGCGGTTGAGATGTATCTCGAAGGGGGAATAAGAAGTGTCGAGATCGGATCGGTCATGTTCGGCAGAGAAACCGAAGGCAAGTTTATCCCGGCAGCCCTTGAACTCGTCAGACTTGCCGTCCCGCGAAGAGTTTATACGCAGAGCCACATCGACTACGCTGCTGAGGTTATTATTGAGGTTTACAAACGAAGGGAGCGTATACCAGGTTTCAGAATTACGTACCAGCCTCCGTACCTGAGACATTTCACGGCTCATTTCGAGCCGGTTTCCGGGCGAGAGATGCAGGCGCAGTTATGAGATGCCGTGGCACGCTTACAGAAGGGGAGGAGGTTGACGATCTTTGACAAAATGTCACGTGTGCGAGGCGGACAATCTGGATCTGGCGATACGATGCAAATCGTGCGGAAGTATCCTCCAGGATAGTGTCAAGGCGCTGGATCTGTATTCGACCGTTTACAATTTGTGGCGGTATCCCGAGCAAACCCTGAAGAAGATAATACTTGCTTCTCACAGGAATTATACGATGCTTCTTGCTGCGCTGGAAGGGATCGCTCTGAGCTTCTTCACCCTCTATCTCGTCAAGGCAGCCGACATCTACTCGTTGGATTTCACCCGCCTTCTTGTCACCGGAATGGTACTCGGTGTCGTCGTATTTCTTCCTGCAATATATCTGTTTGGTGGAATTAGCTACGCGACCTTGAGAGTAAAAAGGACGGGCGCGTCCATGACCGGATATCTATCCGGGATGGTTTACAGCCTGCACCCGTTCGCCGTCGGAGCGGTAATTCTTGTCCCGATGGATGTGGCCGTGTTCGGCAGTTTTCTGTTTTCAAACAATCCGTCACCACAAGTCATCAACCCCGTCTCCTTCTATTTCCTGGCATTCCTGGACATTGTGCTCCTCGCCGCAGCGGTTTCACTTGTTGTTCACTTTTCCAAAGTCGTGTTCGGTCGTAAAGTGACCGCGGTCGGCATCGCGGCATTGCTGTCGAGTGTCTTTGCTGTTGCACTGGAAGTTGCGAAGAGTATTATGTTGGCCAAGTAAGTCCGGTTTGTAACGAGAACAAAAGAAGTTGAAAGGCGAAATGGAATATCTGAATTCAATAGCAAATGTAAAGAACGGTTTGATAGTGTCGTGCCAGTTCGATGCCGGAGATCCTTTCAATACCCCTGAATACAAATCCCTGTTTGCGCTTTCAGCGCAGATGGGGGGCGCTGCAGGGATCAGAACTGAAGGAAAAGAGAGCATCAAAGCCACGAAAGAAAAGGTGCAGTTACCTGTCATAGGACTGGTACAATCCCAGTATCCGGATGGTTCCGTCTTGATTACCCCCGACTTTAGTGACGTGAATGACATTGTTGAAGCCGGTGCCGACATCGCCGCATTGGATGTTACTGAAAGGGTTCGCCCGAACGGATTGACCGGTTTTGAGTTTTTAAGGCGAGTCAGAGTGGATCACCCCGGTACTCTTCTGCTTGCGGACGTCTCGACTTTCGAAGAAGGCATACAAGCCGCGGAACTCGGGGCGGATCTTGTCTCCACCACTCTTTCCGGCTATACGCCCGGCACGGCTGAAAAAGTCAGGGAAGGGGTCGATTTCGACCTCATCGGGAGACTCTCGGAGTCTTTGGTGATTCCTGTAATCGCCGAAGGGAGGATACTTCTTCCATCCGAGGCTGCTCACGCCTTTGAACTTGGAGCGTATTCTGTCGTGGTGGGAGCCGCGATAACCCGCCCTACTGTAATCACCCGCATGTTTGTTCATGAGATTCAAAGAAGAACAAGGGATCATGATCAGGAAGATTAAGGTAATACAATTCGGGCTCGGCCAGATAGGTATAAACATAGCGAAGACCCTCCTGAAACATGGGGACATGTTCGAGCTTGTCGGGTGTGTTGATGAAGCGACAGAGAAGGTCGGTAAGGACATCGGTGAATTTTTTGACCCGCAGGGTATCTATAATCTACATGTCGTGCAGTCGGTCAGATCTTTGAAAAGAAAAAGGGCTGATGTTGTCGTTCATTCCACGGTATCGTTCCTGCCGGAGGCTGCGGATCAGGTGATGTCTCTTATTGAACGCGGCTACAACGTGGTCACCACTGCTGAGGAGTTGTTCTTTCTTCGCCGTCGCGATCCCAGGCTTTTCAGGAAGATGGATACGCTGGCGAAACGGAAAAAGGTGAGGATCCTTGCTGCAGGTGTCAATCCCGGGTTTGTTATGGATAGTCTCGTACTCATGCTTACCGCGCCGTGCGTATCGGTATCTGCCGTCAGGGTGGAACGGATGGTGAATTTGGGCCGGCGCCGGCCGGCGCTCAGAAGAAAACTGGGGGTCGGATTGACATCCGATGAATTCCTGGAGAGAGCCGCGACTGGAAGGTTCGGACCCATCGGCCTTACTGATTCGGCAGAATTTATCGCTCACCATCTGGGCATTAAGTACGACGACATGCGCTCCACTATGCAGCCCGTACTGGCGGACCACGACCACAACGGCGACGATATGTTTGTGGCGCGGAATCATGTAGTCGGAGTCCGACATGAGGTCGTCGTCGAAATGGGAGGCCGGGAGGCCGTTACCCTCAGGCTCACGATGAGAGTGGATGCCACAATAGAGTTCGACGCCGTTTTCGTCGAGGGAGAACCGCCCGTCAATGTCGTAATAAACAACGGAATAATGGGAGATGTTGCCTCCGTCGGATTGATTTTGAATCAGATCCATGACTTTCTCGGGATGCCGCCGGGATTTCACGACATGGCTGCGATGAAGATCCCGCATTTCGCCCTTGACCACATTTCATGATGAAGTCCCGCCACACCTACTACTTCATTTTCATGTCGCTCTACAGTGTCGTGATATCGGTCTGGCTGCATACGTATCCGAGCGACAGCGCGAGTTTTGTTGCGTTTCTCTGTTTCAGTGCCGTCATCGTGTCGGCCTTGATAATGAGTTGGGCGGCGGAAGCCGCTGAGTTCAGTATCAGTCAGGGGCTCGCTGTCGCTATCGTCGCGCTTTTGCAGGTGGTCCCCGAATTCATGGTCGAAGCGGTGATTGCGTGGCGGAAAGACGTCAACCTGATGCTTGCAAACTTTACCGGTTCGAACCGGCTGCTGATGGGAGTAGGCTGGCCGCTGATTTTCGTCACTGCAGACGTTTACTCTCGAATTAGAAACGGGAAGAAAATACACTTTGTGCAGCTCCGCCCTGAAAATATCGTGGAGGTGCTGGCACTTTTCATTTCGTCGCTCTATTTCATCGTGGTGCTGCTGAAACGCGATCTTCAGATATACGATGGCATCTTTCTGGGCTCCGTATTCGTATTCTACCTGTATATCCTCAGGGTTTTGCCTGAAGAGGAGGAAGAGAAGAAGGAGGATTTGCTCGCGATGCCGCGGGCTATAGTCTCCGTTGAGAACGGGAAGAAAAGAGGGCTAATCCTGGTGACGCTCTTTCTTGTGGGCGGATTGGCCATGTGGGCGGTTGCCGATCCCTTCCTGGACAGCATGAAACACGTCGCGGCGACATTGGGGATAAGTGCATTTGTATTTGTGCAATGGGTGGCTCCGTTCCTTTCCGAATTCCCTGAAAAGGTGACTGCCTTTTACTGGGCCAGAACGATTCATCTTGCCCCTATGGCGCTTCTTAACATGATCAGCAGCAAGGTCAACCAGTGGACACTCCTTGTCTCAATGATCCCGATTGTCTATTCTATCTCGATGGGAAGAGTTTCGACCATCCCGCTGGACATCCATCATCGGGAAGAAATACTCCTTTCGATGATGATGACCTTCTACGGCTGCGCAACGCTTGCGAAGTTGAGATTTACTCGCGGAGATGCCGTGATCCTTTTCGTGCTGTGGCTCGCGCAGTTCCTTTATCCGGTGCATTTTACGTTTATGCCGCAACTGCCCCTTGTGGGTAATAATTCCAGAATAATCGTTTCTTTGATCTTTGGAATACTCACCGTGTATGAAATCACTCGTCATAGAAGGGAATTCAGGGTCAGAGAAGGGATAATGGAGACAATTAATCTGGCAAAGCTTCGAAAGGAGTCGTTGCAATAGACTGATGAGACCGGCAGGCGAGAGGTTCGTAAAATTCATTGTGAATCCGGTCTCCGGCAACGGCAGGACCCGGAGAATACTTCCTCGGCTTATTAACCTGGCGAGAAAACTCGGGATGGAGTTCGATCTCCAGCTGACCAAGGCGCCTGAGCACGCCACAGAGCTTGCACGGGAATATGCATCCGAGTTCGACGTCGTGGTTGCTGTAGGAGGTGATGGTACGGTTAACGAGGTCGCCGCCGGCACGGTCCGCTCGAATACGGTTATGGGAATCATACCCACCGGCACCGGAAACGATTTCATCAGAGCAGTCGGCAAACTGAAGAGTCTCCAGGAATATGTCCACAGGGTGGTAGCAGGTAGGGTTAAGACAATAGACGTCGGCACGCTGAACCTGAAGGGCCGTGAATTGATTTTCGTGAACGGAATAGGAATAGGTTTCGATGCGGAAGTGGCGCGTGAAAGCTTCAATGTGCATAAGCTGAGAGGGCTTTCAAGGTACTTGTACTCCGTTGTAAAGACCCTTTACAAATATAAGTCAATCCGGATGCGGATTAAGTTGGACGAACAAATAGTCGAAGGAAAGACTTTTCTCGTGGCGGTAGGGAACGGGGTCTCGGCAGGCGGAGGGTTCCTGTTGACTCCCGCTGCAGTCCTCAACGACGGTCTCCTCGACGCCTGCATAGCGGCGGATATGTCGACATCGAGAATCCTGCGGGTGCTCCCCAGCGCCCTCAAGGGAACTCATGGACAACATCCGGAGGTCACTTTCGGAAGGGCTAAGCAATTGCTGATAGAATGTGAGACGCCGGTGTCGATTCACCGTGACGGAGAAGTCCCCTTCGAAAGGTTTGACAGGTTTGAGATGCGGGTCGACCCGCAGTCGTTGAAGATACTCGTCTGACCCGAATTGGACCGGAGCGGGAGAATTTTCTTGCGTCAACTTGTCTTCTCCGGAACGATAGGGATATATTCCATTGTTACTGAAACTGTATGGCCTCAACCAGACGACAATTCTTGAATCGCATACTCACCGCAGGTGTTGCGGTCGTGGCAGCTTACATTATTTATCCGGTACTGAGATTCTTCACGCCGCCCTCGGTTGCCCTCGGTGAAGTCGACCATATATTTGTGGTCGCCACCGGAAAAATGGGACTGAATACCGCCAAGTTCTTCAAGTTTCTGGACCAGCCTGCCGTACTCGTGCATCTGCCGGACGGGGAGTATACTTCGCTGTCTGCGAAATGCACGCACATGGGTTGCACGGTCGATTTCGAACCGAATGGCGATTATTTCCTTTGTGAGTGCCACGGGAGTAAATTCAGCATAACGGGAAAGGTTCTCAAAGGACCTGCTGTAAAACCCCTCCCGGTTTACTACGTTTACACTAAGGGGGATAAAATCTACGTCTCGGTGAACAAAAAGGAAGCGGCTTGATGTAAATGGCGAGCCGCTTGTCATCGTTCTTTGAAGATCGGTTTGACTTCACTCCCGTCCGGAACTGGATAGCTTGCAGAAAGGTCCCGCAGCACAAGCATTCGTTCTGGTATTATTTCGGCGGCCTGGCACTGTTTATTCTCGCCGTCCAGATCGTCACCGGGATACTTCTTGCATTCTACTACTCGCCTACACCGGCTCACGCAAACGAATCCGTTCACTATATCATGGAGAAGGTTCACTACGGTTGGCTGATTAGATCGATCCATGTGTGGGGCGCCAATTTCCTGATCGCCATCGTCGTGGTTCACATGTTCTCGACATATTTCATGAAAGCTTACCGAAAACCGCGGGAAATAATGTGGGTTCTCGGTGTAATCATACTGGGACTTGTTCTGACCTCCGCTTTCACTGGCTACCTTCTTCCGTGGACCACACTCTCATTCTTCGCCACAAAGATTGGCGTCAGCATGCCGCTGTACATACCGGGAATAGGCGGGTGGTTGTCGCGCGTAATGATGGGGGGAGCCGATGTCGGCGCGTCAACTTTGACAAGGATGTTTACGCTCCATACGATCGTGCTGCCGATATTGTGGATGACATTTATTGCAGCGCACGTCTTTGTAAGCCAGGTCCTGGGTGTCAGTACGCCGAGATCACAAATTGACTACACCGAGGGGACCAAGCTGTTTCCGACATTCGTGATGCGTCAGGCGGCAGTGTGGTCGGGCGGACTTGCAGTCCTGCTCGCATTTGTGGCGATCTTCCCGGCAAACATAGCCCATAAAGTGAATCCGGTACTTCCGGCCCCCGCCGGCATAAAGCCCGAATGGTACTTCCTGTTTGTATTTCAAACTCTCAGAACCTTTTCGGACATAATCGGTTTGGGCGGCATCACTTTGGGCGCAATTATCTGGATGCTCGTGCCTTTTCTCGATAAGAACGCTTCCAAAGGGAGGAAGAGTCCGTTCTTCACTTTGTTCGGCGTGGCAGTTATCGTGTACCTTGCCACGATGACCGTTATGGCATATGTAACCACAGGGGGGCACTGATGCTCGCAATGATAACCACAGCAGCAGATTCTGTGGCGGCGGCAATCCCTTCGTTCACCGAGCGATTCAATTTCATGCTTCCTGTCATAGTAGTCCTGCTGATAATAATGTTTTTCCTTCTTATCAAGTCCTACACTCTCGAGAACCCTCCGACGGCGCAGAAAGCCGATCGAATTCCCACAGGCGGAAGAAAGCCGATCAAGTAACAGGCGCCTATAGACTTCGACGTGCCATTGTTCGCTGGCTCACCCGGGGGTAGTGGTGCATTTTGAATCCGTCGTTCACGAACAGTGGGAACTGAATTGCGGAAAGCAGTGCGATTGTGGCTTGTTTTAATCCCGTAGGGATGAAATTACTATAGAACTATTATGGAACCTGGAAGTATGAACCCTGAAAGGGTGACATAATATCATCCCTACGGGATTCTTGATCATTGGAATTCAAATTCTATAGTAATATCACCGCTTCGCGGTTGAAGCACAGGCAAAATGCACCACCACTTAAACGTCCAAATCATTGAAACTGAAGCCGCGTTAGTATAGATTTGCTAGTTAGGTGTAGATGATTGGCTTCAGCATCAACTCTCCCCCCGCCAATCGAACTCTCCGAAATAAGCCCGGTTCTTTCAGCAAGGATGTCGATATCAAAACAGTGGTATCGGCACAGTTACGGCCGGCATAGAACCGCACGTTGAATCTGCATTGAATAGTCAGAGACATCTGGAACATTCATTGTTTGGAATGTAACGAGGTAAGATGATATCGATACGCGGACGGCGGCAAACCTCAGAAGGATTCCCCAATCCGCGATACTTCCTATTCTTGTAACAAAAGGCTCGATCGGGAGCCAATTCCAATTACGCAACAAGGAGATAAAAGAGTGAGTAACAAGTCGATTTTCGTGATGACAACCGCATTTCTCACACTTGTCTTGATTGCAACCGTCGAAAATGAAGATGTCACAAACGCGGAAGCGCAAAGCCGCGACATGCAGCAGAAGATAAGTGAGGCCCCCGCGGCGTCGGTAAAGTATGATCCTCCTGCCACAAAGGAGGCTCCGCCAAGCATAAGGGAAGCGGTAATGACCGGTTACAATATTATGAATCACACCAGGCATTACGCCGGGGCATATGTCGGCAATGTCCTAAACTGCTCGAATTGTCATTTCAAAGAGGGCTCATTGGGAGGCGGAAAGAACGGCGGCCTCTCACTGGTCGGTGTGACAACCCAATACCCGCAATACAGGGAGCGAGCGAAAGGAGTAGTCGACATCATATTCCGGATAAACAGCTGCTTCGAAAGGAGTATGAACGGCAAACCTCTTCCGCCGAACAGCAGCGAAATGGTAGGACTTGTAACTTATTTTCAGTGGATATCCAAAGGCCTACCGGTTTACGGGAAGATACCATGGCTTGGGCTCAAGGAGATACGAAGCTCGTATAAGCCCATTGCTGATTCCGGTAGAAAGGTGTTTAAGACAATCTGTTCTCCTTGCCATGGCCCTAATGGACTCGGCACCAAAATAGCGCCGCCATTGTGGGGAGACGAGTCGTTCAATGACGGCGCAGGGATGGCAAAGCCTGCAACGCTAGCGGCATTCGTCCACAACAATATGCCTTATCGTATTTCCGATCTTACCGAAAAGCAAGCACTGGATGTTGCGGCTTTCATCACGAGCCACCCCCGGGCACATTTCGGGGCAAAGTAGGTCTTTGCTGACACGACACCCGAGATTGAGTTGATGGGTTCGTGAAGTATCCGGCGATATCTTTGTCCGCAATGGCACCGCAGGGATCCTGAGATTGAGGCCAACCATAGCGAATTATGAAGAGCTGTTAAAATCCCCTTCGTTATGTCGGACTGTAAAGCGAGCTTGAGCCGTGGAGCAAGAAGGGCTTGACAACCAGCAACACGGACATCCCGCCACAATTGCTCATGGGAGGACTTGAATTGAATATTTCACCTCCCATGATCTTCCATGTTCCCATCGGGCTGGCTCTGAAGTCCATAAGATAGACCTCCTTTGCCGTGCAGTTTTTATTAGCTAAAGGGATGGTGTGAGACTATATTAACTCCCGAGGAAACAGAGAAAAACAAATGGCGGTGGTGAACCTTTGACTCAAATTATTGTTCCAACAGACCCAATCCCAAGCTCAATCTTTGCTACTTGAGCAGTGACGGCAGGAACGGATATGAAGCGTAAGTTAAGTATTGGAATCATAGACCTGGTGACAAAAGGCCCGACAAACGCGCTGTGGGCACGAGTCATGAACGCCAACTTTGCGAGCATCATGCCCCAGGTTCTGGGTGTATGGTGCGAGGAGTTAGGACATGATGTTACGCTTGTCTGCTATACTGGATTTGAAAACTTGGTGGAGGAGCTCCCTAAAAATGTTGATATTGTATTCATAGGGGCCTTTAGTGAAGCGGGCCAGACGGCGTATGCACTGAGTAATCTGTTCAGGTCGCGCGGGGCGGTCACCGCGCTGGGCGGTCCGCATGCACGCTGTTATCCCCAAGATGCCCGGAAGTACTTCGACTATGTATTGGGGCTTACCGATAAGTCGGTCGTGCACGAGGTCCTCTACGATTGCGCGGAACACCGACCGTTTGGTCTGCACATCAGTGCAAAGCGTCAGCCCTCTTCGATCCCAGGAGTGCAGGAACGGTGGAACTTCATCGAGCCGACGCTAAAGAAAGCGCCGCTGATAAAAATCGTCCCGATGATCGGGAGCCTTGGATGTCCGTACACGTGCAGCTTTTGCATCGACTCAGTAATACCTTACCAACCTCTCGACTTCGGTTTGTTGAAAGAGGACCTCTCGTTTCTCAGAACGAAATTCAGACGCCCTGTCGTCGGCTGGCACGATCCGAATTTCGGAATAAGATTCAACGAATACATGAACACGATAGAGGATGCTGTACCCCCTGGCAGCATCGACTTCATCGCGGAAAGCAGCCTCTCATTATTATCAGAGCCACATTTGAAAAGGCTGAAACGTAACGGTTTCAAAGCGATACTTCCTGGAATTGAATCCTGGTTCGAGCTTGGCGGCAAATCGAAGGCGAGCAACATGTCGGGCATGACCAAAGTCAGGCATGTCTCCGAACACGTGAATATGATCCTGAGGTATATTCCCTATGTACAAACCAACTTTGTCCTCGGACTCGATACCGATGAAGGAAGAGAGCCATTCGAGCTCACAAAAAGATTCCTGGATATGACACCCGGTGCATTCCCCGGATACTCGCTCCTATCGGCTTTCGGACAGGCTGCACCGGTCAACCTGGAATACCAACGGGCGAATAAAGTCCTGCCATTCCCTTTCCATTTTCTTGACAACAACAAAGCAATGAATGTGAAACCCAGGAATTATTCCTGGTCCGAGTTTTATGATAATGTTATCGACCTGACCGAATATACCTTCACATGGCGCTCCACTGCCAAACGATTTGCGGCCACCGGGGCGTTCATCCCTCGTTTGATAAACGTATTGCGTGCGGTCTCATCCGAAGGATTCGGCAGGATTAAATACTACACGATGGTAAGGCGGATGTTGGACACCGATATTCATTTCAAGCGGTACTTCGAACAGGAGACCGCGGAACTCCCCGCATTCTACTCGGAACTGATAAGGAAAGATTTAGGTACATTATGGGATTGGCTTCCGGCAGGCGGAATGGACCATGACCCGAACGCCTACCTTAAAGCCGAAAACGATCGAATAGGAAAGGACCCTGGCGACCCGCCCCCGATTGATATGCAAATGGTAAATTAGTGTTGCGGTCAGGCGTTGGCGAACTGAACGGGCGCATACCGCATTGACTCATAGAAAAGGTAACTTTGGCGGAGTCGCAAGGAAGTCGTTGCCTCATAATTTAGCTAACCCAAAACGGAGCTTACCGGATTATCCGCAAAATCATTCGGATGGGAAAACGAGGGAAAGAGGAATGCCTGCTGGCAATCCTGAAGCGACACAATCTGGCGGACAAGAAGGAAAAGTGGGCGATGCTCGATGAGTTCTGCAAAGTTGCAGGTACAACCGAAAGCATGCGATCGGGCTTCCGAGCCAAGGGGAGATTTTCACCGGGCATCGTCAGTGGCTATCTGTCGGACGGCACAAAAAGAATCGGGATCTTGCTGTACCGGAGGCCTGGAAGTGACCCACTCCCGCTTACCGTGCCAGCGGTAAACTATTGTTCCGGCCAGGCAATGATAAACACCGGCAAGATTTCCTACCCCCACTGATCTGCCTTTCGCCGGACATCGTCCGGGACCGACCGACGATGCCTCTCAAAAACACGAGCCATTGCAAGCACAAATTATCGGCGGCCGGTGCAAGCCCCTTCAGTGCCTAAGTGGAAAATACTAACAGCGACCAATGCTATCGCTCCGGTCTGCGATATATCTATTTCTTGAATTTTACCTTCTATAAAGTGTTAGGCGCTGGGAAGCCGCCCCGAATTGAATAACCATTCTTTGAGGTGATGAAAGGTTGCTTCAACAAGAAACGTGTCGCTGTGCATCGCCTTCGGAATTTGGACGACGTTTTTTCCTTTGCTCGCCAACAATTGGCATCCCTGTACAATGTCTGGAATATCACGCTCTCCAAACAATACGAGATCATCTGATCCCATAATGTCGTCGACCACAGGAAGCAAGCCAAGTACTCGAAAATTGGAATTCTCAGTGGCTTCGTGGACGCGATGCTTCCTCATACCGTTGACCAATGTAATGGTCTGCTCTGAGAATGTCGTTCCCAGGGCTGGCGATATTCCTATACGAATGTCTGCACTGCTCAGCAAAGATAAACGACCGCCGAGCGAATGCCCGATGGTGATAGTCCTCAGCGATCCCTTCTGACTCTTGATCAGCGTGTTGACGTCGTCCATAACCTCGATATCGAGCGGCTGGGTGTTCTCTCCGTGCCCTCTTAGATCAATTGCGTACGCATCAAGACCCAGTTCGGCAAGTCGGAAACCGAGCCCGAGTTGTTCCTCCTTGCTTCCACCAAAGCCGTGAAAGATGAAGGCGCTCGCGGTCCGACTGTCTGAGGATATCTTGATGGCGGGTAAAGTGGCTCCATTGATATTGAATTCGGTTCTTGTGATTTGCACCGCGATCTCCTCCAGTCAGTGATGGCAAACTATACCGACTGTGTCTCTATTCGATCGAGCCGGACCGGCGTCTCGCTCCTTACGGTATTCTGAATTTCGGCTACAGTATCAGTATGCTTCATTAGGTCCACAATGTCACTTTCACTGGCTTGCGCGGTCACACTCGCACTGTACTTCAAATTTGTCGCTGGCTCTCCGGCTTTGCCAAAATCCCCTTCCACAGTTACATCAACTCTGACTACCTTGATGCCTCGTTGCGCCGCTTCACGATAAATATCGTTGCAGTAGCAGGTAGCAAGCGCTAAAAAAAACAACTCTCCGCCGTTCGCACTGGATCCGAATCCACTCGACTTTGGCTCAATAGTGAGGGACCGGGCAATGCCATCGGTCTGAAGGTTTACGTTGTGCTTGCCTTCGCTATTCTGTACCTGTGCGATGATTTTCATTGCCGATCCTTGTTAGTCCAGATCTCTGACTTGAGACACAACCCAGCGGCGCGCATGCCGCGTCCGGACGGATCTTCTCCTGTTTCCTTTCATCATATATCCAAAGAATCTCCACGCACTTCCATTATGTTTCCATTCGGCCTGGAGGGTCGTTTTCTTTTCGATGCGCTTCAGTGAGGACAGGAGTCTGCGGTTTAGCAGACGTGCACTTTCGCCGGTCATTTGAGCTTCTATCATAAAGCCGGTGATAGTCCTCGTAACAGACCATGGCGTGAAAACATAATTAAGATAAGCCCCTACATCATGTGGATTCGCGGTCCGAATCTCCGCAGTTAAAGTATAAGTCTTTCTTGACATACCCTGCTCCCTGTTTCACTAACGTACCCCTTTCCAATGGGAATTGCAAATCACGGCCGCTATCGCCAACAGTCGCGAAGTGGGTGTGGATGCGAAGCCCCCCAAGGTGCCGGCGCTCAAACTTGAGGCTGGGGCCCACTCAAGTGGCTCCTGAATGCATTGTCGACTACTTTGCCCACAAGGAAGGGTGGCAGCCCTAGTTTCTGCACTGCCTTCGTGCAGAACGACAACGACTCTGATTCCTTACCGGTGTAAGTTTCTTTGACCACCCGGTCCAGCTTCAGAATGTAATTCTCTCCCTCATCAATCAACTTCTCAATCTCGCATTTATCGGTCAGAGGTTGAGTCCATGATGTCAGCAGCACGTCGTAGTCCCTCGAATCCTTTATCCTTCTCAGGGAGTTCATCAAGGCCGAATAATCATCGTAGTTCGGGATGTCATCCTTGAGCGGGATGGAATCGGCAGTGAAGAGGATCCTGTCCTCGACGAAGAGCATGTTTAACGAGCCTTTCGAATGGCCCGGAGAATGGATCATTTGCAAAGTTATACCTTTATCGACTTGCAGCAATTGACCGTCCTCCAGTAATCCGTCGACCTTCACGGGGAGGTTCGCCAGGGTGAAAAATCCGGGCACTGGCCTCTCTCTATTCTGAAGCCCAATGTCTTCAATCCAGGCTTGATCGTCCCTGTGCGCAAGAACTCTGCAGCCTGTCAGACCTTTGATGCTTGCTGCCGAGCCGATATGATCGGGATGTGCATGAGATATGACAATTGTTCCGATTTCAGAAAGGTGTCTGCCATTCCCCTCTAAATATGAAGAGATTGTCCCTTCACTTCCCTGGACACCTGTGTCGATAAGGGTGATTCTGTCCCCAAAAACGATTAAGACATTTACGAACCTGCTGAGCTTCCTTCCAGGAGCTACGGGGATTTCGAAATCGATCCTTAATAGATGCAGTTTCTCGGTCAGCCTCATGTCACCTCGAGTTCTCAATTTCGATGGCGCCACCTCATGCGTCGGCAACACATGTGAGAGTGACTGTGCAGGCAACTTCCGGTTCACTCGTCATGATTTCTCCAAGCGAATGTCCATCATACAAAATGATGTCTTGTGCATACCCGACCTCTTCATTTAATCAAGCTTAAGTAGTCAACTTTGAATTTGCAACTCGCTTGGTATGACCGCCATTTCCCACAAACGAGACATTCTTGCTGGCACCTGATCCAGTGTTTATGAAGTACCTTGACGGTTAGAATCTCCAGTACCACCACTTAGCGGAGGACCTTGGATCTGTCTGTTTCTTGAGCGTGAACACATATAGACGGCTAAACGGAGCGACCCACAAATCTGTTGCTGATTTCCCATAAGGCATTTAGGGTGTAACCGTTCCTCTACCAGTTCTGCAAGCGTAATCATCGTTTGAGCAGCAGGCAAATTGCCTTTAAGGCCCTCAAGCGTCAGCTGCTTTTCCTTTGTTCGACCCTATCGCCATTTTATAAGCCGCTGCTGCTTCGGAAAGCGGCGTCAAAGTATCCAACAAAATATTGTAAGTCCCCTTTTCCGATAGTTCGTCGGCAACTTTCTTGATCAAAGCCAGAGTAGCCTTCATCACGCCTGAACCAAGACTTACGCGGGCAACACCTAAATCCTGCAGTTCTCTTACGGATGGGGTTGACCCTCCCCCGATCGTAGGGTTTGAAAGAATATTGATGGGAGCATTTATTTCTTTGACCAATGTTGAAATCGTTTCCTTGTCCCATACAGGCTGTATGAATATGCAGTCGGCACCGGCTTCCCTGTATTTGTTGCCGCGCTTGATCGATTCGGACAATTTTTCTCGTGACGAACCTGACGAAGTATAGAATGAATCCGTTCTTGCATTGATTACCAAATGAAACCCCAGCGAATCCGATAAGGACCGAATGGCCGCTATTCTTTCACAAAATTCCATTTCGTCGATCAAGCTTGGGCTCAGATTAATGCTGTCTTCAATGTTTATTCCAACAATTCCGGTTGCAATTATCTTCTTAAGGGACTCAATTACTTCATTTGTATTATTTCCATATCCAGCTTCTATATCCGCAGTTACCGGAACCTGTACTCCGTTTACGATTCCCGTAATGGATTCAATCATTTCCGACAACTGGATTGCCTCGCAGTCGGGATATCCCAGAGAGGCAGCTATTCCCATACTTGTCGTTGCGACCGCTTTATAGCCGCACGCTTCTATCAACTTAGAACTCCCGACGTCCCACGAATTCAATAGCACCAGAATTTCCTTGCCCTGATGGTATTTCAGGAACATTTCGGCTTTTTCTTTTTGGATACTCGAAACCATGATATGGTCCCTTTCTATTGTTCAGTCCAGATACTAATGATTCCTAATTGAATAGCCACTAAGCAGGTGTTTCGGCTGGTTAGAGATTGCAGGCATCGGACTTAACGATTTCCAAATTAAGGTCAGCGGAAAGCAGGGGATGTTCCATGAAGAATATATGCTTCGACGATGATAGCCCGACTTCTCCTGACTCATGCCCTGAATCATGTTCGACTAACGTTAGAGAAGATAGGGATGAATTGCAACTACCCCGGGATACCTCATTATTCCGGCCCGCCTCTGTTCCACCGTATCAAGAGATCCTAAGCGGTAGGATATTTATGTAACAGTACTTAGCGAAGGACCCGAAGCCCATTAGTCTCTTGTTGAGCGCCCTGCTCGAAATCCCGCTTCAGGCGGAGGACTCTGACATTCTGTAAACCGCCAACCACAAGTCATCCGGCATGGGTAGTCGGACGGAAAATCTTTGGTGCTTAGTTTACCGTGATGGCGACATTACCCTTCTTATGTCCTAGCTCTACGTACCTATGCGCATCAACAATCTGATCTAGCGGGAAACACCTGTCAGTGATTGGCCTGACTATGCCTGCTTCAACGAGTTCTCGGATTCTGTCCAGACGAGCTGA
Organism: Candidatus Kryptoniota bacterium; assembly: GCA_046706745.1. GTDB lineage: Bacteria > Bacteroidota > Ignavibacteria > Kryptoniales > JAKASW01 > JAKASW01. The sequence continues at coordinate 27,592 of JBJKPC010000037.1, forward strand.
GCTACAGACGAGTGCCTCATCGTCAATTGAGAGAAATTTGTGTTTGTCCAACATTCGGGCTTTGCATGCCTGTTTCAATTCAGAAGTCCTGGCTTTCCCGACCGCGTCAAGCGCGACATCGTATGTTTCCAGCTTGGAGACGGAGTCTCTTTGGGTATAATCCAGCGTCTTGTCGGCCCCCAACGATCTTACAAGATCAACCTTCTCCGCACTGCATACGCCAGTCACTTCCGCACCTTGATGTTTTGCGTACTGTACCGCTACTGTACCAGAGGTACCGGACGCACCATAGATGAGGACTTTTTGTCCGGGTTGGATATGCGCGTCTTCAAGGAACTGCAAGGCCAGGAGTCCACCATAGGCAGCTGAAGTTGCATCTTCATAACTGATGTTGCTCGGCTTCAGTGCAATACATCCTCGCTTTGAATCCGTTTCCTTCATGCATTTGTAGTCTGCGTATGCTCCAAGTGAAAAACCCGTAAGCCCAAATACTTGGTCGCCAATACGGAAACGTCTTATCTTCGGACCTACCTGCACAATTTCTCCAGACAATACTTCTCCGAGGATATCGTTCCTGGGTCTGGTAATGCCGAGCATGATCCGCATCGGGATGCGAAACCTCAGCGGGTTATTAGAACCCCGTATAAAGATGTCACTGTTCGTTACAGAAGCTGCAAATACCTTAATAAGAACCTCGTCATCTTTGGGCGTGGGCGCAACACGCTCGACTATCTTGAAAACTTCAGGTGGACCGTATCGGGTACAAATGGCTGCTTTCATCTTGCTCATCGGTTGCTCCCTCCTGGATTGCAAATGTTACAGTGGAAATCGCCCGCACACCGGGAGTGGCCTATATCTTAATGAACTCATACGTGCCTATTACCAGAAGCTGGGATATGGTGCTGGCTACGACTGCGTAGCCGTTGGTCTTCGCACCTATCTTGAGCCTGCAGCTGCACCTAATAACTATCAACAAGAGTATTGCAAGCACGATGATTGCGACTACATAGGTTCCTGTACCCAGGAGAACCGCTATCCTCGCTTCGTCTTGCTTGCCGAATCCACCGAAAAGAAGAGAGAAGAATCGATTGTACATTGGGAAAAATGCGAAAGGATACGCATACCGTACACTGAATTTCTCGATTATAACTAAAGCCACGAGCGCCTGTAGTACGCTAAACGCCGGCCCACCAATACTGACATACAGACTTTGGCTTTGTTGAAGATAGTGACCACTTTGCCATCAAACATAGTTGAGGCTGTATTCCATACGGTTTCCAAGCAGTTCTCCCACGCTCCAATGTCCGAATTCGTGGAACAAATATGAGAAATAGGCAACCGGAATGAAGAGCAGGAGCAATCTCGCGTCGATTGGTTTCCGGGAATCAGGTATCATAGATGACTCCGTTTGATAAGTGCACCACGACGAGAGTGTGCGGGTTGCGTATAATGTCCGCCGATCAACGTAATTCAGTTACTTCACCGTACGGTTCACACTGAACTTTAGCCGATGGCGGTGAAAATTGCAACTCGCCCGTACAGCCCGTTATTTTCCGAAACAAAAAATCCCGGCCTCGACCTGATCCACCGTATAATGAGATCCTAACGTGTAGGTGCTCTTGTAACGGTACTCAGTATGTGACCCCTTTGGACTGACAGTATCGTGCGCTTAATTAATTTGGCCCTGCCATGGGGAATAAAGTGGCCCTCGACAAATTGAACAACCGCGTGGATTGCCGGCACTCCCGGCGAATCCAGGGGCGGTATTATTCCACCCTCCAACATCGCACACCGCCTTTCACGTCGCGAACAAGAAACTTCTTGCCGGTCTTGCTACCGTATTTCCTTGCCGTGATGGCGAGATTATTCCGCTTCACGTCAGTGACAAAGAAAGAGTCCCCCACTTCCATTCCTTCGAACGGATATTTCAGGGTTTTCCTGAAGGGTGGGATCGGAATATTCTTTTCGACTTTAATCACGCTTAGTTCTCCTTAAATCTTCTGCGCTGCGTACCTTGCGAAGGTAACGCTGCGCCTATTTCAGGTAAAGCATACCTATTTCTTTTGCCGAGAACGCCCCATGTTCGGCCGAAGCAGCCAGCCTGACAATATATGCGCCGCTAGGAAGCTTAGACCCGTCGAAGACAGTCTCATAAGTCCCAGGGCCTAGCTCCCTATCGACAAGAGTCCTGACCTTCTGACCCAAAACATTATACACTTCAAGGTCAACATGGCTTGCTTTAGGAAGCTCGTATCTTATAGTGGTTGTTGGATTGAATGGGTTAGGATAATTCTGATACAAGACAAAAGCACTAGGAAGATCAGGCCTTGATTGAACACCGGTGATGATGCTATTGGTCCAAGAATTGCCAGAACCAACAGTATCAATACCATCAGCAACCCACTCAGTGACTGTGTATATGCCAGTCCTAAACAAAGTACCAGGCAAAGAAACAACAGTATCAGGAGAGGTTATTAACGTATCTAATGAGCCATCAGCAGCATGCACAGAAACACCATAAGTCAACAAATCACCATCAACATCATGAGAGGAAGAAGAAGTAATATAAACCCTGCCATCAGGCAAATGAACACTATCAGAAACACCAAGGATATTATTCTGGGAAGGAGGAGAATTAGAAACAACAAAATCAAGAGTATCAGAAACACTAGACAACCCAGTATTGGTGGAGGCATTGACAAACCAAGAATAATTACCAGGATGCAAACGAGAAATAGACAAAGAATCATTAGACGTAGATATAGTAGTATCAACAGGGCCAACAACACTAACCCTATAATCAATACTACTACCATCAGAAGCAACACTACCATCCCAAGAATAATGAACAGGATTAAGAACCCTAGAACCAAGAGCAGGAGCAACAAGAGAAGGCCTGGATAATGTAGCCTGAACATTATTCACATTGACACTAGAAGTGTCTATTGTCGAAAGACCAAAAGGATCAGTAGCCTTCAAAAAAACATAAGCAGTACCAACAAAACCATGATTAGGCATTATAAAGAGAGAATCATTAGATATTGTTGATGTTATGCCATTTGAGGAGTTAACAACATACAATAAATTATCACCATCAGGATCAGAAATATTGCTTCTGACATTGCTAGAGAGCAAAACCCTACCAGAATTCTCAACAACAGAAACATTAGGCAAAGGAATAGAAACAACAGGAGCACGATCAGGATTAGTCGTAAAATTCCAAGCAGCAGAAGTCACAGTAGAATGACCATCGCTCGCTGTAACATTCCAAGTAAAAGAAGAACCACGAGGCAAATAATTAGCAGGCAAAGAAACACCAGTGCTACTAGTCGATATTGTAGTATCACGAGAACCAGTCAAAACATAAGAATAAGAAATAGGATCACCATCAGGATCAGAACTAGCAACCCAACTAAAATTATCGTTTAAATTAGCATAAATTTTATAACCATCAACTGTACTAGACAAAACAGGAGCTGATGGTGGAGAATTACCAGAAGCAGCAGCAGTAGTAAAACGACTCTTACCAGACCAAGGACCAGTACCAGAAGCATTAGAAGCATCAACACGCAAAAAATACAACTGAGAATTTCGAAGATTAGAAACATTGATGCTAGTAAGAGAAACCATCGTATCCAAGTCCACAGTAGCAAAAGTAGAATCACGAGACAACTCCAAAACATAATGCTGAGCATAAGGAACACCAGACCAAGAAACAGCAAGATTAATAGGCTGATTAACAGAACCATCAACAGGACTTGATATTGAAGGAGCACCAGGAACAGGAACAGAAGTAGTAAAACCCCAAGTACCAGAAGCAACAGTAGAATGACCATCGCTCGCTGTAACATTCCAAGTAAAAGAAGAACCAACAGGCAAATAATTAGCAGGCAAAGAAACACCAGTGCTATTAGTCGAAATAGTAGTATCACGAGAACCAG
>JBJKPC010000038.1:0-10556 GCA_046706745.1 Candidatus Kryptoniota bacterium
GCATCATTCGTAGTGCGATCGGATTTCAGCCTGAAAGTCTACGGCACGTTTCCGAATCCATTCGTCAACCGCACGTTCGTCGCTTTCGATGTTACGTCCGGTAGCCCAGTCGATGCCGTCTCGGTCAGGATATACTCTGTCAGTGGAAGGCTCGTGAAGACGATCCGCTACCCGAGCAGCACGCCGGGAGAAAGCGAGGGATTGTTCGAGGGAGGAATTGGAACACCGACAGCGGTTGGCTACCACGAGGCATGGTGGGACGGAACGGACAATCACGGAGTGCAGGTAGCGAACGGAGTCTATTTCTACAAAGTGAGCGTGACCAGCGGCGGGAAGACCCTGGATCACATCGGAAAAATGGCGAGACTGCGTTGAAAAGCGCGATAACCGCTCTTATCATATTGTCTTCCATCGCCCGTGCGCAGAATACGGGGTATGCCGGAAGTTTCCTGGAAATTCCGGTTGGAGCGGAAGGGTCTGGAATGGGCAATGCCTTCGTGTCGCTTGCGGACGACGGGACGGCCTTCCATTACAATCCATCTGGGGGAGCGTTGACCGGCTCGAACGTGCTTTCCCTGATGTATTCGTCACAATATGGCTCACTGTTTTCGCCTTTGTCGGACTTCTTTTTCCTCGGCTACACTCGGAAGATCCAGGGCATGAGCCTGTCGCTTAATTGGGTGAGGCTCAGCGTCGACGACATACCTTACGGAGCCGACCTTACCAATCTTGATCCGGCCCAAAGGGAATGCCAGGCAAGGAACGGTTCGAACGGCGGTTCGTTCACCAGCGCAGACGACGCAGTCTATCTGAACATTTCGAAGATGTACGATTTCAACATCGACATCGGCTGGTCAGTGCTGAATGTCCCCGTACAATTTCCATTCGGCCTCAACTTCAAGATAATCCACCGGTCGTTGGACGGAAGGGAAGCTTCCGGAATAGGTCTGGACGCCGGGCTTATGTTCAGAATTCCCCTGGGTGTGTTCGGCGAAAGGAAAGAGACCGGTTCGTTGTCCTTCGGGCTTAACGCGAGAGATGTTACGGACACACGCATTGCGTGGGATACTCAGAGAACCGAGACTATCCCGAGAAGCGTGCTCTGGGGGCTATCTTATGACGCCCCGATTCGATTCATCGACGGAGATATACTCATAGCCTTCAACCGGGATGAGCGGTATGGCGATTCGCTTATAGGGATGGAATATGTCTACAGGAAGCTACTTTCGGTGAGAGTCGGCTCCGATGCATCGAATCTAACCGCTGGTGCAGGGATCAAACTGAAGATGATGCGCGTCGATTATGCCTTCATAGCACAAGGGCTCGGAAACGTCAACAGGGTAAGTGCCTCGCTTTATCTCGACAGGATATTGAAATGACGCAATTGAAGAGATGGCCGAGTAGGGGCGGGCGTTCCCTCGGGCTGAGGAGAGCGGGTCATAACGGACATAAGTTTTCCTATCCTGAAAATGGAAACCAGTTTTGCCGGCTCAAACCCGATTCGTCGTGTGAAGCAGAGTTGCATACTTTTCCAATTCCGGCGCGTGAAATGCCGGGTGTATTCGAAGTACTTCACGATCTAACAGAAAGGGAGAAAATGTTCAAGAACATCATGAGAACTCTGGTGGTAGTCGTGGTGCTTGCTATCACTGCCGGTTCTTCATCCGCACAGGGGCTGTTCGGAAATCAGAACGTCCCTATCGGATCAAGTGCCGCTTCGTATTACTACCTCGGTGGCAAAGAGGGGCTTACCATTTCGGTCAACCTGTGGGGGTTCGTCAAGAATCCGGGACGGTACGAAGTCCCGAGCTCGACGGATTTGGTGCAGCTCATATCTTTCGGGGGAGGGCCGCTCGAACATGCTCAGCTCGACGGTGTTAAGATCGTCAGGCAGATAATGCAGCCCGACTCCTCCTACAATACAGAAGTGATACCGGTGGATCTCAAAAATTTCCAGCAGACCGGTCAGAAAACGCCGCTGCTTCTTCCCGGCGACACGATCATTGTCCCCGGTTCGACATTCAGCGCAGTTCAGCAGATTGTGGCCTTGTTCCGCGACGTCGCGCTCATATTCTCGGGCGTAGGCACGTTGATACTAGTGCTTCGGCGTTGAATTCCATGAGCTTGGTTGCTAATTTTAGCAGGTAGACAAGAAACAAGTGTTTTTCCAAATTGTGCCGTAGGAGCCTGGATATTGTCCGTCCGAACAGGCCCCGGCGAAAGGATTTGAACGATAATGAATCACGACCTGAAACACGATTTTCCGATTTTCTTCCATTGGGATTCCCAGGGTAAACCGCTCACGTACCTCGACAGCGCCGCGACTACCCAGAAGCCGAGGAGGGTGATACAGGCGGTCGACGACTACTATTCCAAGTACAATGCGAACGTTCACCGGGGCACATACGAGTTGAGCCAGCTCGCTACCGATTTATATGAGGATGCAAGAACGAAGACGGCCCGGTTCATAAACGCTCCTGAGTCCGAATCCATAATCTTCACCAGGAACGCGACGGAATCTCTCAATCTGATCGCATACGCATGGGGTCTGAACAATCTTCACAAGGGCGACGAGATTATCCTGAGTGAGATGGAACACCACAGCAATCTTGTACCATGGCACATTATTGCAAGACACACGGGCGCCGTGCTCAAATTCATTAAAATGGGAAGAGATTTCCAATTGGATCTGGATTCACTGCGGAAGAATCTGACCTCCAGAACGAGGGTCGTTTCAGTGGTTCATGTTTCGAACGTCCTCGGCACGATAAACCCTGTCAGGGAAATTGCAAAATTGGCTCACGAGGCGGGCGCGATGGTCGTAATCGACGGCGCTCAGAGCGTTCCGCATATGCCGGTGGACGTGCAGGACATTGGGTGCGATTTCTTCGCATTCAGCGGGCACAAGATGGGCGGTCCTACCGGAATAGGCGTGCTTTACGGGCGCTACGAGCTCCTCGACAGGATGGAGCCCTTTCTCGGCGGCGGCGAGATGATAAACGAAGTCTTTCCTACGACCTCGAACTATGCGAAGCCGCCGTACAAATTCGAAGCAGGCACTCCGAATATTGCCGGCGCGGTCGGCCTGAAGGCGGCGATCGAATACCTCGAGGAAATCGGACTGCAGAATGTTCTTAATCATGAGACGGAATTAGGAAACTACGCCGCTGAGAGACTCGGTTCTATTGAAGGGATTCATATTTTCAGGCCGAAGAAAGCCGGGACCGGAGTGATTTCGTTCACGATCGACAATGTCCACCCGCACGACATTTCGACGATTCTCGATTCCGAGGGAATTGCAATCAGGGCCGGCCACCACTGCGCTCAGCCTCTTATGAGGACGCTCGAAGTGCAATCGACGGCGCGGGCGAGTTTTTATGTTTACAATGATAATCAAGATGTTGAAGCACTAGCAAAGGCTCTTGAAAAAGGAGTCGCGATATTCAAGCCGAGGAAGAAAGCCGATGTCCTTAAATGATCTTTTCACAGAAATAATTCTCGACCACTACCAGAACCCGCACAACCACGGCGTCATCGCCAAGCCGACAATGAGTTCGCGCGGATTCAACGAATCGTGCGGAGACGACATACAGGTCTCTGTCGTCGTCAACGATGGTGTGATCACCGAAGCAAAATTCTCCGGAGCCGGCTGCTCGATCAGCCAGTCTTCTGCTTCCATAATGACCGACCTTGTAATTGGCAAAACCGTGGAAGAAGCCGGAAAACTTGCCGAAAAGTTCTACGAGATGGTGAAGGGCGCACCCGGCGATTACGGCGAAGAGCTGGGGGACGCAATAGCCTTTCAAGGGGTCTCCAAGTTTCCTGTCCGGGTAAAATGCGCGACGCTCGGGTGGCACACTCTCGAAGAGGCTTTCAAGTCCGCGGATAAGAAATAATACCGGGTTGACTGCCTGCAGGTAACGCGGTCGCTCGCAGGTAGCGAGCTCATGGTAAAGCCCGCATAAGTGGGAATATGGATCAAGCAAAATCAGCATGGACAGACTCTCGAGGCCGGTTGTCGGATCCGTCTGTTGAGCAGTGCTCCTTCTTTCGTTAAATTAGCATATGTTCAGCCCAATACCCTATTGCACTTCCTTCTTGTTTCTGAACGGAACCATGTGACATGAAGACTATTTTTTGGGACGTCGATACTCAATACGATTTTATGATGCCTGACGGCAAGCTCTATGTCCCCGGTGCAGAAACTATCCTTCCCAACCTGAGCGACCTGACCACGTTTGCCCGGTCCAACGGAATACAAATATGCGGCTCGGTCGACTACCATCTCACCAGTGATCCGGAGATTTCGGAAAATCCGGACTTTCACGAGACATTCCCGCCTCATTGTCTTCAGAATACCCCGGGGCAGGAAAAAGTGGAAGCAACCAGGCCGAAGGACCCTCTTTGGATCGACGGGAAGAAATATGACCCCGGCTCGTTGAAGAAAGCGCTGGAGAACCATCGGGGTGAGATCATCCTCCGGAAGCAGCGGTTCGATGTTTTTTCGAATCCCAACATTCAAGAAGTGCTCGATTTCGTACGTCCGACAGACATCATAGTCTACGGAGTTGCACTGGACGTCTGCGATGCGCATGCAATCGAAGGGTTCCTCCGTCTTGCTGCGTACAATCTCTACCTGGTCACCGATGCCGCAAAACCCATATATGCGGACAAGGGAGAAGAATTGATAGAAGACTGGGCGAAGAGAGGCGTGAGAATGATCAGGACATCCGACGTCGTGAGCGGAGCTTTGTTGAAAGAGGTCAGCCTCGGGAATTGAATCCGGCCTATGGAGCGACCGAAACCAAACCGGGATGGGCGCCGGTTTGACTTATGCTTCGGGACCGGGTCTCTTGAGAGCTTCGAGTTTTGGGGGTGTATGTAGAATAAGGAGCGGTTTGCTCTTCGGTTTTGAAATAGTTACTCAAAGCGTCAGCAAAATGAACGATGGAGACTGAGTCGTAAATCCCATCTTAATTTGAAAGGGACAAAAATGGAATATCGAATTGAAAAGGACTCCCTGGGAGAATTGAAAGTTCCGGCGGGGGCATACTACGGAGTACAAACTCAGCGTGCGGTCGCAAATTTCCCCATAAGCGGATTGAAGCCGCATCCCGACTGGGTGAAGGCCACGGTGCTTGTGAAGAAGGCTGCCGCGATCGTCAACAACAAGCTGAACCTGCTGGACAAGAAGAAGATGGATGCCATCCTGCAGGCGTGCGACGAGGTATTGAGCGGCAAGCATGCGGAGGAATTCGTCGTGGACGTCTTCCAGGCAGGCGCGGGCACTTCTCATAACATGAATGCAAACGAGATGCTGGCCAACCGCGCGATTGAAATTCTCGGCGGCAAGCGTGGCGACTACTCCGTCATCAGCCCAAACGACGACGTGAACATGGCCCAATCGACAAACGATCTGATTCCTACCGTCATCCGCGTTTCCTCCATCCTGCTGGTTGACAAGTTCCTTCCTGTTCTCGAGGAGCTCGGAAAATCTTTCGAGAATAAGGCCAAGGAGTTCGACCACGTGATAAAATCCGGGCGGACTCATCTTCAGGATGCGACTCCGATCAGGCTCGGCCAGGAGTTCTCCGGTTACGCGGCATGCGTGCGCGGCCATATCGACAGGATAAAAGCGGTCCGCGAAGATCTGACGTACATAGGGATCGGCGGAACTGCGGTGGGCACGGGCGTCAACGCCGATCCGAAATACCGCGAGATGATGCCGAAGGAGCTGAACAGTCTGACTGGAATCGGATTCAAGCAGGCAAAGAACTATTTCGAGGCTATGCAAAGCATGGCCGGTGCGGTTTCACTGAGCGGCGCGCTGAGAAATCTTGCGCTCGACATTACCAGGATAGCCAACGACCTTCGCCTTCTTAGCAGCGGGCCGAGGACCGGATTCGCGGAAATTAAACTCCCTGCAGTCCAGCCCGGTTCATCGATTATGCCGGGAAAGGTGAACCCGAGCATACTCGAGATGGTGAACATGGTTTCGTTCCAGGTGATCGGCCTCGATACCACCGTTGCGTACGCAACCCAGGCGGGGCAGATGGAGCTGAATGTCATGATGCCGGTAATAGGATTCAACCTGACGTTCGCGCTCGAGATCTACAGAAACGCCCTCCGGGTCATGCGTGAGAAATGTGTCGACGGCATTGAAGCAGACGAGGCGGTTTGCAGGGATTTCGCCGAGAAGAGCGTAAGTATCGTGACCGCCCTGACGCCGCATATCGGATACCTCAAGGCTGCCGAGGTCGTGAAAGAAGCGGTCGGGAAGAACAAGACCGTCAGGGCCGTACTGCTCGAGAAGAAACTGGTGGATGAGAAGCTGCTTAACGAGATTCTGGATCCGTACAAGCTGACCGAGGCGGGCAGACATTAGCATCGCGAAAAGGCCGGGACTTGCCTCGATGTAAGGACAAGTCCCGGTTGTGCGGAAAATAAAAAGTCCGCCCGGAGGCGGACTTTTCCGAAGCAGGCTTCGGACAACTTAGGGGCATCACAAGAGGGATTTATTTCTTCTTCGGAGACTTCTTCTCCATCTTCGAGGCCATCTTTTTCGACATCATATGCTTCTTCACCATCATGTGCTTCTTCGACATCTCGTGTTTCTTCATCGAAGCTTTCCTCATCGTGCCCGTCATCTTTTTGTGCATCGAGCTCTTGCGGACGACCTTCCTGGTCGATTTCATCCGCATTTCTTTCTTCATGCGGGACTTGGTCCCCTTCTTCATGCTCATCTTGTGGCTCATTTTCTTCGTGGTCTTCTTGGACATCTCTGTCTTGACCACCTTCTTTTCCTGCTTTTTGGTCTGCTGAGCATAGACAGACCCGAATCCGAACGCCACAAATGCTGCGACCAGCATCACTCCTACGAGTCGTTTCATGGTGCCTTACCTCCGTTTGGTTCTTGAATTAGTTAACGCACCAAACATAAGGCCTGTACCTTGTCGGAGGCAATTAAAGGGAAATTAAAAAAATTTAATCGTTTTCCGCGTTGCTGGTTGGCAAAATGACCGTAAATTTCGTCCCCTGACCTACCCTACTGTCGACCAGGATGTGTCCCCCGTGAGCCTCCACCACCCATTTGGAGATAGAAAGCCCGAGGCCCAGCCCATCCGGAAGCCGGCTCCTGCTCTTGTCGACCCTGTAGAATCTGTCGAAAATCTTTTCGAGATCTTTCTGCGGTATGCCGACACCGGAATCTTCCACCGAAAAAGAGCTGTTTCCGTCCTTCTTTTCAAGAGCGAGCGTCACCCGGCCTCCCTCCGGCGTATACTTTATTGCGTTGTCGACAAGATTCAGCATGAGCTGTCGCAGCCTCAGGGGGTCGCCGAGTACTGTCGACTCATCCAGCCTTGAGACGGAGACGTGGATGTTTTTCTGCTCCGCAAGCACTTCAGCATCTTCCTTGATTTCGCCCACAAGAAGGTCCAGCCGCATCGGTTTCCGGTCGAGCTTCGCCGTTCCGCTGTCCGCTTTCGCAAGCAAAATCAACCCGTCGACTATTTCTGCCATCCTGATTACTTCGTCCAGAAGGCTCGCAAGAGTCTCCCTGTACGTTGCCGTTGTCCTCTCTTTCTGCAGCGCAAGCTCGATTTCTCCTCTCATAATTGTGAGCGGGGTCCGAAGCTCGTGGGATGCATCCATGGAAAACTGTCCGACCCGCTCGAAGGAGGTCTCCAGCCTGCCTATCATGTCGTTGAGGGTCTCGGTCAGTCTTCCGATCTCGTCGCGGGGATTATTTACCGTGAGCCTCTGCCTGAGGCTCGTGGCAGTGATCTTCCTGGCAGTCCGTGTAATTTCGTCGACCGGCCTCAGCGACTGCTTGGCGAGGAAGTATCCGCCGGTTACCGAGATGACGAGTACGATTGGAATGAGAAAGAGAAAGATTGAAAACAGGTTTCTCAGAACATCTCTGATTTCCTCTTCCGGATATGCCACTCTTATCCTGTAAAATCTCGTGTTCATCGCCGCGAGGAGGATGTTCTGGCCGCCGAGCCTGGATTTCACCACAGACACCTGGTCGACCTTCAGTCCTGGAGGAGAGGGAAGCGTATCCTCGCGCAGATTGAATGACTTGTAGAAGACCCTCCCGCGGTTGTCGAAAATGTAGACGAATTGCTTCTTTGAGTTTACGAGCGAATGTTCATAGATCTTGTTCCAGATGGTGTAGTCTTCGGCCGACTCTTCCGGATTTTCGACATCTGAAGCGGTGTCCGACCGGGGCGATGTGCTGAAGATGTCGCTTCTGAGGCTCCGCATCCTTCCGCGTTCGGCTCCGAGTTTGCCCTCGAGAATTTCCCTAAGCCATTCCGTTTCATTTCGGAGCGACAAGTTGAGATTCTTTGTAAGAGTCTCCCCCGTGTAAAGGTATGCGGTGACGCCAAAGGTGCCCAGGGCGATCAGCATGACCAGTGAGTACCAAATGGTTAGCTTGAGCCTTATCGAGATGAACATCATTCGATCTTCATCATGTAGCCGGTGCCGCGGACAGTGTGGATCAACTTCGTTTCCGATTCCGAATCTATCTTGTTGCGAAGTTTGTTGACGTAGACCTCGACTATGTTGGTTCCCGTATCGAAGTTGTATTCCCAGATGTGTTCGGAAATCAGCGTGCGTGTAAGCACCCTGTTTACGTTTCTGACGAAATATTCGAGAAGGGCGTACTCTCGGTTTGTCAGCTCGATTTCCCTTCCGCCGCGCCGGGCTTTCCTCGTGAGCGTGTCGAGTTCGAGGTCTGCCACCTTCAGCGTGGTCGGCTTCTCCGTTCCGCTCCGTCGGCCAAGCGACCGTACGCGGGCAATGAACTCCGCGAAAGCAAACGGCTTGACGAGATAGTCGTCCGCCCCCACATCGAGCCCCTCGACTTTGTCTTCGAGGCTTCCTTTGGCTGTCAGAATCAGCACTGGCGTCGAAATGCCGTTGCCTCGAAGCGACCTGAGGACTTCTATCCCATTTCTTTTCGGAAGCATGATGTCCAGCACTATTACGTCGTACTTCTCCGACAGGGCGAGGCTTTCCCCTTTTTCACCGTCGTAAGCATTCGTTACGTTGTGTCCCTCTGCCTCCAGCCCAAGCTTAAGAAACCTGGCGACTTTCTTTTCATCTTCAACGACAAGTATTTTCATATGCGGTATAATTTACGATGATTCTGCTTCATGTCGATCCTGTCCTGAAAGCATGCGGGCCGGCGCTGATGCAGTAAAAAAGAGCCCCGCGATCGGCGGGGCCCAATTAGCGATGCTGCGCATGAATCTAGCGCCCTCTGCCCGGACCCTTCTGGTCCTTTGAACGGTCACGCGTCTCCTTTCCTTTATCGCCTTTTTCGTTCTTCGGTTTAACTTCTTGGCGCTGACGCGACCTGACCTCCGGGCGCGGTCTTACTTCAGGTGCTTTACGCTCAACCCTTGGCTGAGCCTGCTGCCTGTCATTTCTCATCCTCTCGGGCGGTGCCTGTTGAGCCTGCGGCCTTTCACCTCTCATCCTCTCGGGCGGTGCCTGTTGAGCCTGTGGCCTTTCACCTCTCATTCTCTCGGGTGGTGCCGGGCGATCCGGACGGAAGTAAGAACGTTCGGAGTTCCTCTCTCTCTGGATTACCTCCTGCTCATTCCTGACGTGAGGCATGAAGGGGGCAGGTGAATAGATGTGGATTCTGTTTCCTTCGATTCTCGCGCGTCCGGGTCTCGGTGCGCGAACCAGGTCCACGGTACCTATTCGTCTGCGGGCAGCTTTCTCAACTTGCTCGCGGGAAAGCCCGTTATTGTAAACTCCGCGCGCGGTGAAGTTGAAACGGGTGACGTTTCTTGTGTCCCTGAAGAAGTGAGGCACTTCGCGTCTGTCCATGAACCGGTAACGTGCCAAACCCATTTCATTTGCTCGTATGAAATTCCACTCACCGATTCCGACTCCCCAGTCGTCCCCTTCAGGGCCGATAACCACATCAAGCCTGAAATGGAACCCGGGGGGTATCGGCGCCCATCCTGCATAGCCTCCTCCCCAACGCCATTGCACCCAGGCGGGAGCCCAAACATAACCGGGGACCCAGATCCAACCGTATCCCGGGTCGAAGGCCCACCTTCCGTAGTGAAATGTTGCCCATCCCCATGGATAGTTCGAGACCCAGGTCCAGCCGTAGATCGTCCAAACCCAATGTCCGTAAGTGTACGGCCTCCACCAGGTCGGAACTCCGATGGGGAGCCAGCACATTCCATATTGACTGTTGTTTACCCACCTGCCGTAGGGCGAAAGCGATGAATAAAAGTCGCCAAACGATACATCCTGAGCATTCGATTTTTGCGGTACAATCAGCACCGTGGAGGCAAATAGCGCTACTAGCAATATTCTTTTCATCTTGACCTCCGCTTCTTTTTACAAATATAACGTGTAATTACCCCCCAAGTTTAAGTAAAATTCGACGCTTAACAATTTTTAATGTTCAGTGTGTTATTTTAAAGATCATAGTAACAAATCCGAAAAAAGAATGTGTAGAAGTATAAACAACGAGGGTCCTTTTGTTCGTAATCATTGGAATAGTGTTGGTTATCGTGGCT
>JBJKPC010000039.1:0-56921 GCA_046706745.1 Candidatus Kryptoniota bacterium
ATCCAGGTTTCATAATAGTTCTATAGTAATTTCATCCCTACGGGATTAAAACAAGCCACAACCGCACTGCTTTCCGCAATTCAGTTCCCACTGTTCGTGAACGGCGGATTCAAAATGCACCACTACCTGATATTGCGTAGTGTCATTGTTCTAAGCGGATTTCGCGTCCCGAAGGGTGCTGCGCACTAAGCCGTGGTGACAAAGAGACCCGGAGGCACTTAGTAAAAAAGTCTCTGTGAAATTTCTGTATCTCAATGCCTCTGTCCTAAGGACCCTTTGGGTGTTTGAATTGGATCCCTCGGGCTTTCGAATTAAACGACGAGAGAAAAAGGAACAATATTTTCCTGCCACAGGAAGACGCAAAAGAGGCGAAGATTGCATGTCCCATTCTTCGCCTGCCTATAGCACAGGTGTAGGTTGGCGACCGAGAGATCCATGATCGTCTTTGACATGCTTAACTACTGCCGGATTCTCCGACCGCTGTGTTGTCAAATCCATCAGAAATGGTCTCCTTCAAAATACGCGCAGTGTCCGAGAAGAGCTGTATTCCATTGTTGGAGGGTAAATTGCACGGGACACCGAGTGTGGGCGGGGTTCTGGCACACTCCTTGCGCTGACTAAAGCAGAGATGAACGATCATTTCAACAGAAGTAGAATCGGAAAGTTCGGCCGCTGACAGACGACCGATGCACTGCTTCCGTTCTCAATCCGGGCGAAAGGAGGTCTGAAGTGTTCACCTACGACGAAGTCTTCTGGTTAAACTTGACCAATCTGGCATTAGGTCTCGCAACCTTAGTCTGTTTGCTCGTAATCGCATATACGACAGTCAAAGAAATCCGTCAGCGAATCAGGGCCCGCGCAAACGTAGCAGAATTCGAGAAAGCTGACGATCATGCTTTCGTTATCGACGGCCTCGGAGTGACAATGGCGGACGGTGGCAAAAAAGTCGATACAGATGAAGTGTTGGTGGTCACCGAAGACGGCATTGAGTCGGTCCCGGCTAATAAGGCGTCAGACCAGAGACGATAAATATGAAAGACAACACAGGAGCATCGTCATGAGATGTCCCTTTCTGAGGGAAGCCCAGGTGAAGTTCTGTTGCGCCTCCGAGTTCAAGAAACTCATAGTACGCGGACCTTCCGAGGCTCTGCCCGCCGGCAGTCGTGCGAACGAAGAGCGGTGCTCGTCTCCCGTTTATGTATCGTGTCCTTCGATGAAGCAGCACATCGAGGAACTCCCCAGCCAGGATCGTTGTCCTTTTCTGCAGGAATCTCTATGCCAGTACTGTGCGGCTGCATCAATTGTGAAATACGTTCCTTACAGCGATCCAGTTCTCACACGCTGCGGCACCTCGAGTCACAGATACTGCGATCTTCTCTTGACGATGCAAAATCCGGGACTCCTTACTCCACACGATATCATCGCTCCTGAAATCGACCGTGAAGATGAGGATGAAAATGGTTATTGGATCATAGACGGCATCCAGACTGTAGGATGGCTTTCCTACTCTCCGAACCACATGTGGGCCGATTACGACGAGGACGGCACATTCCACATCGGTATAGATGCGTTTCTTGCGAAAGTTCTCGGCAACGTGGACAGACTCGCCTTCGCGCCGACGACAGGAGAACACAATCCATCAGTTTGCCTGACGGTAAATGGCGTCGATCTTCAGATGATGTTTCCGAGACAGCTCACGGTTACCTCGACAAACTCGCATCTGAGGGCGGACCCCAGAAGTGTCGTTTCCGATCCTTACACGCTCGGATGGCTTTTCGAAGGAAAGTGGACCAATGCGTCCGCAAGACCAGAGAAACTCCCAGAAGATGCGCACCGCAGTGCCGATCAAGGCCTGATTCGGGGAAAGGTCGCGAAGACATGGATGCAGGAAGAGACAAGAAGGCTCACCGAGTTTGTATCAAATAGAATCTCCCACGAGGAAAGCACGTACGACATTAAGAGCAAGAGGCTTATGGCAGACGGCGGTATGTTTACAGAACACTTTATGAACTATCTGAGCAAGGAAGAGATACTTATTCTCTATGACGAATTCTTTTCGATGCATATAGACGGATTTACAACTACCTAAAGCACGGATCGTCAAAACAGGGTAACTAATGAAAGCGGCGGGAGCTGTTAATCACAGTACGGGCGAAAACAAGGACGATGTGCGCGGGAAAAGCATATTCTTTTTCGGAATTGTCGGAGCGCTGTTCTTCGGTTGGGTGGTATTTCCTGCCCTTCTCTATGAAGCATTCGACCAGCCCATCCAGTTCAGTCACGCGATCCACACAGGTGACAACGTCGCTTTGGCGTGCAGTGATTGTCATTCTTTCGATAAGGACGGCCGGTTCCTTGGGATCCCGTCTTCAGCCGAATGTACACGGTGCCACTCACGACCGATGGGCATCTCGAAGGAAGAAGAAAAGCTTGTCCGTGACTACATAATTCCGCGGAAAGTAATCCCCTGGGTCAGATATCTGCGGCAGCCTGAGAACGTGTACTTCTCTCATGCAACCCACGTGGAAATCGCAAAGATAGATTGCCAATCCTGTCATTTCGGTCACGGCTACACCGACAAGCTCAGTCCAGGACAGTTCAGCAGGATCAGTCACTACAGTCTTGATGTTTTCGGCAGGACTTTGTTCAACATTCCGGCTACCCGTTCGCTCGGAATGCGGATGGAAGATTGCGCGGAATGTCACCGGAAACGAGGCGTGGAAGATAGCTGTATGGATTGTCATAAGTAGCATGAAACGTTCGCATGAGACACTTTGTAGGGAGAATAGAAGCCGTGAAGTCTCGCCGGCCGAAAGCGGATTTCGCATCCGCATTCCTTCGCCTATTGCTACCAACACCTTAAGAAGTTACTTCGACAATCGGATTGAAAAAGATGAATTTCATCGGTGAGGTAATGAATGCGTAATGCTATTTCGAGGCGCGACTGGCTGAAACTCATCGGTGGTTCAGCATTGGGAATGATCCTGACTCCGTTTCCGTGGAAGATTCTCGACGAATCAGCGAAGTGGACGCAAAGCTGGTCGCAGATTCCTATGTCAAAGAACGGCAGAATCAATTATAAACATACCACCTGTACGCTCTGTCCCATGGGCTGTGGTGTCCGTGTGCGGTGTGTAGAGAATCAGCCGGTAAGTCTCTCAGGGATACCGAATCATCCGATGAGCGCGGGCTCATTATGTGCGATGGGAATAGCGGGACATCTTCTAGGATATCACCCTTCGCGTCTCCTCACTCCGGTCAAGAGAATTGATGAACAGAGCCATAGCCGGTTCGTTCCTGTTTCGGCAAACCATGCAATGAACGATCTGGCGCAATCAATCGCGTCAGATTCTCCCGGTTCGGTGGCTGTGCTCGATCTCCAGCCGGACAGGACACTCTCATATGTATACAGAATTTTTCTCGCAAGAATGAAGCGGGGAGTATATGTTACTGCGCCGTCGTGCAACGAACTCCCCGCAAAACTTTCCGATGCCGTGCTACGTTCGGGGAAAAATATATACGGGTTCGATGTGGAGAAGGCTCATACGCTTCTCAGCTTCGGGACACCTGTGCTCGACGGCTGGGGAACCCAGAGACAGTTCCGAGAAATCACCGAGGCCCGCATGAAAGGAGGTCGCGAGAGACTAAGAATAATCCAGGTCGAACCGGCACACTCCAGAACTGCGCAGCTGTCCGACGAATGGGTCCCGGTCCGCCCCGGTACTGAATCAATATTTGCGCTTGGGATCGCACATGTGATACTCGAAGAGAATCTTTGCGACGTGTCCATTCTGAGTGAGCATTCTTCCGATTTCGACGGCGTTACCGGCGGATCGTTCAAGGAACTGGCTAAGAGATTCTCCACCGGTATTGTCTCGGAGAAGACGGCAATTCCTCAGGACAAAATAAGGGATATAGCGAGAGAGCTGGTCCACAGAAAACCCACACTTGTAGTCTTCGGAGGTAGTCCTGCAGGAGGACCATTCAGTTTTCCGGAACAAGTGATTTTCATGGATCTGAACCTGCTCCTGGGATCGGTGGGCAAAAGAGGCGGACTGTTAGCCCGGCGAGAATTGCCGGGACCATTTGAATCTGACGAACTGCCCGACACTTTCGGAGGGACACACCTTGAAGATGTTCCGGATTACTCAATTGGGGTACTCATAATGGACGGGGCTGACTCGGGAGATGCGATTCCCTGGGCATTGATTCGCAGGAAACTCATTCCCGGGAAAGCGGTCGTAGTAAGTCTTGCTTCTCACCTGGCAGGGATCTCAACTCATGCCGACTACGTTTTGCCATCACCAGGCTACATGGAAACGATCGGCGACGTGCCCACCCCGCCTGGTGCCACGTCGACATCGTATAGTCTGACCTGCCGGTTGAAGGTTTCCCCGCCGGGATCAATCCAGCCCGTGGACTTCCTCAAAGGAATATTCTCCCGCACTGCGGGAAACGGCTCTTCGCATGTTCAATCGTTCACTTTCAATCAACTCTTGCATGAGCGCGTCCGAAGAATTTATTCCCGCCGGAGAGGATACGCATTCGACGCATTCAAGAGCACCCTAACGCCGATATCGTCGCTCGATCCCCCTTCTTTCAGAAACATACTGGAACAAGGAGGTTGCTGGATCGATAACGAGCCTCAGATTTTGCCGGTAACCCGGTATTCCTTCCTCGGCAACAATCACTCCGCTTGGGACCCACTGTCCAACATGAAGGAACGGGGGAATAGAGAAGATTCGATAGTAGTAATTCCGACCGGGACAAGGGGAGTCGGAACGGTCGCCCAGCAAAACCCGATGATGAGTAAGCTCTACAGAGAGTCCGACGCCCGTCAGCCGGCAAACGCAGTCTCGATAAACCCCGAAACCGGAAAGAAGAACGGATTACGGGAAGGTATGAAAGCAACGATCAAGTCGGAATTCGGCGCCGCCGTCGTTCGAATGCGACTCGATCCCGCCGTAATGCCGGGGGTGCTTGAAGCATCCGTTTCACCATCCTCTTCTTGCTTCGACCGAATAGAAGCGGAAGATAGGACCATCCTTGACATATGCAAAATTGAAAACGATTCGACATGGCGGGCGACAGATGCAACAATCCAAGCAACCTGACTCTATGATATTCAGAAACTTTGATCGGACAGGACCAAACGACCATGTTGAGGAAGCCGGAACGCAGTCACGTTTCAAATTCGAGGATTTCGAGCTCGCTCGAGATTCAAGGCTTACAACCTGAAATCCTTTGTCAACAACGGTTCAGCGATAGAATGGAGAAGAGTTTTTGAAAGCTAGGAAAGAGAGATACGGAATGGTGATAGACCTCGATCGATGCACCGGGTGCGGTGCCTGCACAGTCGCATGCTCGGTTGAGAACAACGTTCCTCCCGGTCCGCCGGACGTTACAGACAGGACCGGTATTACGCCGATGAGAATCTACAGAGCTGACAATAACAGGAAGTTCCCTGAAAGCGAATCGGTGTACTTTCCTATCTCGTGTCAGCAATGCGAAGACCATCCGCCGTGCGTGTCGGTGTGTCCGCAAAATGCAGTTGAAGTGGACCCTGCGACAGGCATCGTCGGCCAGATTCCCGTAAGGTGTCTTGGCTGCCGGTACTGCATGGCAGCGTGTCCTTACCATGCCAGATATTTCAACTGGTGGGACCCGGCCTGGCCCAAAGGCATGGAAGATGCGCTTAATCCAGACGTTTCTCCCCGAATGCGCGGGGTCGTCGAGAAGTGCAACTTCTGTTTCCACCGCTTACAGGCAGCGCGCTCGAAAGCGGCGAAACAGGGAAATATCGAGATAGACCCAGCCGAATATATTCCCGCGTGCGTCGAAGCTTGCCCGGCCGGAGCGATAACGTTCGGAAACCTCCTCGACGAGCAATCGGAAACGTACAGGTTGTCTACAGACAAGAACACTTTCAGGCTTCTTGAGAAATTGGGAACCGGGCCAAAGGTGTACTACCGTTCGGAGCGCGAGTGGGTAAGGAATCTTGGGCACCTTGATGTGGCCAAGGCGAGGAGCGCCGAAGTGCAAGATGATGCCAGCTAATAAAATTTCGGATCAATTGGTGAATACAAATGACTGACAAGCATTTGATAGCTCACGGAGTGAGACGGACTTCGCTGAGAAACTTCTTGATATGGATCCTTCCATGGATACTCATGCTCGCAGTCGGTGCGTACGCGATATATCTTTGCCTGGCAAAGGGCTTGAACCAGACCAATATGGACAACAGATTCGTGTTCGGAGTCTGGATATTCCTGGATCTTGCGATAATCGCGCTCGGCGCCGGCGCGTTTTTCACGGGCTTCCTTGTGTACATACTGAAAAGGCAGGAGTTACGTGCGGTAATAAACAGCGCGGTTGCGCTTGGGTTTATTTGCTACAGTGGCGCGATCCTTGTACTGATGGTCGATGTCGGGCAGCCGCTCCGTGCTTGGTTCACCTTCTGGCACCCGAACGTTCACTCTATGCTCACTGAAGTAACATTTTGCATAACTTGCTACCTTATCGTTCTTGCGATAGAGTATGCGCCGGTAATACTCAAGAACAGGAAGTTAAAGGAACGACCCGCATTTCTTGTAATTGAATATGAACTTCACCGCGTGATGCCTGTTCTTGCAGGAGTGGGGACCTTCCTGTCGTTCTTTCACCAGGGGTCGCTCGGCGGTTTGTTCGGCGTTCTGCAGGGACGACCTTTTGCATTCAGGGAGGGAATAATGATCTGGCCCTCGACCTTTTTTTTATTCGTGATCTCGGCGGCGGCTGCGGGACCGAGCTTCGTCATGCTGACAACATGGCTTGTCTCCAAGATCAGCGGAAATAAACTGGTAACGAAAAGCGTATACAGGGTCCTTGCCAAAATCTCAGGGGCAATTCTGATTGCGTACGTGCCGTTGAAGGCACTGGACACACTGAAATGGTTGAACATAACGGCACTTGGGCTGGGCCTGCCCGGGATGAGTTTCTTCGCATTGCCACCCTTCAACATATGGATCCTCTTTGCAGAAATAATAGTCTTCGGCCTTCTCCCGGCGTTGATCCTCCTCTTCGGGAATGATCGGTTGAATGTCGGCTGGCTGGTAGCCTCAGCGTTTCTTGTCTGCTGCGGGATAATGTTGAACAGGTTCGTCATGACAATCCAAACGCTTGCTCTCCCGACGCTGGCTTTCGATAGATTCATGCTGTATGCACCGAGCTGGCAGGAGGTGGCCGCCTTTCTCTTCGTTGTCGCTTACGGAGTCATTGTCTATTCGTTTTCATTCAGATACCTCCGGCTCTTTCCCCAGGAAATGGGCCTGGCAAGAATCTAGGAGTTCACGAAATGTTTCCATGGGTGTACGGGTTTAGTTGGCAGACCGGCAACATGATTTTTCTCACGATATTCTACTCTGTCCTTGCAACTATAATCACCACCTTGGTGGTTGCGGCTGTACGTGCTTCGCGCGATCTTAAGTCGGGATGCCTGGATGAGATAAGGTGGCATGTAGACTTCAGCGATCTCCCGGACTATGCCAAGAGTTGCCGCCACACTTTCACAGGAAATGCGGAAACATGGATATGCCGGAACGGCTTCGACTGCAGAACGTGTGAGAGACATAAAGGCTTCTCGAGAATCAAGCAATTCACCCCAATTTCATCATCAGAGACTTATAGCCCTTGCAAGGTTTTCTCAATTCTCGGACTCGACATGCCCTCCGACCGATTGTACCACCGTGGCCATACCTGGGTTGGGAAAGAGACCGGCGGTACTCTAGTTGTTGGTCTGGATGATTTTGGAAGGCGGATAATAGGCAAATCAAGTATCGCCGAACTTCCTCCGATCGGTACCAGACTCTCCGTCAACGGAACCGGCTGGTATTTCCGAAATGGCGCTTCGAAGACTCGCGTGCTTTCTCCGGTCGACGGTGAGGTGATTTCAAAGGGCGGAGATGACAAAGGCTTCTATCTGAGAGTTCATCCGGTAAACGACTGCGACCTTCGACATCTACTGAAGGGCACAGAGATCATCCCATGGATGACGAGGGAAATTGAGCGGCTTGAGGTTGCGTTGGGTGCGGAAGTGCCGGGGGTGAGTCTTGCCGATGGCGGTGAGCTGGTCGAGGACGTACACAACAACTATCCGGAAGCAGACTGGGAAAATATTCTGGCTGAAATATTCCTGGAGACTTAGGACTTCACCTTACGAAGGTTCGCAAGGAGCACCCTGGCTACTTCCGGGATTCCTCCCAGAAGGATGAGATCGGCGGGTCGAAGTAAAACTTCATGGTAAGCTTTACGATAACCGGTATCCTGATCATTCCCGCATCCAGCCCCATGCTGCCAGGCCAATAGACCCCGCGCGTGAGCGGCACAAGTACGCTTAACTCCGGATAGATCCGTACAATTGTCTCTGTAGGGTCATACCCTACGCCGGCCTCTATGAATCCGAAGCTCCCATTTGTCGAGGATATGTCGCGGTATCCCGCAAAGACGTATGGAGTTGAACTTGTGTCCCTGAATCGGTAGGCGCCCGATAACGCGTACTCCCTGGAGAACAATACACCGAGCGCTGTCGTCTCTCCGCTTGCTATACCTTCGCTCAGAGAGAAGACGCCATGGGGAACAAGTGCCACGCCGACACCGAGCCCAAGCCACGACGTGTATTGAAACGCGTAGTCGGACACATATCCGACTCCCGTCTGCGCATCAACTTCGGTTTGACAAAGTACAATCAATAGTATCGCCGAAACGAGCAGCCTCTTCATGATAGATTCCGTCTATAAAATATCGTTTTAACTCTTTATACCATGCACGCATTGGACTTCGATTGTCAGCTATTTATTGCCAGAGTTCTCCCAGAAGGGCGCGATCGATGGATCGAAGTACAGCTTGATGGTAAGCTTCAGGATTATCGGTATTCGCATTGGCTGGGGACTTGAGCCCATTGTACCCGGCAACCAGGAGGTCCGGTGAGTTAAAGGGAGAAGGATGCTTAGCTCTGGGTAGGCCTCAAAGAAACTGTCGGGCGGAGCGTAGCCCATCCCCGCCTCAACGAATTTGGCGCCGCCGTTCCCTGCCATGCTGCGATACCCGGCAAAGATATACATAGTCGGACTCTTCTCCTTGAACCGGTACGCGGCAGCGGTCGCCCACTCTGAGGCTGGAAATCCGGGTTCACCCTGTGAAAGAAACCCCCATGCCAGCCCGCCGCTCATAGAAAGGGTTGTATGCGGAGCAAGTGTCGCACCAACTCCAAGTCCGAACCAGCTTTGATATTGCCATGAAAAATCCCCGACGTATCCTATTCCCTCCTGGGCCCGGGCCTTTGTTCCACAAAGCAAGATTATCGACGCCATGAGAATTGCCGCTCTTCTGATAAAGAGCAGTTTCGTCCCGCAGTCCGCAGCTTCCTTCAATACTGGCAATGTCTTACGTACGTATCGGCGGGTCCCCTGTAATTCCGCTTTCATATCAACCCCGTCAATGTGGCTGTGTTCTTCTATGTCAAGGCAAGCTTACGAATCACTGCGGTGTTGCAAGTGCAATTCCGTAAAAAAGCCTATCGTTTCACCCGCTTTCTTTTATACACACACGGTAGGAGAATTTCTCCGAAAAAGCAATAGTGCTCATGCCTTACTTCTTGCGAGAGTCTGCAGTTGCGAACTTTATCATATCTTGAAATGAAACTTTCGCAAGGTGAGATCTTATCTCTCTATCTCATATTTTTTGATCTTGTCATACAGCGTAGACCGGTCGATGCCGAGCACCGAGGCTGCCTGTTTGAGATTCCCTCTCGTTCGCTTGATGGTTGCGACAATAACCTGTTTCTCCACTGCCTGCAAGGGGAGATTATCCGGGACGCTCCACGACTGCTTCCTGGTACCGTTCTGTTCCAAGAAAACGAAATCTTCAGCTGTGAGTACTCCGGTCTTGCAGGTCACCATCGCACGCTCGATCGCGTTCTCCAGTTCACGAACGTTTCCCGGCCAACTGTAGTCCATCAGGCACTTTAATCCGGTTTCGGTGATGTCATCGATCTCCCTTCCAAGCTCGTGCGAAAGGCGCTCGATAAAATTCCTGACGAGAAGCGGGATATCCTCCCGCCGCTCCCGCAGCGTGGGAATTTGTATATTGATAACGTTCAGGCGATAGTACAGGTCATCTCTGAACGTTCCCGCGGCCACAGCCTCTGAAAGGTCCCTGTGAGTCGCGGCAATAACGCGCACGTCTACCGTAAGCTCCTCAGTTCCTCCCACCCGATAGAAACTTCGCTCCTGCAGGACGCGAAGCAGATCCATCTGAAGCTTCGGAGATATATCCCCTATTTCGTCCAGAAAGATCGTGCCGCCATCGGCGAGTTCGAATTTCCCCTTCTTCTGAGCCACGGCGCCCGTAAATGCTCCTTTCTCGTGTCCGAAAAGCTCCGATTCAAGAAGAGTCTCTGCCAGCGCCGCGCACGACACACCGACAAACGGTTTCGAAGCTCTTTCGCCGGAGTAATGAATCGCTCTCGCCACGAGTTCCTTTCCAGTCCCGCTTTCTCCCTGAATCAATACAGTACTCTTGAGACTTGACACCTCCTGGACGAGTTCGAAAATATCGTGCATCTTCGGATTCTTGCTTATGATGTCATGGAAACTGTATTGCCCCGTAAGTTTCTTTCTGAGTATCATATTTTCTCGCTGCAGGTCCTTAACTTTGATTATCCTTTCGACAATTATCGATATTTCTTTCGGGTTACACGGCTTGACTATGTATTCCTGTGCGCCTTCCTTCATCGCCGAAATGGCCGTGTCCACCGTTGCGTACGCGGTAATAATGATTATCGCGGCCTCCGGATGAATCTTTTTGATCTCCATCATTGCCTCAATGCCGTCGATTCCGCCAGGCATCTTCAAATCGACGAAGTAAATGGCATAATCCTTTTCGGTCGCCTTCTCGATCGCGGACCTGCCTGACGAAGCAGAGTCGACTCCGTAACCGTCCTCCTTCAGCCAAGCTACCAGCGACTCCCGCATTACTTCCTCATCGTCCACGACAAGAATTTCCCATTGGGTTTTCATCTTCGTATCTCCACAACTTTGTTCTTCGTTTCCGGACCAGCCTTCGGAAGGCCTTTGTCAAGTTTCCTGATCCCTTCCGAAAGGACGGTCCAGCAACCGGGGCAGAAGTCTTCCGACTTCACATCTATTTGCAATACCTCTGTCGAGAGCGACATGATGCATGTCCGGTCTCTACAATGAACCAGCCCGAACGTATGACCAAGCTCGTGCGCAACTTCCTTTCTCAGACGCCGCACACTGAGCTCATTGTTTGCCGTCAGTCCGTAGAACTCCTGTGACAATCTTGCCGTCGACACGATTGCCAACTTTCCCGACAGCTGCGCCTGCCCGTAAACGAACGTCACCATCGGAATGAACAGATCAGCTTCCGTAACGGCCAAAAGCCTCATGGCTTCCGCCGGGCAGACTTTTGCAAGATTCCTGAGTATCAGTGCCGAGCTGTACTGACCTCTTCTTCTGTCGAACGCATAATCCGGACATGGAAAGGATGTATACCGCACCACATCCACACCGAACAGCCCGGACACATGACGTGCAGTCATAGTTATGACTTCTTCGCCGACGGTTCCGACCGGTGATATGTAAATTGCCCGTTTCACCCGCTTGCACCGCTCGTCCCCGACGGCTGAGGCTGGGCCTTCCTGACCGGGATGGTCACTGTGAATACGGTCCCTTCACCAACGTTACTTCTTACACCGATGTCACCGCCGTGCGCATCGATTATTCCATAGACAACAGAGAGCCCAAGCCCGATTCCCTTCACCTCTCCCTTGGTCGTGAAAAAAGGATCGAAGATCTTGCCCAAAATTTCCTTGGGAATTCCGTCACCGTTGTCCGACACTTCAAGAACAACCGATTCTTCCTTCGGCTTCGTCGAAATGGAGATTTTGCCGCGTCCTTTGTTGCGACAAGCTTCAGCCCCATTCATGACAAGGTTTATTATGACCTGCTGCATTTGCGAACTATCGCATTCGATCATGGGAAGCGAATCAGAAAGATCCAAATCGAGCACGACATTCCCGAGTTCGAGCCTATGCCTCAGGATCAGGAGGGTACTCCTTATTATCCCATTTAGATCCGCATTTGCGCTCTGCGGCTTCGCTCTTCTCGAAAACGCGAGCAAGTCTGATACAATCCTTCCGACCCTCGTGGTTTCATCTATAATCTGGCCCAGATATTTCCTGAACTCCGGTATCCGATCTTCCGGTATTCCGTCTTCCTTCATGATCCTGTCAAGAAGCATCGCCAGGTTCAATACTCCTGAGATAGGGTTGTTGATTTCATGTGCGACCGTCGCAGAAAGCTGACCGAGGGATGCCAGCCTGTCGCTCTGGAGCAGTTTCTGGTGAGCAACCTCCAGCTGTCTTGTTCTTTCCCTGACTTTGAGCTCAAGCTCTTCAGCGGCCTTATTCAATTCTGCCATTGCCTGGTTGAGCCTTTCACTCATCACGTTGAATTCGTGCGCCAGCTCTCCGAGTTCCGTACTCGAGCTTACCTCCACGACGTGGTCGAGCTGCATTCGGCTCACCGCCCGCGTTCCCGCGATCAACTGGTTGATTGGCCGGTCGACAAACCGGCGCGTAAAGAAAACTATGAATAGGCCGATTAGAACAATCTGTATCGCGGTAACGGCCAGGACCTCCGCCCTGGCAGCATTAAGCTCCGAATCTACCGGGCTCAGATCGAATGCGACGTCAAGCACGCCCAAAACGTTTGTCGAGCTCGGATGAGCGTGACATTGTGCTTCGCTGCAGGAAGGCTCATTGTAGATAGGTGTGATCATTGCGAGCTGCCGATCACCCGACCCGCCTCTGAACACCCTCGCCCGCGACGATGCGTCGATGTTCACCAGCGGTTGTGAGGAAGAGTGGCACATCGCGCAGGCTTCGGCATTCTTATTCACCTGGCTTTCGTCCCCGGCTTTTGTCGAGAACATTACTTTTCCCTCTTTGTTGAAAATTCTGATCCTGCTGATTCCCGGATTGGCGGCGATCGTCTGCATCACTTCATAAGCAGCGGAGCGATCATCCGCAAGCATAGCGTGCCAGGTAGCACTCGTTATTCCCTTGGACAGTTGGTCAGCCCCGGTTACCATAGCCTGAAGGATCTCCCTCTCCTGGTTCTTCAGGCTGACATACCCCGAGATCCCCGATACGACCATGACTATGATCGTCAATGAGATGATGATCTGCTGCGAAAGACGTCTCGGTCGGAAATATCCTCCGGACATGTTCGTTTACCCGCCCTCGAACGAAATATTTGGCTCTAAAATGAAAGACTTTGTTTAAGGTAGGTGCTTCGGCATACCGCAAGGGCTTCTCGCCCTTCCACTGACGAAGTAACTTATGGAGAGAAACCCAATGATTCAATTCAGAGGAGCAGGAATGGAATAGGTGAAGAGGTTATTCTACTTTTCGAGGCGGATTTCGTTACTTGAGTCTCAGATCCTGTTGTTGGGCGGTAAAGACAGGCGCCACCGGGGAGGACGGGGAATAACAAAAGGGAAGTGCCCCTGCCGTGAAGTTTGCTTATTATGCCTTGCTCAGCGTATCACCTGCCCCCCCTTCGTTTGTCAACCGTCTTCCTGTCATCCCCACCTCCCCTTCTGTCATGCCCGCGTACTCCTGGCGGGCATCTTCCCGGTGGCCTACCCACTCCCCCTTCTGTCATGCCCGCATGCTCCTGGCGGGCATCTTCCCGGTGGCCTACCCTCTCCCCTTCTGTCATGCCCGCATGCTCCTGGCGGGCATCTTCCTAGTGCCCCACCTTGAGATTCGCGATGCCGCATGTATGTGAGTATCACAAGTGCGGCATGCCGCTATTCTATCATCGTTTTAATAAGAGGCCTTGAAGCATGCGGAAATGAACGTGGAGGTCAATGGAACAAATCGAATTTAGCTATTCGTGCATCAGCATTTCCGGCGAAAGTCCGATTCCGCTTCGGGTCGAGTACACTTGCTGTGACGGTCACGGCAGCCCGCTATCTTTGTATTCGTGCCGAGCCGCCCTTCGCAAATGCGCGGACCTGGTCGACCGTGGCCATCGTCGTGTCACCCGGGAAGGTGGTAAGAAGTGCACCGTGCGCCCAGCCGAGCTTCACCGCTTCTTCCGGGGCCTCCCCCGTAAGCAAGCCGTAGAAAAAGCCTGAAGCGAATCCATCTCCTCCGCCCACGCGGTCGAGAACGTGCAGATCTGCAGTCGGTGATGCATAAGTTTTGCCGTTAACCCACGCCACGGCTCCCCATCCGTGGTGGTTGGTCGAATGCACATCGCGTAGCGTAGTTGCCACGACCTTAACCGTCGGATACTTCGCTACGACTTTGTCGATCATACCGAAGAACGTGCTCGGATCGAGTTTCGACTTTGCAGCAACTTCCGGCCCGGGAATGCCGAGTCCTTTCTGAAGATCCTCTTCATTTCCGACGAGCACGTCCACATTCTCTACGACCCGCGCGATAACTTCCACCGCTTTCTTCTGGCCACCCCATATATTCCAGAGCTTCTCGCGAAAATTAAGATCGAAGCTGACAATTGCGCCCGACTTCTTTGCCGCTTTCATCCCCTCGATAATGACCTCGCCTGTTGATTCAGACAGCGCCGCAAAGATGCCGCCGCTATGAAACCAGCGTACGCCGCCGGAGAATATCGCACTCCAGTCGAAGTCCCCCGGTTTGAGCTGAGCCGCTGCCTCATTAGAGCGGTTGTAGAAAACAACAGGCGGTCTTATGCCGTGTCCCATGTCGCTGTAGACCGTCGCCATGTTGGGCCCGTTGACGCCGTTGTGTTTGAACCTTTTGTAAAACGGTCTGACTCCCATCGCTCTCACGCGCTCGGCAATAAGGTCGCCTATCGGGTAGTCGACTATCGCGGAGACGATGGCTGTGTTCAGCTGGAAGCAATCCGAGAGGTTCGCCGAGACGTTGAATTCTCCGCCACTGACATGGATCTTGCATTCGGTGGCTTTCCTGAAAGGGACGATCCCGGGATCGAGCCTGTGTACGAGCGCGCCGAGAGAAACAAAGTCCAGAGCACCATTTGACGGTATATTAAGATCGTTATTCATGCGGCATTCCTGTTTGATTATCCTGAGATTCTTTTCCTGTGAGAAGATCCAAGCTCCAATTCACAAGTTCCAAACAAAGACAAAATCGCAAAAAGTAAAATAAGGATATCTGAAATGGACCGACTTCACACCAGATAAGTTGACGATGCCGTATCACCGCCGTGGCCCGTCCAGTTCGTGTGAAAGAACTCTCCGCGCGGTTTGTCGACACGCTCGTACTGGTGCGCACCGAAATAGTCCCGCTGCGCCTGCAACAGGTTCGCGGGAAGACGCGAATTGCGATAGCCGTCAAAATAATTCAGCGCCGTCGAGAACGCCGGAACCCATATTCCGTTCATCGCAGACGTCGCAACGACCCTTCTCCAGCCGTCCTGCGACTGTTCGACTTTCTCCTTGAAGAACGGATCGAGAAGTAGATTGGGCAAATTCGGATTTTTATCGAACGCCTCTTTGATCTTGCCGAGAAAGATGCTCCTGATGATACATCCGCCTCGCCAGAGAAGGGCTGTCGCACCGTAGTTGAGATTCCATTTATATTCGGACGCCGCGGCGCGGAGAAGCGTGAAGCCCTGCGCGTACGAGACAATCTTCGATGCATACAATGCTTTCTCAAGGTCGTCAAGTAAAGTCTGCCTGTCACCGGAGAACGTCCGCTTCGGTCCGCTGAGCAGTTTCGAAGCCTCCACTCTTTCTTCCTTCATCGCTGAAAGGCAGCGGCCGTAGACCGCTTCGCTGATAAGGGTCAGCGGAATGCCGAGGTCCAGCGAGGTTTCGCTCGTCCATTTCCCCGTCCCCTTTTGCCCGGCGGTATCGAGTATCTTGTCGACAAGCGGTTTGCCATCGGTATCCTTGAATGCAAGGATGTCTCTCGTAATCTCGATCAGGTAACTGTTGAGATCTCCCGTATTCCATTTCCTGAACACTTCGTGCATCTCGTCGGCGTTCATACCGAGGAGTTCCTTCATAATCTGATAAGCCTCTGTGATTAGCTGCATGTCCCCGTACTCGATTCCATTGTGCACCATCTTCACGAAATGTCCCGCGCCGTCGCTTCCGACCCAGTCGCAACACGGCGTTCCATCTTCGACTTTTGCGGCGATCGACTGGAAGATCGGCTTCACGTGCGGCCATGCATCGGGCGAACCGCCCGGCATGATCGAGGGTCCCTTCAATGCCCCCTCTTCGCCGCCGGATACGCCGGTGCCGATGTATTGAAATCCTTTGTTTTCGAGATACCGTGTCCTGCGGATTGTATCGGGATAGTGGGAATTTCCACCGTCTATGATGATATCCCCTTTCCCGAGATGTGGAATGAGTAGTTCGATGAACTCGTCCACGGGCTTTCCGGCTTTCACCATCAACATTATCTTTCGCGGCGATTTGAGCGAAGAGATGAATTCATCAATGCTGTGAGTGCCGATGATATTCTTCCCTTTTGCGCGGCTGCCGACGAAACGGTCGACCTTTTCCACGGTCCGGTTAAATACAGCGACGGTGAAGCCCCTGCTCTCGATGTTCAAGACGAGATTTTCTCCCATTACTGCAAGACCGATTAAACCGATATCAGCTTTTTGTGGCATTAAAAATGTCCTCTCAGATTAATATCCGATAATTATTCTGCTGTCGTTATTTGAAGCGCTGTTTATGCGCCCATAAGCCGAGCGCGGGATTTGAAATATAGAACACCTCTTCGCCGCCGGGAAGAATGTTGACGCCGTCTTTAAGTTTTTCCGGATCGTATTTTTTCATCATTTCACGGAGGTCCGCATACCCGAAACTTACTCCCTCCATTTCGGCCTTCGTGAGCCTGCCCGGACAATATGTAATAGAAAATCTCCCCTCAGAAGAGCCGTGTATAAGGTGGGCGGCTGCACTTAGATTGGATTGGAGGTCTTCGTTCTTCGCGACAAGATCAAGAACACGCGGCGTGCCGACATATCCGTACTTGCGGATGAGCTCATCTATCTTTTTGTCTTCGCCGAAAGAACTCAATCCGGGCGCAAGAACTATCAGTTCTCCGCCGTCGGCAATCGCCATGCGAGTCCGATAGACGGACTTGTTCCCGAGCCATGTCGATTTGAATTCCATCGGATCGAGATACACTACAACTTTATTAAGAGGCCTGTCCACCATGAAGAAGTTGACCTTTAACGACAGGTCGGCGGCGAGATTGAAACATTCGAGATCGTCGCCTATGAAAAGTCCTCTAACCACGGTATTGTTCGATTCGTCTCTATCGACAACCGTCAGGACATAGACAATGCGAAGATGCTTGGCAAAGTGATCGGAACCGTAGTTGAGCACTCTCCTGACCGGTGTGTCTGCACGGCCCATTATTCTTTCCATTCCATATGCTGCACCGAGGAAATGAGACTTGTTAATACCTTCTTTACCACCCGTGCCGATGAAAACGTTCTTGTTGTGGTTCGCCATGCCGATCACTTCGTGCGGAACAACCTGCCCGATTGAAAGTATCAGGTCGTGTCCCCCGGCTGCCGCCAGTCTATCCATCTGGATGGGAATGGGGTAGTGAACCGCCCCTTCTGAAACCTCCCGAACATAGTCCGCCGGGACCTCTCCAAGGGTGACGAACCCGTTTCGCCAGTCATGGACCCGGAAGAGACTCTTTGGTGTCTTGCCGTACATTATCCCGATTTCCTGCGCCGTCATCGGAACATGGGTTCCGATTGCGGGAAGCACATCGGTCAGCTTCGGCCCATAGAACCGCCACGCAAGTTCGGTCAAGAGACCTGATTGGGAGTGGAGCCTGGTGATATCAGGCGGTATCACTATGACCTTCTTTCGCATGCCAAGCTTCCCAAGGGCTTGCATCAATCCATCTTTAAGATCTTCACGAGTCAGCCTCGAATCGGGAGAACCTTTGCTATATAGAAGCATAAACAGTCTTTCTTTCCAGTAGTATCACACCTTAATTTTTGGAATTTGGGGACAAAATCCAATTATCTGATGAAAATCGGTCCGTTCTGAGCCTTCTGAATTACACAGCGCTAAGTATAAGCGATGGGGAAAGATCAAAGTCTAGTTCCAGCCCTTGCCCACAAAAGTCATCGGTTACTGTATCGGTTATTAAGCCGGCAAGATTGAAAGCAGTAATCGAGTTGTTTCTCCGGTTTGCAGGCAGAGCGATGTTCTTCCTGACAAGACTCACCATTAAGATCTTCTCCTCCTCTCTTAGACAAGTAGAGACTTTATGATATAATGTATTATCATATCCGACATTGAAATAAATCCCGTGACAAGTTTATATTATGAAAAAGGAATCGAGGAAATGGCGCGAGCAGTAAAAAACAGAAGAACGGAGCGGCGGAAGAAATCGAAGATCCCGGCCGAGATGCCGCTTAACCGTACGAACTACATAATCATTATCGCGGGGGCTGCACTCATTATTGCTACGTACATTCTTCTCGCCACGAACAATACCGTTTACGGGTTCATACCTCTCGACGTCGTCCCCATACTCCTGTTTATAGGGTACCTGATCATAGTTCCAATCGGAATCATGTACAAGGGAAAGAAGAAACCGACGGAACATACCGAAGCATCGGCCAAGTAATTTCAACACACTCCGGCTCTCACCGCGCGGGCATCATTCATTCACGGTAATCTACTTCAATTCAAATACACAGTGCACCGTCACGGTAATGTCTTTCTTCCGCGTCGCCGTATTGTAAACTCCGTAGCTGCTCACCTCTGTCGAATACGGTTCTGTAATCTGGAAGACTCCCTCTCTCGCACTCATCAGATCACCTATCTTCACGCCGGCATTGTCGGCGATCGCCTCCGCCCGCTTTGCAGCATCGGCCGTCGCCTCGGATAGAAGCTTCTGCTTGATCTCGGCCAACCTGGAAAAGTAGTACTCCAGTGACGACGATTGCAGGATCAGACCTTTCGAGACCAACTTCCCGGGATTAAGCGCCAGCCTGGCTATAGTGGGAATGTTTCGGGAGATTACTATTATGGACTGGATCAAGTTATACTCCATTTCCCCCTTCGGTCGGTAGATCGGCATTGTGTTAACAGGCTGGACCGTTATCTCACTGCTGTCGATACCGACAGCCTTCAGCTTACTCTCAACAACAACCAATTCGTTATTCAGCAGACTGTAAGCCTGCGTAATCGTTCCCGCCGTCGCGGGTTTGCTTATGCCGATTCGCCATTTCACGACGTCCGATTCAAACCGTCCCGTCGCCGCTCCAACCACAGAGATGGTCTCTCTCCGCGACCTGCTGCCGTAAAAAAACATTCCGAAAATGGTTGCCGCTGCCATCAGGCACACCCCTACAATCAGAGCTTCCGTTGTACGCTTCATTATTACTTTTCACTTTCTTCGGGATTCATGGCTCCGAGATGCCGCTTATGGTTACCGCAAATCTGCGGTCCAAGCCGCTCATTTAGCCGACCACCTTCAGTGAATCGTAGTTGGCGGCCACAGTCTTTTCTATGTCTTGTTCGGTGTGTGCGGCCGAAATGAACGCCGCCTCAAACTGCGACGGAGGGAGATAGATCCCGCGCTTGAGCATCTCACCGTAGTATGCTGCGAACTTCGCTCTATCGGAAGCAAGGGCACTACTGAAATCGCCGACATAGTTGTCAGAGAAAAAGAATGTGAACATGGAACCGGCCCTGTTGATCCTGTAGTTCAAGCCGAGCTTAATGAGATTTTTCCCGATTCCATCCTCCAGCAACTTCCCAAGCTTCTCCAGCCGTCGGTAAATGCTCTTCTGTTTATCGAGAATCGTAAGCTGTGCGAGGCCTGCCGACATCGCAAGCGGATTTCCGGAAAGCGTCCCGGCCTGATAGACCGGGCCATCCGGTGAAACCATTCTCATGATATCGCTTCGTCCGCCGTACGCTCCTACAGGAAGACCGCCGCCGATAATTTTCCCAAATGTCGTCAGGTCGGGCCTGATCCCGAAGAGCTCCTGCGCTCCGCCTCTGGCCAGTCTGAATCCCGTCATCACCTCGTCGAATATGAGAAGTGCCTCGTTAGAGTGGGCCATTTCCAGAAGCAAAGAGAGGAACCCTCCCTCCGGCTTTACAACACCCATGTTGCCTACGACCGGTTCCACTATTATTGCCGCAATCTCCCCTTTATTGTCTTCGAAGAGCCTTTTCACAGACTGAATATCATTATACGCGGCGACAAGTGTTTTAGCCGCAAGTTCTCTGGGAACACCGGGTGAGTCCGGCGTCCCGAACGTTGTCGCGCCAGATCCGGCTTTGATAAGGAAGCTGTCGAAGTGCCCATGATAGCACCCAGCGAACTTGATTATCTTCTCTCTGTCGGTAAACGCGCGGGCAACGCGAACCGCACTCATCGTCGCTTCGGTCCCGCTGTTGACCATGCGAAGCACCTCAACTGACGGCATCATTCTTCTCACGAGTCTCGCCATCTCAACTTCGAGAGCCGTCGGCGCACCGAAGCTAGTACCGGCTGTGGCCGCTTTCTTTATC
This sequence comes from Candidatus Kryptoniota bacterium, assembly GCA_046706745.1. GTDB lineage: Bacteria > Bacteroidota > Ignavibacteria > Kryptoniales > JAKASW01 > JAKASW01. Next base: position 20,593 of record JBJKPC010000039.1, read on the forward strand.
GCAGACACAACCGCCGGATGTGCGTGGCCGAGTATCATAGGGCCCCAGGACCCGACAAAGTCTATAAATTTGTTTTCATCGACGTCATAAATGTACTGCCCCTTTGCCCTGCTTATGAAAAGCGGTCCACGGTTGACGGACTTGAATGCTCGTACCGGAGAGTTGACCCCTCCCGGCATGTATTTCTTTGCTTCTTCGTAGAGTCTGTCGCTTTTTTTTGTCCTGAGATTCTTCATTTGTTCTCCTTTGGCTTCCTAGGCCTCCACCTTGCGAAGGCTCGCAACGAGGAGACTTCGATTTTCATCAGCCCGTTTTCAACATACCACTCGTACGATTTCCTGATTGCTTCCGCAATCGGTCGCGGTTTGTAACCCAGCTCCCGTTCAGCCTTACCGGATGAAAAGTAATGCGGCAGGGTCGCGCTGACGACATGGGCTTTCGTCAACACGGGAGGTTTGCCGGTGATATTCGAGAGCACTTCAAGAAAGGATGCCGCGCCGCGAGCTACCTGTAGCGGGATGCGCACGCTCGGAGCCGGCGCGCCAACCACCTCACAAATCCGGGAGAATAGTTCTTTAAAAAAGATATTCTCGCTCCCGAGCACATATCTCTCGCCGGTCTTCCCGGACCTTAGGGCTGCTATCTCTCCATCCACAACATCGTCTACGCCAACAACACACATCCCACCCGGAACGTATGGAACAATCTTCATCCGCTTCAAGACTTTGAGTAGAATACCGGAATGGAAGTACACATCTCTCTGTCCTATGATCGAAGCGGGGTTGACGATGACCGCGTCGAGCCCGCGCTCGAGTCCTTTCTTGATCTCCACTTCACCGTAGTGTTTGCTGTCGCCGTATGCAACGTCGTGCTCGAACCTGTTGTACTCCACTGTTTCGTCCGCCACGTTACCTTCCGAAGGGATTCCCACCGCGGCAACCGAGCTCGTGTGAATCAACCGCTTGACTCCGCCTTTGATTGCGGCATCCACGACGTTCCGAACACCCTCTACATTCACCTTGAAGAGTTGCTCGCGCAGCCTGTTGTCGAAGCTGACAAGTCCTGCCGTGTGAAAAACGAAGTCGGCCCCTTGCATGATCTTTTCCAATGCGGGTTCATCTAGTATGTCGCACTGAACGATCTTGCCGCGAAACCCCTTCAGCCCGAGCAGGTTGGAATTCCTGCGTACCAGCCCGACGACTTCATAGCCGAGTTCGCTCAACTTATGGCAGAGGTTGGACCCTACTAACCCGTTAGCCCCGGTAACAAAAACCCTTTCCATTACAGCTTATTTCCCGAGGAGCCATCCCCAGGCGGTCATCCTTTCAGCAACTTCGCGGCATCCACCGCAAAATAGGTGAGAATCAGGTCGGCTCCCGCTCTTTTCACGGCCGTCAGAGTCTCCATCATTATCCGCTCTTCGTCCAGCCACCCGTTGCGCGCGGCGGCTTTGATCATGGAATACTCGCCGCTCACCTGGTAAGCCGCCGTCGGCATTCTGAATTCGTTTTTCACTCTGTAAATCACATCGAGATACGCAAGCGCCGGTTTCACCATCACGATGTCCGCACCTTCGTCGATATCCAATGCGACTTCACGAACCGCTTCGTTAGTGTTGGCGGGATCCATCTGATGGCTCTTCCTGTCTCCGAACTGCGGGGTCGATTCCGCCGCGTCTCTGAACGGTCCGTAGAAACCCGACGCGTATTTCGCGGCGTAGCTCATTATGGGGGTAGAGGTAAAGCCGTTCTCATCGAGCAGGGCCCTTATTGCAGCTACCCTCCCGTCCATCATGTCGCTCGGCGCCACCATGTCTGCGCCGGCCTGGACGTGCGTGAGAGATTCCTTCGCTAGCAGGTCCAGTGTTTCATCGTTCAGTATTTCGACCTGGCCTGGTGCAACCTCTTTTAGAACGCCGCAATGGCCGTGCGAAGTATATTCGCAAAGACACACGTCCGTAATGACGAACAATTCGGGAATCCGTTTCTTGAGCTCGCGTATCGCCTGCTGCACCACACCATTTTCATCATACGCTTCGGACCCGTATTCATCCTTATGAGCAGGAATCCCGAATAGGATTACCGATTTTACGCCTGCTTTGTAGACATTCTCACATTCGCGCACCAGTTCGTCCACGGAAAGCTGAAAAACGTTCGGCATCGATTTGATTTCCCTGCGCACCTTCGTCCCGGGCACGACAAACATAGGATAGATGAAATCGGATGGGTGGAGAACAGTCTCCCTTACCATCTCCCTAATAGTCTCGGTCATCCGCAGCCTTCTCATCCTGACGTTAGGGAAGCCCGTCTTCTTTTGGTATTCTGTCGTCGTAATCATTTCACTCTACTCCTTCAAAACTGATTCGGCGGTCTTTTTTCCGTTCGCTATGCAGTCGGCAACGGATATGCCGTCCCTGTAGTTACAGCAAATATAAAATCCCTTGTGAATGCTTTCAACGTGACGCACGGCATCGAGGATTGAAAGATGTCCGATGTTGTATTGAGGAATGGCCTGGTCCCATTTTCTAACGGCACGAAAGGCAGGAGGCCCCTCGATCTTCATCAGCTTCGCGTTCTCTTCGTGCGCGATCCCCGCTATCTCCTCGTTCGACAGCGCAGCAAGCTTCGGCTGTCTTGATCCCCCGACGAAAGTGGTGAGCTCCACCGATCCCTCGGGTGCACGACCGGGAAATATACTGGAGCTCCAAATCGTTCCGAGAATTTTCCTTTTCTCGACTTCAGGCACGAGGAATCCGAATCCTCTAAGATCAATTTTCACCTGCTCACGGGTGTAGCCCAAAACGGCAACGGCGACCGGCGGATATTTGATCTTGACCAATTCACTTGCCAATTCCGGCAGCCAGGCCTTCACAATGGCCGCAGCTGCGAACGCGGGGGCAGAGACTACCGCGGCATCGTACTTTTCGCTGTCGAGCCTTCCGTTCGCAGAAAAGTTAACGATGAACCGCGCTCCTTCCTTTTTAATACTCTCCACGCCGGCGCCGTACCTTACCGACCCGCCCAGTTCGGAGGCAATAGTCTGAGGAAGGATTCCCATGCCGCTTCGGAAGGAAAGGAGTTTTGCGGAAGCCCTGGCCTTCGTGCCGCGCTTTTTCCGTTCGCGTGCGCCCTGTATAGTACCTTTCAACAGCCCGCCGTACTTTTCTTCCAGCGCATACAGTTTAGGAAAAGCAGCCCTGACGCTCAGGTCCGAAGGATTTCCCGCATAAACGCCGGCCACGAATGGGTTTATTGCGTAATCCAGAAATTCCGAGCCCAGACGGCGCGTGACAAAATCCGCTATCGATTCTTCGTACGCTGCCCGACCGATAAACGGCTCGGCAAATAATCTCATCTTTCCGCCTGCCGTCCACAACTTCGACGAAATAAACGAGCCCGGCCCCGAAGGAAGAGCATGGAGTTTTCCGTTGCGGAGGATGAACCGGTACTTCGAACTCTCGTCTGCATACACCTTCTCGTCGCTTATGGAAAGCTCGGAGAGAAGCTCGTCAATGACGAAATTCGTCTCGGAGGTACTGTTCGGTCCGCTTTCGACCAGATAGCCGTCGATGACTCTGCTCCCGATCGTCCCTCCCGGCACACTGTTTCTTTCAAATACTATCGGATCTGCGCCTGCTCTCTTCAAAAAATGCGCGGTTGCCAGTCCCGATATCCCTGCACCTACTACTGCAATCTTCATATCAGTCTAGAATTCTTTCGCTCTTTTCATTACAAGAGAAGCGAGCGCCTCGATAAATTTCGGCGAGTCGTTAAGTGCAGGCATCATCTCGAACTGTTTGACGCCTGCGGCCTTCGCCTCGTTCCGGAAAAGATAATTGACCTCGTACAAAGTTTCCGAATGTTCGCTGACAAAACTTATCGGGATAACCAGTATGTTACTCCATCCTTCGGCCGCCAGCCGCTTTATTTCGGTCAATGTCGGCGGGCCAAGCCACTTAACCGGGCCGACTCGACTCTGGTACGCAAGCGAATAGGGGTTCTCGAAGGTTCCCGAAACCAGGTCGACTGTTTCCAGTATCTGCTTCTGATAAGGGTCTCCCCGTTCGATTACACTAACCGGAACCCCGTGGGCGCTGTAAAGCATGTAGACATCCTTGCGGCTCCTTTCGGGAAATTGTTCCAGCGCCTCGCCAATCCGCCCGACGAGGGCATCTATGTAAAGCGGATCATCATAATAGCTCTCTATCAATACCACTTTCATGTGTCTGCTCGGATTTGCGGTAACGCGGTTCCACTCCTCGAAGCTCGAGAGGGTAGTTGTCCTGGAGTAATGAGGATACAGTGGAAGGAGGACGACTTTCTCGATCCCGTCGTTCAGCAGAGACTTATAAGCGTCCTCTATGTATGGCTTGAAGTATCTCATCCCGACGTAAACGTTCGCGTCGATGTGCCGGCGGAGAGCGGCCTGCAGTGCATCCGCCTGCCGCACCGTCAGTTCATATTGTGGAGATTTCCCTCCCATTACCTCATAATAATGAGCGGTTTTCTTCGCCCTTCTCCGGGCTATGAATCTAGCAAGCACCTTCCTGGCAATTCCCTTAAGCGGTATCTCGATGATATACGGATCCATGAAGAGATTGAAAAGGAATTCTTCGATGTCGCCCGTAGAGAGAGGACCGCCGAGATTCATGATGACGACGCCTATTTTACTCATCGCGCAGTCCCCCCACCCGGTTCGGACGCAGAACACTTCGCTTCTCCGTTCGATGCAGCTTGCTCAATTTGCATTCCAGCTTTTCACAAATTCCACTAGTGTCTTCACCCCTTCCACCGGCGTGCCGGGGAGTATTCCATGTCCAAGGTTGAATATATGCCTTCCGCGCGGAGCACGATCGAGCACCGCGGCAGCGGCAGATCTGATGGCATCTCCGCCGGCAAAAAGAACCGCAGGGTCGAGGTTGCCCTGGACCACTCCGTCAATCCTTTCGGCCGCTTCATCGATAGGAATCGTCCAGTCGACGCTTACCGCGGAGGCACCTGAAGCTGCTATCTTCTCGAGCGAATGGTTTGCTCCTTTCGAAAACACTACCACGGGCACTTCCGTAGAGAGTGACTCTGCAATCCACCTGATGTATCTCAGGGAAAATTCCTCATAAAGAGAAGGTGAAAGAATCCCCGCCCATGTATCGAAAATCTGAACGACGTCCGCACCAGATTCATGCTGCATGCGCAGATACGAGAGGGCATTCTTTGCAAGGGTCTCGAGAAGAAGATGCGCCGTTGCAGGATCTTCGTAAAGCATCGATCGTGCACGGGTGAATTCACCACCTCTACCTTCGACCATGTATGCGAACATTGTCCACGGAGATCCGCTGAAACCTATGAGCGGCACGCACCCACCGAGCCTTTCGACCGAAACCCGGATGGCATCGCCGACATACTTAAGATCCGTCCCGCAGTCCGCATCATGAACTCTCGATAGATCCGCACTTTTCCGGATCGGGTTCGTGAACCGCGGCCCTCCCTTGCCTTCCTCCACGATAAGGTTCAACCCCATCGCTTCAGGAAGAACGAGTATATCGGAGAAGATGATCGCCGCGTCGACGCCGACGACATCCACAGGCTGAATCGTGACTTCGGAAGAAAGCTCCGGCGTCCGGCAGATCGTGAGGAAATCATGCCGCGCCCTGACGGCCGTATATTGAGGAAGATATCGACCCGCCTGACGCATGATCCAAATCGGTGTTCGTTCGACCCGTTCGCCCCTCAACACGCGGAGGAGTAAATCGTTACCCGGCTTTTTCATGCTCAACCATACCCGCAATCAGACTTTCGGTAGTAGAGTTCTCGGGAACCACATCCACATTGAGTCCTGAGTTCTCAGCAGCCTTCTTCGTGGTCGGCCCGATCACCGCGATTTCTTTTCCTTTGAGGACGGAAGTTCCAAACACGTTCAGGAAGTTCTTTATCTGGGAAGGGCTGAAAAAGACAACCGCATCGAATTTGCCCGATGTGACTTGACTTTTGAGCTGCCCGTCGATTGTGTCGTTAGGCTTCGTATGGTATACGACCACCTCGTCAACTGTTCCACCATGCGCTCTTATTGAATCGGCCACTTCGCTTCCGGCGAGGTTTCCTTTCGGCAAGAGCACTTTCTTGCCTGTCCATTCAAATTCACCCAGAGCTTTCATCAGGTCGGCAGAATTGAATTTCTCCGGAATCAGGTCGGGCACGATGCCTGATTCAGCCAGCAACCCGGCAGTCCTTTTCCCAATCGCAACTACGTAAGGTTTCATGTCCGGGCCTCTCTTCAAATCGACATGAGACCTGACGTAACTTACAGCATTCGTCGATGTGAAAACCGCCACATCATACTTACTAAATGCAGATACTTTCGCCGCATCTGCGGCTGTAAGTTCAGCGGCTTCTATTCTGATGGTTGGAACGCCAAGTACGCTGGCACCCAGTTTTTCGAGTTCCGCAGAAATGAATCCGGACTGTTCTTCAGCCCGAGTCACAACGATTTTCTTACCTGACAATGGTAAATGATCACTCATATAGCCGCCCTCTCTTTTTTATTTCCTTCAAGCCGGGTTACTCCTTATCTCATCAAGGATTTTGTCGGCACCGAGAGAAAGGAGCTCCTCTGCAAGTGCGTTGCCCGTCTTCTCAGGATACTTCTCATCAAGCATAACTAAACCCGTCACCAGAGACTCGCCGTCTAGGGATGCCACGAGTCCCCGGATATTCTTTTCTTCAAAAGAAGTGTAGACTCCTATGGGGACTTGGCATCCACCTTCGAGTCTTCCTAGGAAAGCGCGTTCGGCTCGAGCTGCGGTTTCGGACCGTGCAGCGTTGTAACCTGTCATGAGCTCCCTAATCCCGGCGTCGTCCACACGTGCCTCGACGGCGATAATCCCCTGACCGACCGCCGGCAGCATCACAGCGGGATCCAATATCTCGGTTACCTTATCTGCCATGCCCAGTCGTTTGATTCCCGCATACGCGAGCATCATCCCGGCATATCCCTCTTCCGCGAGTTTTCTCAAGCGGGTATTCAGGTTACCGCGTAAATCTACTAGGTTCAGGTCGCTTCGCATATGCATAATCTGGGAGCGGCGTCTGAGACTGCCAGTTGCAACTGTCGAGCCTTTTGGAAGTTCGAGGAGCTTCATGCCGTCCTGTGCTATCAAAGCATCCCGCACATCTTCGCGCTCGCTGAATGCGATAATCTCCAGCCCGTGCGGCAGCTCGGTCGGCAGATCCTTCAGACTGTGTACGGCACAATCTATCTCGCCGTTGAGCAACGCTTTCTCTATTTCCCTGGTGAACAGCCCCTTGTCGCCTATCTTGGAAAGCGGCGAATCAAGGACTCTGTCCCCGGTGGTTTTTATTTTGACGATTTCCGTTTTCCGCGCGGGATGGGCCTCTTTCAGATATCCGGCGACGGCATTCGCCTGGTACAGAGCCAGCTGACTTCCACGCGTCCCGATCCTAATCTTTTCCATCCTGCTTCTCTCCATCGGACTCTTCGGACAGGCCGAAGAGTGACCTCAGCGCGTTCACGCGATCGACGACCGAAATACCGTCCTCAGCGCTCTTGAGATTTGTCATGGGCTCGTGCAGAATCTTGTTGACGAGTGCCCGCGTCACTTCTTCCACGATCTTCGCGTCCGTCCCGTTCATCTTTCCCTTGTGACGCCTGATCTCTTCTGATCTTATTTGTTCTATCTTTTCTCTGAGCATTTTGATTGTGGGGCCGACTTCCAACGAATTGTACCATTTTATGAAGTCGTTAACCTCCTGGTCGAGCAACCGCTGGACGGCTACCACTTCGGTACGCCGCATCTGCATGTTCTTTTGCACGATGAGTTGGAGCGAATCGATGTCGTTCAGAAACACATTGGGGATTTTTCTGGCCGCCGGCTCGACGTTTCTCGGGACTCCGATGTCGATGATCAGGAGAGGATTATTTTCACGGCCCTTCATCGCAGACGCCACCATATCGCGGGTCAGGACATGATCCGAGCCCCCAACGCTTGAAATGACGATATCCGCCTGAGGCAGCTTCGATGCAAGCGCGTCGAGCGGGATCGCCTCACCCATTCCCATCTGCGCGGCCAGGTTCTGTGCACGCTCCAGAGTCCGGTTGGCTATGAACAGGCGCGATATCTCCTTCGGCTTAAGATCCTTCGCGGCAAGTTCTGCCGTCTCGCCTGCCCCGACAAGAATAGCTGTCCTCCCCTTCAAGTTGCCGAAAATCTTCTCGGCAAGCTCCACAGCGGCATAGCTGACGGAGACCGCCCCTTCGGAAATCTTCGTTTCCGCTTTGGCCCTCTTGCCGGCCTTCAGCGCCGTCTGGCAAACGTGATGCAGAAGCGTTCCGACTGTCCCCAGCTCGACACCGATGTTGTAGGCTTCTTTGACCTGACCCAACACCTGTATGTCCCCGAGCATCAGCGAATCTATGCCCGATGCAACCGCGAAAAGATGGCGCACTGCTTCAAACCCTTCAAACGTCTCATACTGGACATCAAGTTCGCCGTCTGCAAGGTTCTTTCCCTTCCTGATGAGACGGTACAATTCGTCGTGTGTTTTGGGAGCCGTCGAGGGGACCAGGTAGAGCTCCGTACGGTTGCACGTCGATACCAAGAGGGACTCGCGCGCAACCGACTTGAGAGTCTCCGAAATCTCCCGGATTTCATCCGAGGAGTAAAATATTTTCTCGCGGGCTTCGACGTTAGCGGTCCTATGATTGATCGAAACCGCGGTAAGCTTAAGCATTCAGTGTTGACTCGTTAAGTACAGCGGAATGGCAGGTAGCGAATGTTTTTCAGGGCTGTCATTCATCTATCTGAAATTGTGAAAACTTGGTAAAAACACTTTTACAACCACCATAGAGGCAAGTGTAAGGGCGAACCCTATCATCGATACGATCATAACGGTTCTGCCGGTCCATCGCATCGCTCGCTTCGAGACAAGTGCGACAAAATAAATGATCCACACGATGTCCGTTATTATGAGTTTAGGATCGGAATACGAAAAATCGTCGACCGTTTTCGGCAGCCAAACGTACCCGACAAGAATGACTATGGAGAGGAAAATGAAACCGAACACGATGGATACGAAGCTCAGTCTCTCGAGCGTCTTGAGATCAGGAAGTTTCCTGTAGACGATCCCGAACTTGTTGGTCCTTATTTCGTGATACATCATTAGATACAAGCCGCCGTAAACTGCCGCGATGGCAAGAGCGCTATAGCCGAGCATCGCGCTTCCCACATGAAGCCCGAGGAGGCTCGATTTCAGGAGCGGGTTCGGCCGCACGTTGATTTTAATGAACGCGGCCGAAACGACCTGAAACAATAACGCCAGCGAGAGAATGAACATCCCGGTTTCTCTAACCTTAGTCCGCCATTCTATATACAGGTAGGCAACACCGATGGTGAACGCGACTACCGTCATTATCTCGAAGACATCCGTCGTTGGGGGATGCCCAGTCAATACCGTCCGGCTGGCCAAGTATACAAAATGAACAACTAACGTGCCAACCAGGAAACGCGTCCTATTCCTCGTGCCGAACGGCTCGTCCAGGAAAAAAGCCAGGCCGTACAGGAAAATCGTGAACAAATAGAGGATTGGGAGCGATATTTTGAGTAAATCGACGAAATATTCAAGCATGATATTTAAGTTAGCCAAGGGGGCCCGAAACTTCAATACAGCCTGTGGGACGCAGCCGCATCGGCCTCTGACCGGCTGACACCCTGCCAAAGTAAAATTTGAAGGCATGGGGGCTCACCCATAGGCTCAGAAACCGGAGCGAGAGAAGATGGATTTCCATCAAGCCGCTCGGTCCAACGCCATTCTTCACCCTGCCATATCCCCCGTCACAGCGTTTACCGTGTTGCCTTAAAAAGAGCATGAAACACTTGACTTCGAAACGGTTGCGGAATAAATTTAACCGACAATGAAGTACTTCCTGATCGTTTTTGCGGTGCTGCTTATGGCATTCCTCCCTGCCTCATCCGTGACATTTTCGGATGTCCGGGGAACGAGCGAGTCGAACGGAATCCTGATAGAGTGGTCGACAACGCAGGAAAGCGGCATAAAGGACTTCGCTGTTGAAAAGGCTTCGCAACTCAACGACAAGTTTTTCCAAATCGGAGAGGTTAAGCCGACCGGCGCGGGAAGCATTTACCAGTTTACCGATAACCAAATCTACAAGACATCTTCCTCGTCGGTCTTCGTGTATCGGATACGTGCTGATGGAATAGACAACAGCGTCACATACTCGGAGTCTATTACCGTTACCTACGAATTCTCCGGCCTTTCGGGTGTAGCACAGCGAACGTGGGGCAGCATTAAAGCAATGTTTAGATGACTTTTTCTCCGGAGGATCTCCCGGGTCAGGGCTCTCGACTCAGACCCTCCGTAGCAGTTCTGGTCTCCTTAATCTTCCTCTTCCTTTCTGCCACCGTCTCACTTGCCGGTGGAATCCTGACTTACACCGCAGAGCCCAATATCCGTGTTTGTCTCACTGAAAACAGAAACAGCTTATTCCTTAACATAGACGGTAGGTACGTTGTCAAATATCAGGCAGTCAACGTTGCCGCTTTGACAAATGGAGATGTTTCGTTTCACTTTTCGCCGGAAGGGACTCCCGTCGCCGTCACGCAGGACCAGACGATCAAGTTCTATTCGCCCCTTGAGATCAGTCCAGCTGACTCCTCATCACTCATCGCTTCCTCTCACGACCTCGACGGAATAACCGTGGACGGTCAGACATATCCGGGTACGATGGAGATAGTGCCGGAGAGCAACGGTTCCTTCAGGCTTATCAACGTCGTGCCTCTTGAAACGTACCTGAGAGGTGTTGTGCCGAACGAACTCATCAACAATTTAAGACCCGACGAGCTGCAGGCGTGCATGGCACAAGCGATCGCGGCGAGGAATTACGCATTCTTCAGAATGAGCGGTGCCGATGCATTTGCCGACGGGCCTAAGTCAAAAGGTTTCGACGTCTACTCCGACACTCGCGATCAGGTTTATTCCGGTATGCAGGGATACAAACCGCTCGCAGACAGCGCGGTGGAGCTTACTTCGGGAATGATAGTCGAATATAGAGGCCAGCCGGCACGTTGTTTTTACAGTTCAACATGCGGTGGGCACACGGCCTCGGTCCAGAACGTTTGGCAAGGACAGCCTGCGCTTCCGTATCTTCAGGGGGTTTCGGATACCGACTCGGCGACAGGCGAACCGTTCTGCATATACAATCCACACTTCTACTGGACCGTAACCCTCTCCGGGAACGAGGTAACAGGACTGGTCAGAAGGAATCTCGCCATAGCGAGTCCAAACTATTCCGGAACGAATGTAACCGGCGCTGTAGATACGCTAAGGATACTGAACCGTTTTTCTTCGGGTCGCGTCGACTCCCTCGAAATAAAGATGAACGACGGCAGCACATATTTCGTAAGAGGAGACCGCACAAGATACCTTTTCAAAAGCCGGACCGGCGGTATTCTTGAGAGCAGCCTGTTCAGGATTCTGACTCTTCGCAATTTCCGCGGCGCCATCAACGAAGTCATAATAAAAGGCCAGGGAAACGGACACGGTGTTGGGATGTGCCAGTGGGGTGCACTCGGCATGTCACGTCTCGGCTATAGTTACAGACAGATATTGTCGCATTACTACCCCGGAACAGCCATCAAGAAAGTCTATTGAATAATTCTTAATTCTGAATTTTAAGTTCTAAATTGAACGGTGACGAAGAAAACCAATCACTTTCCGATTTAGAATTCAGAATTGAAAATTCAATGAACCTGCCCCACATATACCTTGCGTCGAGATCACCGCGAAGACGGCAGATGCTCGACATGGTCGGAATTAAGTATACGCTGCTCGACACGGAGGTCGACGAAGACAACCATTTCGCCGACGACGCAGAAGAATATGTCATGAGCCTGTCCGAAAAAAAGGCACGCCGGGCGGCCGTTATGATCAAGGAAGGAATCATCGCAGCCGCCGATACCATAGTCTATGTGGATGGCAGGATTCTCAATAAACCGATCGACGCTCAGGATGCGCGACGAATGCTCACCTCACTGAGCGGAAGGACACATACCGTTTATACGGGATTCACCCTTCTGGAGGTCCCGGGAGGGAGATTGGTTCGGCAGTGCGGGGCCACTGAGGTCACCTTCAGGACACTCGAAGCCGAAGAAATCGAAGAATATATTGAATCCGGATCGCCATTCGACAAGGCAGGAGCCTACGGAATTCAGGACGATCTGAGTGCTCTTTTCGTGGAACGCATAAACGGTGACTTTTACAATGTTGTTGGACTGCCGCTTCCGAAGTTTTATCTTGCGTTGAAGAAATTCACCCGTGCCGGCGTGGGCATGTGATCCGGCGGTCGGTGCCGGCATCGGGATCACTCATCTACATCAGGGCCAAATGTTCAAGAAACTGCGCGCCAGACTCTTCATCTCGATCGCAATCGCCGCGGTAATCGGGATAGCGTTTTCGGTCTACGCGAATATCGATGAACTCAAGAAGACGATGGCGACTTTCGACTACGGCATACTGCCGTTGGTGCTTGCCCTCTCGCTTGTCAATTACCTGGTCCGTTTTGTCAGGTGGCAATACTATCTCAAGGCATTACGCATAGATGTCCCCCGGAGCGAGAGCTTCGGAGTATTCATGTCGTCGCTTGCAATGTCCGTCACTCCCGGGAAAATGGGAGAAGTGGTCAAGTCCTATTTTCTCAAGACCCTCAACTCCGTCCCATACAGTAAATCGACTCCGATCATTTTTGCTGAACGGGTCACCGATTTACTCTCACTACTGATTATCGCCCTCGTCGGGGCATACAGCATCGGAGGAGACAAGAGTTTCATCATCATTTTTGCATTAGTCTTTGTGGCCGGAATCGGGATTATTGCAAACAGGACCCTCTCAATGAAGATTATCAGACGCGCGGAGAGAGTACGCCTGATATCGAAATGGATCAAACCTATCGAGACGGCATATGAGAGCTCTCACACGCTCCTGACCGGACGGGTGATCGTCACATCGCTGCTTTTGGGACTCGTCGCATGGTTTTCGGAGTGTGTCGGCTTTCTATTCGTGCTTGGAGGTACTGAAGTCCACCTGAAACTTCTATCGGCATCATTCATCTACTCCTTTTCGACGGTTGTGGGGGCAGTATCGTTCCTTCCCGGCGGTTTGGGAGTTACGGACACCTCACTCGCGGGGCTGCTGATTCTGGCAAAAATCCCGAAAGACGCAGCCGTCGCAGCGACGTTGATCATTCGAGGCTCCACCCTCTGGTTCGCTGTAATAATTGGAGCCGCAATGCTATCTTACATGCAGAAACGATATTCTGTGGGGCTCAACGGCAAGCCTGAAGATGGCGAGGCCGACATCCCGGAGGAACAACCTTCAACGGGAGAAAGCCCCCGGTGAGACTCAGTCCCGGAGATCGCTTTGAGCGCGCCGTGACGACAACGAAAGGTAAGTGATGGAAAGTCGGAAAAGTCCGAACCAACTGTCATCAAATTCAGGGGAAACCACCGGACCGCGGTCCGGCCCCGGTCAATCTTCAGGTCATAGTCAGGATAAGATCCGCGTCCTGATCGCAAAAGCGGGGCTCGACGGTCACGATCGTGGTGCAAAAGTCGTGGCAGCCGCGTTGAGAGACGCCGGCATGGAAGTCATTTACACAGGCCTGCGGCAAACTCCCGAAATGATAATCGAGGCCGCGATTCAGGAAGATGTGGATGTAATAGGTATAAGTCTCCTGAGCGGCGCGCATATGACAATTTTCCCAAAAATACTCTCGCTCATGAAAGAGAGAGGAATGACGGACGTCCTCCTCTTCGGCGGAGGGATTATTCCGGAAAAAGATATAAAAGCCCTGAAGGATCTCGGAGTCGGCGAACTGTTCACACCGGGAACGTCGACCACTGACATAGTATCATATGTCCGAAACTGGAAAAGGACGCACGCAGACCGTTGAAATTGTCGGGGCTGATTTGACATCTGTCGGCCTTACTCTGAAGAGCGGGGCCCAGCCGATTCATCCGTTTTCCTAAAAGGAGACAATCATGAAAGACAATTCTCTCCAGAAGTTAGCCGAAAAGCTTAACTCGCTATCCGTCGACAGTTTCTGGGACGTCGGGAGATTCATAGTCGAGAAGATACTTCCCTACGCAAAGTCGAACAAGCTGTCGGAGGAAGAGCTCTACAAAGTGCTTTCCTCATACCCGGGGTTCAAGTTCCAGGCGAGTCTGCTCAAACAATGTCAGGCGTATTTCACTTACTACCCGGATCTCAAGAAGCGCAGGCTGCCGGAAAGTTTCTATTTCGAGCTTGCCACGAAAGTAAACGACGACGAGAAACGCAAAGAATACGAAAAGGCAGCGATTCAAAAAAAGTGGACGATAGCGGAGCTCCGGAAAAAGATCAGGGCGGATCAGCTGACAGAGAGGGAATCGGAGCGTACAAAGTTCGGATTCGACCTGCGAAACACAAACATTTGGAATTTCGAAGTCCCCGACCCGCGGTTCGGAAAACCGGGATATAAGGGAAGGATTGCCGGACAGATCATCGCAAACGCAATCTACCATTACTCCGACCCGGGAGCCATGATTGTCGATCCGTTTGCCGGAGCCGGAACCCTGGGTGACGTCATGGACAAGATCGCTTTCTTCGGCGACAGACGCTACATGATGTTCGACCCGGAGCCCTCGGACGATCGGATAAAACAGAACAACATCTTCCTCACGGGCATCCCTGCCGAGACAGGTTCGGCGGATTTCGTTTTTCTCGACCTGCCGGCCGAGTTCTATGCAGGCACCGATGACCTCACGGTCGCACTCTCGAACTTCAAGATGAAGTTCAAGACCGTCTACAGGGAATCCGGCAGGATACTTAAAGAAGGGGGGCACGTGTCTGTGGTAATTACGCCGCAGGTAGGAGAAGCCGGCGTCGCGGACTATCCGTTTGAGGTTCAGCGGATGTTCACCGAAGGGAACTTCAGAACTGTGGGCAAGGTGTATCTCCCCGAACGATCCACGAGACGCTTCAATTATTACGAACGCAAGCCGCTCGTGCAGGAGATGACGGAGCTGCTGACGTTCGAGAAGCAGGCAGGGATGTAATGAAGGGACGGCAGGATCAGATTTCCGAATAGGGATAATTCCTTCCGATGATAAATTCTTCGCGCCTGACCGTGAGCTGAGAAATTACAGCACGCTTTGAAGGATACTCACGAGATGAATACATCGTTGATTTCAATTGTCCCGACATTTTGTGGCTGGCGAAAAGGCAGGGCAGTCGCTATAGCAAGAGACCATGTGGTGATAAGGGACAGAGAATGCCCGAATCACTCAATTGCATTTTCTGAGATTCATGGATTCGGATCCCAGGTAGAATCTCGATGAATTAACGGCATCAATTGAATCGCGAATAGACACGTAGACGAAGACATCTCGGTAAGTCTGATTAGCGGGGGTTCAAAGCCTCATCCGTTTTTGCTCGAAAGGACATGCAACCTGAAAAACCGCGGAACGATAATCGCCCTCTTCTAAGGTGATGTAAGGGTGCGCTAAAGAACGCCGCTTTCTAGATGGCTTCCTTTATCCTGCTGAACTCCACCGCCCCTTCTCTCAGCAGCTCCACTTTCCCCTTCGTTACATCCACGACAGTTGACGGCGTCCGGGAAACCAGTTTGCCGGCGTCGACGACCAGATCGACCGAATCGAGGACTTTCCTGCTGATTATTCCGATCGAGTCGGGATTCGGTTCGCCGGAGAGATTGGCACTTGTCGAGGTTATAGGTATCCTGCAAACACTGAGCACCTCGCGGCAGAAGCTGTCGCTCGACAACCTGACTCCGAGCTTGCCGCTTCCCGCAGTAAGTATCGGAGACACTATCGGAGACGCCCTGAATACAATCGTAAGCGGTCCGGGCCAGAATTTCTCCATCAGTTTTTCAGCCACATCGGGGATGCCGGTTACAAGCTCCTCCAGACTCTGCCTGTTCGGAATCAGAACGAGAATCGGATTTGATTTTTGCCTTTCCTTTATCTTGTAAACCTTCTCGACGATACCGGGTTCCAGTGCGTTCGCGCCAAGTCCATAAATCGTTTCGGTAGGGTAAACCACGACCCCCCCGTCGAGAATCACCTGCGCAGCCCGCGTAACACTCATCGAATTGCGTGCATCTATCGTTTTAGTCATTCTTTTTTTCCAATCGAGAACTCTCCGAATACAAGTGCATGTTTTGAGAATTTGTCTTGAGCGATAGCATTTCGAGTCCCGTCTCGATAATCCGATCCGGCGAAATTTTCTTCATACACTCGAACGTCCCTATCGGGCAGTAACTGCCGCCGTGAATCGAGCACGGCCTGCAGCCGAGCCCTTCAATTTCAACTACTCTGGATCTTTCGTGATAAGGATAAAACCCGAAATCCCTGACCGTGGGGCCGAAGATCGCCACCGTCGGTACGTTGAACGCCGACGCGACGTGGACCGGTGCCGAATCGTTTGCGATCAAAAGCGAAGCGCGTCGTATTATCTCGGCGGAGGCCATGAAGGATAATTCGCCGACTCCTGAAACGACGCCCGCCCCTACGTCAAGTAAACCGTCAACGATCTCCGCATCGCGCTTCCCCCCGATCAGCACAACTTCGTTAAACCGGTCATGAAAGCCGCGCACGACTTCTTCCATTTGCCGTAAGGGATACTGCTTCGTATTCCACGCCGTACCGGGTGCAATTGCCACATACGGAGGGTCGATTTCATGCATTGAGAGAAATCGATCCGCCGCCCGTACATCCTCTTCCCTCGGGTACAACCTGGGCGCCACCCTTTCCGCATCTATTCCGAGCGGCGAGAGAAGCGAAAGATTTCTATCGATTTCATGCACCCCAAGCTCCCATGGTACAAAGTGTGTGAAACTTCTTTTCGATGCAGACCTGTCGAACCCTATTCGTATCGTCGCGCCGGTACCGCTCGCAAGCAATGCACTTCTCAGCGAACGATGCGGACAGACCACCAGGTCATACATCCTCTTTTTCAGCCCGCCGCGCAGCTCGAGAAAATCCGCCAGGGCGTGATGCTTGTTGTGTTTATCATAGATAACAGCTTTCGAGATATCCGGATGTGAAGTCACAATATCAGCCGTTTCGGGGATCGCCAAAAAATCAATCTGCGATTCGGGGAACGTCTTCTTGAGTACCTGCACGACAGGCAGCGCAAGTATTACGTCGCCCAGAAAAGCGGTCTGGATGACGAGTGCACGATTCAACTTGATCGCTCTCCTTCCATCATGCGCTGGAATTCAGGCACATGCTTGAATCTCTTGTGAAACCACAACCAGTCGGACGGGTGTTCTCGTATGAAGTTTTCGAGCATATCGACATGACGCTGCGTCAGCTTCCGAACATTTTCCGCAGAATCCTCTTTCAGATCATCAAAGTTTATCTCGCGGAGATCGACGAGATATTTCCCGTCGGGTTTCCTGATCAGAAAACCGCTCAGCATGCCGGCGCGAGTCCTAAGGGCGAACGACGCCGGGCCTTGAAATGTCGGAACGTCTATTCCGAAGAAACTTGCAGGATCGCTTTCCCTCGCTGCGCTCTGATCGGCAAGGAGTGCAACTATTCCGTTGGACCTCAGATGAGTCAGTGCCGCACGGACGGATGCCGCCATGGGCACGGTGGAATTTCCGAGATGACGCCTGTACTTTTCCGCGATCCTGTCGACGGCCCTGTTATGAAACGGATGAACTATAACCTGCATCTTGCCGGGGAAGTGCGCTCCTATCGTGAGGGCAATCAGCTCCCAATTTGAGAAGTGGCCGCTCATCATAACTAGCCCCTTTCCTCTGCGAAGGCCGTTCTCTACCATCGACCGTGACTGCTCGGAAAAATCCACGAGATCCTTCAGGTTCTCAATGTTGAATTTCGGGAAACAGAGAAACTCGAAAAGGACGGTAGCTATATTGACATAGGCCCCTTCGAGAACTTTCTCCAGATCGGCATCGCTCTTCTCGGGAAAGCACATTCGCAGGTTGGTGAATGCAACTTCGCGTCGAATCCTCACTCGCCGGTAGACGAATCCACCCACCGCACGCGCCATCCTCTGCGCTGTCTTGATTGGGAAACGGCGAAGAATCAAACCCGTGAGCCTCAGCACGCCGGACTGCAAGTGATCAGAAAAGCTCAACCGGTTGGGCCCAACGATTTGAAGCGGAACAACAATCCGCTCGGGTGTTCAAGTGTCCATTCATTACAGAATCATTATACGACGAGTTTTCTACAAAATCGACCAAAAACGCAATCCTGTAACCCGGGGCGGGCCGTGCAAACATCGCGCCCGAACGCAACGGGAGTGCGCAACGACGACCGGCAGAGGAATTATGCGGCGGGTTCCGACGACATCCTGACGCGTCGCGTGATCTTGGAAGAAATGAGCCCGACAACTACGGTTGTCAGAGATCCGATCATCGTATACCACGTCCAGGCAATCGGGGTGAAGAAGAAGACATAGATAAGAACGAGCAGTCCGGCCGAAAATCCGACAATTGCATCGATTTGTTGAGGCTTCTTGAATATGACGCCGAGTAGAAATGTTCCAAGAAGACCTCCGTACGTTACCGATGCAATTGACAACGCGATCTCGATTACGGACTCGTTCGTGTGTATGAAGATAAATGCAGTGCCGACGAGTATGACAGTCCAAATCACGCTGAAGAGTTTTGACAATTTCAGATCCCTGTCTTTGCTGTCGTTCCTGCCGAAATACGGCTTGTACAAGTCGACAAGGGTTGAAGACGCCAGAGAATTGATCGAGCCACTCAAAGAACCCATTGCACTCGCAAAGAGCCCTGCAACGATTATTCCGCTGATTCCGCTCGGGAGTTGCTCAACAATGAATTTTGGAAAAATCTGGTCGCCGTCCTTGAACGGGTACGCATGATAGAATGCATAGAGGGCGACGCCGATCAGCAGGAAGAAGAGGAACTGAACGGCGACGAAGAATCCGCTCGCTATAACGGCCTTCTGGCTGTTCTTCAGGGAGTCAGTCGCAAGGAGCCGCTGAACGATGAGCTGATCCGTCCCATGAGACGCCATCGAAAGGAATGCACCGCCCAGAACGCTCGCCACAAACGTATACTTGACCGTAAAGAAATGCCAGAGCCCTCCGCTGAAGCCGAAATTAATAAGCTGAAATTTGGACTGCGAGGCAGCGGCGGCAACAACCGAGCCCCATCCGTTCGGGAGATGGGACAGCATGATGTATAGGGCGAGGGATGCGCCTCCAATGTAGACGAACATCTGGACCACGTCGGTCCATATGACCGCCCTAATTCCTCCTGTATAGGTGTATATGAAGGTGAAGAAAGTGATTACGACGATCGCGATTGCGTAGATGTCAGTGTTCGAGTATCCGCTGAAGATCTGATAGCCCTTAAAAATGATCGCCAGCGGAATCGCGGTGGTGAAGAGCCTCACGCCTGTTGCCAGAGTCCGAGTTACGAGAAAGACTATCGACGCGTAATTCCGGGTCTTTTCACCGAAGCGGGACTTGAGTAGTTCGTATGCCGTGACCAGCTCACCCCGGTAGTAAGAAGGGAGGAAAAGGAAAGCTATGGCGATTCTGCCGACGATGTAGCCGATTGCAATCTGAAGGAAATTCAGGTTAGTGAGATACGCCAGGCCGGGAATGGATATGAAGGTTATCGCGCTTGTTTCCGTCGCAACGACGGCAAATGAGACGGCGAGCCAGGGCATCTTTCTTCCGCCGACAAAGTAATCTGACGCGTCCTTCTGTTTACCCCCCACCAGGACTCCGAATGCAGCCACCCCGATCAGATATGCAAGAACGATTACATAATCGATAGTGGTAAAACCCAAATCAGCTCCGGTTTGTGCTTCGGGGTATCAGTTGTCCAGGGCTTCCGTAGACGCGTAGATAGGAAAGACCTTCTCAAGCTGGGTTATTCTAAAGAGATTGCGCACGTCGGGGTTGGGGACGATAAGACTAACTTCTCCCTTCGACTCACGCAGCATCCTCTCTGCTACAAGGAGTGCACTCAGGCCGGAGGAGTCGCATGACTTGACGGTGCTCATGTCCACGACGAGCTTCTTCAACGGCGGTCTGCAGATCACAAGGAACTCGGCTTTCAGTTGAGGCGATATCTGAGTGTCGAGTTTTTCAAAATTGAGCTTCAGGATAGTATATCCCCGATGGCTCTCGGTTTCGAACGCTTTCTTCTTCATTTTTCCTTGAACATTTTTATTGTGTTGATCATGCTGTCGTAGACTTTCTTCATTTCGCCGTTTTCCGGCACCTTTATCTGCAGGTCGTAAAAATGGTCGCTGTTGGTCTTGGAGAAGCCCGCACAGATTTTCGCCTCGGATTTGCGGCAAAGATAGGACATGAATATGTCATCGGAAAAACTCAGGTCGAATGCGATATCGTAATTCCCATGTCTGAGACGAGAGATCAGATCGTGCGACGGAAGTCCGAGCCAGCTTTCGTCAGATTGCGAAACGACGATCACCTCGGTCCTGTAAGTAGCAAGCTCTCTCATATTCTCGGTAACCAGCAGTGCAACCCGGTTAAAGTAGCGCATGAGCGATTCCACCACCGATCTCGCGAGATAAAATTCCATACTCAGTCGCGGCAGGAGAAAAACCGCAGTCTCGGACGACTTGATAACGTCATTAAAGTTTATACTCTTCTTCGTTTGCTTCGTTCGGCTGACGGCATATTTCACCGCCAGGCTCGTTTTGATGCTTGTCATCTATTCTTTTCAATGAGTTTGAGGAAATTCTCTTCAGTCAATATAGCTATTTTGAGTTTCTGTGCCTTGTCATATTTCGAGCCGGGGTTCTCGCCGACAACAACGTAGTCGGTGTTTTTGCTTACGCTCCCGGTGACCTTTCCGCCTTCCGATTCAATCAGCTCTTTTACCTGGTCACGGCTATACGAGGAAAGCGTACCTGTAATCACAAGGGTCCTCCCGGATAGCTTCCCTTCCTTCTTTCTTTCCTCACCCTCGAACTTAAGCCCAGCCTGGCGCAATCTTGAAATGAGTTCACGGTTCTTCCTGTCCCGGAAGAAGCGGAAAATGCTCTCGGCGATGGTGGGCCCTATGTCCGCCACGAACTGAAGTTCATCAAGCGAGGCGCCCGCAAGCTTGTCCATGGAACCGAAGTGTTCGGCGAGTAGCTGCGCAGTTCTTTCCCCCACGTGTCTGATCCCAAGACCAAAGAGAAGTTTGCCGAACTGCCTCGATTTGCTCCGCTCAACGGCCTTCAACAGGTTGTCCACGCTCTTCTTCCCCCACCGTTCGAGCGCTTCGAGCCGGTCTCCGTACTTGTTCAACTCGTAGATGTCGGCCACGCTTTTCAACAGACCGATAGAAACCAGCTGGTCCACCACCGATTCGCCCATCCCCTCGATATCCATCGCGCGCCTGGAGGCAAAATGCTCGATCCGCCCTCGCACTTGTGCGGGACATTCGTAGTTCTCGCAATAATATGCTGCCTCACCTTCGAGCCTAACGATGGGTTCGCCGCAGGCGGGACACTTATGTGGAAATGCGAAACGCTTTGTGCCAGCCGGACGCTTCTCGGGAACATACCGCACTATTCCTGGTATCACGTCGCCGCTCTTTTCGACAACGACGGTATCGCCGACCCGGATATCTTTTTCCCTTATATAGTCCTCGTTGTGCAGTGTCGCCCGACTGATCGTCGAGCCGGCAAGATAAACAGGCTCCAGCTCGGCAACTGGAGTAATCGTTCCGATCCTTCCGACCTGCACCGTTATATCCTTGAGAAGCGTGCTCGCCTGCCTCGCAGCAAATTTGTATGCTATCGCCCATCTAGGACTTCGCGCAACATAACCGAGACGTTGCTGCTGCGTAGTCTTGTTTACCTTAACCACGTTTCCGTCGATCTCAAAAGGAAGTCGGTCTCGTTCGGCTTCCCAGTATCTCGAAGTGTCGATGACCTCCTCGATGTTCCTGCAGCGCCGTGCGTGCTCACTTACCGGGAACCCGAGTTTCTTGAGGAGCTGGAGGCTTTCCCATTGTGATTCAATCGCGGGCTCCGAGGAAATAAGGTAATACGAGAAAAAACGGAGCGGTCTCCTGGCTACTTCCCTCGAATCCTGCAATTTCAAAGTCCCCGCAGTGGCGTTGCGCGGGTTTGCGAAAGTCTTTTCACCGTTTTCTTCCCGATCACGGTTCATTTTTCGGAAGTCTTCACGGTTCATCAAGACCTCACCGCGCACCTCGACGTTGGAAAATTGTTCGGTGCTGCGGGTCAGATTGATCCGAAGGGGAACACTTCTTATGGTTCTGACGTTGGTCGTAATATCGTCCCCCGTCTCGCCGTCGCCTCGAGTTGCGGCGAGTGCAAGCAAACCGTTTTCGTATACAAGTCTCAGTGCAACCCCATCGAATTTCAGTTCAGATACATACTCGTACGATTCTCCATCGAGCAGCCCCCTCACTCGCCTGTCGAAATCTCGCAGCTCAACTTCGCTATAGGTATTCGAAAGACTCAACATAGGGACCGGATGACGGATTTGTCTGAAGCTTTTTGTTGGCTCGCCCCCTACCCTCTGCGTAGGAGAATCCTGAGTGATGAGTTTCGGATACTGGCTTTCCAGGTCGATGAGCTTCCTCATCAACTGGTCGTACTCATAGTCGCTTATGGAAGGATCAGCCAGGACATAATAGCGGTAATCATGTTCCCGTATCTCCTTCCGCAGCCTGTCGATTTCCGATTGAACTTGTTTCCCGGCCCTTGAAGAAGAGGTGTTCTTCACTTCTTGATCGTACCGTCCTTGTAGATCGTAACGTTTCGTATCACGACCCCGGACTTCCCCAGCGGCGGGTACTGGCGACCGTTCAGCGAAATGAGCAGCCCGCCGGCATTGCCGATCGTCATGTTGAATTTCCTCTTCCCCCAGAATCCAGCCTTCGTCCCGGGCTTCATAAGCAGATCGTATGTCTTGCCGTCATCAATTACGAGGTTTACCCAGACGGTATCGACCGCATCAAGGACAAGCCGCGAACTGTCCGGTTTTGTCTTCGCCACAGCGTACGCCGAGTCAAATTTCCTTTGATTGACGCCCTGTGCGTTCTCATAGTCATAGCTGCCTGAAGTCACCCGCGGCTTATTGCTCGGCGAAAAGGCGAGATAGGACAAAACGGCAAGAATAACAATCCCCAAAACACCGAACGCAATCTTCTGCGTGCCGGAAAGATTGAGCTGTTTGGAGCCACCCTTTTCGCTCTCTTCGGCCTTCTGCTGTTGGTCGGCAGCAGTTATGGATTCGATATAAAGATCGAACCGTCTGATGGTCTCGTCCGGATCAAGCCCGATGGCCTTTGCATAGTCCCTGATGAACGCGCGTATATACGTTGCGGGCAGGATGTCGAAATTCCCCGCTTCGATCGCCTCGAGGAACTTCATGCTGATTCTGGTCTGCACGGCTACATCCGAAAGCCGTATCTTCCTTTCCTCACGCTGCCTTTTCAGTTGTTCGGAAAATAGTTCCATACCTTGCTGTGATTGATATAACGTTTGGAATCTAATTAACTCATACAACTATAACAACGGTTGAAGAAGGATAACGGCCCAATGAGGCCCAGGCCGCGGTTCACCCCCGCGCAGCCGCCACAATAACTAAGTCTCCCGAGGTCGGGGATCGCCCGGATCCAGTCTTAACCATATGAAAATTGAGACGGTTAAGTTGTGCCTCTTACGTTTATTCGATCCCGACGAACTACCGCTCATTGCCACCAGCACCCCGGCTCTCTACGGACTTGACTCTGTAGTCACGGCGCCCGATATTAGGTAGAAGTTTGTCTACTATCCTGCAGGAGGACACATGAACGAACTAACGGTACGTCAGGCCAAGGTCCTGCGATTCATTGAAGCCCATATTAATCGGGAAGGGTATCCGCCGACCCTGCGCGAAATAGCCGACCATATCGGTGCAAAGTGGAATCATGGAATCGAGAGGCATCTGGTGGCACTTGAAAGGAAGGGCTACATAACGCGAGAGTGGGTCAAGAGTCGGGGGATTAGATTAACAAGATCTTCTGTCGGCACTTCCGTCCCGGTCGTCGGGCACATAACCGCGGGCAAACCGATCCTCGCTGTGGAAAACATCGGTGATTCCTACGTACTCGATCCTGCGTTCGTTAAAGGCGGCGAGACACACTTCATGCTCATGGTTGATGGACTCAGCATGAAGGATGCGGGCATTCTCAGTGGGGACCTTGTCCTTGTGCGGCAGCAATCTTCGGCCGAGAACGGAGACATTGTCGCAGTTCTTATCGACGATGAGACGGCCACCGTGAAACGCTTTAGACAGGAGGGCGAGAAGGTTTATCTAGAACCTGAGAACCCGGATTATCAGCCGATCGTTACCGACTCAACATCGGTGAAGATAATCGGAAAGGTAATGGCGGTGTTAAGACTTCTGGACACCCAGCTGACCGTGAAGAAACTGAGATGACGAGAAGGAAGATATGGGCAACCTGATTGTCGGAACAACGGTATGAACCGAAATGAATATTGGAGATACTATCGCCGATCTTTTCCTGCTGACTTCTCGGGTCTTGTCCTGGCATCTCCCTTCTGACCTTCCGTAATGGCCATGGACAGCGATAAATTTCCAACGATCCTTCATATCGACATCGATGCATTCTTTGCGTCCGTAGAAGAGGCGCTATGTCCCGCCCTGAAGGGGAAACCGGTAATCGTAGGAGGACTGCCGAACGGGCGAGGAGTGGTATCCTGTCCCAACTACGAAGCGAGGAAAATGGGGGTCAAAACCGCAATGCCTCTTACAAAGGCCTATTCGCTCGCGCCCGACGCCGTATTCATCCGGGGAAACCACCGAGCGTACGAGAAGTATTCCAGGCGGTTCCTGGAAATACTCCATGACTTTTCTCCGCTTATTCGCGCGGTTAGTCTCGATGAAGCTTTTCTCGACGCGAACGGCTGCCTGCATTTCTGGAACAACTCCCCTCGGGAACTGGCCAGCGCCATCAAGCGTGCAATCTTTGAGGATATGAAGATTACGGTTTCAATAGGTATAGCTTCCAACAGGGTCTGCGCAAAGATCGCATCCGACTACTCCAAGAGAATTGCGCGGGAACTGATGGAAACACGGAGAGAAACCGGACCTCCGAACGGGCTCCTCGTCGTCCGGCTGGGAGGAGAGAAAGACTTTCTCGCACCGCTTCAGGCCTCTGTCATTCCGGGGATAGGCAAAAGAACTACCGAAACTCTCGAGGCTCTCGGAATAACAACAGTGGGCAGGCTGGCAGAGACCGGCATCGAATCGCTCACAAGAATCTTCGGATCTGCAGGGACATACCTTTGGGAGGCCGCGAACGGAAGAGGACGCCGGGATCTCGCTGAGGAAGATCATGATGCGAAATCAATATCAAGGACCACGACATTTGCGAGTGATACCGCCGACGGGGCCTTCATATCATCCATGTTCTTCTACCTTTCGGAGAAGATTGCCCGCGAATTGCGAGCAGGCGGTCTCGTCGCTTCGACGGTAACCGTCAGGATGAGGTACTCGGACGGCGCACCTCTGCTCGGCTACGGAAGAGAACGCAGCTCGACCGACAGAAGGTTTGTCACTTACCAGAAGAGTATCACTCTCGATAATGGTACTGATTCCGAGTTCGAGATTGCTTCCGTCGGATTCGCAATGTTCAGGAAGCTGTGGCTCGAAGGGATGGGCGTCCGCCTTGTGGGTATCGGCGTTGCAAACATCCATAAAGGAGCGCGTCAGACCGGTCTGTTCGAACGGGACAAGGAGAGGCAATCGGATCTGCTTCGCGGCGTCGACAAGATAAGGGAAAAGTTCGGCTATGATTCCGTCTATTTTGGAATGACAGAGACTCTAAGGTGACGGTACCCCTCCTTTGTAGCTTGCATCGCGGCCCCCTTGATTGAGTCCAACATATTCCAAATATTTCGTGAGATGAAAGGAGACCGATCAATCCGGAAATCTTGGACTTTCTCTGCCTTCACCAAACTTCACGGGGCCTACGTCCTGCAATTATTCCTTAGCCGGTCCCCAAAAAGTCATTCCGTTATATCATCTGCTATCCTATTTCTATTACTTTTGACATCCTTCAAGTCTCCCCCCTCACTCGTGGAACAGTTCAGTTTCGGGCACTTCACCAATGCCAGAGGGATAAGCATCGATCCGACCGGTTCCGTTTACGTCGCAGACACAGGCGACAACCTTCTGCTGAGGTTCAATTCCGCAGGCGATTCGACCGGAGAAGTCGGCGGATACGGTCAGGGGGATTTCCAGTTCGACATGCCTTACGACGTGTGTGCCGCAAACGGAGTCGAGATATATGTGGCTGATTATAACAACAACCGGATAGAGCGGTTCGACAGGACCCTAGCAAACGTGGCCACGCTTTCCACCGACCAGTCGAACGACGATTCGAAGCGCTTCGGCTACCCTTCCGGCGTGGCCGTTTCGCGACTCGGGGCTCTCTTCATTTGCGATGATGAGAACACGAGGGTACTGAAGGTAAACACTTTTTCCACAGTTGAGAGAACTTTCGGCGGATACGGTGAAGGAGCCGGGACACTCACCATGCCCCGCCAGGTTGCAATAGGCCCTAACGACGATGTTTACGTTTCGGACAAGGGGCGGGTCGCAGTGTACGACAATTTCGGAAACTACCTCCGCTCAATCGGGACGGGAGTCCTTCGCAATCCCACCGGCATAGGAATCGGCAACGGCATGATTGGGGTGTGTGACTCGGATACACTCTACTTCTTCAAGCTTGACGGGACACTTGTTGCCAGGTTTTCAGGCAGCGATGTCTTCGGGACCAGAATCAATCGTTTCAGCGATGTTTCCTTTCTCGGAAACAGAGTTTACATCCTGACCGGCAAGCGGGTAGTGGTGGCGAAAGCGAACTTCTAATAATAAATCAGGAGAGTACAGATTCAGGTTCGCCGGAGAAGCACTTCGGGATTCACTATTGCGGGCGGCTTCTCGCCCTTTAGGATTGCGATCGCGTTGAGTGCAGCAAGCTCCGACATCTTCGCACGGGTCTCCAGAGTCGAGCTTCCCAGATGAGGTGCAAGGACGACGTTGCTTAGTTTCAGGAGCTCGGGGTTTATCTTCGGCTCATTTGCGTATACGTCCAGTCCGGCACCCGCAATTCTCCTTTTCTTCAAGGCGCTTATCAGAGCTGCCTCGTGCACGACTTCCCCGCGTGCCGTGTTCACCAGGATGGCCGTTCGTTTCATCATCTCAATTTCACGCCTCCCGATTAAGCCGCTCGTTTCTTCGTTGAGAGGAACGTTCAGACTGATGAAATCGGATTCCATAAGGAGAGATTCAATCGGTACAAGAGTCCCTCCGAGACCGTCGATAACCTTGTTGCGCCTGTGAGACGTGTAAAGGATTCTCATTGAAAA
Organism: Candidatus Kryptoniota bacterium; assembly: GCA_046706745.1. Lineage (GTDB taxonomy): Bacteria > Bacteroidota > Ignavibacteria > Kryptoniales > JAKASW01 > JAKASW01. Next base: position 48,062 of record JBJKPC010000039.1, read on the forward strand.
TCCGGTCGCACGCTCGGCCACGGCAGCTCCGATTCGTCCTGCGCCGATTATTCCAATAGTCTTTCCCGAGACTTCGTGGCCCAGCATGAACAACGGAGTCCATCCTTTGAACTTGCGCGCCCGGACGGCCCTGTCTCCTTCCGCAATTCTCCGCGCCACGGACAAAAGCAGTCCAAAAGCAAGATCGGCCGTAGCACCGGTGAGTACCCCGGGAGTATTGGTAACGGCAATCCCCTTCTCAGTCGCAGCATCAATATCGACATTATTGTAACCGACGGCGAAATTGGAAATTACTTTTATCGTGTCGAGCCCGGATATGAGTTCACGGTCGAACCGGTTGCCGAGCATCGCTATAACCCCAAAAACGCCGTCGAGTTCTTGAAGCAGTTCGCGAGGGGTCAAGTCGCGATCGAGCCTGCTGACATGAACCTGGAAGTGAGTTCTCAGGAGAGATATCCCGTTTTCCGGTATGAGCCTGGTGACAAGAATTTTCTCGCGTTTGCTTCCGCCTGACATGGGGTCCTCGATTACCGCCTGATTTGGACTCGGATGCTTCGGAGTGTGCCGAACGGTCTACCTTACGATGCTTCCGCTGTCGATATCGGACGCGGTAGTAAGGACCGAGAGCCCTCCGTCCTCTGTCGAAGCAGCGAGGAGCATGCCGTTCGATTCAAGCCCCATCAGTTTCGCGGGCGCCAGGTTGGCCACGATTATGACGTTCTTCCCAACAAGATCTTCAGGTTTGTAATGCCTAGAGATACCGGCTACGATCTGCCGTCTGTTTTCTCCGACCTGCACCTCTATGCGAAGCAGTTTTTCGGATTTCGGGACTTTCTCACAGCCGATCACCTTTGCAACTCGAAGGTCGACCTTCCTGAAGTCGTCTATTGAAATCTGGGACTTGATGGGCGCAGCTGCCGGATTGGGCTTTTCCTTCACTTCGGTTTCGCCGCTCGCCGTTTTCCTGATCTGCTCCTCGATCGTTGAATCTTCGATCTTGTTGAAAAGAATTCTGGGCTCACCGATCTCTTTTCGGTCTTCAACTTTCAACAGAGAGATCGAGTCCCACCCTGCCGACGAAGCACTTCCCTCGAGTCCGAGCATCCTCCACATTTCTTCTGAGGTGAATGGTATCACGGGCGAAAGGAGTATCGCCAGAGACCTTGTCAGCTGAGCACATATATTCATCGTCGTGGCGCACTGTTCCGGTTTCTCTTTTCGTGTTTTCCACGGCTCCGAATCGTTGAAGTATTTGTTTGCCGCCCTGGCCAGAGACATCGACTCCACAACACCGTCCCGGAATCGGAAGGCTTCATAGAGTCCAGCGACCTTTTTCGGCGTCTCCTCCAGCTGCGCGACGGCCCATCTATCGAGATCGCTCAACGGGCCCCGAGGCGGAACCTTACCATCGTAGTATCTATGTATGAATTGGAGCGTGCGGTTGACAAAATTCCCCAGGGTATCCGCGAGTTCATTGTTCACACGTGCCTGGAAATCCTTCCAGTAAAAATCCGAGTCGCGTGATTCGGGAAGGTTGAGCGCAAGCGCGTACCGCAGAGTATCGGGGGGGAAGATGTCTATAAAATCCTTCAGGTCGATTCCCCAGCCGCGGCTCTTCGAAAACTTTTTCCCCTCGAAATTTAAAAATTCGTTTGCAGGCACGGCATCGGGCAGAATGTACTGAGATTTCCCGGCCTCGTTCCAGGCCATGAGGATCGCCGGAAAGATCAGGGTATGAAATACGATGTTGTCCTTTCCGATAAACGCTACATAACGAGTCCCTTGGTCCTGCCAGTATTTCTTCCAGAGATTCGGGTCCCCCCTCTTCTGCGACATCTCCTTTGTCGACGAAATGTATCCGAGGACAGCCTCAAACCAGACGTAAATTACCTTATTCTCATTTCCCTGGAGCGGAACGGGAATTCCCCAGTGGAGGTCGCGTGTGATCGCGCGATCTTCAAGTCCTTCCTTGAGCCAGCTGTCCACGTAACTTCTAACGTTATCTTTCCATTTCTTTGACTCGACGTATTTTTCGAGTTTCTTTTGATAGCGGCCGAGCGGGAGGTACCAGTGTTTCGTTTCACGCACTATCGGCTTCGTACCGCAAATCTTGCAAGTGGGATCGATGAGCTGCGTTTGCTCGAGCCACGTTCCGCATTTCTCACACTGGTCACCGCGGGCTTCGGGATTGCCGCACACCGGGCACGTCCCTTCCACATACCTGTCCGCCAGGAACATCCTGTCTCTCTCACAGTAGAGCTGCTTCTCGGTCTTTTCAACCAGAACTTTCTGCCTGTAGAGTTCGAGGAAGAATTCCTGACCGGTCTGATGATGGACGGGAAGTGAAGTGCGGGAGTAGTTGTCGAAACTCATCCCGAACTTTTCGAAACTATTCTTGTTTATCTCGTGATAACGATCGACGATCTTTTGTGGTGTTACGCCTTCCTTCTCTGCGGTAATAGTGACGGCGACACCGTGCTCGTCCGATCCGCAAATGAAAACCACGTCGTCACCTCTGAGTCGCAGGTACCGGACATATATATCAGCGGGGAGATAAGCGCCCGCGAGGTGTCCGAGATGGATAGGACCGTTGGCATAAGGAAGCGCTGCCGTGACAAGTGTGCGGGAAAATTCAGGCTTTTCGGAAGATTTTTTCGACAATAGCTCACCGTTGTTGGTTTTGTACCTGCTCTTGAGTGGAAATTCTCTGATACCCTTTTAGCTCTTTGAGACTCACCGGCTCGAGGGCGTCTGAATTCTTGTATCTGAGATAAATGCGGTCGTTGAATATATCGACCTTGTCGATAGTTCCTTCGCCTTTCGGGGTGACGACTTTGGAATTCAACCCCGGAAAAAGCTTTGTCGCATCGAGATAGCTCTGCATTTCAAACAGTATGCAGCACTTCAACCTTCCGCAGGCGCCGGCCAGCCTCGAAGGATTCAGCGAAAGATTCTGCACACGCGCATGATCAAGATTGACCCGCTTGATTTGTGACATCCACGTCGCGCAGCAGACCTCACGTCCGCAAATTCCGAGCCCGCCGACTTTCTTGGCCTCGTCACGCGCGCCGATCTGCCGGAGTTCGATCCGAGTTCTATATACGCTTGCGAGATCGCGTACGAGGGCCCGGAAATCCACTCTGCTTTCCGCAGTAAAATAAAACGTGAGGCGTGCACGGTCGAACTGATACTCGACCGCAGCAAGTTTCATCGAGAGATTGTGTTTCTCACATTTTTCGACGAAGACCGCAGTTGCTTTCTCTTCCGTGCTCCGGTTTTCTTCGTACTGCCGAAGATCGTGTTCACTGGCTACCCGTACAATCCTCCTCATGGCCTGACCGATCAGGCCGCGGGCGCGCCTCTTCTCTCGGGAAGTCTCACCCACAGTAGTTATCCTCCCGAGGTCGATTCCGCGCTCGGCTTCGACAACTACGCAGGATCCGACATGCAGCGTCGCGCCGGATTCATTCCTGTAAAAGCCGGATCTATTAGCTTTGAACTCGACCTCCGCCACATCCAGGTTTGCCTCGGTGTTTTCAAGGCTTGCCCCCACCGGTTGAGTGCCCGTGGCGCAGTCCGCGCACCCACCACAAGGTCCGGAATATTCCTGGGTTGCGGCCGACTCGACGTCTTCGACCAGCAGTTCAAAGTCTTTATCTTCAAGCCCTTCTAAGCCCTCAAAATCGCCTAAATCATCGGACATTTTGAGCCTCTTTTTTCTTGTTCAGCAACCCGCTCAGGTTCAGTAACAAATTTACAAAAATGAGTCCTAAATTCACATTCCCCTCCAACTGCCTAAGTGCATCGTCTAGGCTGTTGGCGGCCTCTATCAAATGTCCGCTGTCGAAACTTCGTGCCATCCTCTCGAGAGTATCGAGCTTGTCCTGGTTAATCACCTGATCAATCGATCCATAGTGCACTACGGCAGCGTCACGCAACCATATCTGGAGCATCTTGAACAACGTCTCTATTCTAGGCATGTCTTTCGAATCAAGCGCCCTCTTTGCGCGTGACGATATTTGAGAGTAGTTGCCCGTAGCCACGTCGCGAAGAATGTCCAGTGCCTCGTCGCGGATCTCCATCACATCCGTCTCGAGCAGCTCAATCGCCTTGCTGTACGATCCTCCGGCCAACCGGGCCTTGAGTTTCGCCTCTGCCGGGATAAGCTGATGTCTTTCGACAAGGACGTCGGCTATCTCGTTTTCAGAGAGGAGATCGAACCGCAGCGACTGGCAGCGCGATACGATGGTGGGGAGCAATGAGCTGCGTTTGCTGGTGGTAAGGATGAAAACCGTCCCGGGATTGGGTTCTTCCAGAACTTTCAGAAGTGCATTGGCAGATTCAGTCCCCACCTCATCCGCCTCCATGACGATCACAACACGTCTGCCTTGCTGGTACAGGGAAAGCGAGTTTTCACGAATCACCTCCCGTATACTGCTGATCTTTATTATCTGCGCTTTAGGAATCGATATGCGATGGTAGTGATCCTGGGCCTTCAGTGCAATTTCTTCCCTAACTTTCTTTATTGTCTTCTCGTCAAGCCGGTCAAGAGGACCGCTTTCTTTCGTCTCGCCGTCGCCGCGCGGAAGCGGAAAAACCAGGCGGATGTTTGGATGCTGGAGCAAAGACGCCTGCCTGCAGGACGCACATTTCTCACAGGGATCCGGACCCCCTTGCTCACAGTTAAGCGCCTTGGCAAGTTCGATCGCCATAGCATCTTTCCCCACGCCATCAGGCCCCTCGAAAAGGAATGCCCCGGGTATCCTTCCCGAAATGAGTATCTGCGTGAGAAGGCTCTTGATCCTTTCCTGCCCTATTACGCGGTCGAATCCCATCAGAAAGCTTCCAATATCCCGAAATGCACGACCATCTCCCGCACGATCTCCGTTGCTGTTTTTCCGAAAATGAGCCGCTGCCCCGCGGGTGCTTCAGGATCATACACTCTGAATCCGAAATCCACCCTGAGCGGCCCGAAGAATGTATGATACCTGAGACCGAAGCCGGTCGCAACGGCAATCCTGTTGAGAACAATATCTTTGTAAGAATTCCAGAGATTCCCTGCATCGACGAAGCCCACGCCCCCGAAATTGCCAATGAGGTGGAACCTATCCTCAAAGTTCGTCTCGATAAGCATGTTGCCGCCGAACTCTGGATTGAGACCATAGCCTAGCTGTCTGGTCCGCCATCCGCGGATACTTCCCGAGCCTCCGGCATAGTAGCGGTAGTTCAGCGGAATCGGGCCTATTGAATCCTGCTGAAAAGTCCCGTACTCCTGGGCGTACCCGACCTTGGCTTTCATGGCCAGTACGTTGGGGTATGGCGCATCGGTAAGCGAAAAAAACCATTTGCCCAAGAGAGTGACCTTCCAGTACTGCGCGTACGGGAAATCCGAATGCTTAAACACCGAATGAATAAGGTTCGGCAATACGCCCCCTTCTTCGACTGTGATAAGGTTGAAAAAACCTTTCGTGGGCGAAAACGGATCGTTCGTCTTGTTCCTTTGAAGAGTGAAGGAGAGTATCGAGTTGAATTGGGGGGTTTCAAGACCGGCGGGCAGCACTACCGCCTGAAGAGAATCGACCTTAGCACGTTCAATGTCCCAGTCAAGATAGCCGGTCGTGTATTGCGCGAGTCGATCGCTTATTCGGACCTTATTCCGGAGGACAAGTTGAAGGTATGGTTTTTCCTTGTCGACCAAAAACGATACGCCCCAGGTAAGACTTGTCGCGTTCGAGAAGAAATATGGCTGAGTCAGTTGTGCGGTGGCGTCAATTCTGCCCACGGTCACGGTATCGTTCAGTACCTTGGAACTGAATGTCACGAGCTGAAATGACTGCAAGAGGAGGCTGGTATTCAGACTGAAAAGCCTTGCGTCTCCCAGAAAGTTACGATGAAGGTATCCGAGGCCGCCGCCGAAGTTGAAGGCGTTATTCTCATCGTCCATCAGGAGTTCCGGGGTGATTTCGTGCGTGGGCCTAGGCCTCAGCGAAATCACACCCGGAAGGGTATCGGAAACTGGAGGTTTCACCGGGGTCGTAATCCTGGCGTACTCGAACATATTGAGAGAGTACAGCCTCCTTTCACTTTCCGTCTTCCTGGCTGCATCGTAAATATCTCCTCTCTTGAATAGCATCTCGCGGAGGACAATCTTCTTTTCAAACGGCACTCTTCCGCTGTCCAGTGGCATTATCGATATCTGTCCCCAGCGGTATCGGTGTCCGGAATTGAAGTACAAATCAACCCGAGTAGGAACCGTGTCTCCCGATACAGGGAGGCCCGTGACGATTATGCTGTCTTTCCTGGCGTATGCGTAACCGTCATCCTGTAGAAGTCCCAGTACGCGCTGGACTTCGGCGTCTGTTTTGTTCGCTGAGAACCGATCGCCCTTTGCGATCTGCTCGTCTTTGTGAAGCAAAGACTGAAACCGGGCTGATGTGTCTGCGATGCCGTGATACCCCACGGAGGTGACATAAGCGATCGGTCCCTCTTTGATCTTGACCGTAATGTCTACGTTTCGATTCTTCGTGTTGTAGGCAAGCACACTATCAACGCTAGCATAAGGAAAACCGTTATCGCGGTAGAAATACCTGATGCGCTGCAGGTCCGCCTTCAGGACAACCGGCTCAAAGTACTGGGCGGAATCCCCGACCAAGTGACCAAAGCCGTAAAGGAATCTCCACAAAGGGGCCGGCGATTGTTTTGTGAGCATAATACCCCGAAGGACACTTCCGGAGAACGTTTTATTTCCCTGAAACGAAATGGAATTCACAATGAAGTTATCCTGCGCTTTCGCCGCCGGAGCAAAGAGGAAAGAGATCAGCAGGATATACGGTAGCTTCATCTGGTCAGCCTAAAGATACAAAAAAACCCGGCTGAATTCGAGAATTCAGCCGGGTCAAACCAAAAATATGCTGGATTAGTACTCGCTTTCGTCTTCGTAGAAGAAGTCTTCGTCGCTCGGGTAATCGGGCCAAATTTCTTCTATACTCTCGTAAGGCTCATCGGTATCTTCAAGCTCCCGAAGATTCTCAACAACTTCAATCGGAGCTCCGGTTCTGACGGCATAGTCTATAAGCTCATCCTTCGTAGCGGGCCATGGAGCGTCCTCAAGGTATGTTGCTAGCTCCGGCGTCCATATCATATCACTTACCTCCTTTCTTTCCTCGGCGCATATCGCCTTGCATCTTCAAAACAAATTCACTTGTCCGCAAGTTCGCTGTAGAATGCAGCCTCGTTGTATTCGCGCCCATTAAAGAAATAAGCCACGGGGTTAACATGAACACCATTCTTTATAACTTCATAGTGGAGATGCGGGCCGGTCGATAACCCGGAATCGCCGCTCAGGGCGATGACCTGGCCTCGCTTGACACTTTGTCCTTCTCTAACTAGCGCCTTCTCAAGATGGCCGTATACAGTCGAATAGCCGAATCCATGATCAATTTCAACCACGTTCCCATATCCTCCGCGTTGGCCCACGTAGCTAACGACTCCGGCACCGGTAGCATGGACCGGAGTTCCTACGTCGGCAACTAAATCGATTCCTTCATGCATCAGCTTCATATGCAATATCGGGTGGTATCTCATGCCGAAACCGTCCGAGATAATCCCGCCTCGAATCGGGTCTATTGCGGGGATATGAGCAAACAATTGCCTATTGTCCTTAAACTTCAAGAGAATCTCGGCATAGCTCTTCTCCTGCAACGTTGTCTCCCTGCCAAGTTTGTCAAGCGTTTCTGCCGCGGTCGCCAGCATCTTATCAGCCTCCGAAGACAGCCCAAAGTCAGTATTTTCCGATGCACCGCCCACTGCAACTTTTCGAACGTCGACAGGGACGGCAGGCAAATTGACTGCAGTCCTGAGCTGACCGTCACTTTTCGCAAGATCCTTCATAGTAAGCTGGAATTCGCTGAGCCTTCGGTTCAGCGACGCAAGCTGCGCTTCAAGCACCGAATTCTCTCTCGCCATACTTTCTGCACGGAGATTCTTCAGCCCGAACAGGTCAACGCCGAAGAAGCCCGATATCATGGTCAGCAGCGATGAAAGTAAGACCAGGGATGCCAGAGCGAAAGACAACCCGACGCCTCCGATCGCTTTGTACTTCAGATCGGACTTGGAATAGTAGTATAGCATTCTTATCGATGCCTTCTTGACTTGGAAGAACAGAACCGCCACACGCCAGAGCCACGGGACGGCGTAAAGAGCACCAGCGGTCCGAGGTTGTGATGTGTGGACGAACTGTGGAAGTTAAAAAGGGGCAGAGTCTTTGTCAAGAAGAATATGAACGGGAGAGTGAAAAAAAATCAAAAATGGTTCTTGAGCATCACGAAATGTACTGCTTCAAAACATGGACGGGAATAGTGCTACGGCAACACCTACCAGAAGCCCATCCAAAATACCGACCGTTGCAGAAATCAGGACAGCACTCAGCCATTTTCTGTCTATGATCTCGCCAATTATGAACAACCCGACAACTCCGCCGAAACCGCCGGAAATTCCTCCTATGACGATCCTTTCGAGAGCAGCCTGATCAGCGTGAATGAAGTGACTTGCGGAGGTAGCTATAATCGCGATTACGGTTGCACCTATGATACTGCCGAAAAATAAATCGCGCTGTTCTCTTGTATTAAACAATTTCTTACTATTTTCTACCGCCGTCACTAACAATGTCATCCTGGGATTTGCCCGATAATACGGCTGAAATTTCCGCTTTTGCTCTACTGGATTGTATTACCGGAGAAAAAAACGAGGCACTCCCGGGCAGGAGTGCCTGTTTTCCGCAGCGGGAAGAAGAATCTTTACTTGGGGTTTGACCGCTAAATTAGGAGGCTGCATTAGGGCATGCGAGTCGTGCTTCGCGATT
>JBJKPC010000040.1:0-8829 GCA_046706745.1 Candidatus Kryptoniota bacterium
AATCCGGATCGAATAGGTTCGCCCATAAGACGAAGGAACAGACTGCCCGGCACTTTCCCGTCTTTCTTCCCCATGTAGGTGAACGCTATTCTGCTTTCCGCGCCGGAGAGCTCCGCGATCGAAGCGAGTGTGGCCGCCACTTCTGCGGGCGTGAGGTACATCGTCACACCTTCCCACAGCCAGAAGGTCTTCGCGATGCGGTTGAATCCTGCCTTCTCAAGTTTTCCGGCTATGCGATCGACCGTAAAATCGATGCCGACGAAATGTATTTTCTTCGCAACGGCTTTCCGATGCGCCGCCCTCTGTCTTTTCAGCAACTGCGTGGCGGGATGATCCAGTTCAAAGACAGTTGTGTCCCCGAGCCACGGCAATCGCCACGCGCGTCCGTCGAGTCCGGCTCCGAGTATCACCAGCTGTTCATAGGGAAGCGCTGCATTGACTGCGTTGTCAAGAACCACTGTCCTGAACTGGTTGAAGATGCCCATTCCGCGAAACCAGAAAGGGAAGGGGGACGCCGGAAGGCGGTCTTTCACTTTATCGACCTTCTTCTTCCACTTCTCAGGCAGCATTACTTCCGCTACGGGGTCGGAATATCCCGGCACGGCCGGAAGGAGATTTCCCAGCGCTCTCTGATACGCCACCATTTTTGCCGTATTACTCGCTTTGTGCTTCCGCATTTGTAGTCCTCAAGTCTCAATCGTGCGCGTCGTCGTACTCCCTGTGTCCTAAATCCAATAATCCCCCAGGGCCCTCCGGACATCAGTCCATTAATCCACTAATCCACCAATCCAGATTCCATCATTCCACTATTCCCATCTTCCCACCTTCTCAACTTCCTATCTTCCTCTTCTCCTTCACCGTCGATCCGTGGCTTACTCGAAGTTGGTCCTTGTACTCCACCAATTCGATGTCGCAGCCGTTTTCTATCACCACGTTATTCCCGCGGACGACCCTGGCCCTCGTGGCGGATAAACGGATGTCGTCGCCTTCTATGCTGTTCGAAGTGACCGTCGCGTTTCTCCAGCTCGAAGGGACGAAGATGAACTTGATCATTTTCCCGAGACTGGAAGCGGTACCTTTCCTGATGACGATTCTGTCCCCGCCGATCTCGGAAATCCTCGACGCACCGTATGTCTTTATCTCGATATCGTCAGCGTTCAGCAGGCCGTCGATCCTGATCTGCCCCTCGGCCTTGAACAGTTCGGCCTCGCAGTTCTTCTTGACCGTCACGTAACCCATGAGAGACATGTCACCGGCCCTGATACCGCCCTTCGTCGTGATTCCTCCGCGCAGGCGGCAGTATCCCGCATGAAGATCGCCGTCGAGGTTCAGATCTCCGGTGATCCTCACTTCTTCTGCCGTCGTCTTTCCCTGGATGCGGATGGAGCCCGTCGTCTTGATTTTCCCCGCCTTGAGATTGCCTTCGATCCTGGAATCGCCGACGCCTTTGAACGTGACGCACTCCATGTCTCCGTTTATAGTGCCGTTGCCGACTATCTTCGCGTCGGTGTACCTGCCGCCGGATGCGCTGTTGTCCCCGATGATTTTCATGTTAGGTCTTGTTCTATCTTTCATCGTCATATCTTCCTTGTCTCGTTGACCCTTATATCCGAAGAACTATCTTTGTGAAACGTCTTTTTGTACTCCACTATTTCGATCTGACAGTTCTTGCCTATCGTTACGTTCTGTCCGCGTACTGTCTTTGCGATCGTGGATTCCAGGTAAATGTCGTCCCCTTCGATCGTATCAGCGGTGAGGATAGTCTTCTTCGGCCAGCCCGCGAAAAAAGTGCCGACGAAAAGCGGGCCGATGATCTTTCCGAGCCCGTACGTACCGCCATCCCTGACCTCGATCTTTTCGCCGCCGATCTCTTTTGCCGTGCATGGACCGAAGATGTTTATCTCTATTTCTCCAGCGTTCAGGAGACCGCCTATATTGAAGCCGCCGCTCGAAGTGAATCTCTCGGAACCGCAGTCTCTCGATACTTTGATCATCCCGCGGTTCTCGACACTCTCGGCTGTAAGTCCGCCGATTATTTCGGACATACCGTCTATGATGATCTCTTTGACTTCGAGGTTGCCGGTGAATTTTGACTTGCCAGAGACATGCGTGCTGCCGGACTTTACATTTCCCTGGAACGTACCGAGTCCGTTGACTTCCATGCGCACGCATTCAAGGTCGCCGCTGATGTCGCCTTTGCCGTTTATCTGAACGAAATCGAAACTCCCGCCGGATGACCTTCCGATTCCGTTGATGCGCAAGTCGTTCGTGCTGTTCTTAACCATTTGAGATTCCTCCGTCAGCTAACTTGGTTTTCAATTCCTCGATTACGTTTGAAATGTTGATGCGGTCGACCAGCTTCGCGGCAGAGTCGAACGATACCTGAGTCGAACCCGAGACGAGCATGCAAAACGGGACGCCGAGTTTTCGGGCGAAGATCAGGTCGCACTGCTTTGCTTCGAACCCGGGATAACTTTCGTTAAGAGTTTTCAGGAGAACTTTGCCTTCCTCTCCGCCGATCTCGCCTGATGTGAGCATCTTGTCGAGCAGGTAGGCGTAAAGGGCATTCTGAAAATCGAATACCTCCGGTATTCCGATAACCTGTGCAAACAGGTCCATCGTCATTTCTGAGACAATCTTCTCCTGGACCAGCTTGTTTTTTGCGACCTGGACATCTGCGGGGGAAGGGGAAAGGATGTCGGCTAGCTCGTCGAGCGACGCCTCGTCTTTCATATTCTTGATCTTCTCGATCCTTGCGAGGATCTTGTCCCTCGGGAAGAAGGTCTCCTGTCCGGTAAACGTTGACTTTCGAATGAACCATTCCTCCGGGATGAGCATCTTCCGTTTCCACCTGTAGAGTTGGCCGTACGATATCCCGGCCAGTTCCAGTAATTCTTTCTTTGAAATCAGATCATTTTCCATAATGTTAACCTCGGCATCAATATAACATAACACTGTTACGTTGTCAAGGGGCAAAAGCATCGCGTTCTTAGGGTGTTTTTCGATATCCGATTAATTAGCGTAACACTGTCGGAGCATTTTATTGGTAAAGCGTCGGGTTTCCTTCGGAATTGTCCGAATTTGGAGACGGAATGCCATTCGGACCTTGATTATTCGCAGAAAAGAGGGTATTCTCTGAAGGTATGCATAAAACAGGAGGCTGTTAGTGGACAGACGTACGTTTGTAAAACAGACCATCGGCGCGTCGATAGCGTTTGGTGCCTTTATGAAGACAGGCAACCTGTTCGGCGCCCTTTCAGATAATCCTCTGCCTTACGACCTGGTAGCCGTTCGCGGCGGAGAGCCCGGCGCTATGTTCGATCAGGGAATAAAAGAGCTCGGCGGTATGAAGACATTCGTGAAGAAAGGCGATAAGGTCGTCGTGAAGCCGAACATCGGATGGGATGTCTCTCCCGAACGAGCCGGCAACACCAACCCGCAACTGGTCGCCAGGATCATCGAACATTGCTTCAACGCCGGCGCCAAACAGGTGAGCGTCGTGGATCATACCTGCGATCAGTGGCAACGGTGCTATACGAACAGCGGGATCCAGAAGGCTGCGAGCGAAGCCGGAGCAAGAGTAGTCCCTGGCGGTACCGCGAGCTATTACCATGAAGTATCGGTCCCTCACGGGAAAACGCTCAAGTCGGCTCAGGAGCACGAGGTTATTCTCGATGCGGATGTGTTTATCAACGTTCCGATCCTCAAGAACCATAGCGGCCCAAAACTCACTATGGCGCTCAAGAACCTTATGGGAAATGTGTGGGACAGGCAGTACTGGCATGGGACCGACCTTGACCAGTGCATTGCCGATTTTGCCACGTACAGGAAGCCGACACTGAACGTAATGGACGCTTACTACGTGATGAAGCAAAACGGACCTCGCGGTGTGTCGGTAGGTGACCTTATAACGATGAAGTCGCAGCTGATTTCAACCGACATTGTGGCTATTGACGTAGCCGGAGCAAAACTCTTTGGGATGGACCCGTTTGCAGTACGATATTTGAAGACCGCGGCGGAGATGAAGATCGGGCGGGCCGACATCGAGAATCTGAAGATCAAAAGAATCTCAATGTGATCCCTCGAGTCAAACCGTTGAATCGGTTTGACTGAATAGTGCCTCTCCGTTGCCACCGCTTAATCACGGGGCGACACAAGATCTAATTGAGATCCTGCACAACACTTCATAGCACCAACCCGGAAGGCTTTACAAGTTGACGAGAAAATCCTGGAAGAAGATAAAGCAACTTCGCGTAGTAACCTCGGTCGTCTTCTTCGTGTCGTTTACACTCCTCTTTCTTGACGCCTGGCATCTGGTTCCCAGGCATCTAGCGACTGTACTCACATCGCTACAGATTATCCCTTCGCTTCTCAAGACTATCATGGTCGGGGGAACCTTCGCCGTGTTAGGCCTAGTTGTCGTCGTGGTTTTGACGCTTGTTCTCGGGCGGATTTATTGTTCTACGATCTGCCCGCTTGGGATCCTTCAGGATCTCCTGATCCGTTTCGCAAGGCGACTCGATCGACGCAAGCGGTTCAAGTATTTGAAGGCGCCTCAGTGGCTGCAGTACGGTGTACTTGCCGTTTCCGTTATCATGGTATTGTTCGGCAGCAGCATGATGATCGGCGATCTTCTTGAACCTTTCAGCAACTTCGGCCGGATGGTAAATGCATTTGCTGTTCCGCCGGTCATTCTCGCGAACAATGCCGCTTCCGACTTGTTGGGCAGATTCGGAATATATTTCATATACAACGTTCCCCTACACCTTGAGGGCCCGGGCGCGCTGCTCCTCGGAGTTCTCTTCTTCACCACGATTGCATACATGAGTATGAGCGAAGGAAGACTCTTCTGCAACACGTTCTGTCCGGCCGGAGCGGTGTTGAGTCTTCTGTCGCGATTCTCGGCATTCAGACTGGTAATATCGAACGATGCGTGCAACGATTGCGGTGCCTGCGACAAGATCTGCAAGGCCCAATGTATCGACAGCAAGGCCAAACAAATCGATTTCAGCGCATGTATCGGGTGTTTCAATTGTCTCCGGTCGTGCCCGAAGGATGCCATAAAATATGAAAGAAGGGTCGTCCCCGAAATACGACCGTCAAAGGTCCGACCTGACGAGGGGAGAAGGGAATTCCTCAAGAACATAACGGTTCCAACCGCTACTCTGCTCATAGCCCCGGGTCTCGTGCAGGGCGGAGGTATCTTGGCCGGTGCGACGGAACCGATTACACCTCCTGGTTCCATGAGCATTCGGCATTTTACGAGCGTATGTACCGCCTGCCATCTCTGCGTTACGTCATGTCCGACCGGTGTTCTGCGTCCGTCGTTCATGGAGTACGGGCTGGCCGGGATGTTTCAGCCGAAAATGAATTACGGCGTCAACTTCTGTAACTACGAATGCGTGGTATGCGGAGAGGCATGTCCGACGGGCGCGATAGTTCCGCTGAAAGTTGAGGAGAAGAAGCTTGTCCAGATCGGCAAGTCGACCTTCCACAAAGATGACTGCGTCGTCGTGTCGAAGAAGAAAGACTGCGCCGCGTGTTCGGAACACTGTCCGACGAAAGCGGTGCATACGGTCCCTTACGAAGATGGACTCCTTCTCCCGGAGATCGACAACTCACTCTGTATCGGATGCGGGGCCTGCGAGCATGCATGTCCGGTAACTCCCAAGAAAGCAATCACCGTTACTGCCAACCCGGTCCACCTGAAGGCTAAGAAGCCGAAAGTGGAGAAGCCGAAGGCACCCACGCCGACCGCATCTGGCGATTTCCCGTTCTGATATTATTTCCTTCGAATGAAGCTCAACTCTCCTTTGGTAGGGAATTTGAACAGGAAGAGCATTATGAAAAAAGACAGAAAAGCGGCTGCCTTAAACGTCTGTTCGCCCAGAGCGGGGAACAGTTGATGTCTGAAAGCGTGCGCGAGCACAACCACGAATAGCGCAACTCCGATTTTCGACAATCGTCCGAATTCATAGTGGACGGGATAGAACCTGTGTGAAACGACATAAAGTCCGATCGCCATACTGCCGTACGCCAGGAAAGTCGCCCATGCAGCACCGAACATCCCGTATTTCGGTATGAGGAGTAAATTGGCGACGACATTTATCGCCGCTCCAATTCCGGTGATGTACGGGAGGTGCGAAGTTTTCTTCTCGATGTAAATCCCCGCCATGAAATTGACGTACATTCCGTTGAAGAGGTAGGCAATCAGGATGATCGGAACTATACCCAATCCGGACCAGTACGCGGGATTGATTATGAACTTGTGGAATACCCTGACCTTCACGAGGTCGTCTACGTAAAGAGATACAAGCAGCACAACGACCGCACTGAAGAAGACGAAGTAGGTAAGTATCTTAGAGTACATTTCCTTTGCGTTCGGTTCAGACGCATGCGTGAGGAAGAATGGCCTCCAGGCGTAATCGAACATCGAAACGATGAGCATCATGAAAATGCCGAGCCGGTAGTTTGCCTGGTAAATGCCGACGGTGCTCTCGTTGGTGAGTGCGAGAAGGATTGGGCGGTCGATCACCTGCACCATCATCGCGGCCAGCCCGGCGGGGACGTACGGCAGTCCGAATCTAAGCAGGGCCTTGTAGAGGTCCTTACTGAAGCGAATTCCGATCTTCCGGACTATTGTCGGAAGGAGAAGGACAACCGAAGTCGCCGAAGCAACAACACCGCTTATGAATATTCCCTCGACTCCGAGGTGAAATACCAGAAGGAGAATAATGTTTGCGGTTACGTTCACCACGATATTGATGACCTTGATGGCTGCAAACGTCTTCACCTTTCTCTCGAGCCGGAGCGCAGCAAACGGGATTACCGCAACCGAGTCGAGCAATAGCATGAGAGCCGAATACTTTATGGTGTCTGCGTATCGCAGCGGGACTTCCGCAATCGGTGCAAGCCTAACGTTGTTGAAAAAGATCAGCCCGGAGAAGAGCAGCGAAGTTACAAGGACTGAAAGGAAAGGCGTGGAGAAAATATCCTTTTCGTCGCCGATTTCTTTCGTGGATGCATATTTGAAATACGCCGACTCCATCCCGTACATGTACAGGATATTCATGAACGCAATGTAAGAATACACCGTGGCCACAACCCCGTACTGCGAGGTTTCGAGAACGTTCGTGTAGAAGGGGACGAGGAGGAAGTTGAGGAACCGGCCGACGATCGTGCTCACGCCGTAAATGGCGGTGTCAGCACCGAGGCTCTTTATCTTATCCAGCATTTTCAGCGGAG
Source organism: Candidatus Kryptoniota bacterium (assembly GCA_046706745.1). Taxonomy (GTDB): domain Bacteria; phylum Bacteroidota; class Ignavibacteria; order Kryptoniales; family JAKASW01; genus JAKASW01. Next base: position 7,246 of record JBJKPC010000040.1, read on the forward strand.
TTTGTTGGGGTCGGCATTGCTGGCGGATATTTGAGATGGTGGAATATTGGAATTATGGAATAATGGAATCGAGTCCGACTAGACATTTTGCCGGGGCGAAGATATAGTCGGATCGACTTTGCAGCCCTTAACGACAATGAAGGAAGCAATACGACGGGAATCACTGCGTGTAATCGCCGGTCGCCTCGAGTGTGTAAGAAAATTTGTGTAAATGGATTTTCTTTGTCACAGAACATCATTCAATCTATCAGCAAAGATAATTGAGAGATTAGAAAGAACAATGCCCCAGTTTTGAAGCGGCATGGTACGCCACTTTTTAGATATATCCCTGTAAGCAAGGAAAAGCATTTTCTTTAGAGCTTCATCGTTTGGGAAAATTGATTTTGCCTTGGTGACTTTTCTAAACTGGCGGTGTAGAGCTTCTACGGCGTTGGTGGTGTAAATCATTTTCCGGATTTCATCAGGATATTTGAAGAACGTGGAGAGGTGAACCCAGTGCCGCCTCCAGATTGCGATCGACGGGGAGTACTTCTTTCCCCAGACTTCTTCAACCTTATCGAGAGCGAGCTGGGCGGCTTCTTCGGTCGGAGCGTTGTACACCGTCTTAAGATCCTTCATGAACGCCTTCTGATCCTTGTAAGCGATAAATTTGAGCGTGTTGCGGATCAAGTGGATGATGCAAAGTTGGATCTCCGTTTTCGGGAAGACGGTGTTTATAGCTTCCGGAAAGTCCTTGAGTCCATCGATGCAGGCTATCAGGATATCCTGTACCCCACGGTTCTTCAGTTCGGTCATGACGGTCAGCCAGAAGTTTGCCCCTTCGGCCTCTGACACCCACAGACCGAGTAAGTCCTTCTTGCCGGTTATATCGACTGCCAGGGCCGTATACGCGGCTTTGCTCGCGATTTTCCCTTCGTCGTGGACTTTGTAGTGTATGGCATCGAAGAACACGATTGGATAAATCGCCTCCAGAGGACGGTTGTGCCACTCTTTAGCCAGCTCGATGATTTTGTCCGTTATCTGGGATACCAGCGACGGGCTTATCTCCAGTCCGTACAGCTCCTGAACGTGCGACTGTATATCGCGGGTCGTCATACCCTTGGCGTACATGGAGATAATTTTGTCCTCAATCGGACCGAGCGTTCGCTCGTACTTTTTCACGACTACCGGATCGAAGCTTCCGTTCCGGTCGCGCGGGACCACCAGGTCTATTTCTCCGTTGTCGTTCCGCAGGGTCTTGCGGCTCTTCCCGTTACGGCTGTTGCCGCTGTTCTTGCCCTCCGGTGAATATCTATCATACCCGAGATGCTCGGTCAGTTCAGACTCAAGCATCCCTTCCAGCGATGCCTTGATCAGCTTCTTGATAGCCCCGTCTTCACCCATGAGATCCTGGTACGTACGAGCCTTCTTCAGGTCCGCCTTCAGCTGCTCGATCATTTCTTCTGTCAGTTCCATCTGTGTACGGCTCCTTTCAGCCTATGGTTAATTACTGAACATTTCCGGGGTAAATGCCGTTTCGCTACGCTCAACGGCATTTACCTGACCCTTTCCATTAACCATTTACACAGAAATCTTTACACACCC
>JBJKPC010000041.1:0-9669 GCA_046706745.1 Candidatus Kryptoniota bacterium
GATCGCAGACGATTACCCGTTCCACAACATCTTTCAGTTCCAGGTACAGCCAGTGGGCACCGGTGCTTTCTTCAAAAGTCACCACTGTCTTGTCCGGGAGCTCTTTGAGATACCGCTTCAACTCAGCGATATTTGACGGAACGTCTGCAACCCTAAGCTTTCCGCTCCCTTTCTTCATCATGGCAATTGCCATATTGTTAATCGACCAATCGACGGCAACGTAGTTATCATACCTTTGCATCTCCAGCCGGTTGCTTCTTCGACGATCCTCTCTTACTTTGCCTAAAATCATGGTGGTCTCCTTTCGTGTTTTAAGATGTCAATTTCTTCCCGGCCTTTTCTGGGAATACACCAGGATACGATTGTGAGACCACCTTTTCTAATTTACCGCAAAACGGGCTCCCCCTTCATTTGCCCGAGATTTCCCAGTCTCAGGGGATTGAGTTCCAAAGCGCTTTACGAATGCAGCGCGGCATTAGAGGTGCAGGCTCCGAGGTGACCGCAACATTCATATTGAATGAATTGAGTAAGATGATCGGGCGGAGGAGAAGAAGAAGAGGCACGGAGAAAAAGGAAAGCTTCCTCTTAGCTTATCAACTTCTTGATGTTCTCTTTGAACGGCTTCCTTATTATCCCCCTCTCAGTGATAAACGCCGCTATGTTCTCGGCGGGCGAAACATCGAACGCCGGCGCAAACACGGAAATGTCTTCCGGTGCTGAGCGGCAGTCGCGGAATCGGGTTACCTCGTCCGGATCTCTCTCCTCAATAGGAATGTCCTCACCCGACCTCGCCGAAAGATCGAAGCTCGAAGCCGGCGCGGCGATATAGAAAGGTATGCTGTGCTCCTTGCAAAGGACGGAAAGATTGTACGTCCCGATCTTGTTCGCCGTGTCGCCGTTAGCCGCAATTCTGTCGGCACCGACTACGACGAGATCGACTTTGAATCTCTTCATCGCGAGCCCGGATGCGCTGTCGACGATCAGTTTGAACTCTATTCCCAGCTTCTTAAGCTCCCACGCTGTCAGCCTCGCGCCCTGGAGAAGCGGACGGGTCTCGTCTGCAAAAACTAAAACTTTCTTTCCAGCCTCGTGCGCCGCCCTTATCATGCCGAGAGCGGTGCCGTAACCACCGGTGGCCAGCCCACCCGTATGGCAGTGAGTTAGAATCACCGCATCGTCCGGAATAAGTTCGAGACCGAATCGTCCGATCTTCCGGCATGAATCGATCTCTTCGGCAAGAATCGTGTGTGCTTCCCGGAGGAAAACGTCGCCGATCCCCTTGCCCGAGATGTCGAGTCTTCTAAGCCGTGCGAGGATATTCCTTATGTTGACTGCCGTCGGCCTGGTGGCGACGATTTCCCGCAGGGCTCCGTCAAGCCTGGAGTCGATCTCCCCCTGCGAGCCGTACTCGAAGGCAGCAAGTGCAGCGCCGTATGCAGCCGCGATTCCAATGGCGGGAGCTCCTCTTATGCGAAGCGATTTAATCCATTCGCAAACGTCCCTGTAATCCTTCGACGAAAGGAATCTCTCTTGGACCGGCAATCGGGTTTGGTCTATGATAGTTACGACATCCTCTTCCCATCTGATCGGATCGGGCAATTTGGCATGGCCTGATCCGGAAGGTTGAGGACTATTCAAATTTGGATAGTTCGATGAATTCACGGTAGCGCCCCATGATCTCTATATCCGACAGATCTTTCAATGCTTCTATTCCGAACTTCGCGACGGAGAACGATGCCATGACGCTCCCGTAGATCACGGCCTTTTTAAGGTTTTCGTCCGAGATGTCCTCGGTACGCGCCAGATGGCCGATAAAACCGCCCGCGAAAGTGTCGCCCGCACCGGTCGGATCGTATATATACTCGAGCGGGAAAGCAGGCGCCGAAAAAACCGTCTCGCTTGTGAAAAGCAGCGCCCCGTGCTCGCCTTTCTTTATGATAACTATGTGAGGACCGAGCCTCATGATCTTCTTTGCCGCCTTGACGAGGTTCGGTTCGGCCGAAAGGAGCCGCGCTTCGGAATCGTTTACTATGATTACGTCGACGAGCTTCAGAGTCTTCAGAAGTTCGTCGCGACTTCCCTCGATCCAAAAATTCATCGTGTCGCAGATCACCAGCTCGGGCTTCTTTTCCATCGACTCAATCACGCGCCTCTGCAAAACAGGGTCGATGTTCCCGAGAAGGAGGTACCTGCTCTTGAGGTAAGAATCGGGAAGAACGGGATCGAACTTCTCAAACACGTTGAGCTGCGTATCGAGAGTATCCCGCTCGTTGAGATCGTAATGATAGCGGCCGCTCCAGTGGAAAGTCTTGCCCCCTTCGATCACCTGTATCCCGTCGGTATCGATGCCGCGGGACTCCAGGAATTCGATTTCCGATTTGGGAAAATCGCTCCCGACAACTCCGACAATTCTGATGGGTGCAGTGAAGTACGAGGCTGCGGCAGATATGTAGACGGCGCTTCCTCCTGCAACCATATCTGCACGACCGAAGGGAGTCTCGATAGTGTCTAGAGCAATCGACCCCACAACAAGTAGACCCATTACATAACTCCATTGAAGATGATTGGCAAAGGCTAATTTAACAACCGCGGGAGGCAATCCCAAATCAAAGAGTGGTTTCATGTCAAAAGATGTAACTCCTACTTTGTCGCCTTGAAAATATTGATTTCGGTTGGTTTGATTCACCGGGGAAAGCATCAGGCAGAGTCGAAGATGAACCTCGGTCATTCCTTCGTCTTCTCTTTGATAACTGCGACGACGCTGCAGGTCATCGGCTTTTCGGGCCGCAGGGACGCAGGCGTTAAAAGTGGAGGGGAGCTTCCTCAAATCGATTCAAGAGTCAACATCCGCATTGTGGTGCCGCTCCCTGACACGGTGGCCCTCCAACTTAGCCACACGACGACGAGGGTGTACGGCCGCCGCATTATCCACATAATTTCAGAGCTTACCCGGTTCGGAAGGAATATCAATATTGCATTTAAGACAGTAGCTGTTCGGAAGGGTTGTTTTACTCCTCTGGGTCCTGCCTCAACCACCCTTCCGCTGATACTCCTCAGCCCTGACTCGTACAGCCTTCGCTTCGCCGTCAACGACATATGGCATAAGTTTACAATCAGTGTATCCGATTCATTCTAGAGCATCACATGAAAAGGTAAGGCCGCAGTGGTATCTCCTCAGTAACAGATCAGACGAATACTCCCGGAGAAACTCTGGGCTTATGTCGAATATCGCGCGCGGGAAATGGAGAGCGTCGTAAGAGCCTTCCTCGACTCCATACGCGCGGTGGGTTGCAGTCACGCGGCGCACCCTCCAGGCGACTACTTCTACTTCGTGGTGAGCAATGATGGAGATTTGGTGTTGCCTGGTAACCATGGTTACTATTTCATGGAACCGTTTGTCCACAGGTACACCGGAGAGTCGAATGCGCTCAAACAGCTGGTGAAGAGATATGCTGAGACATATGACGACTCCTTAAGCATAGCGGTCTTCAACTCGAAAGGAGAAACTCTGTACAGCTGGACTTTGCGCCAGAATTGAGAATTCACCGCCGTTTTTCGTCTATACTGGGAAAAATGCTTGAGAAATACGGGAAGGATGCGTAACGTCATATAACGTAACTCAGGAGAACTACATGCACTCTAGAAAAAGCTTGCCCGCTGTCTTAGCTGTGATGTTGGCTGCGCTCGCCTTTGCCGGCACGGCAGCTAATGACAATATTGTTCCGGTGAGGTTTTCTCACCCGGATATCATAAGGTATGACCACAACGGCTTTATCGTGCATGGTAAGCCTGTCTTCATCTACAGCGGAAGTTTTCATTATTTCAGATGCGACCAGTCGGAATGGATGGATCGGCTTGAGAAGATCAAAGCCGCAGGTTTCAACACCATAGAGACGTACGTTCCGTGGAACTGGACCGAAAAGAAAAAGGGACATCCGGACTTTTCATCCCTCGTGAAATTTCTGGATGACTGTCAGCACGAAGGCCTTTATGTCATCATCAGACCCGGCCCTTATGTGTGTGCGGAGTGGAATATCGGCGGCTTCCCGGACTGGCTTGAGGGAAAACGCGTCGGCTTCAGGACCGACTCGCATGCAGACGTCTATTGGTCAAAATACTGGTACGATGAAGTACTTCCCGTCATCCGTCGTCACCTGATTACCAATGGCGGAAACATTATCCTGATGCAGATCGAGAACGAATACGATTACTTCACCCTTCCCGACAGCGACAAGGTCGCTTACCTGAAGTCGCTTTATACAACGGCGACTAAGAATGGCATCGACGTCCCTATTATTACGTGCTGGACGAGACAAACGCGGGATAACTCGGACTCCGTCTTCTCACAGATTATGGATGCGTGCAATTTTTATCCGGGCTGGAATATCTCCAGCACTCTCCCCGCTATCATTAGCATGGAGAAGGAAGAACCGGAGTCTCCTCCGATGATCACCGAACTTCAGGGTGGATGGTTCTCAAGTTTCGGCGAAAGGAGCGTACGCAACGTCGACGGATACGGACCCGACCAGATCAGTGCGCTGACCGACTATGTCATCGCGCACGGGATCAAGGCGTTAAACTACTACATGCTTTACGGCGGAACGAACTTCGGCTACTGGGGTTCGAAGGACAAAACAACGAGCTACGATTATACGGCACCCATTTCCGAACCAGGCGGCCTGTGGGCAAAGTACCGCGCGGTAAAACTGATCGGCGACTTCATAAAACTGGAAGGGACCCATCTCGTCAACTCCCACCCGGTGAAGGATGGAGCAAGGAGCGATACCCCCGGTATCGAGACGCTCCTTAGCAGTGACGGCAGTTCCGGCTTTCTTTACGTCCACAACGAAAACGAGAAAACAACCGACGCCAAAGTATATTTCAAACCGCCGAGCGGACCGCCTGCAACAATCACTGTCCGGCTCCAACCGAGGGAGTCCCGGCTTCTCCCCGTCGACCTCCCGCTTCCGGGTGGCAAAATACTCCGTCATACCAACCTTCCGATCTCCGCAGTCACAGTGTACAACGGCAAGCCGCTCATAGTCGCTTATGGACAGCCCGGCGACAATGCGAGCATTTTTGCCGGCAACAGTTCGTGTACCGAAACGATTAAGAATCAAGATCATCTTTACGATTGCGACGGCATATATATCCTTCTCACCTCGGAAGAGCGAGCAGGGAAATCGAGAGTCTTCAAGACCTCTGCCGGTCCTATCTCCATCGTCTCAGACTCTTACCTGATGCTCGATAAGGGCTCGTCAGGAAAGTCAATCTCCATCGAACTGCAGACAAAACCGGGCGAGGACGCATTCTCGCTTCTCAGCGATGCCGATGTCGCATCGGTAAGCCTGGACGGAAGGGCTGTCAGGACAAGTGTCATCGGCACCCCAGGGATTACTACGTTTACCTTCAACACCCCCGCCTTAAAGATGCCCGAAATTCCTATCACCGACGTGAGAGTAATGGCGGATGCAGATGCTCCCGCACCGGCCGACTGGAAGAGACTTGCTGTCGCAGGAGATACGGTGTCTCCTCTTGAAACCCAGGGCGATTACGAAAGCGGTTATACGGTATATTCGGGAGAGTTCACCACAGCTAAGGAGGGTATGCTCAAGGCCGAATATTATTTCAACGACTGGCACTCAGTGATAGTTGACGGAAAAGTGGTAGCGGGATTAACGGGAAGCAGAAGCGTAAATATCTCCCGGACGAGGATTCCTCCAGGAAAACATACGCTGGAAATCTTTTACGAGAACCAGGGCTGGCCAAACGGCGGATTTATGGAGCAGCATAAAGGACTGAAGTCTTTATCGCTGATCCCGGAAGGACTTTCAGAGTATCTGCCAAGGTGGAGACATGCGCCCGCTCCCTCCCCTTTTCCGGCAGAAAATGCGCCTGAGGCATCTCCTTCTTACAATGCATCAGACTGGCCCGAGATTTCCGTTGGAGATGGAGATCAGAGTTTCATCAAGCCCAATGAGGGGTGGTGGTTCAGAAAAAGCATCGACATGAGTGAAGCGGCGCTGCGGGGGAACCCGCTCCTGCTGTTCGGTGCCGTGGACGACAATGCGGACGTTTACGTAAACGGCCACCTCGCCGCACGTCACGTGGGATATGACAGTCCGTTCACGGTCTCCCTCTCTCGATACGGCAAGACAGGCAAAAACGTCATCGCCGTCTACGTCAGAAATTTCGGAATGGGAGGCGGAATATGGAAGCCTGTCGAGTACAGATGGGGGATCGGTACGCCCATCGATCCCGTACTAAAGTTCCACCACTCTCTCGACGGTGCGCTCGCCGGATGGGAGGAATCGAATGCGAATAGCCCCGGCTGGAAAAGCATCCAACGATGGGATGCGCCGTCCTCGGCGGATGGAATAACATGGTACAAGGGAGTATTTAAGGTCAACCCGCGATCCGGATGGGTCATGCCCTGGCGTCTTCACCTCGTTTCGACAGGAAGCGCGCAGATCTGGATCAACGGCAGGCTGCTCGGGCGGTACTCCGCACGCGGGCCCCAGACGAATTTCTACCTTCCTGACGGCTGGCTTCACATGCACGGGGAGAACAGAGTGACGTTCGTCCTGCGGCCGGGTGCGGATGGGAGCAAGCCCCCCGTAATTAAGCAGGCGTACATCGCGCCGTACAATAAGTACGTCGTTCAGAAACATATCTTGAAAGTCACGCTGAAGTAGGACTGTCCGTTTGCCAGCGGCCCGCTTCCCGGCGAGCCGCCGGCACCGGTTCGTCACCTGAAGAACAAAGCCAGAACGACGAGGAACACAGCGGACTGACCCACCAGAGCCACGCCGAGCCTTTTAAAATTCATCTTTTTTTCTCTTGGAAAACTTCCTGCAGCAACCTGGATCAGCATCGGAAGAAACGCGATAACGATCCAGGGGTTCATCAGTTGCATCGCGGCCGCAGAAACGATCGCCGCGATGAGAAAGAAATGATATCCCAGCATCACTACAAGAGCTTTTCCAGCACGACCCCTCCAGCTCCCCTTCTCCTTCAGAAGCTCGATCTTCGTCTTTACATAGAAGACGCTGCTGCCGAAGAAGAGAAAGTTTAGAAAGTAGAGAAGAATGCCTTCTGTGCCAAGTCTGTCGGTGATCGTGTAGTACGCGGCCGGACCCGTCAGTGTTAGGGCCGCGACCACTGCCAGTTCGTTGCGGAACGAGCGTTGATCTTTATCCACAAACGCCTTCACACTCGAGAGGAAAATCCCGGCCTCTGCCGCTCCGTAGAGAAGAAGCCAGACGCGGTCGAAAATGATGACAAGATAAAGCCCGAGGACAACCGCAAGTAGTGTGACCAAAACAATTTCGACAACGGCCTTTCCCTCCACGACCAACTTCCTCCTGACCATCATCACTATCGGATGATGGACGACGTACAGGAGCGCAAAGCTGGTCAGCAGTATGAAGAAAGTGACCGAAAAACGAGTCACGAGTGCGGCGGCTAACATCGGCACGATCCACATTGCCCAGGCACCGTGCTCTCTCGGCACGAACTCGCGCAGTGTCACAGTGCCGCCCCCTTTCCCATGCCCGGCCTCGTCAAAAGGATGTCACCCTGTGTTCGCTTCGATAATTGCCGGGTTGTGTACCTGTCAGAACGCATGGCTGATCGATCCGATGTTTCTGAATAACTGCAGATACTCATGTGGTGTAATCGAGTTCTGCCACAATCCTGCGAGCATTGCCACGCCGACGACGCCGAAGTAAATGCCCAGCAGCAGAACTGCATACTGCCTCTGGCTAAGGCCTTTTCTGCCGGACTTAATCGACATGTTGAGTGTATTCTTGACCGGACAACTCTCCACGCAAGCATAACATGCCGTGCATTCCGCAGAGTTCACTTCAATCAGTTTATCCACCGGAAGGAGCGAGGGGCAGGCAGCGGAGCAGAGCCCGCAGTCGATGCAGGTCTTCTCCACTCTCCTGATCTTGAGCGGGCTTACTAGACTCCCGATGCCGAGAAGGGCCCCGTATGGACACGCATATCGGCACCAGAAGTTCTTGTAAAACAGAGAAAGTACCATCAATGCAATTATCACAATGAGCGAAAGGAGCGAGATATGTGCGAAGAACATATACATCTTTATATCGGCTACCTTGTTGAAACCCGAGTGGATGAAGACATCTAATTCCTGGACTGAGAGGATCGACACACTTAAGAGAAAGAATGCCAGCAGAATATATTTGAGGGAGCGCAGGGGAATGTCGATCCATTTCGGAAGCTCGAAGTTTCTTCCGAAGAATTTCGAGCCAAGCTGGTACAATCCCTCGGAAACATATCCTACCGGACATATCCAGCTGCAAAATCCTTTCTTCATGAAAACCGAAATCAGGAGTATAGCCGTGAAGATGAAGAAGCCCGCAGGATGAATATGATTTACAATTCCAGTCAGAAGAAAATATCTGAAGCTCATCAGCGCACTGATCGGCAGAAATCCTTCGACTCCGGGCGGACGCGCGGCCGCCGGGGAAATTCCCTTTTCAAGCCCGCTTACAAAGAAGAAGAAATCAGCACCTATCCAGACGGTGATCAAGAAGAACAGCAGCTGCACGTAACTCCGGGCGTCGGAGTGAGTGCTCTTGATGATTCTCTTGTCGACTACTTTCTTTATTTTCCTGCCGTCGCTCAGCTCGACGATCCTTACCGGCTCATCGAATATTTCGGATGAAATTATCCTATTTTGTACCATAAAAAGAATCAGATCAGACCCATTTTCGAACGAAGCTGTTTACTATCCGAAATCTCCTTTGAAATTTCGGCGATTGTCTTGTTTGAAAGCATCTGATAGATCCGGTCTCGCAGTTCTCCCCATACGGAATGGATCGGACAAGGATTATTCACCGAACATTCCGGAAATCCAAGGATGCACGAAGTCATGAAGCCCGTCCCGTCGATGGCCTCGACTATGTGAAACAATGCAATCTCTCCGGGATTCTTCGCAAGCCTGAATCCTCCCCGCGGTCCCTTCTGAGACTCGAGCACATTTTTCTGAACCAAGAGCTGCAGAGTCTTTCCTAGGAAAGGCATGGGAATGCCGAGTCGTTCGCTAATCTCGACGATGTTCATGAACCTGGCCGGCCCGGAGGTTTGCCGGGATTGAGCGGACATGTATAGCACCGCCTGAAGAGCGTATTCACATTGTCTACTGAATATCAACGACATATATCAGACCTTTCTATCCGAAATATAGCAGGCGGACACAGTGATGTCAAGGCCGGACAAGGAAAGCGGAGTTGCTTCCGTCTATCCAAGAGACTGATTACCTCATTGCTTGCAGGATTTCGAGGCCGAATTGTTGGATGTGACCAGGAAATATGTTAAAGTTGGAACAACAAGAAAATCGAGAAAAACGGGAAATGCTGGCAGAGAAGCCCACGATGTCAAAACCTCTGGCCGTTGGTCAGGCAGCTCAGATTTGCAGCGTTACAACTAGAACAATAAACAACTGGATCAGAGCAGGTAAGCTCAAAGCTTACTCCACCCCAGGGGGACATTTCAGGATCTGGCCGTCTGATCTAAGGAAATTTCTGAAAGCGCACAACATGGACATCAACTTCGATTTTAGGAGCGAACATCCAAGAAGAATACTGATCATCGATGATGATGAAGGTTACGGAGAAATGATCCGGGATGTGTTGCGCGGCA
>JBJKPC010000042.1:0-35496 GCA_046706745.1 Candidatus Kryptoniota bacterium
GACGGTGCGGCGGGTCAGTCCTGGCTGAACGGGGTTTCCACTACAAACGGCTGGTACTACGAAGCCGGAATCGGGCTCGGGAAAATTTTCGGCTTCATACGGGCGGACCTTACCTATCGGATCAGCAAGCCGAACAATCTGTTCTTTACTCTCGGGATCAGTAGTCTCCTCTGATGGAATTATGGAGCTGCCGGATTGAGATTCGAGCTTGCGGGTCATAAATTCAACCGGGCATGAAGATAGGACAACTACTGGAAGATCGGGAAGATGAGGAAGCGTTTCGTACAAATTGTCAAGGCGTTCGTTCGGAAGCGGGCTTCAAGAGTTACCGAGAGCGATGTTGGGAAGGCGGCGGATCAAGCGGACTCGATCCGCGACAAGTTTGAACACGTCGGACCGCTCGGAAGGTATCTCGAAGACGTGAAGCTGCTGATATCTATCGTTAGAGACTATCGTGCCGGAACATATCGCACAATACCGTGGTGGGCAATATCAGCAATCGTTTTTACGCTTTTGTATGTCATCAGCCCCATAGACGTGATCCCCGATTTCATTCCGGTGATCGGCTACCTGGACGATGCGGCGGTACTGTCGGTCTGCATGATGCTGGTTGAACAGGAGCTACAGACTTACAAGGCATGGAAGATCCGGACGATGGAAACAGAGCAGGCTACAAAGAGCCGTTTTTAAAGACCGTTATCGTCTCATCGGCGCCGCATCCTACAGTTGAACATAGAATCACACGAGCTTCTTGCATTTTGAAATAGAGCCAGTGTCGAAGCGTCGGTCTCTCTTCGGACTCCATAGCGGATTTTCTTATATTTAACCTATCATGTTGAAACTACTAACAGCAGGAGAATCGCACGGACGCGGACTGGTCGGCATCATCGAAGGCGTTCCTTCTAACCTCGAGCTGACCGCCGAATATATAAACCATCAACTATACCGTCGCCAGCAGGGCTACGGTCGCGGCGGCCGAATGAAAATAGAATCGGATAAAGTCGAAATACTCACGGGCGTAAGACACGGGAAGACGTTGGGCTCGCCGATATCTCTCGTTATATGGAACAGCGACTTCGCAAACTGGGGCGAGAAGATGGCTGCTGCCCCGGTTAAGTTGAAGACCGAGAAGATCGGTATCGCCCGCCCAGGCCATGCCGACATGGTCGGCAAATACAAATATGGGTTCGACGATATAAGGAATGTGATCGAACGCTCGAGCGCGAGGGAAACCGCGATGCGTGTCGCACTGAGTGCGATCGCGAGGAAACTTCTCGGCGAACTGGGGATCATGATCGGTGCTCATGTGCTCTCGATCGGGGCCGCAGGGTTCAAGGACAGGGAAACGCTTGACCATGTGATCCTTAAATTGATGAGCCGGAAGAAAGGGGCGGAAGAGATTTCCGACGCTACGGACAGTTCGGAAGTCAGATGCCTCGACGGTGAAATCGGGGAAAAGATGGTACAGCAGATCCGCCGCGCGAAGAAGCTCGGCGATACTCTTGGAGGAGTCGTCGAAATTTTGGTGACAGGGCTTCCGATCGGTCTCGGGAGCTATGTCGAGTTCGACAGGAAGTTAGACGGCCAGCTCGCCCAGGCATTGATGTCGATACAGGCCATCAAGGGCGTCGAAATCGGAGAGGGCTTCAGAAATGCGGCGAAGTTCGGCTCTGAAGTCCACGACGAGATGCTTCTGAAGAACGGAAGGATAGTAAGGCCGACGAACCGCGCGGGTGGCCTGGAAGGGGGCGTTACGAACGGACAATCGCTGTGGTTGCGCGCAGCAATGAAGCCTATCTCTACTTTGATGAAGCCTCTCAAGAGCATCGACCTTTCGAAAATGAAGCAGGTCGAAGCGAGACGGGAGCGGTCTGATTTCTGTGCGGTACCGGCCGCGGCAGTCGTTGCTGAAAATGTGGTGGCACCAGTATTGGCAAATGCGGTCCTTGAGAAATTCGGCGGCGACAGCCTCAGAGAATTGAAAACCCGCTACAGAAAAGAAGCTTTCTTCGGCTGATGAAGGGGCGTCCGAACAGTTCCACGGACAGATTAGGGTACATAGATCAATTCAGAGGGCTTGCCACAATATTCATGATTGAGACGCATGTGGTCAATGCGCTCTTGTTGACTTCGCTCGAAGCAGGCATTGCCTTTGCCTACTTGAATTTTGTAAATGGTTTGGTTGCTCCGGCTTTCCTGTTTGTCTCGGGATTCTCGTTCACGCTTGCGTTGAACAGAAAAGGGGAAGCATACAGGAGATTTTCTCCGCAGTTGCTCAAACATCTCAAGCGTCTCCTGTATATCTGGCTGACGGGCTACTTTCTGCACGTCCCTTTCCTGTCGTTGCGAAAAACCCTTTACGGAACCTTGTCGTCCGGAGGGCTGGACTTCACCGTCGTGGACATACTTCAGTGCATCGCAGTGACACTTTTTATCCTGCATGTCCTCAGGGTTATCGTAAAGAAGGATGGACAATTCCGGGCGCTAATCTGGTTTCTCTTTGTATTTTTTATTGCAGCCGCCCCTCTTGCCGGATCGATCGACTTCGCGCGCTATCTTCCGCTTTTCCTGGCTCAGTACTTCAACAGGATGCACGGTGCCCTCTTTCCTTTATTCCCCTGGTCGGGCTTCCTCATAGGCGGGACGATCGCCTCCCAATATGTTACTAAACACACCGGCGCGGCGGCCGGGGGGACGGCCAGGAACCGTGCGCCGGTAAGAATACTCGTCCTCGGCGCTGTTGCGGCCGCGGCCGGATTCTTCTTAATCCCGCTTGAGAAGCATTTTCTTGTCGATCCGCACTTTCCACACTACTCTCCGACATGGTTTCTTCTCCGGCTCGGGCTGCTCCTCATAATCCTGTACGGTATTACGGTCTACGAAGGGAGAAGAGATCCGGGATCTTCCATCATCAAGCTTTTCGGGAGGGAAACATTTTTCGTTTACGTCTTGCACCTGGTCATAGTCTACGGATCGAGTCTTAGCTTCCCATCGCTTGTAAACCTGATAGGCCCAAACCTGAGCTATGCGGAATGTTTGGGGGTGTTCCTCGTCCTTTCGGCAGCGATGTATTTTGCGGCATGGGGATGGCACTGGCTTAAAAGTTCCAACTTCATCGCTTCCAGGAGGATTCAGTATCTCTTCGTCACAATTGTACTCTACCTGTTCATCAGGAATCCTTACTGAGACACTTAAGCGCAGGACTTGAGCTTCAGAGATTATTGGACGAAAGGAAACTCTGCAAGGCTGAGTTGAACTCCGCGCTGTTCTCCAGGTTGGACAGGTGTCCCGCGCCATGAATGACCTCGAGCCTCGATCCGGGTATCGTCGAGTGCATCTTCTCGGCGTCTGAAAGAGTAGTAACCTTGTCCATATCTCCCACCATTATCAACGTGGGCACCGCTATCTTTCCCAGGCTTTCGGAAGTGTCTGTCCTGGCGGCCAGCGCTATGAGAGCCCCAACCAATCCTTTATCCTTCGTCGACTCTATCGTCTTTCTGATCTTTTCGACAGCCGGTGCGTTTCCTTCGAGACTCACGGGTGCAAACAAAGCCTTTACCTGCGCATCCGCAAACTGCGCCTTCCTGCCCTCCAGTATGGTCTTTATCTGGCTCGCCCGGTTGAGCTTCGCCGCGTTCGTGTCCGGGGTGCTTTTCGTGTCGCAGAGAATAAGACCGGAGAATCGCGAAGGGTCCCGTTCCACTGCCCGCAGCGCTGTGTAACCGCCCATCGACAGTCCGCAAAGGCAGGCCCGATCCAGTCCCAGGTGATCCATCAGGGCCACCAGGTCGTCAACAAAGAACTCGATAAGATATTGGCCGCTTCCTTCGTCGCTTTCACCGTGACCTCTTATATCGAACGTGACTACAAAATGATCCTTCTCCAGGAGACGGGCCTGTTCGTCCCACATCGACCTGTCGAAAGGGAAGCCGTGTATGAAAACTATTGCCCTGCTCCTTGCTTCACCATAAGTCGAAAATGCTATCTTTCCGAATTTCGTTTGAAATAACATGGTGTCTCCCTGCCGTTCGTAAAAGGAAGTTATTCCGGGATCAATTTATTACGAGGCAATCCCTTTGGCAAACCAATTTAGCCGCGAATTATCCTAAGGTTCCTTCGGACACTAATTACTTGTATTCGTGGGAATCAGCTGCGCTTTGCCGAGAAGAAATTTTGCAGAATGGACCTGGTCTCTTCATCCATTACGCCTGCGATCACTTCAACCCGATGGTTGAGTCTGTCGTCCTGAACCAGGTTATACAAGGTGGAGCAGGAGCCCATCTTGGGATCGTAACTCCCGAACACCACTCGGTCCATCCGCGACAGGACTATCGCACCGGCACACATCGGGCATGGCTCCAGCGTCACGTAGAGCGTGCATCCGGTGAGTCTCCAGTTCCCCAGATAATTTGCGGCCGCGCCGATCGCGATTATCTCGGCGTGAGCGGTGGGGTCCTGAAGCATTTCCACCTGGTTGTGTGATTTAGCGATTATTGTGCCATCTTTGACGATGACCGCGCCGACGGGTACTTCGTGCTGCTCCAGCGCGGTTTGCGCTTCTCTCAGAGCCGCTTCCATATATCGCCTGTGTTCATTTGTCATCGCGAGAATATCCTTGTTAGCCCGCAATGGAGACATGTATATTCACGCCCGCTTCGTTGGTCGTCGTTCCGGGTATCGGCGAGCCGGGCGTTGTCGGAACCACGCGGGTATTCTTGTAATAGATGGACGCCGTGACTCGCTGGCTCACGTTATATTTGAACTGCAGCTCTATTGCGATCTGGTTGGTACCGTCTATGGGAGTTCCGCCCGAACCGATGTTGTCGGCCTGGTAGGAGACGCGGCTCGACTGCGATATCGAGTAGCTGGCGCTGATATCGATGTCGTTCTTCAAGTTCAATCCGAAAAGCGGGAGCGAAAATCCCCTCTTCGCATAATCCGCCGTGATGGAAAGCTGTCCTGTGTACGATTCGGCGATAGTACGAGCGGAAGGGCTAAGCGAATACTGGTCGCTCGTGTTGTAAAGAATCGATCCCGATATCGTCGCATCTCCGAAGCTCTTGAACGCGATGTTCATACCTAAGAGCGGTTGGAATCCGTACGCAATCGTCTGCGCATCCGTCACCTGGCCGGTCCCGTTCGTGTTGTGCCAGTTCTCGGTGTACGTAGACTGGTAAGCATTGTTAAGGCTGACTTGTTGCGCGAAACTGCTGAACAGAGGAAGTTTCTCGAGGCCGCTCCAGGAGAACGAGTAATTCAGCCTGGGCATGTACTGCCCGAAAATCTTGTCGAGCCACGGAAGGGTCTCGAATCCCTGAACGAAAGCCTGCGAGAGCTTCTGGTTGACTGTGCTCTTCGCGTCGGTCGGGTCGCTGGCTTTCAGTTGGTTATAATCGACACCGACCTGCTTGATCCCGCTCTTCAAAAAGGAGAAGATGAAAACGGGCGGAAGCGTGAAAAAGCTTCTAGACAACTGGCCGCTGACCTGCGTGCTGACGGTATTTGGACTCGTAATAACATATCCGTTCGAATCGACGCTGAAGGTCCGGTTCCGGTTGTACGACCAGCCGACGTGCCAGGACAAGTCTATTCGCGCCCCGGGCCAGAGGTTGCGCTGGGTCTTGATGTCCAGGTTGTTACTGTTTGAATAGTTGTCGGTTATATTGGTCGGTACGTTGCCTTCCGACGGGACCCTGCGGGTCGGGCCGAGCGAGAAGGAAAAGAAGGGAAAGGTCTTCTTCGGGCCAAAATTCAAGGTCGAATACGGATCCGATACCAGGCCAAGCTGGTACAGTTGAGAGGGGCCCAATTCCGGATTGCTTTCCTGTATGAACGGGATTCTGAAGAAATTGCCCATCCCGGGACGAAGGCTGGGAAGTCCGGTGTTGGAAGCCGTGTTCGTAGATGAAAAGTTTAACCCGATGCTCTCGAAGTCGAGAAACGGAATCTTTATCAAATATCTCAATAGCTTGGCGAGCTGCAAACCGTTGCCGGCGGTCGTGTCCGAGGTCTGCGGTGCGAATTCCGCTCTCCCTCTTCCTCTTCTGCCGCCGCTCTCTTCAACTCCCCGTTGTTCTCTTCCGCGTGCGCCTCGCTCGAAATTTTGATTTTGAGTTCCGCCCGATCCGAACCAGCTGTCCGAAAGTGCCTTGAGTCGCAGGTTCGTTCCCAGTTGAAGCGAAGCGTTGAATCCCGCGGATTTGCCAAGGGTCCCTCTTTGAACCGAATTGTTCCACTGATACCCTGAATTGTAGCTGGCCTGTAGGTCGGCGTATTTTTGTATTCCGAACGGAAGGTTGGGAGCGGTAGTGAGAGCGAACTGTTCGGTGAAGTTGTAGTCGTCGCCGAAATTGATGATGCCGCCGTTCAGGAATATCTGTCTGAACACGTACCTGTCCGGGAGAAGCTTGATGGCACCGGCAGCCGTGTCTGTTTCAATTTGAAGAAGCGAGCTGCTCACGTTGAACCGGTAGTCAATGGACGGGTTCAATATTCCGTTATTGGTGAGTTTCCATGTTAATCCGCCTGACCGCTGCGCGGTAAAATTCGGCGTTATGATCGGAGTGGTCTGCGTCCACAGCTTGTTTACGGTGAGCGACCTGGAAGCATTCATGGAGAAGTTCAAAGTGTTCGGCAGATATCGTATCTGAAAATCACCGTTTCCCTGCGGCCCCGCCTTTCTGGCTGAAGGGAAAGGGGTGAAATAAGCCATCGGGTCTAGTTGGACCGAGTAGCCGGCATTGTACTGCCATGCCCACTGGACTCCCGACTTTGTCTGAGTATTCCTGAACCTGGAACCGTTCCAGTTAAAGCCCATCGTAATGTTGTCGATTAAATCGCGTATATACCATGCCTTGGACGGAATCTTGATAGTCATGCCGGATATCGACCATTGATCGTTGATTGTCTGGGTCTGAGAACTTGTGATGAGGCTGTCCGCCATCATCGCTGCCTCGGCAGCCGGGACGCCGAGGGAGTCGAGGTAAGCCCTCCTCCTCGCGACGGCTTCATTGACAAGAATATCGCTGTTGGGCAAGTACAGCGGATTGGAAAACGACTCCGTGTGGGTGTAATAGAACGGGATCGATGTCCCGATCCATTCGCGCGGGAGGAATTTACTCAGGTTGAAGGAGCCGCTGATCCCCCAGTTTCTAGTCGCATTTCTCGAACCGAATTGAGTGGTCAGTGAGTGGAAATATGGGTCTATGTATGTGTAATTGAAAGAGATGGAGCCCAGGTCGGCAAGCTTAACGCTGCTCGAAACCTGGTACGCCCAGCCCGGGGTATTGTCTACGTTTGTGAGACGCAATTCGTCTACCCACACTTCTCCCACGAGTGGCAGAGAAGTACCGGTGTGCGGTGGATTCTCAACCCCGATCTGGAAATATGACACGCCTTGTAGTGAAGGGTTTCCGTGCACCCAGTACGTTGCGCCGGGGACACCGTTGTTTGCAGGCACCGGCGTAATGGCTTGTTGCACTGAGTCGCGTTTCTGTTTGAGCGAAGTGAGAGCAGCAAAGTTGATGGTGAGGTCCTGCCAGCCTCGTTTTATGGGTTGTCTATACTCGTAAAAATTGTTCTGGTCGGAACCGAACCGCAGGAAGACTGCAGCATCGTAGTTTGTTGAATCGACATAGTTGAAACTCGGGTCCCCGTGCACAAACACCTTCATGGTACGGTAATTGAAAAAATCCTCCGGCTGCGGGAAGGTCTTGTATACGAAGCGAGAGCTGTCGTCGCGCAGGCCGTTCAGGATAAGATCTAGTGATTGCTCGTTTCCGAGCACGGGTCCATTCGGATTTGAATTGTCGACCGGGCGGAGAGCATTGCCCGGCACGGGCGGCGTGTAACCGGGGTTGTCTTCGATGTTAACGACCGAGACCTGCATCGTGCTGTCGGTTGGATTGGGGGTTCTCCAGTAGTTTCCTACCAGGTCCATCTGCGCAATCTTAACCATCATCGGGCCGGTCATGCCGTTGAACCATATGCGGACATACTGAACGTTGGTAAGGCTCGGGTTGCCGACAGCGCGTGCGAAGTCCTGAAGTGGGATGATGTACTGATACCACTTGTTGCTTCCGCCGCCGGCTTTGAACCGGTTATTAACCGTATCGAGCTTGACGTCGTATTCGAAATAACTGTTCAGCAGGTCGAGCGTGCCGTTGTGGTTCAGGTCCTCGGTGTCTGGAAGCCTGCCGATCTCGGTTACCCTGTTGCCCTCCGTGCCATTCACCCGGTAATAAGCCGAGTCGGGCGGGTTGGAGCCGCCGCTGAAATAATAGTCGTCTCCGTCCGGATCATGCCCGTGAGGATCCCAGGGCCTGTCCGGATCCACAACGATCCATGGAAAATCTTTTATCTCTTTTGCGTCGAGCATTCCATCGATGCCGTAATCGAGCGAGTCAGCCGCAAGAGTGTTGTTTCCGTAAGGATCTTCGGTGTGAAGTATCCTGTCGCCGATCACATCCTCGCTGATTTGTCCTATATCGACATGCATCACGCCGTTGCCCGGTGCCTGATCGATTTGCATCCAGATTTCTATATCGTTGACGTTCTGCGTGACAAGGTCACTGGCGTTGGAGGAGAGGAGTGTCATCATTCCGCCCCAATCGTTCTGCGGATTAGCCAGCAAAGTAGCATTAAGATTCTTAGCCCTGTTGAACTGTCCTCTGACTGTATCGAGTGTACCGATCGTAAGAACCGTCTGCGTCTGTTGATTGGAGGGTACCTGCCGCTTTGGCCATATCTGGGTGACGCTTGTCCGCGCTGGGATCCTGTTGAACCAGTAAGTCCACATCCTGTAATAGTTCTTAACGGAGTCCGGGACGCCGAGCGGATACTGCGAGTGGAGAACTGAGTCGAGGCGGGAAGCTGCAGGCGGGCTCGCCATGGTCCAATTGGAATACGTGATAGGCAAAGGTATCGTTCTCTTGGCGCCCTCGAAATCGTCGATATAAGCTATTCCTTGTCCGTGATCTTGAGGAATAACGCTCTTGCGGGTGTTCGGGTTGGGCATCATGTACGCAGCCTCGCCGTGAAAACTGATGCTGGAAGGTGCCACAGTCTCGATGAGTGGAAGTGCATCGATCGCCTTGGTCAGAAAAGGAAGGTCAAACGAAGTAGTGGCGTCGAGGTCCATGATCGTATTGCTTATCGGTTCCTCTCCGAGCCTGACTTTTTCATTCGGAGACTGACGTGAGAACCCCATCAACGTGAACCCGATGTCTGTGTTGTTGTTCACCTGGTAGTCGGCTCTCATGCCGAGAAGTGATTTCGAACCGATCTGGAAGATGTCATTGGTCTCGTATTGTATCTGGACATTAGCCCCCGACTGCAGCGCCGCCCTGTCCTTTATCTCCACCTCTCCGGTGACGTAGTCGACGGTGTAACCCACCCCCTCGGTGAGCGGCTGGCCGTTAAGGAGCACCTTGACGCTTCCCTGAACAAGGTTGAAGCCGAGATTGTAATGTGAAGTCACCGAGCTTGAGTAACTCCCCGTGATGAGAAACCGGTCGCGTGAGTTGTCGGAATTCTTCGCTATCTCGAGAGTAGTGTCGTAGATCGCGTTGTATGTGAACGAGTCAGGGGTTGAGATTGTCGTCCCTCCACTCTTATAGTCGGCAAAAGCCTCCTTGAAAGGTTCGAGATAAGGGAAGATTATTTCGCCCGTTCGGGGATCTATGTCGACCCCGGGATTCCAATCCATCACGCCGTCCGGTGGACCGCTGCCGTTGGGTCCTGTCTTGTCCAATCCGAATATCTGCAAAAGGTTTATGTTGTCTATGTTGTCCTGCGCCGCCTGTCCGGGGGGCTGGTACGTGATCTGGACATTCTTGAGCGAGTTCTGGTCGAGATTGAGGCCGCCGGTTGGGTAAATATTCCTCAGCATTAGCCGCCACGCGTCCGTCAGGGAGGGGGTAAGGTTCTGCGGCACGATCATGTTGAGAACAAGGTTAGTCTTCGAAGTGTCCGACGAAGAAAGCGTTCCGTATGTGTTTCCGTCCGCCGTTTGGAATGCTATCGCCACGATCTGGTTCGACTGGATGGAAGTGTTAAGGGTCAGCACGCCGGTCTGCTGATTGATCGAATACTCCGACGGGTCAAGCTGTTCGAACCAGCCGCTTTCTACCTTCCATGTGCTTGTTCCGTAAGAGCTCGCGGTCTGGAGGGTGGTATAAAGCGACGGATCCGATTTGATGGACGGCAAATCTATTACAGCATAGCCTTTCCTCAGGTTGGTGTTCTGAGCCGTTGAAGGCTGCGACACATACACTTCTGCATTTATGACCTGTAAGTTGCCGTTGACCCTGGTTCCATTTGACTGGAGAAAAGGTTCGTAGCCTGCTATGTACATGCTGTCGATAAAGTAATGATTCGTAGCAAAGTCCCAGGCGTGGAGTGAGAAATTCTGGCTGGATGACCCGTTGCTCACGGTAAGTGTTTTGCTTTGCGCCTTCTGCTGACTTGCCAATGCCGTTATGGACAGCGGACCGAGCTGCATCTTGGTCTTTATACCGAACAGCGCCTGGTTGCTCCCGATGAACGAAGAAGGAGTGCTCATCGAGACGTTACCGGCTTCAACACTCTTTACCACTTCGTCCGGGTAGCCGGTGTATTTTATCTTTATCTGGTTCTCGTAGTTGAACTGGTTCTGCGTGTCCCAGTTCGCGCCTATGTTGAGTTTGTCGCCGACGGTGCCGCTCACGTTTATCTGTACGTTCTGTTTGAAGTCGGGCTGGTTCGTGACGTTGCCGAGCTGCGAAAGGGTTGCAGCGTTGAGCTTCTGGTTTCGCCAGCCGCCGGTTATGTCTACTGCGCCCGATATTCTCAGGTTGATACGCGGCGGTCCGAAGATACTTAGAACCGGGTTCGACGGGATCGGTATATCGATATTTGTCACTCCCGCCATCAGCGATGAGAGCGCATTCGTTTCGGTCAATGTGTACGCGTGGGCAAGATCCTCCCACGTCGTCTGCTCCAAATGCTTCTTTTCCAGTTCTATGTATTCATCCAGCGGGACCTGTATCGGGATCCTGACGTTTTTGTTTTGTATTGTTTCCCTGACCTCTACAAATTTCCCGTTCGTATCTATGGTCGCCGAATGTAAAATCACTCCGGATTTGAGGAAAAGCGGATAGTGGTACGGTTCGAAAATCGGAGCCTGCGGGTGGGTTGTTTGCAGATACTGCAGCCAGGCAGACAGCTTCAGACTGTCGAGAGAAACGGAGTCCGGCTTCGCGCCGGTAGTGTCTGCCAGAATGTTTGCCGAAGAGGTATCCGACGGGGACCGCGGCCGAATCGAGTTTTCAATGTTTCTTGCCGTGTCTGCTCGCTGCGGGGCGAACTTCTCCTGTGGCTTATTTTCCGGTCGGGGCCGCGAGTCGTTGTTAGTTCGATTGGTAGGAGCGACGCCGGCAGGCGGCTGCGCGAGAGCGTCAACCGGTAGAAAATGCACCGGCTCAATGAAGGATCCATCGATAGGGACACGAGACTCGGCTTGGGAGACTTTCTCCCCGTCCGCACCGCCACCGCCCCCTTCCGAAGATCCAAGGTCACTCCTGCGATTTGAGTATTGCAGGAAAGACCAAACGCCGACACTTACTACCAGCGCCAGGACGGTCGGAAGCGCAAGATGACCTATCTGGCTTCTAATGCTTTCCACTATACAGATTGCCCGAGAAATACCTGTTCAAATAGCCTTTTGTTCTAATGCGTTAGCAATCTGTATAGGTTAAGCTCCACTAGTTATGTTCGACTTTGCTCGAAAAAATATCAAAGCGTGCAGTAAATATCAAGCAAACGTGACATGCATCGCCTTCAAAAAACACCGGCTTAGGGTTTTCCCCCTAGTCCTTCAGAAATTGCCATTTTTGAACTTTTGCTTGAAATTGGCCAGTTCCTATCCAACATTCAAGGCATACAATCGCGATCTAGATTAGCAGGTCGCAGCTGGTCGAATAGGAGGCTGTGACACGCCTCAACCGTCAGCCAATCCCGCTTCTTTTCCACTTACGCGGCACTGGGTCAAGCCCCCGGGGAGTCAGAAAGGACAAACCGCTGATGGAAAAGAGTGCATTGTCGGATTTTCTTTCACTTCGGGGAGAGAGGAGCAAGGGAACTAGAGCGGGTCCTTTGATGGTTAACGGCTTTGTGGGCAAGCGCAGGCGTTTGTTGACATCGAAAGGTCGCTCTTGAAAGAACGACTGATATTATCCGCTTTCCTGCCGATAAACATATGTGACAAGGAGTGGATGGAGAGTGCGCACATGAGTAAGATGGAAGGTGAGGCGGCGACTGTTCTGGTTGCCGAAGATGAGGATGCTATGCGTGAGCTCGTTATAGATATACTTGAGAGCGGCGGATACAAAGTGATTGCCGTAGAAGATGGTGAAATCGCCGTGAAGAAATACATCGAGAAGAAGGACGAGATCGACTTGGTAATCCTGGACATGATAATGCCGAACCTTGACGGCAGCGAGACGTTCAGGAGGCTTAAGGCATTTGATAATGATGTGCGTGTCCTCATTTCGAGCGGGTTCAGCAAGGATGATACTGCGCGGCGGTTGATGACCGAGGGAGTCACGGATTTTCTTGGTAAGCCGTACCAGGTCGGTGAATTACTCGATAAGGTCCAGCGTGCGCTTGAAACGAAATAGGAAGCAGCCGGCCTTGGGAGATCGAAATATCGTGCTCGATCTATTTGTAAGCCACAAAGAAAATTCTCTTGAACGGGTAGAGCACTTTGCCGTCCTTCCTAAATTCGTATTGATCTTTGCATCCGGCTAATACGTCGTTCTCGAACTCTCTCCTGCTGGCATCGTCGGGAAGGGATTCGAGGAATGGTCTCATTGCAGTTCCCTTGTACCACTCGATCAGTGCGGCCTGCGAATCAAGAATGTGATAGTAAACCGTTTCCCAAAGATCGAACCGTCGGGAAAGCCTCGTAATTATGTCGTAATAATATTCTGAGGTTCGGTAATTGATCATCCTCTCGCATCCCGAGGTATACTTCGACCATTTCTCACGCGACGAAGCGGATAAGAGCGACCTCCGGATCGGCGAATCTTGATCGGCCGGGACCTGGACTGCAAGCGCTCCCCCGGCCTTGACGATTTCGAAAAGTGCCGGAATCAACTCTTTATGATCGGGCACCCATTGCAGAGCCGCATTTGAAAAAACCACGTCGTATTCTGTTGTGAATTTGTGAAAGCGTATGTCATCGGTGATCCATTCGACGTCCGGGAAATCCGATTTGGCTTTCGCGATCATCTTATCGGAATTGTCGAGCCCGCTGAAATGGGCGTCCGGCCACTTCTCCTGCAATACTCTCGTGCTGTTTCCCGGTCCGCAGCCGATATCGATGACAGACCGGGGACTCCCCACTTCAATTCTTGAAGCCAGGTCCACTGAAGCCTGCGTTCTCTCCCTGGCAAATTTCAAGTATTGATCAGGATTCCAATTGGGCATCTTCGTATTTCCTATTTCTCTCTGATTCTTCAAAAAACTCTTCTTTGATAGTCTTAAAGAAATCATCTCTCGCGTACTTCTCCTTCCACGGATTGTGTCCGCGTCGTTTAAGAAGGATGAATCTACAATCATGAAACAAATGCGAAAGCGGCTTGCGGACACCGCCGTTGTGGTGCGGGTCGCAATCACCGTGTATCGCGACAGCAAGGCATCTGATCATTGTGCCGGGTTGCAGGAGATTTCCGGAATTCCTCATTTCCTGGGCCTCACGCCGGACGGACCGGTACACTTCAGGCCGGAAGCCTTCCGCGACAATTTCTGCTCCGGGATCGCCCTCCGAAGTCTCTTTTTCGTACGTGTCTGCCTCCGGAATGAGCTCTCCGGGACTCCTAAGGGCCGACTTCAAGTCCACATCAGATGTATCACGCTGCAATGCATCAAAGAGCCGAATCGTTTCGCTCTTCTCCGAGGGCTCAAGACGGTCCAGCTTGATCTTTGTAAGATCGTTATTGAATATGGTATCGAATGCCCCCGCAGAAATGAGGATGAGTTTGCTGACGAGCGAAGTGTAACTTGCCGCGAAAAGGAACCCCGGCCAAGCGCCCGAGGAATATCCTGCGAGGCTTTCAGGATAGATGCCGCAGAAAGTAAATATCGGTGAATAAAGTCCCTTCAGATATCCGGAAACCGTATCAGCATTTTGAGACGGCACCAATACCCCGACTCGGACCGACAATGCGGACGCTACCTCGCCTTTACCTCCGGGTGCGCCCGGGCATTCGTCAATCACGACGACTTTATATGAACCATTGCGGTAAGACCGGTACTCGCCAGTACCGTGCGTACAACCAGTATCATTCACCTATATAGGTGTTCCTTTTTTCCGTTCTAGCGAAATTCATGACTCTGCATCTCTTTTGCCATGTCAACGCCTCTAAATTGACAATGTAATCCGAAAATTTCAACCGATTGTTTATTCCTCAGTCCCGGGCGTGGAGAGCGCAGCGGCACTCCCCTGGCGGCTTCGGTGCATTGGTGCGGCGAGCATCGTCTCCTGGAGACTATGATGTTCTAACTTGTCCGTTCCCATGGACGATGAACTTTGTGCTGGTCAGCTCCTCGAGTCCCATCGGGCCCCTGGCGTGGAGTTTTTGCGTGCTGATACCGATTTCTGCACCCAGGCCGAACTCGAAACCGTCAGTGAACCGCGTCGAGGCGTTCACGTAAACCGCAGCGGAATCGACCTCCAGTAGAAATCTTTCACCGTTCGAACGATTTCCGGTTACGATTGAATCGGAATGGTGGGATCCGTACGAGTTTATATGAAAGATTGCCTCATCGAGGCTTTTCACGACTTTGATCGCCATCTTCAGCCCAAGGTACTCTCGGTACCAGTCTCTTTCTGATGCTGCGGGGATCTTTTTCAGGATAGCACGTGTCTTCGCATCGCCCAGGAGTTGAACGTTTGCGGACCTAAGCCTTGCGGCAATGCGCGGCAGAAAATCTCTTGCGACTCTTTCGTGGACAAGGAGTTTCTCGGCCGCGTTACATACCGAGGGGCGCTGGACTTTCGCATTGAAAACGATCTCTTCAGCTTTCCTGAGATCCGCCGTCCTGTCGACGAAAACATGGCAGTTGCCTTCTCCGTGGGCAATGACCGGCACGCTGGAATTCTCCCGTATGTAGTCAATCAGCCTCTGGCCTCCTCGAGGTATGATCACGTCTAAGTATCGGCTTTGTTTCAGCATTTCTGCAACCGCCCCGCGATCCGTTGTATCAACGAATTCCACGCAGCCGGCGGGCAGGCCGACGTCCCTGAGAGCCATCTTTATCGTCCTGACGAGGATGCCGTTAGAGTGTATCGCTTCCGATCCGCCGCGGAGGAGGACCGCGTTCCCCGCCTTCAGGCAAAGGGCCGCGGCATCGATCGTAACGTTCGGTCTTGCTTCGTATATAATTCCGACCGCACCAAGCGGAACCCTGATCTTTTCTATCACGAGCCCGTTCGGTCGCCGATGCCGTTTCACCGTCTCACCGATCGGGTCCGGCAGAGCCACGACATCTTTGACCCCCGCGATCATCTGTGAGATTCGCTTATCGTTCAGGGTCAACCTGTCGAGCAGGGTCGGAGAGATACCAGCTCCTTTTGCGGCAGCGATGTCTTTCTCGTTTGCCGCGCGGATCCTCTTTGTTTCCTTCGCCAGCCGGGAAGCGATCGCACGCAGCAGTGCGTTCTTTTTTGCAGTGGTTGCGGTGTAGAGCGCTCCGCTGGCTCTCTTCACCGATTCTGATTTCTTTTCGATTATAGTCATCTCTTTGGTTTTCTCAGCCGTTTATGTTCAATCTCTCCATTGCAGTGACGGGTCGGGCGTCCCCGGTACACATCCATAGGCACGTGCCCGGTTTGTTCATTCTCCGGTCGGTGCCATGTCGTTTCTGTGAATTACCTCGGCCGGGGCTTTCCTATGCAGAAGCGTTTCGATCTCCGAACTCTTTTTCCCCCTGATCCTGAGGAGTTCCCACGATGAATATGCCGTGATTCCTCTTGCTATTTGTCGTCCCTCGGAGTCGACGATCGAGACGATATCACGTCTCTTGAAGTCTCCGCGAACTTCCGTGATTCCGGAAGGGAGGAGGCTCTTATGTCTCTTCGTGATGGCACTTATTGCTCCTTCATCTATCACCAGGCTTCCCTTCGTGTGTGAGACGAACCCGATCCACCATTTGCGCATGGGCAGTTTTCTGTCCTCCGGCAGAAAAACGGTGCCGCTTATATCGCCGGCAAGAATATCGGCCACCGCGCCTGGGTTCGTTCCGTTTGTGATAACTACGGCGATACCTGAAGCGACGCAGCGTTTTGCGGCCTGAATCTTGGTTATCATGCCGCCGGTGCTCAATTCGCCCCTGGTTCTCTTTGCATACCGCTCGATCTGGGGATTGATCTTCTCAACCACCCGTATCAGTTCGGCGTCGCTGTTGCGAGTAGGATCGGATGTGTAAAGTCCGTCCACGTCTGAGAGTATGATCAGCATTCCCGCTTCAATCAGAGTTGCAACCATGGCGGATAGGTTATCGTTGTCCCCGAGCTTGATTTCCTCGACTGCCACGGTGTCGTTCTCGTTGACAACGGGGACGACGCCTCTCTCAAAAAGTGCAGCGAAAGTGTTTCGTGCGTTCACATACCTGGCACGCTCGGCGAAGTCGTCTTTCGTCAGAAGGAGCTGAGCGATAGCAAGCCCGTGTTTACGGAAAGCGTTTACGTAGGCTTCCATCAAGAGGGGTTGCCCAATTGCCGCAGTCGCCTGCTTTTCCGGAATCGTCCGCGGCCGGTTTCCGAGTGCGATGGCCGCAACTCCCGCACCGATAGCGCCGGAGCTTACAATCGCCACGTTAATCCCGGCTGCGCGCGAAGAGGCGACAGTCGCGGCAATGGACTCGATCCTGCCCGTGTCGATGCCGCGTGT
Organism: Candidatus Kryptoniota bacterium; assembly: GCA_046706745.1. Taxonomy (GTDB): domain Bacteria; phylum Bacteroidota; class Ignavibacteria; order Kryptoniales; family JAKASW01; genus JAKASW01. Next base: position 16,932 of record JBJKPC010000042.1, read on the forward strand.
CCTGTCGGCCAGCAGGTTGGTTCCGATCTTTATTACAACCGTGTTTCTCTTCAAACTCGATTTTATCTGGTGTAGCATTGGTCTTCTTTGTTTTCATAAATATATAGGTAACAGGGGGAATAATCATGCTTGTGCGGTGCCGAAGGGGAGTGTCTTAACCGCGGATTTCATCGGATGGGACACATTGGTTCAGGTGTGGTTCGCGGGAATGTCTTACCGGATAGTGAGGAATCGCTAAAATGAGGAGCGCCGAGGAACTCCACGCGGAAGGTCGGGCGACGGGTTCAGTGCCCTCGAGGCGGACGTTCCGAGACCAGTTGTTCCACAATTTCCGCCGCGTCGCGCACACATGCGGCGCATACGGTATTCAGAAGATTCCCTTCGTGGAACTCCTTCTGACCCGCATCCGTGTTCAAATCGATGCCGAGCAGTTCACGGCACAAGATGGTTCCATGCGAAGCCCTGAATTGACTGTCGAACTCGCGGGCGGTTTCGTACGATCTTTTTTTTGCCGCTTCGTCGCCGATGTCAGGCGAGCCGTACGCGGAACCGATTACCATGAACGCTCCGGTTACTGCGCCGCAAACTTCCTGAAGCCCCGCCATGCCGCCACCGAAGTTTGCGGCAATTTTTAGGGCGCTTTCCTTTTCTATCCCTAGGTCGGTCGAGTATGCCGAGAACACTGCTTGGGCGCAGTTGAATCCCCTCGAAAAGGCTTCCGAAGCATTTTTGACAGGTCCATCCTTCATTATCAGCTTATCCGTTCAGACTGCAAGTTTCTTCATGTGTTTTAAAAAGCTTACCAGAACCGCTGCGCTGATCAGCCCGAAAACGACAAAGAGAATAGACGCTGCTACATTGTCGTTCGTGCCTCTGGCTCTCATCACTACTATGATTACAGCTATCGTAACATCCATCAATACGCCGAACGTCAGAAAGACAGGTGCAAACAGATATCCGAACGCTTTTCTTTTGAGAAGTAGTATGGAGCTGAGGATGAATCCTGGCAGCACAAGCGAGTAGTCGAGTACGTGTACGGGGTTGGTCGGCAAGCCCGTCTCGCGCAGGTTCGCAGGAGCCTGGTTGCTTATCATCGCGGGAAGATCGTCCTTGAGCCACATGAGATAGAACAGTACACCTGCGGCAAGCACGAGTATAGAGATAAGGTGCTCGTGCCGCGTTTCATCGAACCAGCCCTTGATAGTTTCCGGCCCGACCTGAACCGCCAGCGTAATGAATGCATACGCGGAAAGGCCGAGTGTCCAGCAGTAAATCAGAAAGAAGGAATTGAAGTGTACTCCAAACGAGTAGATGACAAAGGTGTAGGTGGTGTACAACATCGAGCCCAGCCACACGAAGAGCCCCGCCCTCCTTCCTTTCCCCGTGAAGAAGGCGGATATGAGAAGCGCAGGCACTATGAGGATTATATTGATGATATCCTGCGCCGCAGCTTGCGCGATCCAAATGGGGGTTTCTCGTGTATATGTATCGGTGCCCAGCAGTCCCGCTAAACACGTAATGATGATCAATAGAACCGTAGGAACAGTAAACATCCACACGGTTTTGCCGCGAAGGTTGTCATCCATCGTGGTACTCCTTGTACTATCAACTCCCCTGACAGGGGCATTTGTTCACAAATCAGCGATCGGAAGATCTCGAGTCCCGACTGCCTCTGGCTAAAAGACTCATTAACACTTGTCAATTGTACCGTATTTCACGACTCGGTAACTAACACACAGTTTACCTAAGACACTCTTAAGATTCAAACATGCAAGTTTGGCTATATGTCGACGTCACAACGCACTTTCCTTAACCTCGGTCATAATAATTAACCGATAACGAATGCATGATGGTCAACACGATAAATTGCATAAGTAGGAAGTAGCGGCTATCTTCGGAGTGAGGAGCAGTTCCTGACTTACCACCCGGACGTGTCGCTGTGGAAGGCTGTGGTTTGTCCGGTCAATTCGTCTGAGCGACCGTATTCTGATCGAACGCGGTCTCCCGGGCTCCAATTTAATGGCAATCGAAAGGTTCTAATGAGCAAGTTTCTCAAGAGAGCTGGGTATGCGATTGGCATAGTCATAATATTCCTTCTTGCCGGGTTGACCTACTTCAACCTCACTTATCCACGGGTGGAGAAAGCACCGGACATAACTGTGAAGCTTACGTCTGCGAGAATCGAGAGGGGAAATTATCTGGTGAACAGTGTCGTTGGATGTTTCGATTGTCATTCACAGAGAGACTGGACGAAGTTCGCAGGTCCGATCAAGCCCGGAACAGAGGGAGAAGGTGGAGAGAAATTCGACCAGGCCGGTGCGGGAGTCCCAGGTATTCTCTACGCCCCCAACATCACCCCTGCGGGAATAGGCAACTGGACCGACGGCCAGCTGGTAAGGGCGCTGACCTGCGGTGTGGACAACAAGGGCCGTGCACTCTATCCGATCATGCCCTATGTGCATTTGAACAAGATGTCCAGAGAAGATATTTATTCGATGGTTGCGTACCTCAGGACACTTAAGCCCATCGAGAACAAAGTCCCGAAGGGAAGCCTCGACTTTCCGATGAATCTTATTGTTAAGACATTCCCGATCCATTCATATGATCCACAGTCTGCTCCGGATACCACTAACATGGCCGCATACGGTGAGTATCTCGTAAACGCCGCGGACTGCGCCGATTGTCATACGCAAATGTCGAATGGGAAGTATGTGAAGAGCATGATGTTTGCCGGAGGGGTGACCTTCAAAATGTCGGGCGGGGTTGCAAGATCGTCGAACATCACACCGGATTCGTCGACTGGAATCGGGAAATGGAATGAAGATCAGTTCGTTGCTTTCTTCAAAGCGTACGCATCCGACTCTTCGGCTGACATACCCGTTACACCAGCTCAATACAACACACCCATGCCCATGACCTCGTTCGCAGGCATGACCGTCCACGACCTCGCAGCGATTTACACTTACCTGAGGACGTTGAAGCCCGTTCGCAATAAGGTGGTTATCTGGACGCCGAACAAATGAACATCCTGGACCAGAAGCACGGAACAGTTGCGCTTTTGTTTCTGCGAACGTATTGATTGGTGGTCACCTGAATTTCAGGCCGGCCTTGGGTGTGGGAGCCGTCACCGTAGAGTTCGCCGACAATCCGGTATCCCATTGTGCCACTATTCTGCCGCTCTACCATCCCTCTTCGACGCCGATCTCCAGATATAATACACCGGTACGCCGATAAGGACGATTATCATCCCCGGCCAGGTATAGTCCGGTTTAAACATGAGGAGATCAACCGCTATGGCAGCGGCCGTCAAAACGTACAAAGCAGGGAGGAAAGGATAGCCGAACGCCTTATAAGGACGCTCGGCGTCGGGGCGTTTCTTCCTGAGCACAAAGATCCCTGCGATCGTAAGGATGAAGAAGATTAGCACGGCGAAAATCACGTAGTCGAGAAGATCGCTGTAAGTTCCCGAAAGGCAAAGGAGACTTGCCCAGATTCCCTGGAAGAGAAGTGCCGATCCCGGAACGGCTCTGTCGTTGAGTTTCCCGGCCTTCTTGAAGAACACCTTGTCCCTGGCCATCGCGTAATACACCCTCGGCCCGGAGAGAATGAGTCCGTTGTTGCATCCGAACGTTGAGATCATAATCAGAATCGCCATGATGATTGCGGCGGGTGCTCCGAAAATCATTGCAGCCGCAGCAGTTCCGACCCTGTCGTCCGCGGCGAACTGGATACCCTGTGCCATGACAGTATGGCCGGCGGGTGTACCGTGAAGCGGCAGAGTCATGATGTAGGCAAGGTTGGCAAGGATATAAAGAATGGTGACCGTCAGCGTCCCGAATAGAAGGCTCAATGGTATGGTCTTTCTCGGATTTACTACCTCGCCCGCAGCAAACGTTATGTCATACCACGCATCGCTTGAGAAAAGGGAGCCGACAGAGGCGACACCGATTGCGGCAAGGAGCATCGGACCGGAAAGAGACTCTATCAAGACAACCTTGCCGCCTGCCAGGTGGGTCCAACTTGCGTTCCAGAGTTCCGAGAAATTGAGGTGCATCGCCATGATGTTCCGCCCGACCAATATGCCGAGAATTATCAAGCCGATGAGGGCGAGTGTCTTCGTTACTGTGAAAACGTTTTGTACAAGTTTTCCACGTCTTACGCCGCGCATGTTGATATAGGTCAGGACGGCTATGCTGGCGATTGCGAGGACCTGCGCCGCGGAAATCTTCAATCCGGCGACGACGAAAAGGACGTTTTGTTCTCCGAGCGAGGGAATGAGCACTGAAGTGAACTTCGCAAACGCAACCGCAACGGCGGCGATCGTCCCGGTCTGTATCACGAGGAAGGAAGTCCACCCGTAGAGAAAGCCGAGCAGAGGGCCATACTCCTCCCGCAAGTAGGCGTAAAGTCCGCCGACGTGCGGCATCATTCCGGCGAGTTCGCCATAGCTTAGTGCGGCAATGACCGTAATGGCGCCGGTGATCAGCCACGTAAGCAAAAGATACCCCGGCGAACCGAGCGTTCTCGACATGTCCGCGCTAACGATGAAAATTCCCGAGCCGATCATTGAGCCGATGACTATCATCGTTGAGTCGAGAAGTTTCAGCTCGCGCTTGAACTGCGTCCCTTCCTGCGATTGTGCTGCTTCAGAAGCTGCGCTCATCCTTCCTCCAGGCTTGTATTAGTGTTTGGCACGAATGACACATATAAAATCAAGCAATTCAAATCTCACGAATGAAGGCTCAAGAGACCGTTCATGTTCTTCCGATTCGTGACGATATGTATTCGTATTCGTGAAATTCGTCATTTCTATTCGCTCTCAGGCCTTGGTTGAAATAGACCCCAAAAATTGAGCGGCTCCGCCTCTTGTGGAAAACGGAGCCGTTCAGAAACCTGCGTGACTTTCAACTGAAGCCTATCTGTTAGTTCCTTCGGCAATCCTAACTTTGCTGTGCTTTCGACTATACCAGAAGTAGATTACCAGTCCAATGACCATCCAGACCAATAGTCTCATCCATGTATCGAAAGGAAGGCTCACCATTTGTGCAAGCGACACTACCACACCCATTATGGGAACAAAGGGCACCCAAGGGGTTTTAAAGGGACGGTGGATATCCGGTTTAGTACGCCGCATAACGAGAACGCCGGCCGACACAATGGCAAAGGCGAGAAGGGTTCCGATGGAGACTAGCTCGCCGAGGATGCCGATCGGGAAGAGGCCTGCGACGATCATCGCGACAGTTCCGGTAACGATCGTAGTTATATATGGAGTTCTGAATTTTGGGTGGACAGCGGCGAACTTCTTCGGCAGAAGTCCATCGGTTGCCATACTGAAGAAAATCCTGGGCTGGCCGAGAAGCATGACCAATACCACGGAGCTCAGCCCCGCGATGGCACCGATCTTCACAAGCGGTCTCAGCCAGAAAAGCGCGGGACCGGCAGCGTCGACACCGACGGCTATCGGATCCGGGACGAGAAGCTTCTTGTAGCTCACGAGCCCCGTGAGAACCAGCGCTACCACTATATAGAGGATAGTCGAGATTCCCAGTGAACCCATGATCCCTATCGGCATGTCCTTTTGTGGGTTCTTTGCCTCCTGTGCTGTCGTCGATACCGCGTCGAATCCGATGTATGCGAAGAATATGACCCCGGCACCGCGGAAAATCCCGCTCCAGCCGAAGGAACCGAAGTGGCCGGTGTTTTTCGGAATGAATGGAACCCAATTGGAATGATGTATGTACGATAGGCCGAAGCCGACAAAAAGAAGGATAACCGCAACTTTAACGATAACGATGATATTGTTGAATCCTGCGGACTCCCTGATCCCGATCACCAGGAGCGTGGTCATAATTGCAATGATGAACATAGCGGGGAAGTTGATGAGCGCTCCCGTCATGACCCAGCCGACGTGCGACTCGTAACTTATCGGCGCGCTGGCTAAGTATGTCGGTATGTTTATTCCGAAATCCTTGAAAAAGCTTACGACGTAGCCGGACCATCCGACTGCTACCGTCGAGGCGCCGAAGAGGTATTCAAGTATCAGATCCCAGCCGATGATCCATGCAAAAAATTCTCCCAGAGTTGCGTACGCGTAAGTATACGCGCTTCCGGCTATCGGGATCATGGATGCGAACTCCGCATAGCAGAGCCCGGCAAATGCACAACCGATTCCGGAAACGATGAACGACAAAACGATAGCAGGGCCGGCATACTCCGCGGCAGCCTGTCCGGTCAGCACAAATATCCCCGCGCCGATGATAGCACCTACACCCAGCGTGGTCAGGTTGAGGGGACCCAGAGTGCGCTTCAGGCCACCTTCCGTTTCTGAAGCTTCTTTGGTCAGTTCCTCGAGTGATTTGGTAGAGAAGAGCGGATTACCCATTATTCCTCCAGTTCCGTCCGAACAATCCTCCCGACTCGGTTCGATGCGATGAGCGAATCCGGTCCGACGTCGCCGGAAGTAGTGCTTCGGACTTGCAATTATTATGAATCACGGAGCCGGTCTGTAAAATCCCGCAGGACCAATAAGCGACAAGATCTGCTCCGGTTTTAACTAATATCCGGAGAGGGAAACGATAGCCGTCCGAGCCCGCAAGCCCGGGCAAGGCATGAAGGCAAATTTGGCCGCGTGCCTGCACCGGTTCGTTTCTATACGGCTAACAGGAACCGTATCGAGCCTCATTTCACCTCTTGAATTCTATCCCGCCGGGCGGGATTGATCCTCAAAACAAGAAATTCCGTCGTCTTTGAGCAGGGAAATCTGTGAAAGATTCAAAATCAAAGAGATGTTTCTATTGTGGGATAATGTATTCTGAAATTTTCCGGGAAGCGAACTTCGGAATGGATATCGCCTGGAATTTGTGTCATCGAAGGGAAAAATATCATCTCACCCTGTCAGAATCAAGATTCGTGAAGAATTGGCAGTGAACTGTTTCAGAATGCAAATGCCGGTGTGGATTGATTTTCTCCCGGAGCGCACGGCGGGCAAAGCCGAAGGGCTCGCCACGGACGATGCGGCGGAGTCGCTCTTGAGGTGTCCGTACACTTTTTGAGGCAAATGGCAGACAGCGAACCGCCGGAGCCGTCGCGAATTTTGTCAAAGTTATCATTGCCGGGACCGGACAATTTCCGGTATTCAACCTTGACAAGGTTACCTAAGCCCCCTAGATTCCATCATGATATCTTCGTCGCACGGCTTCGACTGGAACAAAGCACTCGCTCCTCTCTTCCGTAAATACGGCAAGCGCAAACATCCTCTCGAACATAAGAACCTTTATCAGCTTGTAGTGGTCGTAATCCTTTCGTCGAGAAGCACGGATATCCTGATTAATAAAATTGCTTCGGCACTCTTCAAAGCATTTCCTTCGATGAAGAAGCTGGCGACGGCGCGGGCGGAGGACCTGTTCCCTTATGTTCACGGAGTGACGAATTTCAGGCATAAAGCGGAATGGCTGGTTTCAATCGCGAGGATCGTGAAAGTCGATGCGCGCATTCCGACGACTATGGATGAGTTGATTAAACTGCCGGGGATCGGCAGGAAATCTGCCAACGTCATTATCGGGGAATCCGGAGGGAAGCCGGCGGGAGTGATAGTCGATCTCCATGTGGCGCGTGTGGCGCCGAGGCTTGGAATAACGAAAGCAAACAATCCGGACAAGATTGAAGAAGATCTCATGAAAGAGATCTCGTCCAGATATTGGCATCGGGCTGGAATGGGGATGACATTTCTTGGGAGAGAAATTTGCAGGCCCAAGAAGCCGAAGTGTCCCGAGTGTGTGGTACGTGAGGTGTGTGGTTATTACAGGAAAGTGCGGAGCGACAAAGGGAGATAGGTTCAGCATGAAGGCACACCTGACACAACGTCAGTAGTGAGCAGGCGACGATAGCGACGAATGCCTCCGAAGCCTCTGCATCCACCGGTATGGAATTTCAGAATTGATGCGCCTACATACCCCCTTTTCTTGAGTTCGAAACGACTGTTTCCTATATTCATAAAGCGAAAACTTACAAATTCAACCAAGGTTGCACGATGAAAATCCACGAATATCAGGCGAAAGAGATTCTCAGGAAGTTCAACGTAGCTCTTCCAAAGGGGAAAGTAGCGTTCAGCGTTGATGAAGCGGTTCAGGCGGCACAGGAAATCGGCGGGAGTGTGTGGGTCGTGAAGGCCCAGATTCACGCAGGCGGGCGCGGCAAAGGAGGCGGTGTTAAGATCGCGAAGAGTCTGGACGAAGTCCGGCAGCTGGCTTCCCAGATGCTCGGCATGACTCTGGTTACTCACCAGACCGGGCCGGAAGGAAAGGTTGTGAAACGCCTCCTGATAGAGCAGGGGATCAACATTGCAAAAGAGCTCTATGCCGGAATTGTGCTCGACCGCTCGACGTCGAAGAATGTCTTTATGGTATCTACCGAAGGCGGAGTCGAAATAGAAAAAGTGGCGGAGGAATCGCCCGAGAAGATCCTCAAGGAAACTGTCGATCCGGGGTTGGGGCTCATGCCGTTTCAGGCGAAGAAGCTCGCATTCGGCCTCGGGCTGCAGGGCGATGCTTATAAGAACGGTGTGAAGTTCCTTACGGCACTCTACAAAGCGTTTCTTGCTACGGACGCAAGTCTCGCGGAGATCAATCCCCTCGTGCTGACAACAGAGGGCTATGTAATGGCACTCGATGCAAAGATGAATTTCGACGACAACGCGCTGTTTCGCCATCCAGAGATTCTCGAGCTGAGAGATCTTGACGAGGAATCGCCTCTTGAAGTCGAGGCATCCAAATCACATTTGAACTATATCAAATTAGACGGAAACGTAGGCTGTATGGTGAATGGCGCCGGCCTTGCAATGGCAACGATGGACATCATTAAGCTTACCGGCGGCGAGCCCGCAAACTTCCTCGATGTCGGCGGCGGTGCCAACGTCGAGACCGTGTCCAGCGGTTTCAAAATCATTCTCTCCGACCCGAGCGTGAAAGCGATACTCATAAACATTTTCGGCGGCATCGTACGCTGCGACCGCGTCGCACAGGGCGTGATCGAGGCAGCGAAGCGCGTTTCGGTGAACCTTCCTGTCGTCGTGAGACTGGAAGGGACCAACGCGAAGGAAGGCGCCGAGCTCCTGAAGAACTCAGGACTCGATTTCGCAGTCGCAAACGGATTGAAAGACGCCGCGGAGAAAGTGGTATCCGCTCTCAGGAATTGACTCAAGCAGAGTTCTCAATTTTCAATTGAGAATTCGAAATTCAAAATTTAGAATTTTACTTAGATAGTTGGACTGGAATAAATACGAAGCGGTAATCGGGCTCGAAGTGCACTCGCAGATGCTGACTCAGACCAAGGCGTTCTGCGGATGCTCGACAAAGTTCGGTAACCCCCCTAACTCGAACGTCTGTCCCGTGTGTCTCGGCATGCCGGGCGTCCTTCCCGTTTTGAACAAGCAGCTTGTCGAGTTCGCGATAAAAATGGGGCTTGCCACGCATTGTAGAATCACGCCCTATTCGATCTTTGCAAGGAAGAACTATTTCTATCCCGATCTTCCGAAAGGCTATCAGATATCCCAGTTCGAGGAGCCGATATGCGTCGGCGGTTCTGTGGAGATCGAGACGAAAGACGGGGTGAAGAAGAACGTCGGTCTTGTCAGGATCCACATGGAGGAGGACGCCGGTAAGTCTATACACGATCTGGGTGCCGACACGATGGTCGATCTGAACCGCTGTGGTGTGCCCCTGCTCGAAATCGTCAGCGAACCCGACATACGTTCCGGAGAAGAGGCATACCTCTACCTCCAACAAATCCGGCAGATCGTTACGTATCTCGGTATATGCGACGGAAACATGGAAGAAGGGTCGCTCCGCTGCGACGCCAACGTATCCCTGCGTGTGCGCGGCGACGAGAAGCTAGGGACCAAAGTCGAAATCAAGAACCTGAATTCGTTTCGTAACGTCGAGCGTGCTATTGACGTTGAAATCGAGAGGCAGTATCTGCTCATTGAATCCGGAGGACAGGTGAGGCAGGAAACCCTGCTCTATGACGCGGACACAAATGAAGTGAGACCGATGCGATCGAAGGAAGAAGCCAACGATTACAGATATTTCCCCGATCCGGATCTGGTCCCTGTCGTTATTGATGATGCGTGGGTCGAACGGGTCAGGGCAGAACAGCCCGAACTCCCGATGGAACGGAGAGAGAGATATATACGTGATTATTCGCTTCCGAAGTACGACGCAGGAATCCTGACCGGTGACAAGGATGTGGCGGAATATTATGAACGGGTCGTTTCAAGTTTCAAGGTAAAATCCAAAGAAGCTTACAAGCAGGCAAGCAATTACCTGATGACCGACGTTTTGCGAGTTGTCAACGAGAAGTCGATAAATATCGCGGAGTTTTCCATACATCCCCCCCAGCTTTCACGAATGATTGATCTGATAAATGAAGGAACGATCTCCACGAAGATCGCGAAAGAGGTCTTCGAAGAAATGCTTCAAACGGGAGATGATCCGGATAAGATCGTGGAGAGAAAGGGGCTCCGCCAGGTCTCCGACGAGTCGGCGATCGGCAAAGTCGTCGAGGAAGTTCTGCGGGCTAATCCCGATGAAGTCCAGAAGTATATCGGGGGAAAACAGAAGTTGTTCGGCTTCTTCGTCGGCGAAATCATGAAGAAGACCCGAGGCAAAGCCAACCCGAAGATACTGAATGACCTTTTGAAACAGAAGCTGGAAGGTTTGAAGAATTGACAATATTGCGGACAGGTAGTCCGCAGAGGCGGCTGTATAAATTCTAATCTCTAAACCCTAAATTCTAAACGATGTTCGAAATTCAAGTTCCTCGATGCATAAGTACAACTTACCTCGAACCGGAGTCTTTTGAACTTAGTGTCTGTTTAGAGCATGCGACTTCAGATTTTCTCCAACAAGTCATGAACTCTCTAACTACTGAGGCGATATGAGAAAGAAAATCATTGCGGCTAACTGGAAGATGAACAAGAACGTCGATGAAACCTCGGAATTCATCGGGACATTTCTCAACGAGATGAAAAGTGTGAACAGCTCGGCGGAAGTCGTGATTTGTCCTCCGTCGATCGGGCTGCATACCGCGGCAAAGGCGCTAAAAGGGAGCCCTGTCAGGCTCGGGGCACAGAACGTGCATTTCGAAGACGACGGAGCGTACACGGGGGAGATCTCCGCACGAATGCTGAAGTCACTGGACATCGAATACGTGATCGTCGGTCACTCCGAACGGCGGCAGTACTTCGGTGAAGGAGACGAGATAGTGGCGAAGAAAGTGAAGAAGGCGCTTTCATCCGGGCTCAAAGTAATTCTCTGCATCGGGGAGACACTTGCCGAGCGCGACGGCGGAGTCACAGAAAAGGTTCTTGAACGCCAGGTGAAAGCCGATCTGGCCGGACTGACTAAAGAGCAGCTTGGTTCGGTGGTAGTCGCTTACGAACCGATCTGGGCGATCGGGACAGGCCGCAACGCGACTCCTCAGCAGGCCGAAGAGGCACATGCCTTCATCAGAAAAACGGTCGCTGGAATGTTCGGCGAAGAGGCTGCAAATTCCCTGACGATTCAATACGGCGGCAGCGTGAAACCCGAAAATGCCGCGGAGCTCCTTTCCCAGCCCGACGTCGACGGTGCCCTTGTCGGCGGCGCAAGTTTGAAACCCGACTCTTTCGTGAAGATCATCAAGAGCTCCCCTTCCGGGACCAAGGGATGAGGTGACGACTGCGTCATTGACACGATGTCAACTGCCAAGTGCGTCTTTTTGTCCCTGGTATGCCTGGTAGCATCGTCGAAGGTCTTTGCGCAGTCAACTTCGGATTCGCTGGTTGTTCATGTGTCGTCGCCGGACACGCTCATCCGGCTGCCTGCAAAATACATAATCCAGAATTCAGACCGCGTAGTATGTGACTCCGTGCTTCTCAAGCGTGGAGTCGATTACACCATCAATTACACGACCGGTACCATCAAGCTGGATACCAGCAGCGCTTTCTTCCAGGTACCGAAAGCATCCGGATACACGCTAGCCATTTCCTACCGCAATTTCCCGTTCAATCTTCCGACGGAATACACGCGCCATATAACAATCGTAAAGTACGATACCTCGACCAGGCGTAGAATAACCATGATCGAAAAGAGCGCGCCGCTTACTCCCTCCGAAATGTTCGGGAGCAATATTCAGAAAAGCGGGAGTATCGTCAGGGGATTCACGATTGGATCGAACCAGGACCTTACGGTGAACTCGGGATTCAGGATGCAGCTGGACGGGATGCTCACCAAGGACGTAGAAGTGACGGCGGCACTGACCGACCAGTCGAGCCCGATCCAGCCAGAGGGAAACACCAAAACGCTGCAGGAGTTCGACAAGGTCTTCGTGAACATCAAGTCGCCGCACATATCCGGTACGCTCGGCGATTTTGAGCTCTCGCAGACCGGCACAGAATTCGGGATTATCCAGCGCAAACTGGAGGGCGCGATGGGCGTCGCACACTACGGCGAAACCACCGTCATGCTCAGCGGTGCGGTCAGTAGGGGGACCTTCAGAACACAGCAGATAACGCCAATCGACGGCAGCCAGGGCCCCTATCAGCTTGTGGGTAGCGATGGAAGCTCGAACATCATCGTTATTGCGGGGACAGAGAGAGTCTATCTTGACGGCGTGAGGATGACCCGCGGTGAAACAAACGATTACGTCATCGATTACTCGAACGCCCAGATTACTTTCACACCGAAACACCTGATAACAAACCTCAGCCGGATCTTCGTAGAATTCGAGTACTCGAGCGGAGAGTTCCAGCGGACCTTCGCCGGGGGTGCGGCGCAAACGAGGCTGGTCCACAACAAGCTTGAGGTCGGAGTCTCATATTACCAGGAAGGTGATGATCCCAATTCGGCCTTCGGGGTGACTCTGGCCGATTCGGACAAGGCGCTTCTCAACAAGGCCGGAAAGAATCGCCTCGCTGCGTCGAGGAGCGGAGTTACCTATGTCGGCCGGGATTCCGCAACCGGAATCGGCAAGGGACAGTACATGCGCGATTCGACCACCGTTGATGGGAAGCCTTACTATTATTACCAGTTTGTCCAGCCGACCGACACGGCCGACATGGTCAACGCGGTCTACAGCGTTGCGTTCTCGCTGGTGGGGAGTGGAAAAGGAGACTACGAATCTGTCGGATTCGGCCAATTCAATTTCGTGGGCGTGAATCAGGGGAACTACGCGCCGGTCATAATATTACCGATGCCGCAGTTCCAACAGCTCGCAGATTTACACAGCCAATACAGGTTCAGCAAGGACGGGGCCGTCAGCCTAGAATATGCGGCAAGCAGCTTCAATCCCAACAGGCTTTCGTCGGCCCCGGGAATCACGTCGAACGGAAACGCTATGAAGTTCGGCGTCGACTATGCACCGAAAGAGGTCCTGATTGGGGGTGCGAACATCGGCGCGCTAACCTTCAACGAAATGACAAGGTACGAGCAGAGCACATTCACGCCGATGGGCTTGACAAACAGCGTCGAGTTCAACCGTGAGTGGGGTATCGACACGCTGACCGCAGCGGACGAACTTCTTAACCAGGCCACTCTCGGTTTCTCACCCGCGATAAAGAACACGAAACTCACTTTCGGCGCAAACTTGGGAAGGATTACGCGCGGGGCCGGCTTCAGTTCCGGAAGGTATTCAGGATTCATCACCCTCAGCGGCGATTCCGGTAGGCTCCCGACCATTGAATATCGTGCCACTGAAGTCGATAGCAGGGACAACCAGTTTGCGAATTTCGGCAAATGGTTTAGACAGCAGGGCAGTATTAGATACTCCATCTGGAAGCTTACACCCGGATTCATGTTGCAGTCGGAAGACCGTCGAGTGGCGACGACCGGTACCGATTCACTGTGGTCCAATTCCTACAGTTACTTCGAATATGGACCCACGCTTTCCCTCGCACGCTTCTATAACCTGGATGTGTCCGCCCAAATGTTGGTGAGAAATGAAAGCGGCATTATCGGGGGCGAAATTCTTCCTTCTTCCAACTCGGTGACCGACCAACTCTCGATGAGACTCTCGGAGTGGAATGATTTCACATCGAATCTCACCCTGACTTATCGGAAGAAGAGTTACACCAAGAGCTTCAGGGATCTGGGGAATACCGACAACGAATCGGTGCTTTCCAAATGGGAATCAAACTATTCTCCTCTTGACCGCGGAGTTCAGACGAACCTGTTCTACCAGGTTACGACAGAGCGCGCTGCCAGGCTTGAACAAATATTCTGGAAGGTCCAGCCGGGGCAAGGACAGTACATATGGGTTGACGGCAATCATAACGGCCAGGTTGACATAACAAACCCGGCGGATTTCAAGCAGGTGAATTATAACGGAGATTATGTTCTTTTGACCAGGCCGACAACTACGCTTTACCCTGTAGTCAACCTGAAGACCAACGTCAGAATAGCGCTTACCCCGGACAGGTTCTTGAAGAAAGACGGGAATCTCGTGAATACTGTGCTACGCTCACTCTCCAGTGTTACATTATGGCAGATCACCGAAGACAACCAGACCACAAATGTCAGCGATATATATCTTCTGCACCTTTCTAAGTTTCTCAACGACAGTCTGACGATCAGCGGTGCACAGGTGTTCCAGCAAGACCTCTATGTCCTTCAAAACAACCGGGATTTCTCGCTTCGCTTAAGGTTCCTCCAGAACAAATCTCTCAGCCAATTTTCGATTGCCACGGAACGGGATTACAGCAGGGAGCAGAGTCTCAGGCTCCGAACGAAGCTCTCCGACACTTTCTACGAGCAACTCAATCTGTCGATGAACGAGAACGATGTTTACACCTCGTACACGGACCGCGCTCACCAGATCGGATCCAACGCCATTACCTCGGAGCTATCGTATCGTCCCAATATCAATATCGAGTCTACATTCAAACTGGAGATTTCACGGGCAGTGGATGCTTCTCGCAGCGGCCTGACTGCATCAATGAATACCGAGCAGCTTCAGGTAGCATACTCGATTCTGAGCAGAGGGAGAATGACAGTACGTCTGGAGAGAGACGAGGTGGTGATGAGTAATCAGAATCCCAATGTTTATCTGCCTTTCGATCTGACGCAGGGATTTCTGCCGGGACAGAATTACATATGGGAGGTGGGATTCCAGTATCGGATTAATTCGTTCATTCAAGCAAATGCAAACTACACCGGGAGGAGCGAACCGGGCAGTCCAACGATACATACCATGACGGCGGAAGTGAGAGCATTTTTCTGAGTTCGGTTGTCGAAGTTGGGGGTCTGCAAACGGGTCGGGATCTCATTAAAAATCATTCATGTCGCCGTTTTGTGACGAAAGATCACAGCGATCGAGAAACCCATATCGACCCGAAAGTGTCTAGTATAATACAGGCGCCGGCGCGGAGAGTGGTGCGGAATCAATTGGCGTGTCGCCGGCGCAGCTAGAAAGGAGATTTGTCATGAGAACGAATCGGATTGTATTTGTGCTGGTTGCGTTTCTCACAGTGGGCGCACCTGCAATCTTGGGCGGCCCCGTCCCCGCCTGGGCAAAAGACCGGAAGATGTCGGACAACAACGTCGCAGTTCAAGTTGAACATCGTCTGGCAAAAGATGAGGTATTTAAGAACAGCGACATTCATGTTGGCTTTGCCAACGAGCAAATAGCATTGACAGGCACCGTGCCGACTCTTTACGCGCGAAAGCAGGCAGCCGTAGAAGCCCGGAAGGCCGAAAAGAGCTACGCGGTGGTCAACGACCTGGCTGTTTCGACTTCGTATGTGCCTGATAAAGTTCTCGCAGCCAGAGTCCTTCACAAGGTGCAGAACCACAGCTTCTACACGGTATTCGACTGGTTGACAGTCGGCGTCAACAATGGGGAAGTTACCCTCCATGGCTGGGTCAGCGATCCGTGGGAGGTTCATCAATACGCGACGGAGGCATCGAAGGTCCGGGGAGTCACGAAGATCGTGAACAGGCTCAAACCGGAGATGAACTTCGGCTACCTCCGCTACAGGGTGGCGAGGCTCATCTACAACGATCCACTCTTCTGGCAGTACGCGATGGAGCTCAACCCGCCAATTCATGTCGTTGTGAATAACGGGACCGTTATCCTCGAAGGATTTGTGGACTCGTCGGGTGAGAAAGGATTGCTCGGAAGCGAGGTCACATTCCGTACGGATGCGATTACCGTCGTAAACAACCTGCAGGTGGTTTCGGACTAGCTGACAGTATAGAGAGCGTTCGTCAACTAATCGGCGTATATGGTCCGTAGGCCGTATGCGCCTTTCTTGTGTCTGGTGATGACAGGCTGCTTTATTCGTTTTAAGATTTCGGAACTGTCACAAAGACTGCAATGTTGAGCTATGTATCAGACCTGTTAGGACGAGCTTGTGAGAGATTACTTCGACAAACGGGCGGTGAGAATATACAAAGCGCTTGACGATGGCGCCGTGTAAACGATACTTCGGCGTATTGTCGAAAGAGTGGACTGTCGCGTGCCGATTTTGACGGGGAGACAGGGCTTTCAAAGTACGCTATGTCGCATCATTATCGGATGCTCTCAATTGCCGGACTGACCGAGGCGCGCAAGGAAGGTCTCCGTTATTATATGATAGCCGATATGTCGGCGCCAAATATGTTTGTCCCGAGTTTTGTCAGGATTTATCCGAAACACTGAATACAGAGGAGGACCAATCGTGGAATATCTTTTCCTGCTTGGCAGAGCGATGTTTGCCGCGCTCTTTATCGAATCCGGTATAGGCCATCTTACAAAGACGAAGCAAATGGGATCATACGCCAGGTCCAACGGCATACCTGCCGCTGAATTCATGACGTTTATAACGGGGATCATGATATTTGTGGGGGCGATCCTCATTCTGTTCGATGTGCTTATGCTTTACGGAGCCATTCTGATATTTCTGTTCCTTGTCCCGACTGCTTTCTTAATGCATGCCTTCTGGAAAGTCGAGGATCCCGGGATGAAGCAGATGCAGCACATACAATTCATGAAGAACATAGCGCTTGCGGGTGCAGCGCTCATGATCGTTTGTTTCAAATTTGGTGTGCATTGATTTGAAGTCGAGAGCAATAGTCCGTATCGCTTCTTAAAAGGATGCCGGACGTGATCGTGATCCCACCGATACACGATACGTCCGGCTGCTGGGTGCCATCGAACATCGATGGCAAAACATAACCCTTACTTCCTTCGCTACCTCGTTGTATGAAGTGCCTGATGGACTTTTGTCAGCAGTTCGTCCGCCATGTACGGCTTCGGCAAGAAAGCTAGCGCTCCTATCTCGAGGGCGTCGACCTCCACATTGCGGTCGAGGTAGCCTCCCGCGGAGATCACTTTTGCATATGGATTCAGCATAAGCAGCCCCGTGAGTACTTCCGTGCCGCTCATTTCGGGCAGTCCCATATCCAGCAAGACGAGGGAAATCTCCTTCATGTGATCGCGGTAAGTCTGCAGGCCTTCGAGGCCGTTCGATGCAAGAAGTACTCTGTAACCGCCTCCGGTTAGAACCGTCCTGAGAAAATCTTTCAGAGGTTCTTCGTCTTCAATAGCAAGAATCAACTCGCTCGTTTCGTGTTGGTCCGATTTCTCCACCTCCTCGGTTCGCTTTTCAGGGCCCTGGGTGGGAAGTGGGAAACTCATAGAAAACGAAGCACCCTGGTCAGGATCCATCTTTGACTCGATGAATCCGCCGCAAGCCTTCACAATCGCCCGGACGATCGAGAGCTCGCGGTCGGAACCGGATCCGACTCCGCATCGGGTATCTGATACTGTGACCTGCACGAAGTGTTCGGCGCAGGATCCATCGTAAGTGCTTACGTGTGCGGAGCCGGTTTCATTCAACACAATACTGATGGTTCCACCTTCAGGCATTGCGTCCCGCGCGCTCATGCAGAGACTCAGCAACGCCTGGCGGATTAGTTTAGAATCCACAGTCAATGCGGGTATGCCGGGATTAATTTCTATGTCGAGAATGATATTCTCCGGAAGTGTGTCCTTAAGTAGCCTTTCAATTTCCCTAATGACTTCGCCGACGTCGACCGGTCCCGTGCTGCCTTTTGCATCTCTGGCAAAGTTGAGGAGCTGCCTTGCCGTTGTGGCTCCTCGTTCCGTAGCCTTTTTAACGGCATGGAAGCTTTTCATGAAGCGTTCCGGATCTGTCCTCCATCTTTCCATCAACGAGACGTGCCCGGTTATCACGTTCAAGACGTTGTTGATGTCGTGAGCTATCCCGCCGACGAGTGCTCGGATTTCCTCGAGGCTCTGCGACTGAATAAGCTCTTCCTCAACTATGCGCTGGTCAGTCTCGTTTGCCTTCCGCAAGTTTGAGTAATCGTAATTTCTCGGGTAACCTGCTTTCTCGTTTGTCTTGTATTTCATATAAACTCTCTTCGTTACGGGAGATGTTCAGCCCGTTCCCAGCCCTTTCAGATCCTTGATCAGCCCGTTCAATTCTTGCGCGCACCGCAAAGCGGCGTCGCCAGCTTCCATAACTAATTACAGCTTCGCCTAACGACAAAAGGGGATAGAATTTCCCGCAGATCACATGAACATCGGA
>JBJKPC010000043.1:0-22932 GCA_046706745.1 Candidatus Kryptoniota bacterium
TTACGATGCCCGTCGAGGTGTGACGGGTGGGGAAGTCGCCCGGCTCTCGGAGATGACCCACAGGGCATGCCTGAATGCGCTTACGGAATTGGAAATGCTTTCACTAAATAGATGTATGAAGCGCCGGACGAACCGGATAACGACAAAAAAAATCTTCGCTTTCGCCGGCAATTTTTCCGCTCTCAATTCGTTTAGAGATATGAGGACGAGCGGCGATGGAGAATCTGTCTCCTCCCGACGAGGAGAAGTACTAAATATCTGAAGAAAAAGAGCGTAACGGCGTCCCGACGCTTCTTCATTTCAAATAGACTAGGAGTTCGTAATGTTATATCTGATAGCTTTGTTCTTGCACGTCACCGGTGCGCTTATGCTTGCGGCCGCAGTGGCTACCGAATGGGTGTGCCTGGCGGTGCTGCGGAAATCGTCCACAAGCGGGAATGCTGCAGATTCCCTTTCAACTTACGCGAAAGCGAGCATGACGGGCGAAATCGGACTTGTCATAATACTCATACCCGGGATCTACATGGCTGCGGTTGCGTGGCGCACCGCCGCATGGGTGGCCGTCGGTTTTGTGGCATTGATAATGATCGGTGCGATCGGCGGAGCGATGTCGGGTAAGAAAATCAGGGCGATGAAAGATGATGCGTCGAAGTTGAGAGACATCACGCCGGAATTCAGGAAGAGGACGCTCGATAATTCGCTCGGCCTCTCCATCAGACTCAGGACGTTTATTATTCTCGGAGTCGTTTTTATGATGACTGTTAAACCGACTCTTGCAGTTTCGCTGATAGTACTAATCATCTCCGTGATTCTCGGTTTCCTGCCGATCGGACCGCGCGTCAGTCCTGAAGCGGTCGGCGGTGCGACGAAGTAGTGAGCCGACCCGACAGCCGGGAGCAGTAGACACAAAAAGAACGAAGAGGAAGGTTAATTATGGAGGTAGTATCGATAGATCTGTTTTCGGTCCCCGAAGAGGCCCTGTCTGCATTTCGCGAGGAGTCGGAGCTCGTGCGAAATATAGTAAGGAAAATGCCCGGCCTCGTCGAAGGCTATTTCTACGAAAAGACTGACGGGGACAGCCAATACAATTTCATAACCACGGCGGTCTGGGAAAGTGAGGCGGCTTTCGCTAATGCGGGCAAGGAGATCTGGGCCGCCTTTCAAAAGGCAGGGTTCAATCCGCACGAAGCTCACGGGAAGCTCGGCGTAAGGCGGATCAGATCGGAGTACAAAAGAAAACGGTACTGAAGACACAATAAAGACAGGCGTCCGGGTAGCCTGATGTGGGAATTAATCCCTGCCGGCTCATCGAGTCGTGGATCATGGCCGCATTCCGCGGTTACAATTAATTTGAACCTATGCCATGCCGCGCAGGCGCACGAGATTGCTTCAAACTGACAAAAGGCAGACTGACGTCGGCCGGGCAGGCCGGCTAACATGGAGAGGAGGAACTACGATCATGATCGCAAGAATCTGGAAGGGCTGGACGAAGAAAGAGGATGCGGATGCCTACGAGGCGTTGCTGCAGGGAACCATTTATCCAGGCTTCCGAACTATACCCGGCTACATCGATGGATACATTCTCCGGCACGACAGGGCGGATGAGGCTGAATTTGTCACCATAAACCTGTTTGAATCCGTCGAGGCAGTGAAGGCGTTTGCAGGCGAAGACTATGAGACGCCGGTCATCGAACCGGAAGCAAGGCGTCTGCTGAGCAAAGTGGAACCGGTTGCCCGTCACTACGACGTGAAGAAATCCCCTGCGAATAAGTAACCGATCACGCTGATTCGGGCAAGCCTGAAGCCTGGACGACAGAACGTTTCGTCCGGCACGCGTAGTCTCCGGCGTTCCTCAAACCACGGTTTGAAAAATCATAAAGGGAAAACGTATGAAATCACGATTAGAATATACAAAGGTGGCGCCCGGAGCCTACGAGGCGATGCGCCAGCTGCAGAAGTACGCGAGCAGCTCAGGACTCGACCCGAAGCTTCTCGAGCTTGTCAAGATGAGAGCCTCGCAGATAAACGGCTGCGCGTATTGTCTCGACATGCACTCGAAAGATGCGCGTGCGCTTGGCGAGACGGAGCAGCGTTTGTACGAATTGAATGCGTGGCGCGAAACGCCGTTCTATACCGACAAGGAGCGCGCGGCGCTTGCCTGGACCGAAGCGCTCACACTGCTCAGCGAGACGCACGCGCCCGACCATGTGTATGACGAAGTCAGCAAATACTTCACCGAAAAGGAGCTTGTCGACCTCACGATCAATATCGTTGCGATAAACGGATGGAACAGGCTTGCTGTCGGGTTCCGAAGCGTTCCGGGGACGTATCAGCCGGCTAATGCCGAACGGCAGGATGTTGCAAAGAGATCTTAGGGCCGGCCCGGTTTATATTGCAGTGCAATTACCGGGACGCACTCTCTTTCAGATCGATCCATCTTCCTTTCGTCGGAGCTTCGAGTTCTGAGGGGGTTAACCGGAACACCGCGAACGGAGTACCGGCCGCAGCCCAGATCACGTCATGGTTCTTCAGGTCCGGATCGAGTATGGGCTCGAGCGACTCGTTGTGTCCGGCCGGAGGCACACCTCCGATCGCGGAGCCGACTCTCTTTTTCACACAATTCCCATCCGCTTTCCCGAGTTTCAGTCCCGTCGCCCTTTCCACCTTCGTAACATCGACCCGGTTCGATCCCGACGCTATCACGAGAACGGGAACGCCGGTCTCATCGTTCTTGAAGACTAAAGATTTCGCCATCTGCGAAATGGAACAGCCGATTCTGTCGGCGGCTTCACGGGCAGTTCTGGTCGAACCCGGCGGCAGGCTCCGCACCGTTCGCCGGACATACATTACTTGCTTCAGTCAAGTAATCCGCTTATGTTGGTTCATGAAGAACAACGACGAGTTTATCGACAAGATGCGAAGCTTCAACCGCTTCTACACGAATTTCATCGGCGTGGTCGACAGGCATATACTCGATAGTCCGTATTCGCTGACGGATGCGAGAGTGTTGTATGAAATAAGCCACATCGATAACTGTTCCGCCAAGAAGATCAGGGCGAATGTCGAAATAGACGAAGGTTACCTTAGCAGGATTATCGACAGGTTTATTAAGAGAGGACTCGTGAAGAAGGACCGGTCGAAGGAAGATCGCCGCACGCGCATCGTCGTCCTCACCGGAAAAGGAAAAAGGGAGTTTGCGAAGCTGGATGCGGGCTCGAGCAGTTCGGTTCACGCGGCGGTGGAGAGGCTGTCGCAGAAAGAGCGGGAAGAGCTTGTCGGCCTGATGGAAAGGATTCACGAGCTTCTCGGCAAGGGATAGCGTGGAGAGCACACATATAAACAACGGGAGGTAGGGTAAATGCAAAACAGGGTTTTGCCGGACGAGATAAAAATCCGTAACGAAATGCGCCCGGGCGATATCGGATACCTGATTTACATGCATGGCGACCTTTACGGGCGCGAGTATAATTACGGCATCGAATTCGAGACGTACGTGGCGAAGGGCTTTTGCGAATTTCACGAGAACTACGATCCGAAAACAAACAGGGTATGGATTTGCGAACACAAGGGAAGGATCGTCGGCTCACTTCTCCTGATGAAAAGGGGTGACGCCGCTCAACTGAGATATTTCCTGATCGATCCGGAATGTAGGGGAATCGGGCTCGGCTCGAAGCTGATGAGGCTCTACATGGATTTCATGAAACAATGCGGGTACAAGAAATCCTTTCTCTGGACGACGCACGAGCTGTCGGTCGCCGCGAGCCTCTACAAGCGGGTCGGCTTCGTGCTTACGGAGGAAAAGCAATCGACTTCGTTCGGCAAGGCGCTCAAGGAGCAGCGGTACGATCTGACTCTCCCGTGATCATTGTCGCGTTTTTACAATAAGCGCGGCGGGAGAGCCGCTATCTTAATCCAGAACCTAATGGACTCCGGTAATGTTCAGGTATATGTCGTATGGATTCGGTTATACCCATGATAACAGAATTGAAAGGAATTGAATCGCCATGTCAAGAGAAGAGCTGATCAAGTTGCTGAAAAGGGAATTCGCCACCACGCTCAAGGTGATCAAAGCATTTCCAGAAGGAAAACTCTCGTTTACCCCCCATCCGCGGTCCTCGACCGCCGCACGTGTAATGTCCACCTTCGTTTTCGAGACGTATCTGATAGACTCTTATGTCTTCGGTGAAGTTCTGGACAGATCGGTTTTTCAGACCTACCAGCCCGACAAAGTATCCAAGCTTGCGAACGATTTTGAAAAATCATCGTCGCACGTTCTCGAGCAGCTGGAGAAGGCCCAAGAAGAAGAACTTAAGAAGCAGGTAGAATTCGCGGGGAGCAAATCCTCAGCCGGTGATTTCATCCTCTTCATGCTTCTTGATCAGATCCACCACCGCGGACAGATGACGGTCTACATCCGTCTTGCCGGCGGAAAGGTGCCGTCGGTTTACGGACCGAGCGCGGATGATCCGGGGACAAACCCTCAAAAGAAATCCTAAACTCTAAATCCGAAATTCTAAGCAAATTCAAAATGCGAAATTCAAATGTCCCAAATCCATTTCCATGGAGGCTTTATAAGTCACATCATGTTGATGCAGAGATTGCAAAAATACTTCGTGCCTTGCCCGCCGACGCCGCTTAGAGATTTGGATTTTGAATTTGTCCCGTCAAAATTGTTTGTCCCGCATTCAGCGAAAATGGATATGCGGGATGCCGCAGGGCGGCATTTCGAGTCTAGTATTTCGTATTTCGAATTTTCCAGAGGAGGAGTTATGAGCGATGAAATGGTAGTTGTCGATTCGATAATCATAGATGCCCCGCCGTCCCGTGTCTGGGACACGCTGGTGAATCCGGCGATGACGAGGAAGTACATGTTTGACTGCGAGGCTTTCTCGGAGTGGAAAGCCGGAAGTCCGCTCGAATGGAAAGGGGCCGCGGACGGAAAAGTCTATGTGAAGGGGAATGTAGTCGAGATCGAAAACGAGAGACTGCTCCGGTACACCGTGTTCGATCCGAACGGCGGAATGAGGGACGTGCCGGAGAACTATCTCACGGTTACGTATTCACTTGCCGCTGAAGGCGGGAGGACGATACTCGATGTTTCGCAGGGAGATTACGCGAAAGTCGAAAACGGCCGGAAGCGATACGAGGAAACGGTGAACGGGTGGGGGATGGTTTTACAAAAGATAAAAGAGATTGCGGAAGCTGATTCAGCCTCTTAAAAGAGACCGGAATCAACGGAGCTGACCGACGTCACCGATCATCTCAACGGCGACGAGGCCGGCCGGACAGACTCGGAGGGTTTTGGGCATTGCGTCCTTCCGGCGCTGAAGATTGTGCTGGAAAAATTGTAGCACGCAGCTTCAACGGATGATACGGATCTTCGCCGACCACTGAATATCGACCCGCCTGTTTTATCCTCGCGGGCGCGACAATTTAACAAGCGGCTGACGGTCATCTTCCGGTGCTTCTTCTTACAATATCATCCATTCCGAGTTTGTCGTCGAGCGGCCCTTTCGTGAATGTAAGCACGAATCCGTCGGGGTCGGCGACGCTGAAGTCGCGGGCGTTCCACGGCTGGTTCTTCGGCTCGCTGACTATTGAGGCTCCGTGCCGACGCGCTTTCTCCGCCAGCTCGTCGACCGAGCCCGCGGTCACAGAAAAGCTGATACTCATTCCCTTGCCCTTTGCCGTCCCTTTATCCGATTCGTCCTGCAACTGGAGAAGCAGGTCGGCGTACTTGGTCCACCGAAGGTGTACTAGGACGGGGATTCCGCCCGGGCCGGGAATCGAGAAGATGTGTCTGAATCCGAGCGCCTCCTCGTACCATTTTCCCGAGAAAGATGGGTCGTTTACCTTGAGCGTCACGAACGACGGCATCGGGTATATTTCATTGGACTGGTTGTCGGTCTCCATTCTTCATCCTTTCCTGTTCCGTTACTTATTGGCGGACTTTTTCGAGTCGCAGTAGAAAACGATTCCCTCGGCGAGGTAGTCCGCGAGTCCGGCACGGTACTTTTCGAAATAGGCGTGAAAGCGCGGGTCTTCCGTATAGAGATTCGCGAAGTTGCGGTACACTCCCGTTTTGACTTCGAAGAAGTTGTTCATGTATTTGTGGTGCCGGGCGATTAGGGCCTGCACTCTTCCGTCGCCGACGGGAGTTCCCATCAGCAGAGCGAGTTGTTTCAGTATATCGTCGAGGTCCTTGTTCACCTCAGCCCATTTCTCTTTCGTCCACTTCTTCACGCGGGCGTTTGTTTCGTCGACGAGCCGGGGATCCCAGCGTTGTCTCGCTTCCTCGGCATAGGCTTCCGCCTGTTCCCTGGAGAGACCGCCGTAGAGTTCTTCGTCAGCCATTTCTATCCTGTCTCCTTTCAATTTTCTTATTGTCTTGTCTATCGTGTCGAGCAGCAGGTACAATCGTTCGACCCGCTTCTTGAGCTCTTCCTTGTGAGCCTCGAGTGCGTCTACAGGATCGAAACCCGGGCTGTCGATGATCCTCGCTATATCCTGGAGACTGAAGCCGAGCTCTCTGAAGAAGAGGATTTGCTGAAGTCGCAGCAATTCGGTTTCACCGTAAAACCTGTATCTTGCCGAATTTCGCGACGATGGTTTGAGAAGGTCGATGTGATCGTAATGGTGAAGTGTTCTTACCGTTACTCCGGCGATCTTCGCGAGTTGTTGTACCGTGTATTCTTTCATCATAATCTCCGGTAATAATATACAACTATGACGTTACGTCAGGGCAAGAGAAACTTGCAGGAAAAATGGAATGCCGGAAATATTGAATGAAAGATGGCAGTCAGGAGCACAAGTTATTCGAGCCGGTCATCTGTATCTGCAGGCTACTTCAAATCACCATGAACCTTGCAGCGACACCCCGAAACCTCCTGCGCAACAGAACGGTTCAAGCCGGAAAGATGTAACGTTCTCATCGCTGTAAATCGATTTACCCATGAGAGAATTCCAGTGCATCGATATTCGATTCCAGTCGATGACGATGTCCAGTGTCGCGATGGTGAGGAGCGCTGAGTAAGTAAGGACACGCCAACCCGCTTTTCTCCCGGCGACGTCGGTGACAAAATCGTCGATGTCCGAGCCGCTTCTTCCCGATAGATTAAGAACTGCATCCTGTAAAACGTATCGCGGGAAATCAAACCTTGAAATAATGTACGTCATGGAGAAGAACCGCTCTCCCCAATCGGGCATTCTCACAACTCTCACGAATGCATCTGAACCCTCAGCCAGTCCTCTCGAGAAGAGAACTCCGCCAATATCCGTCAAGGCCGACCCGAACGGGGAAAGCGATCCTTTCTTCCAGTCCATCCAACCGATTTCAGTGTTGGTACTATGGGGGCTTACCTCCACCACTCTATACAATCCCATCCTGGGATCTTGCGCTCCCGAGAGAACGGCCATCGTGAAATGTCCCGTTTCATGTACCCAGAGCATTGTCAGGAACGACGGGGCCAGGTAAACGGCATCGGTCAGTATGACCACGCCTGCGGGATCATGTCTGCTGTTCTCTTCCCTCGCGTTTGCCGGCCGGATGAAATAGGATTGAACGAGCATGGTAATGATCATGCACGAAGTAATTGTCCCCGCTTGCATACCGTAACATACCTCCTGTCCCCGGCTCGCATGCGCCGAGAGAAATGCTATTTCAGGCGTTCGAGTATTCCCGCCGTTGCGGTGCAGCCGAAACGTGTGCATCCGAGTTGTCTTACCTCGATTGCGCGTTCGAGTGTCCGGACCCCTCCGGCGGCCTTTATCTGAACCTTCGGGTCGATGTTCTTTCTCATCAGTCTTATGTCTTTGTCTTCCGCGCCTCCGGTTCCGTATCCGGTTGAAGTCTTCACGAAATCTACCCCGACTTCATTGCATATCCGGCACGCAGCGATGATTTCCTGTTCGGTGAGGTAGCAGTTTTCGAATATCACTTTAATGATGACGTTCCTGCGGTGAGCGGCGTCCGTGACCGCCTTGATATCTTGCTTCACGTATTCGTGATTCTTCGATTTTAGTTTGCCGATGTTAAGGACCATGTCCAGTTCGACGGCGCCGTTGTCCATGGCTTCGTTGGCTTCGGCCACTTTCGCACCGGTTGTAGTAGTCCCGTGCGGAAAGCCTATCACGGTCGTAACCAGCACATGCGTATCATTGAGTACTTCCTTCGCGAGCCTCACGTCGGACGGCCTCACACATACAGACATGACCCTATATTCTGCCGCGAGTTCGCATCCTTCTCGGATTTCTTCATCGGTGAGAGTCGGTTTCAGAAGCGAGTGATCGATCATCTTGGCGATTTCGTCGTACGTAACCATAGCGAAATTCTCCTGTTGCCGATTTGATAGAAGACAGATCTTCTGCAATACGGCGGCCGTCTCGCGGGCATGCGATCCGTGTCCCACGCCGACTGCGCCCGTTCCATGTTGTTAAGGTAATATTATTGACCGCAAAATCCACAGGGGCGTGCGTGTTCCCCTAGCATCTGCCCGGGAAATATTTCGATTTCTGTCCCGGGAATCTCAGTATCCCTCAGGGTGCACAATAAATTTCCGTATCATCGAAGTTGAATTTGATTTCAGGATAGAAGTGTGCGTGCTTGACAGGCGATTCTTCCATCGACTTCCGCAACATGAACCTGCGAAAGCCTCGGCGGAGTCTACAACAATCCCTTGTCCAGAGCAATCTTTATGAGTGAGGCGGTGTTGCGTGCTTCGAGCTTGGTAATCAGGTTCTTGCGATGGCTGTCCACGGTCAACGGACTTATGAAGAGCTTCTCGGCAATTTCCTGGTTGGTGAAACCGTCGGCTATCAACTTGAGCACCTCCTTCTCTCTGGAGGTCAGAAGAAGCTGGTTTGTGGTCTTTTCCTTCAAGAGAGATTCGGCGTTGTCGCAGAGGTACTTGCTTCCGTTATGCACTTCCTGTATCGCCTCTATTATTTCGGCGGTTTCTGAATTCTTGAGAACGTAGCCGTCAGCCCCGGCTTTCATCATACTTGCGACCGTGGAGCGCTCATTGAAGGTGGTCAATGCAAGAATCTTCTGAGACGGATCCTTCGATTTGATTGACCTGCATAACTCCACGCCAGATATGTCGGGCAGTCCGATATCGAGGAGTACTACGTCGGGCTTTTCCCATCTCAGAAAGTCCAGGCAGGCTTTCGCTGTACCTGCCACACCGATCACCTGCGCGGCACGGGAATCGTGTATGAGCTTGCGTATACCTTCGGCAACGATGGGGTGATCGTCGACGATAAGAATACTAATCATCTTCTATGCGCTCAAATTCTCGAACTCAAACGAGATTTCCGACCCTTTCCCGATTGAAGAATCGATCTCGAAGTGACCGCCGAGCGTTTCTATTCTTGTGCGGATATTCTTCAGTCCGTGTCCTTCCGACGATTGGGCCTTATCCGGATCGAAACCCCTGCCATTGTCCTGGACCACCACGCTCATCCTATCCTTTTCCTGGACGAGCTGCACGAGTGCTTCCGACGCGCCGGAATGTTTGATCACGTTGTTTACAAGCTCCTGGACAATACGGTAGACTGCGATCTGATATTTTTGAGGTATTTTCTCCTCACGGCCGAAGAAATGAAACATCAGGGTCAACGAGTCCCCCGCGTTCATCTTCTCGCAGAATTCCGATAATGCTTCCTTTATGGTGCCGTTAACGAGGGCTTGCGGCATCATGTTGTGCGCCACCCGCTGCAATTCGTGGATAGATTTACCGAGAAGGTCGAAGGCATGCGTGAAAGAATCGGCCTGTTCCCCGTTCTTCAGATAGTTATCCTTGAATGAACCGAACGCCATCTTAGCGCCGGAAAGGAGCCCTCCCAGCCCGTCGTGCAGATCACGGGCAAGCCTCGAACGTTCGTTCTCTTCTCCCTGTAAAGCATATTGAACCGCTGCAAGCTGCTTTTCATTCTCGAGTTCTTTGATTCTCTGTGCCTGTATTTGGTTGTTCTGCTCGGCCATTTTCTTCCTGGCCTGGTAATAACGCTGGACGAAGAATGCGACGATCAGTACCAGAAGAAGAGTCGCGGAGAGATAGTAGGTAAGCGCTTTCCTTCTTTGTATATCGAGGGTCTGGATTTTTTGTTCGTCCGTCAGGCGCTTGATCTCGGCCTGCCGCGCGGCCGCATCGTATTTTGCGTTGAGAAAATTGACCTGTCTTTGGTCGTCTTCGTCGAACACACGATAGACTTCGCCTTCCTTGAGCTTCAGGTATTTGTAGGCAGTCTTGTAGTCTCCCTCTTGTTCCTTCATAGACGACAGGACTTCGAAAATATCCCGCTCGAGCGCGTTTGCATTTATTTCTCTTGCCAGGTTCAGTGCAAAGGTCATTTGTCTCTCGGCTTCTGCGTGCTTCCCTTCCGCTGAAAGAACTTCGCTGAATGACTGAAGGGTTATAGCCTGGTCGTACTTGTTGGAGATCTTTGTCGCATAACTCAGCGCCGTTTTGTACTCGGCCTCGGCGAGCTCGTTCTCATTGCGCGATGCGAAGACATCTCCCATCGCATTGGTAGCCATCCAGACGAGCTCGTTCAACGAATTGCGCTCGGCCAACATTCGGGCCCGGGTCAGCAGGAGCCGGATCTTCTCGAAGTCTTTTTGATTATCTAGTCCGTAGGTGGCGGTGACGCAGTACAACGCCTTGAGTTTCGGAGAGACGATCTTGTCGGCGATCGCGGCGGCTTTCGCGTCATAGTAGCTGCTCTTCTTCGGATCGTTGATCCTTGAGTAGACATCGCTCAACCGGTTGTACATTGCTACTCTGGAATCGTATTCAGGATACTTATCGAGAATGCTCTCTGCCTCAAGATATGCGCTGAGGGCGGTCTTGAAATCTCCGTTTACATGAAAAATGTACGCATAGTCGAGTAGGCACTTCGCGTACGCTACCTTGGCCCTCGTACCCTTGGCGGTTTTGAGAATCCTTAACGACTTTTGGAAGTATCCAAGTGAATTAGCGAAATCCAGTTTGGAGTTATAATAGTCTCCGATAGCGGCGTATGCGTCCGCCTTTTCCACAGGGTCGGCACACATCTCGACTTCCTTGATGAGAATAGAAGTGTACTGCTCCGTCTTTGCCGAGTCGATGCCGACGATCTTGAAGCAGAGCGTTTTCAAGGCGTCGAACTTCGTCGAGTCGGATGTCGCCGAGTTGTAAATTTGCTCCAGGGAGTCGATTTCGCCATTCTGTCCGGATGCCGTTGACACGCCGCTCAGCACCAGCAGAACAACTATCAGAGCCTCCACTCTTTTCATGATCAGCCCTTTCGCCGCTTGTTCTCACATGCCTGATGAAATATAAATAATCGCGTTCCAATAAAAATCCTCGAAAACAAGGATTGTTAGGAGTTCTCCCTCAAAAGAGGCTCGATACTCGGATTTCGGAAAGCAATCGACCATCACCTTCAATGGAAAGGGAGGCGCGGCATGCGGGTCGGATATTACCTTGTGGCCTTAGTCGGTCTTGGAATCGCTACGGCCAATCCCGACCACGTCTTTCAGAAGAGCGGCAGAATCATCAGTACCGGCGTCGGATTCGAGCTGGCGTTATTTATGCGACGCATGTTGGTGACGGTGTGCGGAATCTTTCTTCCTTCTACTGCAGCCCGCCGGCTAAATGAAGCCTGAAATTCACAATTTCCGGGTTCGCTACTATTCTCAGCGGCGGTCCCCACGTCCCGACGCCGGAAGAAACATATATATGCGTAGAGCCTTTCACGAGGTAGCCGTAAGCCAGCTCGTAAACCATGTCGGTAATATAATTGAACGGCCACATCTGGCCGTAGTGTGTGTGACCCGAGAGCTGTAAGTCGACACCGTTTTCTTCCGCTTCTTCAAGATGAAACGGTTGATGGTCCATCAGGATAATTGGGTATTTCTTGTCGACATTTTGCATCAGCTCGATGAGCGGCTTGCGCTTCCGATCCGACCTGTCCTCGCGGCCGACAATGTAGAAACTGCTGTCGATGAAAACCGTCGAGTCACGGAGCATCTTCACCCCATGTTCGCTTATATACTTGCACGCTTTCTCTGCCCCGCCTATGTATTCATGGTTTCCTGTTATCGCCCAGACACCGAGGGGAGCCTTGATTTGCCTTAAAGCCTCGCCGAGATTCTGTCTCACAACTGGATTAAGATCGCCGTCGACGATGTCGCCGGGAAGAAGAACAATATCCGGATTCAGCGAATTCAATTTGTTGACGATCGCTGCGATGCGGCCGTTATTGATGATCGAACTGAGATGAATGTCCGAAGCCATTGCGATGTCGAGAGTCTTCCTGCCGCCCGCTTCCTTTGCAACTTTAATGTCAAACGTGCGAACGCGGATTATGTGGGCATTGACGAAACCGTATATTACGAGAAGCGCAACTACCGAGATCACCGAATATGCGGTAACTCTTGCAGCCTGTGCGGGGTTAGAAGTAATTAACGACGGGAAGTAGTGGATGAAATGATTCACGAGTCTCAAAAGGTCGATCGCGGCAATTATGAGCAGGAAGTAGACGAATGCGCCGAGCCAGAACGAACCGATCCAGCTCAACGGCTTGCCCAGAATGATAACATCCGCCCGTTCGAGAAACATCGCGGCGATGAACGATACGGCGAGGAAAATGAATGTAACTATGTATGCCGTTCTAAAACCGCCGGTAAGCCTCAGCGCATGGAGGCCGCGGATGAAGATGTAATAGTTAGCGAGGCCGTATATCGAAAAGATGACGGAAATGACTGCAATGAAGATGAGCGTACGGGTCACGAATTCACCATGATGAATGGATGTTCAGTGGAAACAAAATATGGAAAAATCCCGATCTATGCAGGGGATGCAATGGAAGAAGGTCGCATTCACGTCGGTCTGATCTCGTGAGATGGCGACCTTCAGCCTACGGCAGCTTCTTCACTTCAGAAGAATCATCTTCTTCGTCGCAGCACTGCTGCCGACAACAAGCCGGCAGAAGTATACGCCGCTCGGGAATTCACTGCCGTCGAACGCGACCTGGTAACTTCCTGCCTTCTTGATTTCGTTTACGAGGATCTTAACCGGCCTCCCGAGCATATCATACACGATCAGGTTCACAAACCTCGAACTCCGAACCGCGAACCCGATAACTGTGGATGGATTGAACGGATTCGGATAATTCTGCTCGAGTCTGAAATCTGCCGGCGCCGGTGCCGATCGATGGATGCCGCTGGCGATGTTCTCGTATGCTAACGCGGCGTCGAAGACTTCATCCACGAACTGTGGTGCGGCAAGCTGTGTGGCAGCCGCATTCGGATGGCTGTCGCCGGAGCTCGAAGCCAGAGCCCCCGGAAGTTTTCCGTCGGTACCTGCGAGCTTGTGGAAGAAGTCGAACACGTATACGTTCGGCGGAAATGAACCGAACACCGGGTCCAGTCCGCTTGCAAGCGTGTCTTTTGCCCAACGGCAAAACGCGTCGGACAACTCTGCCTGCTCGTCGTTTGTCGCCCCGGCCACGAGGGGTGCATTGGTCCAGACAACGAAGAACGTTTTAGGATGGTTTGCCATCACCCTGATGAAGCTCCGCCAGTGCCACTTGTAGTTGGCGATAGTCTTCCGGGTCGGATCGGAGGTGTCGGCAGGCGAGCCGGTGCCCGACATGGATGAGGAAGGGAAGCATGATTTGATTACTATGATCGGTTCAGTCGCAAGAAATGGGCGGATGTCTGCGTCAACGGTGTCTTGGTTATCGAAGATTCGATGCCATCGTTCCCACTCGTTGTTCCAGGGAGTTACCGGCCAGCCGGCTTCCTTCATGGTGACGGCATCCTCGCCGGAGAGCCGGTGTCCGCTGTTGTAGCGGGCAATCTCGGCCGAGACACTTGTCGTGCTTCCATTTGGCCCCCAGATACATCCACCCGTGGAGTGATGGAGGAAAATTCCGCTGCGGTACCGTGTCTGCTGTGCCAGGACCGTGGCGGACAAAACAAACAGGATGAAAACAGTCGTTGAAATCATATTCATCAGACCACCACCCTTTCCGCTGAAGGCTTCCCGTGCCCGGCCAAAGCGTCGCGTATCGTGTCTGTTCGATCCGCTGTCGATTTCCGTCGGATACCGGCACGGGATCCGGTTGATTACAAAATGATGATTTACAAACAGCCGTAAGAAAGGTAGTCCGGGAATCCGGTTTGTCAAACAGACACGGTCACCGATGTGGCACCGATCACCAGTAGTGGTGGACGTGCCGCTTTATTTGCCGGTCATACAGTTCTCTTATCGAGGTCATCGTTTCCCCGCTCAGAGCGGGAAGATCGGCCGCCTCTATGTTCTCTTCAACCTGTGCAGGACGTTTGGCTCCCGGGATGGCACACGATACTGCCGGGAACATAAGTATCCATTTGAGGGCCAGTTGCGCCATCGTCCGACCTTCAGGAACGAGTGCTCGAAGCATCTCAACGGCTTCAAGTCCCTTTTCATAGTCGAGTCCGGAAAAAGTCTCGCCGCGGTCAAAGGCCTCGCCGTGCCTGTTAAAGGTTCGGTGGTCGTCGGCTGCGAACGTGCTGGTCTTCGTTAGTTTGCCGGTTAGAAGTCCCGAGGAAAGGGGAACGCGCGCAAGGATGCCGATTTGTTTTCGCTGTGCTTCGGCGAAAAAGAGATCGGCCGGACGCTGTCTGAAGATGTTGAAGATGATCTGAACTGTCTGGACATTCGGGTATTCGATCGCTTTGAGGGCCTCTTCGACCTTCTCGACGCTTACCCCGTAGTATCTGAGTTTTCCCGCCTTAACGAGATCGTCAAGCACGCCGAACACCTCGGGCATGTAATAGACTTCCGTCGGAGGGCAGTGAAGCTGAAGGAGGTCGATCGTCTCGGTGTCAAGATTCTTCAGGCTGCGCTCGACAAACTTCGTGAGATTATCCCGGTTATATCCGGCGGCGACGTGTGGATCGAGCCGCCTGCCTGCTTTGGTGGCGATGTGAAACTCTTCCGGCCTCTCCTTTTTGAGCTGTGCCAGGAGGCGTTCGCTTCGCCCGTCTCCATATACGTCCGCGGTGTCGAAGAAATTCACTCCCATGTCGATTGCCTTGTTAAGGGCCGCCATCGATTCAGTATCGTCGACATCCCCCCAGGTGCCGCCGATCGCCCACGAACCGAAACTGATCGTCGAGACTTTCCAGCCGGTTCGACCTAGTTCACGATATTGCACTATACCACTCCCTTTTGGCGGAAACGGGAAACGGGAATCTGCAGACAGAAATTCAGTCTGTGCATAGATGTCCAGAATAAAATCGGTGCCGCTTCCTGATTATTTGTTTGTCCCTCTGTGGAATACAATCTGCCAGCGTCCGTTGGTGAGCTGCCAAATGGAACTGCGCGCGGAGCGTCTGGTCCTGCGATTCTGTGCGTGCCTGGAGAGCAGGTCGTAGTTTAAAAGAACCACCTCCGGAGAGAGTTGCCTGGCATGGAAATTTTCCATCTTCATGTATCTTTCCGGCTCGATAGGCAGAAATTCAAGGACATCCTTCTTCGTGTATATTTTTCCGGAGCTTCCGTATTCCACGAAATCGTCGGCGATGAGCTCTGAGAGCTCCTCGGCATTTCGTCTAACCTCAGGAAGGAGCAAACGCTCCTCCAGTGCGCGTATCTTCTTCGTCAATTCGTCAGTCATTGGTCATCACTCCGGGACGGTTGGGTCAACGCTGCCATGCGCCTGCATGTACCTGGCCGCCGGCCATGGACCGTCCTGTCAACCTGTCGCATTTTTCCTCCCTATCGGCCGCTTTTAACGGCCATCGAGGTTCCTCACCACAATGTAGTTTCCGGTTGCATTATCTTCCAATAGAGAAAAGCCATCGTTTAATTTGAGGGTCCACCCTTCGCCGTTGACATTCTGTCCGTCGATCCTGGTTGGTGCGCCCACGGTAATCCTGTCCCATCGCGGGCTCATCAGAGCCCCATCCTTCACGTCAAGGATTCCCCAGATATCTGTCACATGAATTGTCGGGTAGACGTTTCCCCTATTATCCAGCGGAATGACGTTTCGCGGATCGAATGCGAGCTGCATCCTCATAAGGTTTATCTCGACATGAGGCTTATTGACAAATTCTCTCCTGTATCTCTCCACTTGCTCTCCCCGTAACGACTCGCGGTTCGTCTCCTCAGCACGGATGAGTGTTCCGTCGTACCGGTTTTCGATAGAACGCTCGGCAGACGCCAGGTCGAGCGGCACTCTCACCCCGAAAGCGCGTATGAAATAATCAGTGAGATTTGTCGCCGGAGTTATTTCCTTGTTCCAATATTTATTGGAGCGACGGAGGAGATAGCCGTATATCGGAATCGTTTCATAGGCAAACGACCTGACGAAGGTCGGGTACCTGACAAAAGCGTTCAGGCTCCGCTCGAGATGATATATCGCTTCGTTTCCGGTCATGCCGCTGACGATCAACCCTGTGTATTCGGCCATGCCTTCGTTCAGCTCGAGGAGATTTTCGGTCAGCTTCGCCTGCGGGTAAAGAAGGTAGCGGTACTCTCTGAATGTCAGCGCGTCCGTAATGCATTTATTCATCTCATAGGTAGATGGTGCCTCCATTGCCTTTCTCAACGCCTCCAGCTCGAGCCTCAAACAAACCCGCCCTTTTTTTTCGTCGAGATGGCTGTTGTCCGGGCTGTATCCCTGGAAGCCGAGGTAAGTTTGTGTAACATGGAAAAGTTCATGCGCGAAGAGGTCTATACGTTCTTTCTTGTAAGGCGGAAGGGGGAGCATCACCATCGCCCATGTTCTCCCGTTCCAATTCACTCGTGTATTTGCGATGTTGATATTATCGGGAAGGCGACCGGCGTAGACATCGCCGTCGCGCGCGAGCGCACCGTTCATGTCAGGAAAGTTTGAATAGACCTTTCTCGTCGACGGATTCACAATGAGGATTGGTCCGTACATGTCTCTGTCCCAGAGTTCGAAGTGCTGTTCTTCCGCCACGCGTACTTCGTCGAAGAAGGTCGCGAATGCCTGTTCGGGGGACGAGAACGTCTGTGAGAAGGAGACTCCGGGAGCGAGGAGTACGGCAAGAGAAAAAGTCCTCAAAATCCGCGTATTCATTTATATGAAAGTAAACGAGGAGGGGGAGAGATTCAAATGGACATCATGCTGCGAACGAATCGCAAAAAAATGTTGCCACGCGGCAAAATCACCGAGATTTCAATTCATCTTCGAAGGATCCATCGGTGCATCGCTCCTCCGAACGGAAAGTTCACCGTCCGATCAGATAGGTCATGCTCTCTAGCGAGAGCATCTTACTCTATTCCGAGTTTTTCATTTCGAAATCGAGTAGCCACCTCTTTCTCCACAAGCCGCCGCCGTAGCCGGTGAGTTTGCCGTCCTTTCCGATCACCCGGTGGCACGGGATGACTATCGCTATTCTGTTGTGCCCGTTTGCCTGTGCGACGGCCCGGATCGCTTTCAGGTTGTCTATGGCGATTGCTTGTTCCTCATAGGAGCGTGTACGGCCGTATGGAATTGTCACCAATTGCCTCCACACCGCTTTCTGGAATTCGGTTCCCGGCGTGACGAGCGGGACATCGAACGTTTTACGCTGTCCTTTGAAATACTCACCGAGCTGCTTTTCGATTCTGGAAATGTGTTCATTCATGCCATACACGAAATTTGCCTTCAGCAACCGGCGCAGATCCTTCAGCTCGAGCGGGAACATTCGCCTGTCGGTGAACTCGAGAAGGCATATCCCTTCGTCGGTAGCACATGCAATCATCGGTCCGAGCGGAGTAGGGATCCGGTGAACGTTTATGACGTTGACATATTTCCCGTTCGACGGATTTGTCCCCATGATCTTTTTGAAAGCATCTGAGAATCCGCTCAGAGAGTCATACCCGTTTTCGAAAGCAGTTTCGGTGACGCCGTCTCCGTTCTTAATCCGGTGCAGGGCGCCGTTTATCCTCAACATTCTCTGGTAGCCCTGGAACGATAGCCCGTGGTTTGCCTTGAACCATCGACGGACTTTGTTCGGTTCGATCTTCATTTTCACGAGATCGTAGTCCGTAATCTTCTTTGCAGGATCGGTGTTAACTGCGTCGATGAGTTTCTGAATATAATCGGGAGTAGCGCCGGGCAGCTCGAGCGGTTTGCAGGTCTTGCAGGGCCTGTAGCCGTTCAGGAGAGCGTCCTTGGCAGAATGATAGAATTCCACGTTCTCCCTCTTGGCTCTTCTGGCAGGACACGTCGGACGGCAGAATATTCCGGTGGTCTTTACCGCAACGAAGAAAAGCCCTTCATATGAACCGTCGCGCCTCATGAACGCGTCGTACATTGTATCTTCTGACCAGATGGCCGCATTGTCTGTCGTTTTCATGTCACAATGTAACG
Organism: Candidatus Kryptoniota bacterium; assembly: GCA_046706745.1. GTDB lineage: Bacteria > Bacteroidota > Ignavibacteria > Kryptoniales > JAKASW01 > JAKASW01. The sequence continues at coordinate 18,355 of JBJKPC010000043.1, forward strand.
CGGAACCTTGTTAGCCCGCAACCGGAAAACCGACATGGTTATTCCGGCTTGCAATTAGTCGCAGTAAAGCCTCAACCGGACCGAAAAAGGATTTCCATTGCCAGACCACACATGGTTGATAATCCTGTCATATCGGGATAAATTGAGGACAGGCATGCTTCGAAGCGTGATGTCGGGTATGCAACCATTTCATTGAAGCCTGCAATGTTTGTCTCGACGATCCGTGGCACGGTCGGATTCGCTTCCGATCCGGAGCTCGGTCCATTTATCAAGCAGTCTTAAGTGGTCAAAAGAATGACAGAAGATGTGTCGTTGGAATCGCACTCCATTCTCAGGAGCTCCGCATTATCTCTCACACCCGGCTTGCTGATTCTCGCGTTCATCGTTCTCGTCGCGCCGTGGGCGACGCGGCACGGCTTTCCGTCAGCCGCCGCGATTTTTGTCGCCATTCCGCTGGTGCTCGTTCCCTCAGAGCTCGGCTACCTTCTGTTCCAGGGTAAGAAACTCAACGGACATTATTCGCTTAAGGGTATCATTTTGTTCAAGGATAGGGTTCCCTTGTGGCAGTTCTTCCTGTTTGTTCCTCTTCTATTGGGCTGGGGAGTTTTCTGTTTCGGGTTCTTGTCGTCGAAACTGGATCCGATTCTTCTCGACAGCTTGTTCAAATGGATGCCGGGATGGTTCTTCGTCGGCGACTTGTCGCAATATTCAAAGCCCGCACTCATTGCCACCGTAATCTTGGGATTTATCTTCAACGGATTGCTCGGGCCGATTGTGGAGGAGATGTATTTTAGGGGATTTCTGCTTCCGAGACTGGGGCGCATGAATGCCTGGGGTCCCCTGTTGAATGTAGTGCTGTTTTCCCTCTATCACTTCTTCTCTCCGTGGCAGAACATAACCAGAATACTCGCGCTGTTGCCGTATGTCTACGCGGTTTGGTGGAAACGAAACATATACATTGGCATCTTAACTCATTGTATCTTGAACACGATCGGCATGATCATGTTCTTCGTCACGATTTTGAATATGTGATTTTTCCAGCCGCATCTGTGGCCTTTTGACGCACGCCGCGCGGCGACAGCAGTCACCCTGCTACGGAAATAACGGTGGCAATGACATCCAGAACTATGGGCGCGATGCTTGTGTTCACAATTGTGTGTGTTTCCGTGGACAATCAAGGTAGCAAGGAGTAGGTCATGGCAATTCGTATCGTCAGGCTCGGCACTCCCCGAATGAAAGGCGAGGGGGTGCGCATCGGAACCGTGCGCCGTCCGCCCAGGGGTGTGCCGAAATCGGAGTTCGCGTCGAGGAATTTCTACGACGTATGGTTTCCCAATCTCGCGCCGAGCAATGAAACCGTGAAGCTTGCACAGGAAGCGGACACTCCCGCAAAGTGGGCGGCGTTCATCAGGAAATACAGATCGGAAATGTCGACGCCGGAGAACACCCATGCCATTGAGTTGCTTGCGGCTCTGTCTCACACTACCGACTTCTCAGTAGGCTGCTACTGCGAGGACGAGAGCCATTGCCACCGCTCGGTCCTGAGGGAACTGCTCATTGAGCATGGGGCGGAAGTAACCTAGAGGCCCTGCTCCCAGCTGATTGCTGCGGTGACGCTATGGTCGTTCTATTCTTGATCTGAACATACCGCTCTCGGAGTGTTCGCCTCACATCGTTCCCCTAACCTCGTCTCCAATTCTGTTAGACCGGTGTCCATCCCATTTTCTCACTCGTGGTGTGTGTACCTAACATCGTTCCAATCATATCCTTTTCTTTTTATCCCGCGATCCATCGCGGGGTAAACGATAATCTTGGCCAAAGGTGAACGGATTCATCGGCTTGCCCAATGGCCTATTCGCTATCTCCTAGGTCAGAGATATCGACACCATGTCTCAGCAGTATTGACCGGAATTCCTCCATGTAAGAGTCGGTCCTGTGGTGCACACATCCTGGTTTCTTACGTACGACCTGATAATATCTGCCTGGTACGGACTTACCGAGAAGGCTGCGTAGCCCTTCTGCCAGCTGAACTTCGGATGGATCAGATTCTCGGAGTTAATCCAGTGAGACGACTTACCCTTAATGAGCTTGGCGACGCTGTCCACGTTCTGATTGCGGCGGAGGTAGACCATCACATGAAGATGTTCGAGCTGGATGCCCAGCGAATCGATGATTATGCCGTTGTTTCTCGAGTAATGAATGATGTGGTCGAAGAGCTTCGGGCGAAGCTCCCGTGTAACGAAACGCTTGCGGTATTTCGTCGACCAGACGAAATGAATGATGACTTTCGTGTATGAATGTCCCACATCCATATCCCCCTCTTTGTGGAGCCGTTACAAAGGTTTTGGCTTTTGACGATGTCGTTCCTCGCGATAAATCGCGTGGTTCTAGATTCTTCAGTTAACACCCGATCTGTCTCCAGTGATAAATCGCGCGACTAGAGACTCTTCTGGTGACATCCGGTTTGTCTGGTGCGGTGGATCACGTGGTTGTAGATGGTGCTGCCGATATCCGATTAGTGTCGAGCTATAAATCGCGTGAATTGTCGAGATGAATTCAGTTTCACAGGATGAACCTGTGTAGTCCTATTCCGTTCACGGAAATACTGCATAGATTTCCGTGAATTGTCAATCTCGAGGAGTGGTAGGCCTTTGCGAGATTGGCACACGTGATCCCCTATTGTCAGCCGCTTCTTCCGCCTTGCATGTCCGGGTGCAGTGGACATCTCTCTTCTGTCGGCAACGTCCGCGCGTGTTTGCCCACTGCGAGGCCGCCGGTAATGGTTCCTGATCTTAATTCGATCGATTGTCTGCCCCGCGCAAGATTCGAGCCAGTGTTCCCTCCGGTTTCAGTTCATTCATCACCCCTGCTGTTGTCTTCGCTATTTGCCTCTCCGTTGTCCTCCATATTTTCCACTCGGTTTCTCAGGCAAGCATCCATCTCGGCCAGTGGTGAATTGATTTACCGGTTTGCATCTGTGATGGTCCCGGGCGCGTGCCGGAAGTGCAGCCCGTTGGCAAGGAATATCACCACCACTATCCCAAAGACTATGAAATTCCCGACGGCATCGGTCATCAAAAGGCCGTGCGTTCCAAACTTCGAATACCCGAACCCGTCGAGCCAGGTCATGTAAGCGAGAGGAATGCTGCCTGCGGCTGAAAGCGCACTATATAATGTGCTCGCATCCTGCGTATCCGGCCCGACAATTTCCACGATAAGTCCGGTGAACCTCGCCCAACAAAGCCCCTGTGTCACGAGGTAAACTATCGTCCCGACGAGATAGCCCGTCGGTCCGCTGACTGACATTAGTAAGATTCCCGCGATCCCGTTCAAGAGTCCGGCGCCGGAATAGACAATGCGGCCATCCCATTCCGACGGAACCATTGCACCGAGGAGCGAACCGACGGCGAGTGCAACACCACCGCCCAAACCGTTTATCCAGATGACACCCGATGCGCCGACGCCGTAGTGAGACGCGATCGCCGGAAGAAGCACCTGTGCCGCTCCCGTTCCCGCAGGTGCCATAAGTAGAAGTGCAGTCCACCTGCGAACCGGAGTCTTCCAGACTCCGCCGATCTCTCCTTTCAACGCGGAAAGCCGTCCTTTGAACCAGTGTGTAACCTTCGGCTCTTTTTCTGGAAGGGTGAGCGCCACCAATCCGGGCAGGCACAGTATGAGAGCTGCTATGAAACCGCTGGGAATTACCGGTAGTCGCGTCACGAGCCAGAGGATCAGCGCTCCCCCGAGTGCTCCTCCTGCCAGATAGCCGGCCTGGTTCCACGCGGCTGCTTTGGATTGGTCCGCGACCGGAAGCGTCGTCACCATGAGTCCGCCCGAAGAGGCAAGGACAAGCGAAACGGAAATTCCACCGAGGAGCAGCAGGGCGGTCAGTAAATGGACGGTCGATGCGCTCACAAGCGGCAGTGCTATCCACAGACAAACTGCCGTTGCGATTGCCGAGAAGACCAACCAGGTGCGCCGGCGAAGCCTGACGTCGACGAGAGGCGCCCAGAGGAAGACCAGTATGTTGGGAAGCTGCAGGATCGAGCCGATTGTCCCGATTTCATAGACCGACACGCCCGCTCTGCTGAGGAGAAAAGGGAGCGGCGTCGCCGTGAAGCCGACGTACACAGCTACCGGCAATATCAGCAGTCCGAAAGCCCATGGCCTCGGCCAGAGGCGCGGCTTACCCATTGGCAGAATTACCTCCGCGACTTATTATTGCTTTGAGCAGAAACCTAACCTCTCCGTTTGAGTTTCGTGTGGTTTGAACCAGCTCAGTTAATATGCTACCGATCTTTTTGAGAATTGTCAAACTTGGCAGCCACCGGGTAGTGTCCTAGTTTCAAGAGTGTTTCACCGCCAATGCCGCGAAGCGGCATCCCGTGTATCCTTCTATCGTATTAATGAACGGGAGACGCGAAGAACGCAAAGCCTCTTTGAGTATTTGAAAGATCGTCCTAACGACGCAAAGAAGATTTACATGCGAAGACAAGACAACATCGATCGTGAAATGGCTAATCCGTTCTTTGCGTTCGCGGGATCTTCTCATAAATAAAATTGCCTTTACGTCCTTGC
>JBJKPC010000044.1:0-3753 GCA_046706745.1 Candidatus Kryptoniota bacterium
CTTCCTATCAGGTCGAACTCGACGTTTTGTGTGTCCCCGACAGAAGCTACGTTGCCAGGGAAATTGTAATAACCGAGCAAAGTACTTGTGCAGTGAATAACGTCGAACTTATGCTTTGCAGTCAGGTAGTCCAGCGTCTTCTGCAGCTTCTTCGTGTAGAAGAGCGACCGTGCCTGGCTGTGGCCCCGGAGGAGGTACCATAGACGAAGCACTAACCGGATAAGTTTAGGTCTCTTGTTGTCGACGAAGACTATTTCTTCACATCTGTCGCCGTATGCTTTCCTGAACCGTGCTTCCTGCTCTTGAGAGCCGAGAGCGACGACGGACACTCTGTATCTGGTGGCGTTTTCCAGAAAGAAGGGCAGATTCCTTTTCGAGGAAGACAAATTAAACGGTGGTGGATCCGGCGCCATATGGAAAACCATCAGCATCCATATTCTGTCGTCGTCTTTTTCAAACCCACGTGCAGCAGGCGAGTTCGACGTGGTTTTAGTTTTGACTTCCATAAGTTCTCGCTCGTTCCCTTTTGATTGTTTTCTTCTTAGCCTTCTGCATTATCACTCGAACGTCGGCGCCTGCAAAGCGACAAAGTAGAGCGGGACTGTACATTACAGTCGGGGTCGGGAAGAGAGTCTGTAACTCTCCTGTTTGCCCGTTCGTTTCCAAATTGATGCGAAAGGCGACGGTGCATGGTAAATTGGTCAATCTTATTCCATCCTAAGTCGAACTGAGTCATTCTGTGATGCGGCTTCTTCGACGATTGCCTTAACATCTGAGACAAACTGATCCCAGGTGTTTTTCTTCTCGATAAGCCTTCTGCCTTCGCGTCCCATCTCTTCGGCAATCTCAGGGTTATCCCACAGGTACTTTATTGCTTCACGGAGAGCCACCGGATCGCCTTGCGGAACGAGTATGGCATTCCTGCCCTCGACCAGTACATCGGGTTTTCCGTCCGTACGCGAGCAAATGATGGCCTTGCCCATTGCCATGGACTCCACCATCACGGTCACGCCGTTGTCTGTATCAGTTTGCAGAAGTGGGATGACGACGAAGCGCGATCTGGCATATAAATCGCGGAGCTCGGGGAGTGAAAGGTTGCCAACGGAGACATTGGGCGGCATCGATTTTTCCTCAAGAGCTCTCTTGACAGTTTGGTACATCTTCCCGCGAAAGGTCACAGCGATATGACACTTTATCTCCAGACCGCGCATTGCCTCAATAAGTGTGGGGTAATCGCGCAACTCTCTGCCTGCCGAGCAAATCATGTCATGTGCCCCGGGCATCGGACGGAAGAATTTTTGGTCGACTGCCTTGTTTACGAGCCTGGTCTTTTCTTTCGGAACTCCGAGATGAGTTACCGCAAAATCACGCTGGACCGAGGACCAGAACACCATTCTCGTGATGTATGAATGTACCCTCCTGAGTACCATAGCCTTCTTGGGTGTCGAAACCCAGCTTGTGAGCGTCACATAAGGAAACTTAGTTCGGGTGAGTTTCAGCAGCAGGGCGAATAACAGCGCCGGTCCCGTCCCCCATGAAACAATGGCATCATAATTCTTCCGTAAGAAGTATGCCTCGATAAGCTGAGAGAAAGCAAATGGAAGTCCCTTGTAGAGACGTCGGCGCCAGACGGGCGCCTTCAGGAGCGATTGCTCGCTAAGGACGTCTGAGTTAAGCGTGGTTTCGAAAAGGGACGATCGTACGGTCTTGTCGGCTTCCTCGAGGGCGATATTGGGCCTTTCGAGCTGACCGGTAACAAGGGTCAAGACTTTCATTTTAGTAGCAGTCCGATTCGGGTTATCGATTACTTGGCCTTGATTTTCCAATCTTTGACGTAAATTCTCCATCAGTAGCTTTCTTCCACGGATTCAGTCAGGCCTGCCTTATTTATTGGGGAATTCATTTCCGACCTTCCCTGGCAGTCGCAATCCATTGTTTATCGTCCCCTTTAAAGAGGGCTTTAAAATAGAGTTTCAATTTCCAGAATGCATATTGAGGAGTTTTCAACAATATCGTGTAAGCTGCTCGATCCGCGTGTGAGGCCTTAAGCCCTCCGAAGACATGGAAGAGTTCCAGGAAAAGCACGCAACTCCATGCTATGACTAAACCTGTACCCGGCAGCGCCCCAATCCAGGTCGCTGCGATATTAAGGAAAAGGAGGACGATTGTGAACTCGAAAATGTTCATGAAAGCCGGAGTTACGAGCTCCACGAACATATCGAGAATCATCAGCGATCTCTTGCGCAGAGCATTGTATAAAAGCGGCCAGGCGTAGTTCACAAACAGCGGGAATCTCCCGAGCTCCCACCTCCTCCTCTGTGACTCAGCGTTCTTAGGATCCTGCGGCATGATCGCATGAACTACGGCCTCGGGAGCAAACTGAACCTTAATGCCGTCAAGAGCCAAACGGATAGAGCGTTCAAGGTCCTCGACACGTGAGTAGGTATCCCACGGCATTGTCTCGACAAGCCGCCGTGAAAAGCACATGCCATTGCCGTTCAGACCGGAGCTACATCCTATCGTAAGTTTTCCCAGAGGTCTCGCATGATTATGGAGAATGAATGCCACCCGTGTCATTTCCGGACTCCATGAACCCGGCTGCGGCAGCACCATATCGCTGCATTGTATGCATTCGGCACCATCCTCAAGGTACATATTCATAACATCCAGGAAACTTGCCGTAACAATAGTATCCGCGTCAATGACTACGAAACCGTCGAACGGTTCACCGGACTCGATGAGTTGATCAAGACACCATCTTAGGGCAAATCCCTTTCCAAGCTTCTGCTTGTCAAATCTCTCCATAACTCTCACCCGATTCTTCCGGGCCAGAGGCGCAGTCTGATCCGCGAAATTGTCTGAGATAACAATAACCTGGTAAACGGAAACCCGGTAACTAAGGTTTGCCAGGCTAGTCAGCGTTTGCTCAATCACCATCTCTTCATTGTGCGCCGGCACCAGGACCGCAAACTTCCTGTGAGTCTTTGCCTCCCGGGGACCAGTTCCAGTTCGTCGAAACAGTGCCAGGAGGCTGAGAAGACCGAGGTAGGAGGCAAAGAACAGGCACGGGAGCAGCAATGCGATATCGAGGATGACCAACAAAGTCTGCACCTAGAAATTCCTCCACTCGTACTTTCGCACAACGATGTATGGGCGGACGGTAACGACAGTCTGTCTGTTGCGGCACATTGCCGGTCCATAGGTCCTTTGATGCTTATCGTCGCGCGCCCGACTTTCAGCACACCTCAGACTGGCTGTGCAGAAAGCATTGCGCTCTGAATGCGGCCGTGTGTTCAGGAGTCGAGACAAGTTATGTCAAATCCTTTCAATCCAAATTTCATGATATCAATTCTGAATTTGCAGATTGTGTTCCGCACCGACACTGCTTGTTCCGTTCGGTGTGTTTCCTGAAGTATCCCATGGCTTGTTGGGTCTCAACACAAAATCTGAGATCACCCACGTTAATATTGCCGGCCTTGTGAGAGTGAATCGGATGTTGTAGGGTATGCCTGGTGCGCCGTACGCGACATATATTCGGTAGGGGCATCCCAGTTTCCTCGCTATTTCTCGTCCGTTCAAGGGTAATGTGAAGAATTGTTCCATCTCAAAATGTATGGGAGACTTGGACAGATAAGTGAGCACTCTTTCGGCCAGGCGAACGTCGTGAGTCGCGACCCCAACGTGTCTACCGGAATCGGCAAGTTTCGATGCAATGTCGAGGTAGTTCTTCCTGCAATCCAACCTCGGGTTATC
>JBJKPC010000045.1:0-50833 GCA_046706745.1 Candidatus Kryptoniota bacterium
GCGGCATTACATCCGACCGGGCACGGAACGTGGCGCAGCCTGGTAGCGTCCGAAGGATCCCGTGCAACGGGACACTACCTTGGGGTGGTAGGGGTCGCGGGTTCGAATCCCGCCGTTCCGACAAGGAATTCTTGTAATAATCCGCCGAGTCGACGAGGACGTCGGCGGATTGTCATATCTGGGGGGTACGGACAGTGAAGTATTATTTGTACATGCTGACGAGCTTGAAAGGCACCTGGCATTACACGGGGCATGCGAGCGACGTAGCGCAGAAAGTGCAGGGACACAAGTCAAGAGTCATGATAAGGAGATGGCCTTCGCAGCTGGTCGAAATGTTCCTTGCAGAAGTCCACACGACCGGTCACCACAAAGGTGTTTTTTTTCGGAGTCCGTCGTGACCTTCGATTCCGCTGAGGAGCATCTATGAATAGCGGGCTAGCACATCTACAGGCCATGTATGAGAAAAGGCTGAGTACCGGCTCGGCCAGAGACTTCTTTCTGACCGACCCTGTAGGTTTTCCGAGAAGGTTCAGAGGACGAAACGATATTGAAACGGCAGCTTTAGTAGCCGCTTTGTTTGCAATCGGACCCCGGTATGCAATCCTCCGTTCGCTGGAAAGAATCTTTGCCGAGCTGGGCGAATCACCCTATCATTGTCTTTTGAATTTTGACTACGCTCGTGCAGTCAAAAACCTGGATGGCCACATACAATTCGCCTACAAGAACATAACCGGGAAAGATGCAGTTCAGATTTTGTATGCTATCGGGTCTATTCTTAAAAGACACGGAACGGTGCAAGCCGCGTTGAAGACTTACGCGAAAGGAAACTTCATCACCCCTTACGATATTCTGATTGGCCTGCTGGAAAGCATGAAGTCGGTTAAGATTCCTTCCGGCCTGGACAGCCTGCTGACTCCTCGCACGCGCGCACTTCTGGCGAGTCCTGCCCAGGGAAGTGCTTGCAAGAGAATGAATATGTTTCTAAGATGGATGACAAGGAAAGATGAGATTGATTTCGGTTTCTACGAATGGCTCGGGACGGACAAGCTTATTATTCCGCTCGACGTCAATGTTTCGAGGGCGGCGAGAAAGTTGAGGCTCACGAAACGAAAGACGGATAACTGGAAAACCGCGGCAGAGATTACTGAGCAGCTGAAGACTCTTGACCCAGAAGATCCCGTGAAATTTGATGTTCCCCTGTTTCTTTACGGTATAGAATTGAGAAAGGGAGTCCATGCGCGCTAAGCTACTCATCCTGGCTGTTTTGCTTTGCGGCAGTTCTGTGTATGCTCAAACGAAACAAATCCCTCTTCACGTCGGCACGGGTGTCTCTTACGTTAGCAGCTTCGCCGAGTACGGTCATGCCTACATATCGATCTCCGATTTGGCAAGGGACCTCGGGCTGAAGACTTTCGATCTCAAGTCCACAAACAAACTGAGTGTCTATTCCGATTCGGGAAGTCTTCTCTTCACACCGTCGAATAGTTTTCTGGTGGTTTCCTCGAAAGGGAACAGGGACGTAGCGCAGATGCCGCTGCCGGTGTTGTCGGCTGGCGACGGGCTCTATATGCCAGCTGAATATGCCGGACAGTATTTTTCTCGGATACTCCAGGGAACCCTGGTGTTTGACGAGGGAAGTTCGGAATTCAATTTCTCACCAGCTACTGTCGGTCTTCCTCAGATTATGCACATACGAGTTCACTCCAAAGAGAACGGGGCGGTAATTGAGATCGGCATGCAGTCCCTACCGAAGGCCTACGAGGCCTCGATCACTCCGGGAGGGCTCGGCGGCCAGCCGGATATGCTGTACGTTACCCTTATGCCGGCCTCGGCGGATGTCCAGGTGCTGGATTCCCTCCCGGCTACGAATGTATACTCTAAGGTCATTGCCATCCAGAATCCGAAATCGGTTCAAATCAGTTTCAGGTTGAGAGAGAAATTTACATCCAAGCAGGTCCTCATCGACAGCACGAACAATTCTGTCCTTGTCGCACTCTACTCCCGCGCGGATGTCCGGAAGATATTCTCCGAGGAGTTAAAGGAGAAACTGGAAAACGAGAAGAAGAATTGGAAGCTGAACGTCATCGTGATCGATCCGGGACACGGCGGGAAGGATCCCGGTACGATAGGAGTGCACGGGACAGAGGAAAAAAACGTTGCGCTCGCTATCGGATTGGATGTGAGGAATGACCTACATAGGGCCTTGCCACATGTCAAAGTCGTCATGACGCGCGACAAGGACGTGTTTGTCCCGCTGGACAAACGAGGGGAGATAGCAAACGAAGCGGGCGGCAAACTGTTCATCAGCATTCATTGCAATTCGATGCCTACAAAACCGAATCCGATGAACGGCGTCGAGACGTTCTTTCTGAGACCCGGTAAGACGGCGGAGGCAATCCGTATTGCTGCCCAGGAGAATGCAGCAATAAAATATGAGAACAATTACGAAAAGAAATATAAGAGCTACGACACGGATAATTGGATACTAACGACGATGGCGCACAGCGCCTACGTGAAACTGTCGGAGCGCCTTGCTGAATTAATCGAGAACAACGTCTCGAGAGTCGCCCATGAGCGGGACAACGGGGTGGAACAAGCCGGTTTTTATGTCCTGATCGGCGCATCTATGCCGGCAGTCCTGGTCGAAACGGGATATCTCTCAAACGTACGTCAGGAAAGATTTCTCCGGAGTAAGAGAGGACAGCGCCTCATTGCCAAGGGAATCACCGACGCGATCGTGCAATACAAGGCGGAATATGAAAAGAACTTCACCCAAAACTAAGCGCAGCAGCAAAACCGAAGACATCGGCAAAGAGATCGAAGAGTTCTTAAGAAGGAATCCGCTGTCGACTTTCAAGAAGCGTCAGCTGGCGAAAGTGCTCGGGTACACTTCAGAACACGAGTACGCACGTTTCAAGCAGGCGCTGCGTCAGCTTGAAGGAAGAGGAAAGGTCCGCCAGAGCGGCCGCCGCAAATTCGGGTCCTCGGCACGAGTGGAAACTGCAGTCGGCAAATTGGAATTCGACAGAAACGGGAGCATCCTTCTTGAACCGGAAGGCTCGTCTGCCGGCGAAGAAATCAAACCGCAGATCGTTGTCTCGCCCGACGGGATGGGCGGCGCAAGTCCCGGTGACCGGGTCGCGGCGAAGATTGTCGGTACCAGCGGAAGGGCGCTTGTCGCCAAAGTCACGGAGGTTCTCGAGCGTGAAGAACGAAAGATCGTCGGAACCGTGGAGAGAATCGGGAGCTCTTACAAGATTCTGATAAAGAGTCGTGATCTTCCGGCAAGCATCGACATATCCAAGAAGAAACTCGGCGGAGCTGAACCGGGGGATAAGGTCGTTGCAAACCTCATGACCGACAGGTACAGCGGGTTTTCAGCTGAGGTTTTGACAGTTCTCGGGCAGGCGGGCAACCCGGATGTGGAAATAGAGAGCATAGCAGCTCAGTTCGGACTGCGGAAGGATTTTCCTGCAAACGTCACGCGCGAGGCGGGTTCGATCAGGGACGAATTACCCAGGAAGGAAATCACAAATCGCCTCGATCTGCGGAAGGAAATCGTCTTCACCATCGACCCGGAGGACGCGCGTGATTTCGACGACGCGGTGTCTCTTAAGAAGATCCGAGGCGGGCTCCTGGAGCTGGGTGTCCACATAGCAGACGTGAGCCATTACGTCCGCGAAGGGAGCGCTTTGGACGACGAGGCTTACAAGCGCGGTACGAGTGTCTATCTCACGAGCGGCGTTATCCCTATGCTTCCACACAATTTATCAAACGAGATTTGCAGCCTCAATCCCGGGGTCGACCGTCTGACGTATTCGGTCATAATGAAAATACGACCCACCGGTGCCGTGGTCGACTACAGATTTGCCAAGTCGGTCATACGGAGTAAGCGCCGTTTCACATATGAAGAGGTGCAGAAAATTATTGAAACCGGGCAGGGCGACTATTCGACGGTGATCGCGGAGATGCATAAACTTGCCGCTACCCTGACAAGGATTAGAAACAGGTCGGGGAGCATAGACTTCGACCTTCCTGAGGCGAAGTTCGTTCTCGATAGTCTCGGCCGACCGGTCGAAATCGTAAAGAAGCAAAGACTCGACAGCCACCGCCTGGTTGAGGAGTTCATGCTGCTGGCTAACAAGACGGTTGCGATGCACATTGGAAGGCATGGAGTCAAGGCCAAGCCGTTTGTTTACAGGATCCATGACGTTCCGGATCCCGACAGGATCCGGGAACTGGCCGTATTCGTTTCGCATTTCGGGTACAGTCTCAACTACGATGGCACAGTCGGGCAGAGACAGCTGCAGCGGCTTCTGAAAGCGGTTGAGGGGAAAACCGAGGAATATCTGATAAACGACATAATGCTGCGTTCGATGGCCAAGGCCGTTTATTCGGAGAAGAACATCGGGCACTACGGTCTTGCATTCAAATACTATACGCATTTCACTTCGCCGATAAGGCGCTACCCAGATCTCATCGTGCATCGTCTCCTTCACTCCTACGAGTCCGGGAAAGAATTGAATGCACCCGGGGAATTGAGAAGAAAGCTGGCCGGTATATGTAAGGCTTCAAGCGAAGCGGAGAGGCGCGCCGTCGAAGCAGAGCGGGAGTCCATCAAGGTAAAGCAGGTGCAGTTCATGCTCGAACACATCGGCGACGAATTCGAAGGTACGATTTCCGGGGTTACGAGCTTTGGAATGTTCGTTGAGGTCGACGAATTGCTGGTCGAAGGCCTGGTCCATGTAAGGGAGATGGATGACTACTACACCTATACACCGGGTCAGTTCCAGCTGAAGGGAAGAAGGACAGGCAAGGTCTTTCAACTCGGCGACAGGGTTAAAGTCAGGGCCCTTCGGGTCAATATGGAAAGACACGAGATAGACTTCGCACTCTGTTGATTGTTTTGGCTATTTGAAGAACGGGGCTTAAGAAAGTATATTTGATCGAGGAGTATGTTAATGAATGATTTCGGCAATATGCAGAAGATGATTTCCGATTTGCAAAAGAACCTAGAGAAAGCGATGAAAGAGCTTGAAGGTATGAGCGTGGTGGGGGAAGCGGGCGGAGGGATGGTTAAGGTAACGTCCAACGGCAAGCGAGACATACTTAAGGTCGAGCTCGAGCCGGAGCTTCTGAAGTCGCAGGACAAGGAGATGGTAGAAGACCTTATCGCGGCCGCGACGAACAACGCATTGGAAAAGGCAGAGAAAATGGCGGCGGATCACCTTGGAGCAAGCACCGGCGGATTATTGTCGATGCTTCCCGGTTTTAAATTCGGCGGAATATCTTAAGTGATATATACCTCGCAGGCATTGGAGACTCTGATCGGTGAGCTCAGCAAGCTCCCCGGCATCGGTAGGAAAACGGCGCAGCGACTTGCACTGCATCTTCTGAAATCTGACAATGAAGACGCCGATCGGCTGGCCAGCGCAATTACCGAGGTCAAGCGTCGGATCAGGTACTGTTCGGTTTGTCTGAACATTACTGAGAACGATCCATGCTCGATATGCTCTGACCCCACCCGGGACCGAAGGTCCATCTGTGTCGTTGAGGACCCGAGCGATGTTATCGCGCTGGAGAGGACGAATGAATTTCATGGGCTGTACCATGTCCTCGGCGGAGTGCTGAACCCGCTTGAGGGGGTGACTCCCGATCAGTTGAGAGTGAAGGAACTCCTGGACCGTCTCGCCTCAGGGGTGAGCGAAGTGATTATAGCAATGAACCCGGATGTGGAGGGAGAGGCGACTACGATTTATCTGGGCAATTTACTGAGGCCGCTCGGAATCCGGGTGACGAGGATCGCTCGTGGCGTGCCGGTCGGCGGGGATCTCGAGTTTGCCGACGAAGCCACACTAGTCAGAGCGCTGGAGGGGCGGATCGTTGTTTGATGAAGAAGAGTCTATTTGTATCCCTTGCACTTGTCATGCTGATCTCGGGATGTAACATATTTGAGACCAGAACCCCCCAGCCGCCTCAACAGCAGCAGTCGGACTTTCTGCCGCCGACGATATACAGCATAGTCATTCAAAATCTCCAGAGCGCCATAACCGACCGCAATGTAAACGACTATGTCGCATGTTTCTCAGACCTGACGACTGGCGGAAGACCGTTTATTTTCCAGCCATCGCCGACGGCCGGGCGCCAATACGAGTCGATCTTTCAAAACTGGGGCATTTCCTCCGAAAGAGGCTATTTCAATAACCTTATAAGCCAGTCGTCCAGCACTTCAACCCCCAGCCTCGTACTCGTCCCTGTGGAAGAACAGCCCGGCGCCGACTCCGCCTACTACAGTGCAAACTATACGCTGATCTGGCCAAATAAGAACTCAAGCGCCCCTCAGCGCGTTCAGGGAAACCTCCAGTTCTATCTGGGTGTGAACACCAGCGGGAATTGGTCCATTTACAGGTGGGTCGATACTGGCACCAGCGATACCGTCAAGACCTGGAGCGACCTTAAAGCATGGTTCAGTATCCAATGAAGTGGCTGTTTCCTCTGATACTGGTTTTTCTCCTGACGGGCTGCGAAAATCCGTTTGCACCGAGACTGGCAACGCAGAAAACGGGGACTTCGAATTTCATTTCCAATCAAACGACCATCGACGGAGTGTTTGAGAATTTTGTCTATGCGTACACATTCAAGGATACGACCGTTTATTCCAAACTCATCGCTTCCAATTTTACATTCACTTACCGGGATTACGACAAGGGAGTGGACGTAGCGTGGGGCAGGGATGATGAGATGCGGTCGACGAGTACCATGTTCAAGTATGTCAACAGGCTCATTCTTAATTGGAACAATATCGTTTCGCTGACGGAAGATTCGCTTCACGCCAGTGTCACTCGTGGCTTCACCCTAACCGTTGCATTTAACCCCGCAGATATTGAAGAGGTGAACGGCAATGCTTACTTTCAACTGGAGCGGGCTTCCTCCACATCTCCATGGCGGATAACGCTGTGGAAGGACGAATCGAATTTCTGATTTTATGAAAAAAAAGAGAATAGCTTTTCAGGGGGAAAAAGGGGCTTACAGCGAGCTTGCGGCCAGACGGTTCTTCAAGTCGCAGAATCTTGAGTTGATGCCCCAGAAGACATTCGCGGATGTGTTCCATGCCATAACAAGAAAGAAAGTCGACTGCGGCGTAGTGCCGGTCGAAAACACTTTGAATGGCGGCATCCGCGAGGTGTTCAACCTTCTCGATGAAGAGGATGTGTATGTGACGGGTGAAATAAAACTAAGAATCTCTCACATGCTACTGGGGATCCCCGGCGCGAAGTTGTCAGGCATCAGGAAGGTCTTTTCTCATCCGCAGGCACTGCTTCAATGCAGGGATTTCGTGAGGAGCGGACGGCTTTCTCCGGTTGATTACTACGATACTGCAGGGGCGGCAAAGTATGTCTCCCATCTCGGCGATCCTGCCGTTGCAGCTATCGCCGGAGAATCGGCGGCAGAGGATTACGGACTCGTCATTCTTAAGAAACATGTCGAGAGTGACGGAAAGAATTTTACGAGATTCCTGGTTGTCAACCGCGAGCGGGTCATCCCGGGAGATGCAAACAAGACGACCGTGGTTTTCAGCGTGAGGAGCCAACCGGGTGCTCTTCACAAGACGCTGAGTGTATTCGCGATCCGCGACATTGACTTGCTTTCGATCGACTCGATCCCGATCGTCGGGAAACCTTGGGAGTACAAGTTCTTCGTCGATTTCAGAGGAGGCGTGTTTGCTGAGACACAGGCGAAAGCGGTGGAACACCTCCGCGAACTATGCCCCCACGTAAAAGTGGTAGGCAGCTACCGGGAGGGGAGGACCGAATATTGAGAAGATTTCTCTTCCTTTTGAAGGAAGCCTTCAGCGGACTGCGACGGGCCAAGCTCAGCGCCACGTTTTCTGTCATCATGGTTGCCCTGTCGTTCACTCTCCTGGGGAGCTTCTATCTCACAACCGTCCAGGCGGAGAAATTTCTTAACTATCTCAAAAGCAAGGTGGAGATAGAGGCGTTCCTTTCGGACTCAGTTTCCGCGACGCAAGCCAGCGAAATCGGCCGCCAACTGCTTGCCACCGATGGCGTAAGCTCGGTCCGGTTCGTGAGCAAGGAAGATGCGGCCATGATATTCAAGAAGGAATTTGGGCAGGACATAAAGGCCGTGCTCGACTTCAACCCCCTGCCTGCCTCATATCGCATATTCGTCAGGAACAGCTACAAGAATTCCAGAGCTGTAGCCGCGATAAGCGAAAAGGTCGGCTCAATTCCCGGAGTCGAATCAGTGAAGTACAGAAAGATCCTTCTTACCCTTATAGACCGCCGGGTGAGGTTTTTTTACGTAATTATGCTCGGTTTCGGCGGTGCTCTGGTTCTTTTGTCGATATTCCTCGTTTATAATTCGATGCGCCTTGCGATCTCTTATAAGAAAAAGATTATTGAAACTATGAAGTTGGTGGGTGCTTCCAGAAGTTTCGTCCGCATGCCCTTCCTTCTAGGAGGATTGATACAGGGTTTCACCGGTGGGCTACTAGCTGCTGCCGCTATCTATGGCGTCATCCAAGCGGCCGTAGTTCTTATGCAGGAAAACATACTGGCACAGGTTCTACCTCCGCCCGAGTTCTATGCATCGATCGTAGGCGTTGCCACTCTCCTCGGCCTATTTTCAACCCTCTTTGCGACGAGAAGATATATCAAGGAGGGGCTGTCATGAAGTACAGTCGGGACTCAGGTCGCAGATCGGCTTCAACCAGGATGAGGTGAAATGTACAAGTTTGTGATCAATGGCGGCACACAGCTTAACGGAAGGATTGAAGTAAGTGGGGCGAAAAACGCTTCACTTGCTCTCATGCCCGCTGCTATTCTCGCTCCCGGCGTTTTCAGGATCGATAACACCCCGGATCTAACAGATGTCTCGACCATGTCCAGACTGATGGAGACTCTGGGGGCAAAGGTGTCCCTGGACGGAAAACTACAGACCATCGATACGGGCTCCGTTACCAACTTTGAGGCTCCATACGAGCTTGTAAAGAAGATGAGAGCATCGATATACGTGCTCGGCCCTTTGCTTGCGCGATACGGGTACGCTAAGGTATCGATGCCCGGAGGCTGCGCGTGGGGGCCTCGTCCCGTCAACCTGCATATTGAAGGCATGGAGAAACTCGGCGCAGAAATCGATCTGGATTCGGGCTATATCGTCGCCAGGGCAAAGAAGTTGACAGGTGCGCGGATAAACTTCGATATATCGAGCGTCGGCGCAACGGGCAATATTATGATGGCCGCCGTTCTAGCCAGAGGGACGACCGTAATCGGAAACGCAGCGATGGAACCTGAAATAGTCGCGCTGGGAGAATTTCTCGGGAAGATGGGAGCCCACATAGAAGGTCTGGGTACGTCGACAATGACGATCGAGGGGGTGGAAGAGCTTCATCCCTGCGACTTCCGAAACATTCCCGACCGGATCGAGGCAGGGACGTTTCTTATAGCAGGAGCCATGGCCGGCGGGAAAATAGAAGTCCACAGCATGGAGCCTCGTCATTTATCGACTCTTCTTTCCAAGTTGGAGGAGGCCGGCGTGAAGCTAATTGTATCGCAGGACTCGGTTAGTGTGGAATCTCCTCGGCAGATTCGTCCCGTTGATGTTTCGACATCGCCGTACCCTGGATTTCCTACCGACATGCAGGCACAGTGGATAGCTTTGATGTCGCGCTCGACTGGCTCCTCCGTGGTTACGGAGTCTGTTTACTACGATCGTTTCAAGCATGTGCCGGAGCTCGTCAGGCTCGGTGCGGACATAGAAGTGAAGGAAAACGTGGCCGTCGTAAAGGGAGTCGCGTCACTTAAAGGTGCCAAGGTAATGTCCACAGACCTGAGGGCCAGTGCGTCTCTCATTCTCGCGGGGCTTGTCGCCCGGGGCACGACGGAAGTCCTTCGCGTTTACCACATGGACAGAGGTTATGAGCATATAGAAAGGAAGCTCCGAGGACTTGGTGCCGATATCCGGCGGGTTGAAAGCGGCGAGTTTTAGCATTGTCCTTACCGCTGCCATTTTGTTCGATGGATGCGCCTCAAGCAGTGAGATTGGGGACGCGTCTAGTCTGTGTTTCTATTACTACGCTATTACAAGATGGAACCTTCCCGAATTCGATGCGCGTATCTTTCAGACTCCGGATACAGCCGGGCAGCGTCTCGATGTTTATCTCGGCTTGAGAGAATCACGCCTCAAGTACGAAAAGATCGGGGACGCGTATCGCGCGTCCTACACGGCAAATGTCCGGGTCTTTCATAAAGACGCGCCGGAACGAATGAAGGAGGTGCAGAGAGTCGTTTGGAAGCAGTCATATCCGAGTTCTACTGACAGCTCATATGACGTATTTCTTCTTTCTTTTGGAGTGGACCCGGGCGAGCATTCAATCGAAATAACCGCGACAGATGGCCTCAGCGGGAGAGAAGCTGTGCACAAGTACGAAGAGATCGTGCCGGACATTGCAGGCCAGGATGTATCCATGAGCGACATTTTGCTACTGGCTAGAATGGATATGTCCGAGCAGGGGAGGAAGATCACTCCGTTCGTACTTTCCAATGCCGGTCTCCTTTCCGATACACTCAAGTTTTTCACCGTCTTCCGCGCGAAAAAGGCTTCTGCCTATACCGTACTTTTCACAGTATACAGGCTTACAAACCGTGAGAGGCTTCCGGCCGTTCTCGGCGGGATGGTATATTCATCCAGAGGAGGGAACTTCGATCCGTGCCGCATGGGGGTCGACACACTTCAGGTCTACAGCCATCCCGTGTCGGCGGAATTGGACAGTGGCTTTACCTTTGTCTTTGGAGGAGTACCTAAACCCGTACGCGGCAACTATCTGCTGAAAGTTTCACTCTTGAAGGGAAGACAAGTCGGGTTGTCCTCGGTCTTGCCTTTCCGTATCAGAGGCAGATACTTCCCCGAAGTTACGGCAGATAAAGTGGAGATGGTTAACTCTCTGAACTACATCGCTTCCGAAAGGGAATTGGAAGAAATTACGAAATTCAGTGGCGATTCGGCAATCAAGGCCAACCTGTTGAAGTTCTGGTCTGAGTACGGCGGATTCAAGAAAATGAACGAGTATTATCACCGCGTAAGTCAGGCTAACCGGCTGTTTTCCACTTGCGTTGACGGCTGGCGCACGCCGATGGGAATGTTCTATGTGATCTGCGGTCCTCCCGATTACGTCGAGTGCAGGGGTGCCTATTCCGAACGATGGGTTTATACGCAGGCTTCCACGAACAAGTTCATTCAGGTTGATTTCAAACTCGTCAGAGACGCAGAAAATCCGGAGGAAAGGTACTACGGAGTCGAGAATGTCTCTTCGAATCTCGATTTCTGGAGCTACTACGTAAGCCGGTGGCGGACCCCGTATTGAAGATATTAGTCAGCCGGTTGAAATATATTGGCGACATAGTGCTCACCACGCCGGTGATCGACGCCCTCCGCGAGAAGTTCCCCGATGCGGAAATACACTATCTCGGAGACAAGCAGGGAGTTACTCTTTTGGAAAATAACCCTGCATTGGACCGGGTCATTCCATACGATTTCAGTAAGCCGTCCGTCGTTGAGCAGGCGAAGATTTCATTGAAGTTGAGAAGGGAAAAGTATGATGTCGCCATCGACTTATTCGGGAACCCCAGAAGCGCATTGATCGTGTTTCTTTCAGGCGCGAAGATGAGAATCGGAGGAGACTTCGGCTGGCGGGGAAGGACTTTCACCCATCCCGTGACTATCAGGGAAAGGATGACGGCAGTTGCATTTCACCTGAGGTATCTGGAACCCCTTGGGATAGATAGACAGGAAGGATCCACGAAGATTTTTCTGGACGCGTCGGAGAGGGAACAGGCAAGACAGAGACTTTTGTCCCTCGGGATGAATCCTGACAAGCCTCTGGTCGGTATGCATATCGGGGCGACCTGGCCGGCCAAGGTGTGGCAGGCAAGAAATTTTGCCCGTCTCTCGGAGCTGGTAACGGAGTGGCTCGGGGCCCAGGTTGTAATTACTCGCGGCCCTAAAGACGGTAAATATTTCGACGAGTACTCGGCTGAGATTCGCTCTAAATTCATCGACTATTCGCCTCACGATCTGAGGAAGCTTGCCGCGATTATATCGTGTTGCGATGTCTATGTTTCGAACGATGCGGCACCCATGCACATTTCTGCGGCTGTCGGGACGCCGACCGTCGGCATATTCGGGCCGGGTGAGCCGGATATCTGGTTCCCATACGAAAAGGACGGCGGACATACGGCGCTCAAAAAGAACGTCGACTGCTGCCACCGTGATTTCTGCTATCTGTCCGGCGACGATTACATGCGCTGCATGAGACTAATCAAACCGGAAGAAGTATATGAAACTGTAGAACAAATATTGAAGAGAAAGAAGCGAGAAGACAAATGACCAAGGTAGAAGAGAACGCACTGCAAGAATTTGTCGGCGTGGTGCGCAGATTGAGAAAGGAATGCCCCTGGGACAGAGTGCAGACAAACCGTTCCATCCGTCATTATACCATAGAGGAAGTGTACGAGCTTGCTGAGGCTATAGACCTTGAGAAATGGGACGAGGTCAAAGGCGAACTCGGAGACATCCTGCTCAACGTTCTGCTGCACGCTCAGATTGCCGAGGACGAGGGAAAATTCACCCTCGTCGACATGATCCGGGCCGAGACTATGAAAATGATCGAACGGCATCCGCACGTCTTCGGGGATGTCGAAGCGAATACGCCCGATCAAGTGAAGGTTAACTGGGAAAGGATAAAGACCGAAGCAGGGCGGGAGTCGATCTTCGACGGCATTCCGGTGGCTTTTCCCGCGCTTGCACGTGCCTTTAAAATCCAGGACAGGGCGGCGAGAGTGGGCTTCGACTGGGGAAAAGCCGAGGAAGTCTGGCCTAAGGTGAAGGAGGAAATGAAGGAACTGGAAGAAGTCGCCGGGAGCGGAGACGTCAGGCGAACCGAGGAAGAGTTCGGGGACATTCTCTTTTCCCTGGTCAACTATGCGCGACACATCGGGGTCATGCCTGAAAGTGCGCTCCGCATGTCGACTGAGAAATTTCAGAAGCGTTTTCTTTACATAGAATCGGAACTCGGAAAGAGAAATATCTCACTGCACGACGCGACCCTTGAAGAGATGAATGAGTTTTGGGAAAAGAGTAAAGAGATGGAATAACGGGCTTTTGATTTACCGGATTATGGGGCTATTTGAGTTGTGGGTGATTGGACTCCTCGAGTGGCGGTCTGATTGAGTAACACACGGGTGGGCCGAAGGCTGACAATATACGTTCTTTCTGATTACCATGGGTGTCCTGAGGAACGGTAACCGATGGGCCTCATCCAAGGTGGTCGATGGGGATCTTCATGAATCCTTCGGATGGATTTCTTCTCACGATATAGTCGTCGATGGTAGCGATGGCCTGTTTTTGTCCGGGCCAGACCAGGAGTGATATCGCCTCCTCCCGTTTCAGCCACCTGAATTCCTTATGCTCATCGGATAGTTGGATAGCGTCGCGCGGATCTATCTCAGCAGCGAAAACGGGGCTTACGTTGACGGAGTCGTTGGTGTAGAAATAAAAGGTGTTAGTCAGAGGAGTGTTATAAAGACCGAGCGGCGTTAGACCGGTTTCCTCCCTCACCTCTCTCAGTGCAGTCTCGTATGCCTTCTCGTCGTTCTCAATCCCGCCGCTTACTATCTGCCATAGGCCGGGGTAGATCTCTTCGTCGTCCGATCGCTGCAGAACCAAGAACTCTGTATCCCGCTTCCTTCTAAACAAAACCACTTCAACTATTTTAAACCTAATTGTCGGCATCGTCTTCTCTTGAATTTCTTTTCAAATATCGAGAGCCAGTGCAGTATCCCGGAGCGAATCCACATCGATCGGTTCGATCGGAGCCCATCGAGACTGGCTTGCTGATTTCACGATCTCCGGAGTATCGGGCACGATCGGCCGTTCTCCGCCGGAGATGGATATTTCCGGACTTCCCGTCGCAGGTTCTCGTAAGATTATCCTGCAAAGATCCATGTCCATATTACCAACTACAATTTCTCCCCCCTCGAGGAACATGTCAAGCCTGTGCGTTTTACAATATGTTCCGTCTTTGTGGCACAATAGGTGACTTTGACAAAATCGCAATCGCCAGCTATTGCAATTGGCCTGAGCCTCTCTTAAAATTGGACGTAGCTTATAGCACAAACAGAAATCGGAGGTCGCATGAACGCGCCACGAACACTGTGTGAGTTACTGAAGTTTTCGGTTGAGTCGTACCGTAACAGTCGGATGCTCAACTCGAAAATAGGGGGACAGTGGAAATCATATTCCTCTGACGATGTCTATGAGACAGTGAGGCATCTTGCGCTCGGTTTGAATTCTCTGGGGATCGCAGCCGGTGACCGGATAGCAGTTTATGCCGAAAGCTCGGCCTACTGGACGATGGCTGACTTTTCAATTCTGCACTGCGGCGCAGTCGACATACCCATTTATGTAACGCAGGCCCTCAATCAGATCCGTTTTATCCTGACAAATTCCGGTGCAAGAGGGATTTTTGTCGGGAGCCTAAGCCTTTACGACAGGGCTCGAGAGGCAATAAATGGTTCCGGTTGTGAATTCGTCGTGTGTATGTCCGGTGAGAAGTCCGCCGACGGGATGCTCACTTGGAACGAATTGGCCGAAAAGGGAAAGGAACTGGAGTCGCGCGAGCCCCGAAGATTCGACGAACTCAGAAACAATGTCAGGGAAGAGGATTTGGCGACGATAATTTACACCAGCGGGACTACCGGAGAGCCTAAGGGGGTAATGCTTTCACAGAAAAATCTGGTATCCAACGTCATTGACTGCGCTTCCCTGTTTTCATTCAATTCCTCCGTAGATGTAGTACTCAGCTACCTTCCTCCTTCTCACGTTTTTGAAAGAATGATGCTCTACCTTTATGTGTACGTCGGTGAGTGTATATACTATGCAGAATCCGTCGAAGCTCTTCCTCAAGATCTTCTGGAAGTTCGACCTCACAACATGACGACCGTCCCGCGGATGCTCGAGAAAGCCTTTGAGAAAGCAGAACATGTCGTGGAAAATCTTCCGTGGTACAAACGATCGGTTTTCAGGTGGGCGATCGGACTCGCACTCCGGTTCGATCAGGAAAAGACCATGTCGCCGGTTTACCGTGTCGAACATGGTATAGCGAGCCTTCTCGTCTACAAGGATCTGCGGCATGCCTTCGGCGGACGGGTGCGCTACATAATCAGCGGCGGTGCTGCGCTTAGGCCGGACCTCGCGCGAATCTTCTGCGCGGCCGGGATTACGATACTTCAGGGGTACGGGCTCACGGAGACTTCTCCGGTCATCTCGGTGAACCTCCTCACGAAAAACAGGATCGGATCGGTCGGACCGCCAATTCCCAACGTCTCGGTCAGGGTCGCCTCTGATGGAGAAATCCTTGTCAGCGGACCGAACGTCATGATGGGCTACTACCGGAAGGAAGACGAGACGAAGGAGGTATTAAGCGACTCGTGGTTTAGGACGGGGGACATAGGCCACGTTGACAAGGACGGGTTCCTTTTCATCACCGACAGGAAGAAGGATCTTCTCAAAACGAGCGGCGGCAAGTTCATCGCGCCCCTGGAGATAGAGTCCATGCTGTCTCGAAGCACATACATCGACAAAGCTATTGTCATCGGCGATCGGCGGAAGTTCGCATCCGCGTTGCTGTTTCCCGATATGGAGGCACTAAGGAATTTTGCGGCTGCAAGAGGAGTGCTATATACTTCAACCTCCGAACTAGTCGAGAGCAACCAAGTCCGAGCACTCTTCGAAAGCATTGTCGACGGCGTCAACAAGGAACTATCCCATTGGGAAACGATAAAGAAATTCGCAATTCTCCTCGACGAGCTTACCATCGAAGACGATTTTCTCACACCGACACTTAAATTGAAGCGGAAAAACGTTGAAAACCGATACAAGGAAGTAATTGAAAAGTTCTATGAAGAGAAGGGGGAGGGAAGCAGTAGAAGGTAAGTGGTAAGAAGTAAGCAGAAGGCAGTTCAGAGAGAATTCGGAGCTGTATAGGAAATAAAGACCAGGACGAAAGAAATGACAACGATCAGGAAAGCTGCAGTACTCGGCGCGGGTGTCATGGGAGCACAGATAGCCGCACATCTGGCTAATGCCGGAATATCATCCTACCTGCTCGACGTCGTACCACAGGAAGCAGATGACGAAGAAAAGAAGAAGGGATTGACGCTGCAGGACAAAGCCGTAAGGAACAGGTTTGCCTCTGCGGGGCTCAAGCGGGCATTAGGATTTAAGCCTGCACCCCTTTTCACGAAAGAAAAGGCTTCGTACATAACTGTTGGGAATTTCGAGGATGACCTTGAGAAGGTTGCGGAAGTGGACTGGATTGTCGAGGTGATTGTCGAGAAGCTTGGCCCGAAAAGGGAGCTGTTGAAAAAGGTGGATCAGCTGCGGAGGCCAGGAACGATCGTCAGCTCCAATACCAGCGGCATCCCAATTTTCCAGATCGCGGAAGGGCTCTCGGACGACTTCCGGAAGCACTTTCTCGGGACTCATTTCTTCAATCCGCCGCGCTATCTCTATCTCCTGGAGCTTATCCCGACTCCGGACACGATGCCGGAGGTGGTTTCATTCATGCGGGATTTCGCGGCTGAGACCCTGGGCAAAGGCGCCGTGATCTGTAAAGATACCCCGAACTTCATCGGCAACCGCATAGGCGTTGCAGCGATGATGTATGTGATCCATAAAATGGTCGAACGTGATTACACGATAGAGGAAATCGACGCTATAACAGGACCTGCTTCCGGCAAACCGAAAAGTGCCACATTCCGCACGGGAGACATCGTGGGGCTCGATACGTTGATTCACGTCGCGGATAATCTCTATGAGGCGGTTCCGCAAGATGAATTGCGCGACTATTTCAAGGTGCCCGGATTCATTACAGAAATGCAAAAGAGAAGCTGGCTCGGGGAGAAAACGAAGTCGGGTTTCTACAAACGGACAAAGAATGAAGAGGGCGAGACCGAAATACTTACCCTCGACTACAGGACTATGGAGTATCGTCGGAGAATTAAAGCCTCTTTCGGTTCGATCGAAATGGGGAAGAACATCGACTCCGCGGCCGAGCGAATCGCCAACCTTGCTTACGTAAAAGACAGGGGAGGCGACTTCTTCTGGGATGCAACAGCGTCTCTCCTGATCTATAGCGCCAACCGTATCCCGGAGATCGCCGACGACATAATCGGCATCGACAACGCGATGAAATGGGGGTTCGGATGGGAGCTGGGCCCATTCGAGACCTGGGATGCGATAGGAGTCCAGAGATCGGTTGAAAGGATGAAAGCGGATGGAAGACAAATACCGAAAAACGTGACCGAGATGCTGGCATCGGGCGCCAAGAGTTTCTACACTGAGAAGAACGGTGTGCCGATGTATTATGATTTCAAATCGAGCGGGTACAAACCGGTCCCGGCTCCGGGCAAACTGATCAGTCTCGGACTCGAAACCAGAAAGGGCAGAGTAATAAAGTCGAATTCAGGGGCGTCCCTTATAGACATCGGAGATTCCGTGATGTGCCTGGAGTTTCACTCAAAGGCAAACGTTATCGGCGAGGATGTGATCCGGGTGGCGGAGTATGGCCTCGAGAAACTGGAGAGCGGTTTCGATGCAATGGTAATTGCTAACCAGGGCAAATACTTCTCAGCGGGGGCGAATCTAATGCTTATCCTTATGCTCGCACAGGAAGGCGAGTTTGACGACATCGATCAGGCGATAAGGCTGTTCCAGGGAATGGATATGAAGATCAAATATTCACCGAAGCCGATCGTCGTAGCTCCCTTTAACATGACGCTTGGAGGGGGATGTGAGATGGCACTCCATGCGCCGCGCGTCAGGGCTTCCGCCGAAACCTATATGGGTCTCGTGGAAGTAGGGGTGGGCTTGATTCCGGCAGGTGGAGGCACGAAAGAGATGCTCGCTCGGAGTCTGTCTCGCGCGTCAAGGGTTGCGGACGCGGACCTGATGCCGCTTGTGCGGGAGGTTCTGGAGACTATAGGGACTGCGAGGGTCGCGACGAGCGCGGAAGAGGCAAAGATGCTCGGATACCTGCGGCCGACAGACGGGATATCCATGAACGGCAGATTCCTCGTCCACGATGCGAAGGCTACAGCACTTGCAATGGCGCAGGAAGGTTACAGACCGCCGGAGAAGAATAAAATTGTTGCTGCGGGACAGATGGTCCTATCGGCTCTCAAGCTGGGTCTCTACCTGTGGAAAGAGAGCGGTCAAATTACGGAATATGAATTCGAAATAGGAAAGAAGCTGGCATATATACTTACGGGCGGCGATCTGACATCTCCGCAAGAGGCAGACGAAGAGTATTTCCTCGATTTGGAGCGGGAGGCTTTCCTTAGTCTCTGCGGCGAACGAAAGACTCAGGAAAGAATGCAGTATATGCTCAAGAATAATAAGCCGTTGAGGAACTAGTTGGGCTTTCAGGTTACAATCTATGGCCCTCTGCTGTCCCGCTCCCGGATCATTTGAAGGCTAATCGAAGAACGGAAACGACGACAGAAATGAAAAACACCAGGACTTTGGAGGTGTCGCATTTTTCACGCGGGGAAACGACGAATGTTTGCGGAGCGGCCCGGTTATTCTCCAAGGGAAAAATTCATGGCTTGATGAATCAGACAGGAGATGCAAGTATTTCGATCTCGGTAAATAATATGGAGGGTACTGGCAGCAGTGGCGACGCTGAAATGGCCAGGTCCCTTCTGATCTCTTTTGTCTTGGCGTGCGAATTAGAATATGATCTTCTTCCAGGTAATGATGTTGGCAACTTGCCTGCGGCCAAACATATGGAGAAGGACAGAGAAGTCATAGAGATCAAGAGAATGCCGGTCTCTTCTCTTTAGAAGCTGAGTTCCGACCGCTGGGCCTTGGAAGCTTGCGTGGTAAAATTTAAACAAATCGTGAGGCTGAAATAAATGCACGACGCAGTCATAGTCACATCAGTTAGAACGGCTGTCGGAAAGGCGAAGAAGGGGGCGCTGCGGGATGTTCGTCCCGACGAGATGGCAGCCGAAGTGATCAAAGGAGTTCTCGACAGGACTCCGAAGCTCGATCCGGAAGCGGTCGACGATATTTTGATCGGCTGCGCTATGCCGGAAGCGGAGCAGGGAATGAACGTCGCCAGGATTGCTGCTCTCCGTGCCGGCGTGCCGGTTTCGGTTCCAGCGGCGACGATAAACAGGTTTTGCTCGTCCGGGCTGCAGACGATTGCAATGGCATCCGAGAGAATCATGGCGGGCTTCGCGGATGTGATAATCGCCGGCGGAACGGAAACCATGAGTCTCGTCCCTATGGGAGGATTCAAGGTCGTACCGAATCCTCATCTCGTGGATTCCAACCCTGAGGCGTATCTAAGCATGGGACTTACGGCGGAACGCGTTGCGTCGCAATATAAGATATCGCGCGAAGATCAGGATCGATTCGCGTTGATGAGTCATCAGAGAGCGGTCGCTGCCATCAGGGAAGGGAAATTCACGGAAGAGATCGTGCCGCTCACGATAACGCGAAGACTCAGGAAAGGAAACAAGACTGCTACGGAGGAGAGTGTGTTTGATACCGACGAGGGACCTCGTACGGACACGAGCCTCGAGCAGCTGGCCCGGCTGAAACCGGCATTCATGCAAGGGGGAACAGTGACCGCGGGTAACTCCTCTCAAATGAGCGATGGCGCAGCGGCAGCGGTTGTGATGAGTGCATCGAAGGCCAGGAAACTCGGCCTTAAACCGATCGCGAGATTCGTCTCTTTCGCCGTTGCAGGAGTGCCTCCGGAAATTATGGGGATAGGGCCGATCAAGGCGGTGCCGAAAGCTCTGGAGCATGCCGGGCTCGAGCTTCGCGATATCGACGTCATAGAACTGAACGAGGCATTTGCCTCCCAATCACTGGCGGTCATAAGAGAACTCGGTATGGACCAAAAGAAAGTCAATGTCAATGGCGGAGCTATAGCCCTCGGTCACCCGCTGGGCTGCACCGGGGCAAAGCTTACAGCGACGCTTCTGCACGAGATGAAGAGACGCGGTGCCAGATATGGAATGGTGACAATGTGCATCGGCGGCGGGATGGGAGCCGCGGGCATTTTCGAGAACCTAAATCCAGGAGTATGATATGGGAACCGGCGAAAGACAATCGCTTGCGTACAAGAAAGGCGGAAGCTTCCTGATTGGAGACACGCGTCCAGAAGAAGTATTTACGCCCGAGGATTTTACTGAGCAGCACAAAATGATCGCGGATACCACAAGGGACTTTGTCGACAGCGAGATAATGCCGAATGTCGACAAGCTGGAGGAACTAAACTACGATCTGTCGGTGAAGTTGCTCCGCAAGGCCGGAGAAATAGGCCTGCTGTCGGTGGACATCCCGGAAGAGTACGGTGGGCTGGGCCTCGACAAGACAAGTTCCATGCTTGTAGCAGAAAACCTGGGCAAGGCCGGTGCTTTTGCCGTGAGCCACGGTGCTCACACCGGCATCGGCACTCTTCCGATCGTTTATTTCGGAACGGAAGAGCAGAAGAAGGAATACCTACCCAAGTTCGCAACCGCTGAATTGATCTCATCATACTCGCTCTCTGAGCCCGGTTCCGGAAGCGATGCCCTTTCAGCGAAAACCGTTGCCACTCCCTCTGCCGACGGAAAGTACTACACACTGAATGGAACCAAGATGTGGCTTTCCAATGCAGGCTTTGCGGATGTCTACATTACCTTCGCTCAGGTCGATGGAAACAAGTTTACGTCGTTCATTATCGACAAGGGGCTGAAGGGAGTTTCCCTGGGCAAGGAAGAAAAAAAGATGGGAATCAAAGGTTCATCGACAAGGGCGCTTAATCTGGATAATGTGCAGGTTCCTGCCGCACGCGTAATCGGCGAAATCGGCAAGGGACACAGAGTGGCTTTGAACATACTGAACATCGGTCGCTTCAAGCTTGGTGCGAGCGTGATAGGAGGGGCAAAGGCAGTCATCACCGAGACCGTTAAGTATGCCAAGACAAGGAGACAGTTTCAGCAGCCGATAATTTCTTTCGGGATGGTCCGCCATAAGCTCGGTGAAATGGCAGTGAAGACATTCGTGGGTGAGACGATGGTTTACAGGACGGCGGGTCTCATCGACTCGTTATTGCAAAGCATTGACAAGAAGAGCACCGACGCACCGGTTCTCACCCTAAAGGGGATCGAAGAATACGCGGTCGAATGCAGCATAATAAAAGTTTATGCATCGGAGATCCTCGATTACGTGGTGGATGAAGGGGTACAGGTCTTCGGCGGTTACGGCTTTACTGAGGAATATCCCGTTGCTCGTCCGTATCGTGATTCACGCATCAACAGAATTTTCGAGGGCACCAACGAGATCAACCGGCTCCTGATTCCTTCCATGCTGATTCGCCGTGCTATGAAGGGAGAGCTTCCGCTCATGGCGGCGGCGCAGAAGCTCACGGACGAACTGATATCTTTTAGTCCGGGCGAGTCGTCATACGAAGGTTTCCTAGCCGATGAAATGAATCTTGCGGCTAATTCGAAGAAAATCGGGCTGCTTGTTGCCGGAGCCGCTTTCCAGAAGTTCATGGACAAACTTGAACAAGAGCAGGAGGTAATCTGGCATATAAGCGACATCGTGATGGAGACCTATGCCATGGAGAGTGTCTTGCTGCGAGTGCGGAAGATGCAGATCTCCGGGGGGAAGAGCGTCGGCTTCTACGGCGAAATCGCGCGTGTCTTCGTTTACGGAGCGATCGAGCGTGTCGAGAGCCATGCGAAAGCGGCTCTTACCATTATTGCCGAAGGAGACGTGTTACGAACATATCTCACGGCGATACGGCGGCTGCTCAAGTATACTCCGATCAATTCAGCGTATATCAGACGGGCTGTGTCTGACAAGCTGGCCGATGCCGACAAGTATGATCTGTAGGCGGGAAAATCAGAGGGGGGGCCGCCTCTTTTCAAGCGCCGGGGCGTTACTCCTTAAGGAACCGGGAAATGCCTGACTTGATGTAAGAAAAATCGCCCTGTGTCATGCCGTAGATGTTGTGATCCAGGTATTGATCTTTGACTCTCTCGTTCTCACGAAGAAGTCCTTCCCATTTAAATCCGAGCTTCTCTATAACCCGGTTGCTGGCTTTGTTCTCCGTTGCGGCCTGTATGAAAACCCTGTGAAGTCTGAGCTTCTCAAAGAGATAATTCAGAAGAATCGCAGTAGCTTCCGTTGCATACCCCTTCGATAAGCAGTCCTTTCCTATCCAGTACCCGATGCTGGTTCTCTGGTTTATCCAGTCAATTTGGTGTGTGCCGACGAGCCCGACCAGGTTGTCCTCCACAAGAATGCACAAATGGATCGCTGTTCTGATCTGCATATCATAGATCCACTGCTCTACAATATGCCTTTCATCGTCGACGTTGTGAACGTAGTCAATCCAGGGGAGCCACCGTTCAAGATGTTCCCTCGAAAAGTCGATAATATTAAAGAGGCCTTGGACGTCTCCGAGCTCTGCGGACCGCAATATTACCCTTGAGCCGGAAATGATCAGAGAGTTGAAATTGTCGAGCATGGCAATAAGATAGATCGTTTACGACGCTTACACAAGAATGCGTTTGAATCAACGCATCACTAGACGCGCTATGGAGGTAAATCGGCCAAATATGCCTGAAGATGCCCTGTGTGCGGTAAATCGTTGTGGGGGGACCCACCGTCTCATATATTCACGTAAAGTTTTATTAGTGCGGAGAGAGCGATCCATCGACGTGAGAATTGGCTTCATGTGTGACTCCGGTCGCCCTGCAATAGGAACGCAGCCTTCAAAAGATGGCATGTGAACACTGCACTGTAAAGGAAATTCAACGGAGGGCACAGAATGCTGTATAAATACGTCTCGATCGGATATGCGGCCACCAATCTGCTGCTTGCTCTGATAATCTACTTCAAATCGAAGCACAGTCTGATAATCAAGTTTTACCTGTTTCTGGTTGCCACCCTTGTGGCTTTCGGCATGTCGGGATACCTTTCCACTTTAGTGCTGTCACAAACGACCGCTGGCATTATCAGTGCGGCTGGGGCCTTTATCTTCGCCTTGTTCCCGTTCTTCTTTCTCCATTTTATGATAATAATGGTCCGGCGGGAAGAACTCCTGCAATCTCCCATGACAGTCGGGCTGATATATTTCTCGGGCCTGTTCAGCTATACATTCGAGTTGCTCGGCCTCATTGCCAAGCCCATAGTTGTAGGAAGCGGATTGACGCAGATCGGGTATGTCTTTCTTATTACATGGATGTCGGTCGTTTTCAGTATAGGTATAGCCTTGCTGTTCACTTTCCTAAAGGGCTTCACCGACAAAGGGATGAAGTCAAACGTCCTGGTGGCCGGATTCGCGTTCCTTCTTCTTCTTCTTCCGGGCCCTTTTACCGAATCCGTTTTTTTCGCTTTCTTCCGGAAGAGCATGGAACTCTACATATTCAGTTCTCTGCTCGCTCTTGTCATCGCTCTGTATTTCGTTTTCAGGCACAAAATTATCGTAAATACGCTTTACGATGCTATGAAATCTGCTTTGACTTTTATGAGCGATGTGCTTTTCAGAATGGATGACGGCCTGAATATACAGCTCGTCCGTGGAGGAGCTGTCGCCTCTCTGGGGTATGGCGAGAACGAGATGATAGGAATGAGCCTTCTCGAATTGACCCAGCAGAAGGAGCTAATAAGAGCCTATCAGGAACGTGCGCTTCAGGGAAGGGAGGACGAGGCGGTCGTCGATGTCGAATTTCTTGGAAAGAACGGCCAAAGTGTCCCGATGAATTTATCGCTCACCGTGGTAATTGAGACCGGGCAGATAATAGGTTTTGTGGGTGTAGGCAGGGACACCACGGAAAGGCGGCGCTCCGAGATGCTTCAAGCCGCACTTTACAAGCTCGCCGAAATTACCAGAGTAACCGATACTCTCAGCGAGTTCTGCCGATCAATTCATGAAGTCATCAAACAACTCGTTCCTTCTAACAATTTTTATATCGGCTTAAGAGACGAGATCAGCAAGGGATTATACTATCCTTACTATATCAACGAGATTTACGATATTCCTGAGCGGCAGCCAGGGCTCGATGCTTTCAACGAACAGGTAATGCTCGGGGGAAGTCCCTCAGTCCTGTCGATGAACGAGACGAAGCAGCCCGCGGCTACCGGGGCTCACGGGGCCCTGCAGAAACAACCACTCGACTGGATTGGAGTTCCTCTTAACACTTCCTCGGGTACAATAGGTGTAATGGGAGTTCAGAACTACACTATCGGGACGAAGTTCGGAGACGCCGAAAGGAATCTACTTTCTCTCCTTTCCGGACAGATCGCAACCGCCATTGAGAGGAAACAATCCGATGAAAAGATCCGTGAGCAGGCCGCTCTGCTTGACAAGTCGCAGGATGCTATAATTCTCGAGACACTTCACGGGATGATAATCTTCTGGAACGAAGGCGCGAAAACTATTTTCGGCTGGGCGGCAGATGAGATAATTGGCAGGAAGTTCGCGGATGTTTATTCAGGGAAGTTGCCCGAAGAAGTTGTCAAGGCGGGCGAGATCGTCAGAATGGAAGGTGAGTGGTCCGGTGAAATCAGCGCCGTGAATCGGAACGGCGAAGACATTGTTTTGGACAGCAGGTGGAAACTCGTAACCGATATCGAAGGAAGGCCCAAGGCTGTGATGAAAGTGAGTACGGATATTACCGAGAAGAAGAAACTCGAGGCGCAGTTCATGCGTGCCCAGCGCCTCGAAAGCATCGGAACCCTCGCCGGGGGAATAGCTCACGATCTCAACAACGTTCTCTCTCCCATAATGATGTCGGTCAGAGCGCTCAAGCGGAGGCTTGGCGACGAACAGAGCGAGAAGATCCTACAGGCTATCGAGTCGAGCGCCCAGCGTGGCGCCGATATGGTAAGGCAGGTCCTCATGTTCGGAAGAGGGGCCAAAGGTGAGCGCGTGGTGATACAGCCCAGGCACGTAATAAGAGAAATCATGAACATAGCCGGCCAGACTTTCCCCAAATCCATCAGGATCGATCATTCGATGCCAAGGGATCTCTGGACCATCATGGGAGATACAACACAGATCCATCAGGTAATTCTCAATCTCTGCGTAAATGCCAGGGATGCCATGCCGGACGGAGGCATCCTGACGCTGAGCGCAGAAAACGCCGTTCTCGACGAAGAGTACTCCAGGGTCAACATCGATGCGAAGCCCGGGAAATATGTCGTAATCAGTATCTCGGATACTGGACGCGGTATCCCGGAGGGCATTCGTGATAAAATCTTCGAACCCTTCTTCACGACGAAGGAAGTGGGTAAGGGGACCGGGCTCGGACTCTCTACGGCGCTTGCACTGGTCAAGTCTCACAACGGATTCATGAATGTCTACAGCGAGGTAAATCAGGGTACCAATTTCAAAATCTATTTCCCTGCCGGCGAGATGACTGAAACTGCGGCGCCGGCGGAGACCGACTCCGACAAGTTTATTGGGCACGGCGAACTGATCCTCGTAGTTGACGATGAATCGTCGATTCGCGAGATTGCGAGAGCAACTCTCGAAGCTTACGGTTATAAAGTCCTGGTGGCCGCAGATGGAGCCGAAGCGATTGCGGTATTCGTCAAGAACCTGGACGCCGTCCGGGCAGTTATCGTTGACAACATGATGCCCGTTTTGGACGGCAAATCGACGATCGCGGCGATAAAACGGATGGAGACTGGAGTGAAACTCATTGCAACAAGCGGCCTGCAGGATGAAATTTCCCGATCCTTCGCCAGTGAAGTGGATGCGTTCATTAATAAACCCTTCACCGGTGAAAGGCTCTTGAAGACGGTCTATGAGGTCATAAACGGACGGGATTGATTTCCCCGTTGTTCCTCAAAGCTGTGCCGCGGACGAGGAGAAGCCGGATAACTAGTCCCGACAATCCGGAGATTCTCCTCGGGGGTTTGACGCGCTGAAAACAAAGTATCGAATCCGCAACGCACTTTTCTATCTGATCGCGCTAATTTCAATTCAACAATGGGGTAATTCAACTTGTAGAGGGTTTCAGCCTAAGGTCAAGAGGAGGCTGATGTCCACACATGAACAAACAAACGATTGTTACTAATGGCTCATCGAAGTAAATTGAAGAAAAATGGAGAGTTTTTTGAGCGGATTCAAAAAGGAAAGACTTTCGGCATTATTCGATTCATTTCGCGGCAAGAAAGTTGCTGTTATCGGTGATCTTATGCTTGACAGGTACGTATGGGGTACGGTTTCGAGAATTTCCCCCGAGGCCCCGGTTCCCGTTCTAGAGGTCGAAAGCGAATCGGTAAGGCTGGGCGGGGCGGCGAACGTCGCGAACAACATCAAGGCTCTGGGGGCCGAGCCCATTCCGTTCGGTGTCGTGGGAGCTGATGACGCCGGTGAGAAACTGCTCGAGGTACTCAAAGATATGAACCTCTCCGGCGTCGGAATCGTGACCGATAGGGAGAGACCTACGACGGTCAAAACCCGGGTGATTGCGCACAGCCAGCATGTTGTAAGAATGGACTTCGAAATGAGGCGGGATATAAGCGAAGAAGTCGTTTCTGCCGTGATGAATAACTTGATGTCTATGAAGGATGAAGTGGATGCGGTATTACTGGAAGACTACAACAAAGGTATGTTGACTTGCGGCCTCC
This sequence comes from Candidatus Kryptoniota bacterium, assembly GCA_046706745.1. Lineage (GTDB taxonomy): Bacteria > Bacteroidota > Ignavibacteria > Kryptoniales > JAKASW01 > JAKASW01. The sequence continues at coordinate 26,728 of JBJKPC010000045.1, forward strand.
TCCAGAAAATCATAAGCTTCTGCCGCAGGTATGATAAGGTTGTAAGCGTCGATCCGAAACGGGGGAATTTTTTCGAATATAAGAATGTGACAGTTTTCAAGCCTAACCGGAAAGAAGCGGAGGGAGCGCTTGGAATTCCAGCCGGGACGGATGGACAGGCCGAAGCCGCAGCCCGCGAATTGCAGAAGCGGCTGGAGTGTGACAACGTCCTTCTTACACGCGGCGAGAAGGGAATGACACTCGTCGAGAAGGACGGAAACGTCGTTCACTTTCCGACCAAAGCGCGCCACGTAGCAGATGTGTCCGGTGCGGGAGATACGGTTATATCGACTCTTACCGTAGCGCTCGTTGCTGGAGCCACTATCATCGAGGCGGCTGCGATAGCGAACCACGCCGGGGGAATCGTTTGTGGTGAAGTGGGAATTGCGCCGGTGGAAAAAGAACGTCTCTTCAGAGAAGTTCTGAACGACTCACATTCCATGGAGCTTTGATCGTGAACCTGTTCTCTTCTGATGAACTGCGAATAATTGTCGGAAAACTCCAGGCGGACGGCAAGAAGATAGTCTTCACCAACGGTGTGTTCGACATACTGCACAGGGGGCACGTCGAATACCTGACCAGGGCGAGGAGTCTCGGTGACTGTCTGGTAGTTGCGGTAAATTCCGACGCAAGCGTGAAGCGAATTAAGGGCGAAAGCCGCCCGGTGGTCCCGGAAGGAGACAGGGCCTTCTTGGTCGGCAGCCTGAAATGTGTCGACTATGTCTGCATCTTCGGCGAAGACACACCGTACGAGATTATCAGGAAGCTTCAGCCAGACGTTCTAGTAAAAGGATCCGACTGGAAGATCGAAGACGTCGTAGGAAGGGACGTGGTCGAGGGGCGGGGCGGAAAAGTGGTAACGATCGACTATGTGGAGGGCAGGTCGACCACGAGTATTATCAACAGGATTCTCTCCGGAGGCTCCCCAAAGGGGAACTGAGACAGCGGCACTTGCTATGCGCAAGAGGTTTTTCATCCCACTATTCGTTGTTCTGGTCTTCTTTCCGATAATCATATACGTCGTCTCTTACACGAGGTTCTTCAATGACGAGGTGAGGACGCTTCTGGTTAGTCTTGTGGACGACGGCACAAATGCTCGCCTTCGTCTCGGGGAAATTCACGGCAGCGTGTTCGGTTCGTTCACCATCGACGGCGCCGTGCTTCTTTACCGCGGCGAGCCAATTGCGATGGTTGATACGGTCAAGGTCTCTCATCTTCCACTTTCTTTAATTACGGAAACCGTGGAGGCAACCCGCGTCGAACTCGTGAACCCGAGATTCTTCCTTGTAAGGTACAGAGACGGAAGTTTCAATGTCGATCACATCGGCAAGCCCGGTGGACACCCGGGAGGGAAATTTAACTGGACTATACTTGCCAGATCTATCAGAATTGTAGGCGGAGAATTCTCGCTTATTGACTCGACTTCGAATTCGCCCGAGCGTGGCAGTCTTGAGCTCGCAAATCACAATGCGCGGAGACGCTTCGACATTTCTAATTTTAAAGTGAAAGGTCTCGCCTTCTCCGGTTCGGCAGACTTTTCAAATGGGGATAACCTGTCCGTCCACGTCGGGAATATGTCGATGCTGGTAACTCCTCCCGGTCTTAGAATAGACTCGCTGGGCTTCGGGCTCTATTCATCGCCCGGCGGGACGGAAATCACCGGATTAAGACTTAAATCCGGAAGGACAGTTGTTCGAGTCGATCTGACCCTTACAGGGCAAAGTTTGTTATACGCCCTGAACGGAAGTACGATAAGGGACAAGTACTTTACGGCAAGGGTTTATGCCAGGGATGCCGATCTGAAAAAGGTCGATGATTTCGTGAAGCTTCCGATTCAATCCCCGTCAGACTTCAACCTATCTTTTTTTGCGAGCGGGACGCTCGATACGCTAAAAGTCAAGCAGTGCCTGGTAAAGACGGACAGTTCAGTCATACCGCTGGCGGCGTCGTTTCGGAATCTACTTGATTCGACGATGTATATGAACGTCCGAACCGATAGTGCCAGCGTGAACATGCCGGAGCTCTCTGATGTCCTGAAAAATATTGGCTTTCCGGATGTTGGTGGGTTTGGAAGAGTAAGCCTTACGGCGTCCGTGGTCGGACCGCCGCGCGACCTGGAAGTGAACGCTCGGTTGTCCAGCCGAACCACGGCCGTCTCATGCGATACTCGTTTTACCGGGGGGAGCTACAAAGGCCAGGTGGAGTTCAGCGGCCTCGATTTGGGCAGGATAATTCACTCCGGGAAAATGAATACCGATCTGAACGGAAAGGCGGCCTTTGCGCTTGGTTCATCCAAAGGGCCCGTGCCCGAAGGAGACATCTCGGTAAATATCGACTCGTCGCATTACGACGGCGTCGAGATCGGCCATTTTGCGGCCAGAGTGTCGTCCGCCAGGGACAGTGTAGGGGGAGATTTCAATGCCCTCACATCGAGCGGCAATATTGATGGAAAAGTCTCTCTCAATCCTGTCGACGAATCCTACTTTGGTGACGTGTCGTTCAGTGAGCTTGATCCTGCTCCTTTCGTCCACGTCCCTGCGCTCAGCGCCGATCTGACAGGGCGGCTCCAGGTTATAGGCAGAGGATTCAATGCTGACTCGCTTCGTACGAAGTTGTCACTTATTACCGAACATTCCTCAGTCGGCCGGTTCCACCTGGGAGCTTCCGCATTCACCGTGGCGTTGAACACGGAAACGGCAGAGAAAGACCTGCAAATCCATTCTCCGTATTTCGACGTGGGCGTCACCGGGAGTTTTACGCCTCACTTGCTTCCGTCTCAGCTTCAGTTTTTGTTCTCTTCTCTTGCCGACAGCTTCAGTTCAAGACTGATCGGAGCGACGGACACGTCACATGTGGCTTTTTCAGGAGTACCTCACCTCCATGCTAACTTGGATCTGGAAATAAAGGATGCGGGGCTTGTGGGTCAACTTCTAGGTAATTACAGAATGAGCGGCGGTGCATCCACTCACTTGCGGCTGGTCGCAAACCGAGACAGCGTTTCTGTCGGAGGTTCCTTTTCGGCAGACACGATTCTCTATGTGGGCGATTCGCTCCGTTTATCTGGTTCCAAAATGAATGTTGTATTCGGATACAGATCGTCCCCTGCGATGTCGGTGTGGGATTCAGCAGGTTGGTACACGCGCGGCAGAGTTGGATCGTTTGACATCGGAGCAACCCGGTTGGCCGCGAAGAATTTCTTTGTTGATTATACATCCGGAATTTCAGGCGTACCCTCGCTTTTGAAGCTCGGCGTTCATGGCAGTGTCGACAGTACCGTATCGTTCGGGGTAAATGCGACCGGTGCTGCGTCCGGGCAGGGTTTTGAAATGACTGCGGACACTCTGGAGGGAAATGTGCTGGGAGTTCCGCTGAATGCCACGGCACCGGTGAATTTCGGGTACTCAAGCGAGGCTTTTGGCCTTTCGGGGGCTGTGTTCTCAGCGGGGCTGGATCGACAGGATGCGTCGGCGAAACCGATAGTCACCGTCAGCGGTCTTTACTCGCTGAAGAGCGGAGCGAATCTCAGGTTTCTTTTTGACAACTTCGGCCTGAGATCCATTCAAAAAATTGCGCGTCTGGATACGAGTACTCTGAGACTCAAGGGGGCTCTAGACGGCCGCGCTGAACTTAACGACGCGGACCGAACTTCGTATCTTTCGGTAGATTTCATGGGTCACGACATCTATTATAACGGGTCTGTCGCCAGAAACATCAGCGGGAAGATCGGACTGGGAAGGGATGCAATGTCGATACAAGCTCAGCTATCAAAGGAAGCCGATACCGCAGGTTATGCGCTGAAGCTGGACGGAACAGTGCCCCTCTCTTCCAGATCCCGCGAACAAATGCGCGTCGATCTGGTCGCCGATTCACTCAACATGTCGTTCCTGACTCCCTTTCTCACCGGAGTCAACGAATTTGGCGGGATGCTTTCGGGCAACATGAACGTGACGGGGGAGTATTCTTCGCCGCTGATGCACGGAAGGCTGACGATCGAAAACGGGAAGCTCAGGCTTGCAGCTAATGACGTTCGCTATCTTTACAGCGGATTAATCATAGGAGAGGGCAACAAGTTGAGACTCGATCCGGTTACCTTGAGGAATGTGCCGGGGCAGACCGGGGGCACCATCAACGCCACGGGGTTCATTACGATCGGTCAGAATACGATCCAGAAATTCGATCTGTTGTTCGATGGAAGTCTTCTCGTGCTGAACTCGCCTGCGCGGAGGACACTGCAGGGAATTTATGGGACGGCGATCGTCGGTTCGGGCCGGCAAGGGCTGCGACTCGAGGGCAGCCTCCGGAGGCCGATGCTTCTTGGCGCGTTAAACATACAGTCCGCCGATCTGACACTGTTGCCGATACAGAGGAAGGAAAATCTAGCTTCTCAGGAGATCGTCTATCATTTCCCCAAGGACCCGTCGGGCGAGCATTCGCAGGACACTCGTGTGCGTGCGCCCTCGCAATCGGCCCCGGCCCCGTCAGGCAGTTTTATAGACAGCCTTCGATATGATGTCGAGGTCGAGACTAAAGATAACGTGAATCTCCGGATGATATTTGATCCTACCACTAATGAGGAATTAAATGCCGTGCTCGGCGGACGTCTGCATCTTTCCAATCTCAGTGGAAGCATGGAACTGACGGGGAACGTCAGCGTCCAGAACAATTCCTACTACAATTTCTATGGAAGACATTTCGCCGCCACGGGGGAATTGAGCTTTACCGGGAATCCACTGAATCCTATGATGGATATTACAGCGCAATACCAGGGTGAACTTGTAGACACAACGGGTGTCACTTCAAGTACAGGCGGGACAAAGAGCGTCGTCGTCCAACTCGGGATTAGCGGCACTTTCGATCACCCCAACGCCCCGGATATTTCAATGACAGTCGACGGGGTCGCGTATCAAGGGGATGTCCAGACAAATGCCATATCGTTCATACTAACCAACCAGTTTGCCGACCAGCTGACGTCCCCGGTGAAGCGCAGCCTGGCGGACAACTTGTGGAACCAGGCAGGCGCGGGGATACTAAGTGCCGGCACGTCGATATTGTCGGGTGCACTGACGAATCTCTTCAGCCGGGAGTTTTCGTTCATTCGCAGCGCGGAACTTCGCTACAGTTCGATAAGTGATCTTGCTAATCCTGACGTGGCGATTACCACGCAGTTCGGGAAAGCAACCATCAGAGTTGGAGGGCAGGTGTTCAGCGATATCAACAACACCGACCTGAGTGTGGACTACCCGTTAACCGAGCTACTCGGGAATATGCTTTACTTGCAGCTGTCCCACAAAATTGCACTCAATAGCCGGACGTATTTCCAGCGCGAGACGGTCAACGCTCTGAGGCTTTTCTATCAATTGAGTTTCTAACTGGGGGATGGCTTCCGCGGTTTCGCCGATAGTAGCACAGCCTGATTAAACCACTTCAAGCAGCTATTTGACGTCGATAGATGCACCGGTTTCGTTCAGCGCTTCCTCGTAGAGCTTCTCATATTGAGGAATGATAAGGTTCACGTCGAATTTCTCGACGGCCCGCTTCCTTGCGTTCTGGCTGAAAAGCTCCAGCCTTCGCTCGTCCGTGAGAAGTTCTGTCGCGTATCTTGCCATCCTCTGAACGTCGCCGAGTTCAGCAATAAACCCCGTTTCACCGTGGACAACAAGCTCCGGGAGGCCTCCTGTACTGGATGATACAACCGGAACACTGCAGGACATCGCTTCTAGTGCCGAGAGGCCGAAACTCTCTGATTGGCTCGGCATCAACATGAGATCCGATGCGGAAAGAATCTCAGGTAAAAGAGTCTGTTTTCCGAGGAACCTCACCTCTTCGTATATCCCGAGCTCCCGGGCGAGTCTTTCCGACTCGGATCTGTCCGGGCCGTCGCCGACGAGAAGCAACTTGCTAGGAACAGAACGCCGGACAATATCAAATATTCTTACCACATCCGGCACCCGCTTTACTGTCCTGAAATTCGATACATGTACGAGGACTTTTTCGCCGTTAGGAGAGAACCTTGCCCTAAACTGGCTATCCTCCCTACGTTTGAATCTCTCGGTGTCTACGAAATTCGGAATTACCTGTATTTCCTTCTCCACGTTGTACATTGTGTACGTCTTCATCTGCAAGAAACGGGAAACCGACGTAACATAGTCGCTCTGCTCAATAGAGAACTTCACGAGTGGAAGAAAACTGGGCTCGAGCCCTACCAGCGTGACGTCCGTCCCGTGCAAGGTTGTTATGACCTTGATATCCTTTGTGGGCGCGAGAATTTGTCGGGCGATGAAGGCGCTGGTGGCATGGGGAATGGCATAATGAACGTGGAGTATGTCCAGATCATGATATTTAGCAACGTCGATCATTTTTCCTGCGAGGGAATCGGTGTACAGTGGGAAATCGAACAACGGATACTGCGACATCTCGACTTCGTGAAAGAAAACGTCGCCGACGATGTCGTCGAGACGCGCTGGCATGGCATAGCTGATAAAATGGATCTGGTGGCCCCGCAGCGCGAGTGCCTTCCCGAGTTCGGTTGCGACCACGCCGCTGCCGCCGTACGTCGGGTAACATGTAATTCCTATCTTCACTTGATTTTCTCCTGAGGAAAATTAGCCGTCTTTGACTAACTAAACAATCCTGTTCTAACAATCATTCCCGGGAATTCCCTTTGGCCGTGCGGCTCCGAGAGATCATGCCGCACCTAATCATGACTCCGACGGGATGATATGTGTAACATTATTCCGGCCCAATGTATATTCTTATGCGAAGAAATGACAGTAACAGAGAGATGCTGATTCTAGTCGTTGAGGACGAAAACAAAACAGCGGCATACCTAAAAAAGGGCCTTTCTGAGAACGGATTCGTGGTCGACACTGCTTCCGATGGAATCATGGGCTTGACGTTGGCGGGATCGAACGAATATGACCTCATAATTCTTGACGTTATGCTGCCGGGACTCGACGGATGGGAAATACTCTCAGAGCTTCGGAAGATCGGAAAGCCCACGCCGCTTCTTTTTTTGACCGCGAAAGATTCTGTCGCGGATCGCGTGAAGGGCCTCGAACTGGGTGCGGATGATTACCTGGTGAAGCCGTTTGCCTTCTCCGAACTGCTGGCACGAGTAAAGAATGTTCTCCGGAGGGGGCCCGTGCGTCAGCCCGATATGCTGAGGGTCGGTGACCTGGAAATTGATTTCCTCCGTCACGTCGCCGCCCGCCGCGGGGTCAGACTTGATCTGAGTCCGAAAGAATTCACGCTCCTGTCGCTTCTCGTCCGGAGAAGCGGTGAGGTTCTATCACGTGCGCTCATAGCGGACAGGGTGTGGGGAATGAATTTTAACAGCGACACAAACGTCGTTGATGTCGCAGTCAGAAGGCTTCGTGCGAAGGTGGACGACCCGTTCGACAGAAAATTGATCAGAACCGTTCGCGGCGTCGGTTACGTCATAGATGAAGAATGACATGAATCTACGTATCGGAAGGGTCAGAGCTTGGTCTATAAAACGAAAACTGGCGGTACTCTACATCGTGTCGGCTTTCGGGATCCTTCTCGTTTCGACGGTGTTCCTCTACTGGGTCCTCGCAAGCAGATTGAGGAAGGAGGATGGACAATTTCTGTCTGCCAAGATAGGGCTGCTGAGAGAGGTGCTCGCCCAGGAACCGAATAACCGCGATGTTCTCGAAGAGGAGATCAAGTGGGAGAGTGCGCCGTTTAGACTTGCGAAGTACTATGCACGGATACTCGGACCCGGCGGCAGGATCATGATAGAAACGGGGAAGATGAGCGTCGTGGCACCTGTTGACATCTTTCCGCGGCCCACCGGCTTATCGAGCACGCCTGCACAGGCATTGGAACGAAAGTCGAGCAGCGGACACAACCTTCTCCTGATGTCGGCACTTGCGAAAGTTGGAGGCTCGGCTGGCGGGATAAGAGTTCTTCAGCTTGCACTTGACATATCACATGAAGACCAACTCATTTCGGATTACAGGCAACGGCTTCTCCTGGTTCTTCTGGCGGGCGTGCTTCTTTCGGCAATTGTCGGAATCTTCGTTGCGGGAAAAGGACTGAAACCGATCGAAGAAATCACTAGAACGATGCAGCACATATCCGCTCATCAGCTTCATCGAAGGCTCGGGCAAACCGATTGGCCGCCGGAACTGGACGATTTGGCAGCGGCATTCGACGGAATGCTGGATCGGCTCGAAGATTCGTTCAACAGGCTTTCACAGTTCTCCGCCGATCTTGCGCACGAATTGAGAACGCCGATCAACAACCTGATCGGCGAAACAGAAGTATCGCTCTCCCGCGAAAGGAGCCCGGAAGACTACAGGGAAGTCCTCGGCTCGAGTCTGGAAGAGTACTCGCGCCTTTCGCGTGTCATCGAAAGTCTCCTTTTCCTGGCGAGGGCCGAAAGCCCGGAGGCGCATGTAGAAAAGAAAATGTTCGATCTGCGTGAAGAGATCCACGACGTCGTGGAGTTTTATGAAGCTATTGCGGAGGAAAAAGGCGTGGCCCTGTATTTCGAGGAAAGTCCCGCGAATAAAGACGAAACGGTTCTTAACGCGGACTCGACTCTGTTCAGACAGGCCTTGAGCAATCTTATATCAAACGCACTTCGGTATACACAATCGGGCGGAAAGATAATAGTCGCAGTTAACAAGATTGCCGGCAGGTTCGTGGAGATATCTGTCAGAGATAACGGTACAGGCATAGACAGCGAACATTTGTCCAGAGTGTTCGACAGATTTTACCGGGCAGATTCTTCGAGGTCGGGGAGCGGACCGGGGAGTGGCCTCGGGCTTGCAATAGTAAAATCGATAATGCACCTGCACGGCGGGAAAGCCTCAGTGGAAAGTGAACGACAGAAAGGGACCATAGTTACGCTAACCTTTCCGGCTTGACTTCGGAGAGTCCCGGAAAATCCGGCGTCACCGCGACTTCACTCCAGCTCAATGCGACGGGATGCGGCGCGGGAGCAAAACCATCAACGTCGGAAATCCTTTCCAATTCTGAATGGGGAAATATACTCTGTGTGTCGTCTGATCGACGCTGACAGTATGCGCATGTGCCCACAACAGTCCCTGACAAAGTTTCGAAAGGCCGCTCGGCCCTGTTTTGAAAACCGATACTACTCCGCTCTCGGACGAAACGTAAAGCAGCCCGATCCCTTCATCTATTGCAAGCACATCGGGTCCTCTCCCTATCGAAAATGTCTGAATGGCTCTTTTGCGGGCTATGTCAACGACGACAAGCGATGCGTTGTCTTCTCCCGTCACGTAAGCTAAGTGCGGCCGGCGGCCAATCACGAACCCGTGCGCGCCCCTGCACCCCGGCAGAGCGATTCGTTCGACGATCCTGAGTGTGGTCGGATCGATTTCAAGAAGCTCGTTTGCGGAACCATCGGTGGTGAAGACGGATTTTGAAAGGGCATCGTAGTGGGAATTGCCTACGGTTCCTCCCACAGGAATCTTGGCCGACAGTTTCATCGACCCCGCGTCTATGACTGACACAGTCTTACCGAACTCGTCTGAAACAAATATCCTCCGAGGACCGGGAGCATACGCTATCCCGTCCGGGAAATAGCCGGCCGGCGTTCTCGCCGTGATCTTGAGCGAATTCTCGTTTATCCTGTATACCTCGTTTGCTCGAGTTGCGGAGACAAAAACCGCACCCAGCGCGGGGACCGCAAGTATACCGTGAGGGTCCGGAACGTCCGGGATGTCCTTTAGGACTTTCCGGGATTTCAGATTAAAAACGACGACGGAGTTATCTCCGAGATGAGAGATGAAGAGCAGACCCCGTTGTGGGTCTATCGATTGATAGTCAAATCTGTCCGGGTGTCCGGGAAGGCGGACGCTCGCTATTTCCTTCAGGCATTTGAGTCCCGGATTACGTCCCCCCGCCTGGACTGCCGCGACCCCCAGGAAGATGATTGCAGGTAACGATAGGATTGACGACTTCAAGGCTTGATTCATATTTTGATGTACTGAATAGTTCATGAGACTATGTAGACGAATGTAGCTACTGAATCGCTCCCGGTCCAGTGAGTGAATATATACCGGGCACGGTTACTTGAAGCGACTGCCGATGTGGTATCGTAATTGCACTTTACGGCTGTGAGGAATAATTTGAACACACGGCGAACGATCCGACGAAATCGTCGTCGTCCACCGAACGGTAAGTTAGGAAAAGGTACTCCCCTAAATGAAATTAACCGACGAGCAACTCGACATAATAAATTCTACCGGCGACATAAAGATAAACGCCGTCGCAGGGTCCGGAAAAACTACAACCGCAATCGAGTATGCGGCATCTCGTCCGGCTGGGAGTAAAATACTCTATCTTGCATTTAACAGATCGGTAAGACAGGAGGCCGCCGGAAAATTTGAAGAACGCGGACTTGCCAATGTCAAAGTTGAGACGGCCCATTCGCTAGCATACAAGAATATCGTCTTCGGAAACGGATACAAGGTTCGTACGCAGGGGTACAAAACCCATGAAATCGCGGATCTGCTCGGCGTGAGAGAAGACGGCGAAAGCCATATGAAATACGTCCTTGCAACCCACGTGAACAGGTTCATGACATACTTTTGCAACAGTCCCACGGAAAGAGTACAGGACCTGAATTATCTCGATGTTATCGCCGACGAAAAGGCCCGGGAGTTTGTATCCGCTTTTTACGAGTATATTCAGGATCGGACGCGTCTGTTGCTCGGTAAAATGGACAGGGGAGAAATCGAAGTCACGCACGACTTTTACCTCAAGAAATTTCAGCTCTCGAACCCGCGGCTTCCTTACGACTATATACTGTTTGATGAAGGCCAGGATGCTTCGCCGGCGATGCTTGATATTTTTCTTCAGCAACAAGGTACGAAGGTCATAGTCGGTGATACGCATCAGCAAATTTACGGGTGGAGGTTTGCCGTGAACTCTCTGGAGAGGGCTGCCTTTCGAACTTACAGGCTGGCGACTAGCTTTCGCTTCCCTCAGGACATCGCTGACCTTGCTATGGGGGTCCTGAAGTGGAAAAGCCATCTCAGGAAAGAAACACGCTTCCATATTCGGGGAAAAGGGATGGGGAGAAACGGGGGGGGCAATGCCGTTCTTGCCCGCACGAACCTCGGACTTCTGCTGAGAGCGATCGAGTATGTCACGGAAAATCCGACAAGAAAGCGCATATACTTCGAAGGCAACATAAATTCATATACGTATGCCGACGAGGGGACTTCGCTGTACGATGTCCTTAGCCTTTACAACGGCAACCGGCGGATGATTCGCGACAAGCTCATAATGGAAATGAAAGACATTCAGGAACTGAAGGACTACGTAGAAAAAACGGAAGACGCGCAGCTAGGCATGATGGTGGATATCGTCGAGGAATACGGGAATGAGATACCGGGTGCGATCAGAATGCTTAAGGAGAAGCACGTCGCGAACGACGAAAAGCAAAAAGCCGACGTGATTTTTTCGACCGTTCATAGATGCAAGGGGATGGAATACGGAACGGTTGAGCTTGTTAACGACTTCGTTACAGAAAAGAAAATAGAAAGGCTCATGTCCGATCACGGTGAGGAAGTAAGGCTGGCAAAGCTGAACGAAGAGATCAATCTGCTATATGTCGCCGTTACACGGACGAGGAGCGGCATAGTTATTCCCGAGGAACTCATGCCGGAAGGAATTCCCCGCTCTTCCCGAATCCGTGTGGTTTCGACTGCGGGGAGTAGAGGCGAGGAGTCGTCGCGGTTTTCAACTCATCAGCCGGCCGTGACCCGGATTCAACGATCATCCGGGCAGAAAACATACTCATTAGAAGGCGTGAGGACGAGGCACAAAGGCGCCTACACGCCGTGGACGAAGGCTCTCGACGCTGAGTTGACCGAGATGTTTTGCAGAAGAGTAAGCAGGGAAGTCATGGCGAAACATTTCGGGAGAACAACCGGCGCTATCAGGGCGCGGCTCAAGAAACTGGATCTGGAATAACCCTCTACCCCGTCCCTCAATTCGATTGCGTGACGAAGCGCACCGAAGGCGGAATCACACCCTGTTCTTCTCTATCAGGAATCCAGGAATCCGATAAGCTAATATTTACAAATCCCACGATTCCGCTATCCCGTTACCCTAGATCCCAGACCTTATTCTCAGCCTGGTGCTTCTCAAACCTGCCGTATCGGAGTGCTAATGTGGGTAGGACGAGCAAGTTCAGCGCCGTCGATGTGACGAGCCCGCCCAGTATTACTACCGCCATAGGGCCTTCGATTTCTCTTCCCGCTGTGCCGCTCGCGAGCGCCAGCGGGAGCAGCCCCAGTCCCGTAACGGTTGCTGTCATGAGTATTGGGACCAATCTCTCCGACGCGCCGCGTGCCGCGGCCTGAATCGACCACTGCATCCCTTCGATTTCCACAAGATGTTCGTAATGTGAGATCAGCATTATTGAATTTCTCAGCGTAATTCCGAAGAGGGTTACGAAGCCGACGAGAGATCCGATCGAAACACTGCCGCCGGTAACGAAGGCGGCCAAGACCCCTCCGACGAGCGCAAACGGCAGGTTGACCAGTACAAGAGAAAGGTTTTTGTAATTTCTCATGACGATCGAGAGGAGAAGGATAATCCCCACGGCAGCGAGGACAGAATGAATAAGGATCTCGCGTTCCGATTTTGCTTTTGCCTCGGCTGTTCCTCCGAAGGCGACATAAGTTCCGGCGGGGAAGTGTATCGACGACTCAATGCGCCGCTTCGCAGCCCCGACGAATGAGCCTATGCTTCTCCCACTGACGTTGCAGGTGACTGTCTCGACACGGCGATCACCTTCATGCTGAACCACGTATCGTCCGGAATCTTCATATATGTCCGCGAGCTGATTGAGACGTACGTAGACTCCGTTGGAGTTTCGCAGGAGAAGATTTTTCAGAGCGACGGGATTATGTCTCTCTCTTGAATCCAAAATGACCGACACGCCGAATACTCTGTCGCCATCATAGACCTGCCCGACGATGTCGCCTTGGTACGCGGTTCGCACGGCATTCATGACATCGACCGGCTCGAATCCCCATTCTTCGAGTCGTGATCTGCGAAGTCGTACTACCATTTGTGGGACGCCGGGAGGTGACTGGAGTTGGATGTCGGTTGCTCCGCGGGTTTTTCCCAGAAGGTGGGCGATTTGCGCTGCTTTTTGATCGAGAGTGTCGAGGTTATTTCCGAACAAATTCACCACGACACCTGCCGTATATCCCGTAAGGGTTTCATTGATTCTCTCGGTAAGGAATGAATTCACGGAGAAATTTGCTCCGGCGAATTTCGTGACCACATTTCTGATGGCGCGTTCGGCCGTGTTGGCGGAAACGTCGCCGGTGGGCTTGAGCTTTACCCAAATCTCGCTTTGGTGCGTTCCATGCGAGTCGCTGCTCAGCGAGGCGCGTCCGGCGTCGGCGATCACCGACTCGACGAAGGGAATCTTCGTAAGCCTGCGGGTGACTCGTTCTCCAAGCCTCAGCGTTTGCCGGAGAGACGTGCCGGGGACTTCTTCCATATGGATTATGTAATTACCTTCTCTGAACCGGGGAAGGAAGGAGCCTTTGAAAGTCGGTATCAAAAGGATCCCGGCGACTATCAGAATCGTGACGCCTGTTCCCACAGCGCGAAAATGAGTCTCCACAGCGGAGAGCAAATTCACGTACCTATGTTTCAGCCACACCGTTGAGCGAGGCTCGGAATCAATGACGTGTGACCGGCCGAGCAGAAGAATACACATCGCGGGTGTAACAGTCAGCGCAAAGAGTAGCGAAGCGAGGATGGAGAAAATGTAGGCCAAAGCTAGAGGTGAGAAAAGTCTTCCCGCCAGGCCCGTCATTGTCAAAACAGGCAGAAAGACGAGAATCACCGCGAAAGTTGCGTACACGACGGCGCTTCTCACTTCGATGGATGCGTCGAGCACGGTGCGAAAAACCGGTCTCGGATTCGCAGCAAGTTTGTTTTCGCGCAGGCGCCGCAGGATGTTCTCCACATCAATTACGGCATCGTCAACCACTTCACCGATCGCTATTGCAAGTCCGCCGAGTGTCATCGTGTTCAGGCCATAGCCCAGGAGCTGCAACACGATCACAGCCGTCAGAAGAGAGAGAGGGATCACGGTCAGCGATATGGCCGCAGTTCTCAGATTGAAAAGGAACAGAAGGAGAACCACAACCACGAGAATGCCGCCGAGAAGCAAAGAAGTCCCGATATCGCGAACTGCTGCATCGATGAAATCGGAAGCACGAAAGACGTTTCTGTGGACCTCTATCCCTTCGGCCTTCAGTGTGGGGACAAGGTTATCCAGGGCCCTGTCGATTCTTTTCGTGACGACGAGTGTATTGGCCCCATATTGGTCCGATATCTGCATGACGATGCCTTCTTTGCCCATCACTTGAGCGGCGCCGATCGAGGGAGCTGGCGCATCAACTACTCTCGCGACATCTTTGAGAAGGACAACGGCTCCATCCTTTTGCGACACGACTGCATCGCCGAGTTCAGCCGGCGTAAGCGATTGACCTTCCGTCTGAATGTTTATCCGCTGGTTGTGCGTGTCGATGAAACCCGCACCGACTATTCCGGTGGCCCTTTGTGCCGCACGGATTATATCGTTAATCGATAGGCCGTATTTGAAAAGGAGATCGGGATTTATCTGGACCTGCAGCTGTTTCACCCCGCCGCCGAAAGTTACAACTTTCGCCACTCCTGGTACCGCGAGAAGACCGGGTTTCAACGTCCAATCCGCTGCTGTTCTCAGCTGCATTAACGAGAGTGAATCGGAAGTGAGCCCGATTGCCATTATTACGCTAAGCGACGAAGTAAGCGGAGTGATAACGGGCGGTCGCACGCCGGCCGGCAGACGGCCAGCAATTTCGGAGAGCCGTTCCGCGACCAGCTGTCTGTCGAGGTAGATATCGGTGCCGGATTTGAAAGTGATCTTGACGATCGATATTCCCTGTATCGAGTTTGACATCAACGTCCGAACTCCTGCGGTACCGTTCACAGCCTCCTCGATGGGCTGCGTAACAAGAAGCTCTACTTGTCTGGGGGAGAGGCCGGGCGCTTCCGTCTGGATCTTAACGCGAGCCGGCGCAAACTGAGGAAAGACGTCATATTTTGCCCTGGTGAGGTTGTACCCTCCGTATGCGAGAAGCACGCACGCCAGCGCAATTACGATGCCTTTGAACTTGAGCGAGAAACGAACGATCGACGTCAGCATTTACTTTTGTAAGCTTCTAGTCATCGCCTGCCCGCATGCTGCTCTTCAGTTCCTGTGATAGCAGCAGCTGAGCGCCCTTCACGACCACCTCCTCGCCGGGTACTATACCGCGGTCTATGAACCATCCGCCCCCCGCAGAGTCACCAGTTCTAATTTCCTTTCTGACGAATTCATCGGAACCGGTCTTGACGAAGACCCAGCTTTTTCCATTCAGCCAGACCACTGACGATCTGGGTACTACAACCCCCGTTTCCCTTTTCCCGTCAGGCAAAGAGGCAACGATATTCATTCCGGCCGGTAGTGAAGGCAACGAGCCTGCTTGGTAGATGTAACTCAGGCCATGAATGTTCGAGCCGGTCACCGGAGACGCGGAGACAAGGCTCGCTCTCACAGAGCTTCCATTTACGGTCTCGACTTCAGCGACGTCGGGCGGCCTGAATTCGCGCCTAATCCGTGGAATTGTAATTACGATGAGTGATATCCTGTGGCTAACCAGGGCCGCGGCGGACCGCGAGTTGCTGCTTATCCAACCGGCAACGACGTTTCCCCATTCTTGGATGATCTCACCATTCAAGCCCTGCATAGCCCGTGCAGCGGCTTGGCTGTCCGCAAGGTCGGCTTCATAAGCGCCTTCAGCGTTCTGGAGATTTTCCAGGGAAACCAGGTTGTGCGACTTAAAGAGCTTAGCGGCTCTTTCGTATTCATTTCTCGAGAGAACTAATTGTAAGTTTGCCTTAAGTGACTGCGCCTTTGCCGCAGCAAAGTTGTCCATCATCTCGATAAGGCTGCTAAGATCAACGACCTCACCATAGGCCTTGATTACTCGTCGGTGAGAGTAAGGCGTCATTTTCTCCGCGGTGATGCCTGAAGCGATCTGACTTTGCCTGGTGACTCTCACCTCGGTTTCTCCGCGACCATATACGGTAGGAGCGACAGCGGTGACATAAAGGGCCGCCGCGAGAAGAATCTTATTGCAGATCATGAATACTTTCCTTTGTAAGCCTATTAAATTTATGAGGGCCGAAATTACGGGAGGATTACACCAACATTACAGAATTGTCATTCTAAGTTTCCGACAAGCTGGAGGTCAGCTCGGACTCTACAACAGGGCATAATGGCGAGCTCAACATTTCAGAGCGTGTGAACCGGAATTGAAAAAGAGGGAGAAGAGCGAAGAAGGAGGGAGCCTCTCCGCTCGCTTCTCTGCAGAAATTTCTTCGAGACACGGATCATTCGGAGGAAGAAAATGCGGCCCAACCCGCACATGCGCGATCAGGGATTGTTCCCCTTTATTGTGGGGTACCCCTTCTTAATCCAATCATGCTCGAAGTTGACGGGTATATACAACATCTTTACGTTTTTGAAACCGAGTCTCTTCATAGTCGTGAACGCGGGCTTGATGTTCGGACATTCGGCCCACGGGCAGCAACCGCAATAGATCACGATCGAGGTGTCTTTGGGAACGTCTTTCAATGTAGCTTTCAGTCTTTGTATCCCGTCGGGTCTGGACGCCGGGCCTGCCCACTTGGCGCCGTTGATGTGGCCGCCTTCGTACAGAAACTGGAAACCAACTTGAAGCACCAGCGGTTTCTTTGCAGACTTGTCGGAAAGAATCTTGAGGAGCTGTCGGGGTTTGATGATTACTTTGGGATTCCATTCCGTCAGTTTCGGGGCGCCAAAGGCAGCTTGTGCGACCATCGCTGTCGTCGCCAGAGCTATGACTGCGAAAAGCAGTTTCTTGATTCTTAGCATCGTAGTAAACATTCCTTTTCGTGTGTGAGTTGATCATAGTATCGCTTTTGTTACGCTGGACAAGATGCGCGTACACCAAATATTCCAACGAAATCTTGGGGACAAGGGTTCAGTCCGAACACAACCCTTCATTCCATGAGGCAGCAGATTGAGACAATTTACCCCTCATCCGGCTTGCAGATTGCCGGTCAATTTGTTAGAATACCCGATCATTGGCGCGGTTTTGCTCGGATTTCACCGTTGAACCCTCTGCCAATTCCCGGCATCTAAATTGTATAACTAGTGAGTGTAGATTTTCCAGGTCGGGCCGTTGAGCTCGACGGGTTGCAAACAAATAGGAAATATGAACAGACCGGCAAAATATCTGAGCCTTGCGATACTGCTGACCTTCATGGTAGGACAGGTTCAGTACAGCTACACTTCATACTTTTGCAACATGCTCAACAGGTATATCGCATCTCCGTCGGCATCCCTCACGATTCATCCCCGGCAACATTTCGACGGCTGTAGTGAATGCCAGGCCGTCCATGTTCGAAATCAAGTGCTTGAACCGAACTGTTTCCAGGTCGACACGTTTCAAAAAGATGTAGTGAGCAATTTCGTCACCCCGACGAACTTTGAGGTACATATGGCTGTGGCGTTCGTAATCTCGCTCCCTCAGCCCGTTGTGCAGCAGGCGACACTGCACATCATGTCCATCCCAAGGACATCGCTATCTCCACCTCTGGATTTACCCACCCTAAACGGCAGCCTCCTTATTTAATCCAAATCCCCGGGAGTAAGATTCGGGAAGCCGGTCGTTTCAGCACACGCGGCAATTCGTTCCGCATGTCCTGACACTTGCCTGTCTACATCGGCGGCGGTAGCCGGCCCACCTGCTGTGGTTGTCAAATTCCAAACAAAAAGGTGAAGTATGTATGTTCATTTTAGGAGGAGCGCATTCTCCTTCCTCGATCCGATAAGGTTCGCGATATTTCTCATAATCTTGTCCGTTGCCGGAGTAACTCTGGCGGCTGAAAGAAATCAGCTCGACGGCCTCATCAATCTCGCCCTCAAAAACAATCCCGAGATCAGCATGGCCCGCTATCAATCGATGGCGGCGCAGGCAAAGATTGATCCAGTACAACAGCTGCCCGACCCGCAGCTCAAAGTGTCGGCCATGAATGTTCCGACGAATTTTAGTTTCACTTCACAGACCATGACCATGGCGCCGGATATCTCGCTCATGCAGATGCTCCCCTGGTTCGGCAAGCTCAGTGCGGCCGGCGACGTACAGAAATATTCCTATGAATCGGCCGCTGATAGGCTGCACGGTATAACTCTAGATGTCGTTGCGCAAATCAAGAAAGTCTACGGAAGTATCTACAGCACTGAAAAGACTATTCGGTATCTCAAATACAAGGAGCAGCTCCTTCAGAAAGTTGTAAAAGTAGCAGAGCAATTATTCGCTGTCGGGCAGGTGCCCCAGCAGGATGTGTTTCGCGCAACGGCCGAACTCACTTTGGTCCGGACCAGCATCATAGAGACGCAGGCTATGCTCGAAAAGCTGGAGGCAAACCTGGGAGACCTGCTTGGACTCAACCGCCCTTACAGCGTTACAGTCGATACGCTCGACTTTCCGCATCTTGCCCCCCTCGAATCTCTAGAAGGGAGCATGATAGAGCTCAACCCCGATTTGAAACAAATCAAAAATGTGGAGCTAGCCGCGCAGGCGAAAACCGTGTTAGCTAAAAAAGCCGCGATTCCGGATTTGAGCGCCGGGATATCGTACGGCTATCGGGGCGCCCTGATGCCTAACGGAACGAAGGCGCTCGACATGATGAGCTTTGAAGTGGGAATGAGCATTCCGATTTTCTTCGGCTCCAAACAGCAAAAAATAATTGATGAGGCTGAGTTCATGAACAAAGCTGCAGACCAGCAGTACGGTACCGTGCAACTCGCGCTTTTTAGTCGGCTCCGCTCCACCTATGCTGACGCCGTCGCTAACACGAAACTTATCCCCCTCTACGCAAAAGAACTCATACCCCAGTACGAAGCCACGTACAACTCCTCGCTGTCTTCATACTCGGTCGGCAAGACTACATTCGCCATGCTGATCGACAATCTCACAACTCTTATAAATACGAGGATCGCGTACGTGAAGATAGAGTCGTCCTATTTTTCCGACTTAGCTCAGATCTCCAGGTTGGTTGGGGAGGGAGCCGAGAATTACCGAGGTGAGCGATGAAAACCACTATGATCCATGGTGCAAGTCGTGATATGCATGGTACAGGAAGTCCCGTTGATGACTGCATGTTTGTAAATCGAGAACGAAACTCCAATAATGAACCCCGCAGGGTTGATATGTTCTTCGTCCGAAAGATGATTGAAGGAATTCGAAAAATGAAAAACATCAAGATAAACAGTCTCATGTTCATTGCGGCCCTACTGACGACGGTTGCGCTTGCCGGTTGCGGAAAATCCGACAGCAAAAGCAGCGGTGCCAAAGGCGATACTTCCGCGGTCACAGCAAAGAAGGGGGAGAGGAAGGTCCTCTTCTGGTACGACCCGATGCACCCGACCGTGCATTTCGATCATCCCGGAAAATCCCCTTTCATGGACATGCCGCTGCAGCCGATGTATGCGGGTGAGGGTAGCTCCAATGCGAACGTCATATCGGTAGATCCGGCTATGGTGCAGGATATCGGTGTTGTCACCGCTCCGGTCGAACGGCGCAGTCTCACCAGAACGATACACACTTACGGTGTTGTCATGCCTGATGAGCAGAACATTGTCGATATCAATACCAGAGTCGGGGGATGGATAGACAGGCTCTATTTTGATTACACAGGTATGTCCGTGAGGAAAGGACAGCCGATGGCTGTCATTTACAGCCCTGAGCTCATAGCTGCCGAACAGGAATATCTCCAGTCCGTGAGCTTTGCCGGCGTAAGCGGAAACACAGTGACTTCGCCGAGCTCGCTTATACAGAGCGCCCGTGAGAGATTGCGGTTTTTCGGAATGAACGATCGGCAGATCGATGCTCTCGGGAAGACAGGCAAAGTAATCGACAGGGTGGTAATCCATTCACCGGGAGACGGCGTGATACTTGAGAAGGATGTCTTCGAGGGTCAGAAGATAAATGCAGGACAATCGCTTTTCAAAGTTGCGGACCTGCGCCATGTGTGGATACTCGCAGATGTCTTCAAGATCGATATGCCGTTTCTCAAGATGGGCTCGCCGGCTTCTGTCATATATGACAATCAGGAATCGTACGTCGGGAGGATCGATTTTGTTTATCCGCAGGTGGATCCGACTTCCAGAAGCGTAAAGGTCAGAATACCTCTCAATAATCCCGGCATCGCGATGAAGGTGGGACAGTATGTAGACGTCGCCATACATTCGCCGGTAAGCTACGATGCGATAGCCGTCCCTTCGCAGGCCGTGATTAATACCGGACTCCGGCAGGTTGTCGCGATTGCCCTCGGCGGAGGTCGGTTTGAGTTGAGGGACGTGAAGCTCGGTGTCTACGCAGACGGGTATTATGAAGTAACATCGGGGCTGATGCCTGGAGAGATGATCGTGACGTCCGGCCAGTTCCTCATCGACTCCGACGCGAACCTGCACTCCGCGGGCGCTGCTTTGACCGCCGGTTCCACAGACACATCAGCCGCCACGATGAAGGGAATGGACATGCAGGGAGTGAAGACGGACAACAACGGGAACCATATCCCCATAAGATCGGTCACCGGCTCTACCGGAAAGGGCGGATCGATGAAGGGTATGAAAATGCCCGCGAATTCCGGAAAGAACAAGATGAACATGTCTCACGAAGCAGGTAATTCTGCCGGCGGCGGAAAGTGAGGCGGAAATGATATCGAGAATAATAGAATGGTCGATTAACAATCGCTTCATCGTAATAGTACTGATGCTGTTTGTTCTGGCAGCTGGATACTATGCTCTGACGACCAGTCCGGTGGACGCAATACCTGATCTAAGCGATGTACAGGTAATTGTCTACACGGAATACCCGGGCCAGTCACCGACGGTTGTCCAGGACCAGGTGACATACCCCCTGACATCTTCAATGATCTCGCTCCCCGGGGCGAAAGTTGTCCGCGGATATTCTTACTTCGGGTTCTCGCTTGTCTACGTGATCTTCAAAGACGGTACCGATTTGTATTGGGCGAGAAGCCGGGTACTTGAGTACCTGAACTTCGCTTCCAAGCTCCTCCCACCCGGCGTGACTCCTCAACTCGGTCCGGACGCTACCCCCGTCGGATGGGTGTACGAGTACGCGCTTAAATCAAACAAACGCAGTCTCGGTGACCTGAGATCGATTCAGGATTACTATTTGAAATACGGACTGTCCACAGTTCCCGGCGTATCCGAAGTAGCGAGCGTCGGCGGTTACGTGAAGCAATGGCAAGCAACGCTCGACCCCAGGAAGCTACTTGCCTACCACATCTCTCCCATGCAGGTCATGAAAGCCATCAAGGATAACAACAACGACGTCGGCGGGGAAGTTATTGATCATGCAGGATACGAACTGATGATCAGAGGACTCGGGTACATCAAGTCGATCCAGGATATGAAGGACATACCGCTTGGAATATCGAAAGGTGGAGAATTCTATCCGATAGATTCTCCAGGTAATCCGAGTAGAACCGCTGGCACCTCGATGCAATCCGGGATGAATATGGGATCGCAGCAGACATCGTCTTCAAGCGGCGCTTATGGCATTGGCGGTCTGAATGCCGCTAATTTCTCGAGCGGTACGCCCGTCCTGCTCGGCGACGTGGCAAATGTACAGATTGTCGCGGCAGCGAGGCGTGGAGTGGCGGATCTCAACGGGAAAGGCGATGTTGTCGGCGGAATCGTTGAGATGAGATACGGACAGAATGCGCTGAAAGTGATCCAGGGGGTCAAGAAGAAGCTTGCGGAACTCAAGCAGGGTCTGCCGCCGGATGTACAGATAGTGCCGGTTTACGACCGTGCGAATCTCATCCACAGGGCTATCAACACGCTCCAGGATAAGCTAATCGAGGAGTCGATAATCGTCGCACTTGTGTGTCTCCTCTTTTTATTCCACTTCAGGAGCGGGTTCGTCGCGATATTAACGCTTCCCTCGGCGATATTGATCGCGTTCATAGTCATGAGGCTGCAGGGACTGAACGCAAACATCATGTCGCTTGGTGGCATCGCCTTAGCGATCGGGGCTATGGTAGACTCGGCCATAGTCATGATCGAGAATGCCCACCGGCACATAGAGCTAGATGGAGGACGGACCGACAGGTGGAAGTTGATTACCGAGTCGTCAAAGGAAGTCGGACCGGCTCTGTTCTATTCGCTGCTCGTCATAGCGGTTTCGTTCATCCCTGTCTTTGCGTTGACCGGACAGTCGGGGAGACTCTTCAGTCCTCTCGCTTTCACGAAGACGTATTCGATGGCTGCGGCCGCACTTCTCGGGATCACGATAGTTCCAATTCTTATGGGATACTTAATCCGAGGAAAAGTCCCGCCGGAGGAGAAGAATCCGGTCAACAGGATACTGATCAGGCTGTATGAACCGGTTCTCCGGTTTGTACTGCGATTCAAGTGGTGGGTGCTGGGCGCTGCCGTGGTGATTCTGGGATTGACGGCATATCCGTACCTGAAGCTCGGCTCCGAATTCATGCCGCCGCTCTGGGAAGGAAGCTTTCTTTATATGCCGTCAGCATATCCCGGCATATCGGTGACGCAGGCTCGCCAGACGCTCGAGATGACCGATAAGATCATAAAGAGTTTTCCTGAAGTCAAATCGGTATTTGGAAAGGCGGGAAGGGCGAATACTCCTCTCGATCCCGCCGGTTTCGATATGTTCGAGACGACAATCACCTTGAAACCCCAATCCGAATGGCCGAAAGGAATGACACACCAGAAGCTGCAACAACAACTGAACGCAGCGCTCCAGGTGCCCGGCCTGTCGAACGTATGGACCATGCCTATCAAAGCACGTGTCGATATGACGAGCACCGGCATAAAGAGCCAGATCGGAATTAAGATCATGGGACCGGATTTGATGGAGCTTCAGACCATCGGAGAAAAAATCGAGACGCTGTTAAAAAAGCTGCCGCAGACTGCCGATGCGTACGCCGAGAGAGTCGGGAGCGGCAACTACATCGATTTCACCGTCGACAGGCTGAAGGCCGCGCGATATGGACTTTCGGTGAACGATATCGAAGATGTCATAAAAGGTTCGATAGGCGGCATGCCGGTGGGGCAGATAGTAGACGGCATCGAGAGGTTTCCGATAACCCTGCGGTACGCAATCGGAATGCGCGACAATCCTGAACAGCTTGAGCGCGTGCTTGTGCCGACCCCGACCGGCGCAATGATACCGCTCGGTGACGTCACGACAATGAAGATTCATCAGGGACCGATGTTCGTACGAACCGAGGGTGCCGTCCCGACATTGTATGTATTCGTCGACTCGAAATCTTCGAACCTCGGCGGCTACGTCAACATGGCGAAAAAGTATTTGGCGGAGAACCTCAAACTCCCGACGGGATATTTCGTTACTTGGAGCGGACAGTTTGAGTTCATGCAGGAAGCAGACAAGACTCTGGAATATGTTATACCGGCAACGCTCCTCCTGGTATTTCTCATAATCTACTTGAACACCAGATCACCGATAAAAACGGGCATTGTCATGCTTTCGATCCCATTTTCTCTTATAGGCGCGATATGGCTTCTCTTCCTCCTGGGATACAATGTCAGCGTTGCAGTGTGGGTGGGTATGATCGCGCTCGCAGGCTTAAGTGCAGAAACGGGGGTCGTCATGCTCCTCTTCCTCGACATCGCTTACGATAAGATGAAGGCCGAAGGGAGAATGCTGACGCTTACGGATCTGAAAGAGGCAATCCACGAAGGGTCGGTGAAACGGGTTCGTCCGATGATGATGACCGCCTTCGCGATACTCGCCGGCCTGATCCCCATCATGTGGAGTACCGGAACCGGTGCCGACGTAATGAAGAGAATCGTCGCTCCTATGGTCGGCGGCGTGGTGACGAGCGTGCTCATGGAATTCGCTCTCTACCCGATCATTTACTATCTGTGGCGGGGGAGGGAGCTGAA
>JBJKPC010000046.1:0-9150 GCA_046706745.1 Candidatus Kryptoniota bacterium
GGTGGACTGCTACGGCGCTGTTGGAAGCAGAGAACAAGTTCAGAAAGATAACAGGATATAAATCGATGAGTGTACTCGTTGCTGCGCTCGACGAAGAATACAGACGAAGAACACTTGACACCGAACATGTAGCAGCATAGATTTATGCCTCAGATATACTCCGCCTTGGGTATTTCAACGGAGAAAAGGGCATCATCTCATAGCCTAGTTGGGTTGGGGCCTGCTTCATGTAGAATTATGACTAAATGCCGTAGATCGCTGGCGCGACCATTGGCGTGCTCCCACTTCTTGACACAGCACGTGTCAGCTTGAGGTAGTCCATTCGCACCCTAGAGGCTACATCAGTAGTCAGATCCCGACATATTAATGTGGTAAGTCGTTTCTTCCCATGACTTTGGATCTTCTCCGGTATGGACTGAACGACGTAATACTTGCACTTTATTAAAATCTATGGTCGCTGTGTAATCGAGAGCTCCATCTGGGCCCCCAATTAAGAGACGATAGTACCCTTTGCTTTGCTGCAGATACGCCTCAGTCGGATTAGCTAAGTCTCCATAGGAGGACAATGGTACAAATATCTCGTCTTCACCAACCCATAAGTGTATATTGCCAATTACTGTCCCAGGTAGAAAATGATACGAGGAATCACTTCCCCAGCAGCTCTCGCAGGCAAAATCTGTGGGGCACTTAACCACCCTAATTGAACACTTGAGCAACACCTCGTCGGCTGTGGGGATTTGAATCTTATACATACCAGCATTCACAATCTTAACAGCATTGGGAAGAGGCTGATAAGCAACAGAAACCATAGCAACCGTAAGGTAGAGACATAACAGGACATTTTTCATCGCACAACCCTCAAGTCTTGAACACCACTGTGGAAAACATGGAGACGATCTTGGTAAATGAGTATTGGGCAACCCTCACTACCGAGAAAATGTTTGAAATAGTGTTGATTTCTCGCGCCATGAACCAGGTATGGGCCAGTTCTTCCATATGAACTTATCGCGCGTGCAGTAGTAGGGTCTGGAGTCAGCATCATTGCATTGCTTAAACTCCCAGGTCTGCTACGTAACCGATAGTCCTTCATCGGCCCTATTTGGTACGTTCCTCTAACCAGAGGGCCCCAGTTTCCACCCAATCGATCGTGTATGAACTCAGCATCAGCGTTATTGAGGCCGATACCAGCGCCAGCATATCCATGCAGGATATCTGCATCATTTGACCACATTAAGCGCCACTCCCCACTCGACTGACTGTAGATCCAATATGGTTCTGGAAACTCTACACCCTTCGTAGCCATGGTCAATGCCGTCGGCGATGACATACCGGCATCACTCAAGCTTAGCAATGCCGGATCTTCCGGCATCGGCATCTGCCACTCGCTCACCTTTCCATACTGAACAGCCATACCCAACAGTGAGGCTCCCGCGCCTTCAGCAAAAGCTCCAAGTGCTCCTCTCCAGCCTTGTCCTCCACCTGCATAATATCCCGCAACTGACAGACCGCCTCCAACTGCTGCACGCTCCGCCCAATCTGCAGCGTAGGACCCTCCCGGCTCCGAAGCTGAAACTCCCATCCCAGCAATCGTGAATGCAGAGTGCATTCCAAACCTGAGCATGTTCTCAAAAGTTCCAGAGCTGATTGCCTGATACGCTCCGTACACCATACTTGCAGCATTATATGCTTGATATATATCATAAATAACTTCCGCTGCTACTAACCACCAGATTCTCCCGGTAGGATCGGTACGCATCACCGGATTCCCTCCGACATATCCATACGGCGAGAACCCTTGTCCCGCCTGGTCTGCCGCGTAGAAGGTCCCCAGCCGCGGATCGTACTCCCTTGCACGGAAGTTGTACAACTCGCTCGACGCAAACCCCGCGTCCAGCTCCTGACCGGTAAATTTGTACTTCACGTCCTGATTCACTAGCGAACCGATGTTGTTCCCGTAAACGTCATAGCTGAACCAGGTTACCGGCGTGTTGCTGCTGTTGAGTACTGCTCGCGTGGAACCCAGGCGATCCTTCACCAGGAAATATGTCGCACCTCCTTCAACCACTGCCACCAGCCCTGTCGGACCATACACATAGAACCGATCCGTCGTGCTCCCGCCATTGCCAATCTTTTCGGTCAACGGGTATTCGTTCGTCCCCCGCAGATACAGAGTCGACGTCACGCTTCCGGATTTACTCACGGTTTTCAGTATGCGCTCCTTCCTCCCGTCATACTGAAAGGTCACGTTTGCATCATTACCCGATACGCTGCTCATCAATTGCGTGAATGGGTCGTAAGACAGGCTGATCCCTCTGGCAGCATTGGAGACCAGGTTGCCGCTTGCGTCGTACTGAAGGACGTGGTCGTTCGTATTACCGTTAGTATTCATCAGACGATTCGTTCCTGGATAATAGACGAACGTATTCTGACCGGAGGACCCCATGGGACGAGAGATCATGTTGCCGTTGTTGTCATACTGTATCGGCCCGGTGACACCGTAATCGTAATCCGAATACGAACCGGCGGTGTTGTCCGCAACGATCATTCTGTTGTGCTCATTGTACCGGAAATTGTATGTGTACGAAACGGGCCAGCTTGCGGGGTAAGTAAACGAATCGCGCGCAATTGACCCGTTGTAATAGTCTGAGCCGCCGAAACCGCCTGAATATGCGACATTTTCCGCAAACGCAGTATGTGAAATCTGCGTGAGGAATCCTCGCGAGCTGCCATACTGATAGCTCGTCGTTGAGCCCTGATTATTCAGCCTTTCCTGACTCATGCCTCCGCCCGGGTTATTATAATCGTAATGAGCATAAAAATCATCATCGCTCCCATCACCTATGTCGGTGACTCGACCGAGCTGGTCGTACCTGTACTTCACGGTCATGGCTACCGTACCTCCTCCAATTATGTTCGGGTCTATCCACGCCCGAAAATGCGCCCCCGCCGATGCCTTGAATCCCGGAATGAGCCGGACGCTTTCCTTAGCAGCCACTGTGGCAATCGCACCGCTTTCCACAACGAACGCCGGTCCGACAGTAAGCGTACTTGCCGAAGATGCCGCATAGGGATTCGAGGGGGTAACGGTGAAGTTCTGAGCCTGAGTGACTTGCAAAGAAGGATATCGAATCTCGATGACTCTCCCCGATAAGTCGTATACGTAAGATATTGTATAGCTACCCGCTGAAAACTCCGGTACAGTCGTCGTCACAGACAACACGTTTCCGTATTTATCGTACCGGAAGTCCTCCTGCGCTTCGGCAGCAAAATCATCATCGTTATTAGTCTGCACCCTGCAAAGCCTTCCCGTGGCGTATTCAGTTATGCCTGCATTGTCGTAATCATATTTCTTCCTCCAGGTAGCGGGAGTGGACGGATATGACTGATCGTTCACGTGAGACGGCATGTCCGTCCAATTCTGCAAAACAAACCCCTTCTCGATTACCCTCCCGAAGATGTCGTACTTCCAGTAAAGTGTCTTATTGGGAGAAGAAGCCGACCCGACGGCGTCCACCATGAAACGAAGCCTGCCCGCCGTGTCGTACAAGTAATCAGAAGTACCGTTATCGACCGTCGTTGCCCGTGCCAGGGTTCCCAGGAAGGTGTTATAAACGTTTGTGGAAACATATCCGTTTGGGTCGACGGTGGCAACGGGTTTGCCAAGCATGTTGTAGGTTGTAGTCGACGCGACTGCTGCCGCTCCCTCTACATAAGTCTCTTGTCTTACTGCCCTCCCGAGTTTGTCCGAATATATGCGCGACCCCGTGCGCCCGCCGATATTGGAGCCGACCTTTTGGAGCGTCTCTGAAAAGGAGAAGAGTGAGCCGTTCACCGTCGCACTACCATACTTGTTTTCAGTCCATTCATTCTCCGTGGTCCACCCGGAGGGTTTTGTGAAGTGAACCCGCGAAAGGGGATCCTGGTAGTAAATGGTCTCATCATAAGGATTACTACAGACACCGCCGTACACGCTTTGAACATTCGCTGCGTATGAAGGATCGTATTCCGTCGAACCTGAATATGGTCTCCAGGTGTGATACGGTCTACCCGCATCATCGTATTCGAATGCGCTGATAATGTCGGTTGATCCGAAGCGCGAATGGGTCTGAAGTGTTCGTCCCAGCCCGTCCGTATACGTCGTTGATATTACAGGATTTGAACCGTCACTGTTGGGGTAAGAGGTCGTCCTGACAAAATTTGGATGAGCAGGATCGAACACATAATTGTTGCCCGCGTTTCTTGAGGAGTAATACTCGGTATGTGAAATGACATTTCCGTCATCGTTCCTGGTGTCGGTCGGACGCCCGAATGCATCGTAGGCATAGTAGGTCGATACTCCGTTGACATCTGTCTTGGTCGTCATTTGAAGAGTCAAAGGATTATAAGTATATGTATTCATTGTCGCACGAGCCGGTCCGAATCGGATATCGTCCACATAGCCTGCGTTTGAGCTGGACGACGGAAACCCGCACCAAACTCTCAGATAGCCGTTGACCGGAAGGTCAGACATCTGGGGCGGCGAAATTGTGAGGCTCACATGCTGCCAGCCGGGACCGCCGCTCGAAGAAAACGTTTTCGATACGGACGACATAAAGCTGCCGGATCCATCTCTCTTTTCTATCGTCATCGTTCCTGTTCCAGAGCTGACCTTTACCCACGCTTCAAGTGTATACGACTTACTTTTGTCGACGCCATTGGCACAAAGGAAATTCTTTGTCGGGCCACAGGCATTGTTGCAGTATGCACTCGAAGTTCCCGTATGGCTTTGGTTTGTCACAATTGTTCCGGCTGGCTCCCAGTCCTCCCAACCGTCTTCAAACCCGAGAAATCCGGTCTCACCGTCGCCCGCATTTACAATCTCGGCGAAAGGCAAGGTGCCGTTATGACCGTACTTGGTCGTCGAATGCACACCCATGACATCCTGGGACTCGACAACGCTGCCTTTGTTATCACGTCTTAAGACTGTGTTTTCGACAATCCAGTTGGCCCCGTCATAAACGAGCGACCGAAACGGATAGTTTTTCGCATCGTATTCGGTTCGGTTGAGTGACAGGACGTGGCTTATTCCATCGGAGGCACTGAATGCACTAACGCCGGTTTGATATGGCTGAACGAGCATGTTCGCTGTTGCCATCGAAGGGTACTGTTGAAAACCAAAAGTTATGTCCGTCACCCTGTTATGGGTACCTCCAAGATCAGACACTGCATCTGCTTGTTCCGTTATCCTCATGATTTGACCATTGGTATTGTTATAATCGTAGCGCGTTGAATTCTCCATGCCGTCAAGCATATTGATCTCAAACGTCTTTCTGATCTGCAACAAATAAGAAGAGAATGGGTCCTGATAAACAGACCATGTGGGGATCCATCGTTGAATCGCTGTCGGATTCCCCTGAGCGAACGCCTCCGTTTTCGCGACAAGCCCCCGGAGAAGAGGGCTTTCAAGAGAATAGTTGAAGTACGTCTTTGTGCTGCCGTTCTGTCCATTCGAGGTCGTTCCCGATGCAAAGCCGGGGGCCACAAGGTATGGATCGAATGAAAGCTGCGAATCATACGTGTAGTCCGAATAAACGTCCGGCCCTATCGAACCACTCGTACTAACGCGACTGACTGTAAACGCCGTTACTCCGTTGCCCCAGTTCTTGTCAGCGTTGTGGTAGGACTTTACCTTGACTTCGCCATCATTCAGCGAGCCGACGCCTATGAAATTGTTGCCCGCCAGCAAACAAGTTCCGCCCGATTTGTAGGAATAATAGTTGTTCTCGGAGAGGAGCTGATAACGACTCGTCGACCAACTGGCTGCCGAAGTTCGATCGAGGGGAAAAACGTCCGTGAATCCGTTTCGAGTCGGGTAACTACCTATGGCGGCATATCCATCGCTGGTAACTGTGAAGTGGTCATCTGTTAACACCAGATCAGAGCTTACGAACATTCCGTAATAGTTGCTCTCCTGCGCGAAAGGATAGCTATACGTGCCTGCCTCTTCGTATCTGGACGAACCGTTGTTCCACATGTAAGCCCATACCCTGCCTTCAAAGGGATTGTATTCGCTGCTTCCTCCCGATCTATGCTGAAAAACAAATACCCAGTCATTACTGATCCGGCAATTTAGATCCCATTTGTAATTATCTATGCCGTAGAAACGGGTGTTGTACCAATAATATGGAGCTGCGTCGCCGGCTGCGCCTACGTCCGTCCAAATGCTCTGCACGGTACTAAAACCGGTTCCATTCCAGGCCCAGATGCGTATATTAGCCCTCATCTCTTGCGTCGTGGTCGCTCCACTGTATTCACAGAGCAATATTCTGTCGTCGGTGAAAACTGGATACGTCGTTCTTCTATCATAGTCACCCGCGTGAAAATCGCCCAGGTATTGTTCCGAAATCGCCACGTTGCCCATCGGATCAAGGATGAAGTTCTCGGTCCGGAGTTGGCCGTTTCCGGTATCCCAGTAACCTATGTAGTTATCAGTGAGAAAGAAGCGCCTGACTCCGTCGTTCCATGCGTCCGAGAACACGAAACGCATTTGCGGATCGCCTGGAGCGCCAAACTGATAAACACATGTGCCGTCTTGGTTCTGCAAGAGTACCATGTTTTCAGTTGCCGTGAGCGATTGAACATACCAATCGTGATCTCCTCCGCCAATTTGCGGTCCCGATATACTTCCCGTCGGCTGCCATTGCCGCTGCATCCCGCAGTATTGCCACGACCAAAGCCCGGGGAATCCACTGGCAGGGTCGGTATGGATGCTATCGGCCGCGTAAATCGCCAGATGACATCCACTTCTCGAGAGGGTCGCCAGCAAAGCATCATAGTAAGCCTGAAGGGAATTCGCACTGATGTTTAATCCAATGTCCCAGGTAAGCTCTTCTTCCTTCCAATCGAACATAAGCAATCTGTCTAATCCATTAGCCTGCTTATAGACTAAAGCAATATGGTTATCAGATACCGAAACGCTCGCTCTATTGCAGCCTGTGTTAGATTTAGGGTTCGCGACATCATGGGTGCAGGAAATCCATTTACCGACCCATCTCTCTATGTTTAACCGTCCGTTATTCAAATCAAATCTCGCGATAGTTGCACCCGAAGCTGAAACCCTGTAACTATCTTCGGGCATTCCGCTCACACCATTTAGTATAGTAGCGGCTGCGTCACTTGTCTGACTCAAATACTCGTAGCTTTGGAAATTGCCGTTTATAGTTACGAGTCCACCCCTTGGGTCCAGCACCGATTTCAAGATGTATTGGCCGTTGACGTCGTATCCGAACTTCATCGAAGGCAAAAGGGAGTTATCACGCCCTCGTTGAATAATTGATGGTAACAAATGCTTGGTATTCGTACCGTTTGGGATATCCTGCGTGCCGAAATCGAATTTCAGGATAGACTCGCTGGATTGGGCAGATGGATAAGCCGTTATCTGACTTAACGAATAAGTTTCGTAGAATTGAATCCTCGAGCTTGTGGGATCAACAATCTGGTACTCTCTTGGATCCCGTGCCGAATAGCTGAATTCAATCTTTTGATCCGTGCGCCGGTTTAATATATGATCAGGATACGAAGCGCGGGTATAGTTCACACCATTCACTGCACTCTGCTCCTGCACGTAATAAATGTCTGCAAGAACGACCCCATACGGGTCTTGTACTTCTGAAAGATCCCATCTGTAACATATCTGATCTGCGCCGCTAACGCTGCAGAAATCTGCCACTCTGGGTCCCCAATGTAAGACACAGCGGTTCGCCTTCTGCGGGCCTATCAAGGAGCTCCCCCCATCATTAAAATCGCCAAACATCATTTTCGAACCGTCATCGGTGGTGAATGTTATGCCATCCACCAGCTCTCCTCTCATTGAAAGCTCGACTTTCCAGTACGGGTTGTTTTGCAGGCGGTATATGCCCGAAGCATCTTTCATGATCTTCGTGCGCGAACCGCCTGAGCCAATGTAATACCAGTCGTCGTCGGTAATATCCGTCGTGCCCTTGAGGTCGGCAATGATGCTGCCAAGCTCGAGCAGCCAGCCGGCTCCCACAGTACTAGACTGCATATCCCTGTTTTCATAGTTCATTAACAGCGGGACATTGATGCTGGAATACGATAAAGTTATCCCGGGAAGGATTGGGAGAGACAGCGAGACAGAGCCCGTGAACGGATTCACCACATTCCCTCCCACACCCAGACTTGTGGGACCCGATATAAGCGAGCCCAAGGGAGCGGCCTTGTTTGCATCATCTATTGAAGTAAAGTCGCTCTGGCCAAAAACACTCCCCGCGGTAAGTATCATATAGACAACCAATCCATTGATTCGCTTCATTGTAAAGTCCTCCCGATCTTTCGCATCAGTTTTGTATGCATCTCACCCCTAACTCTGTCGCGCCACCCACATCCCGCTATTAAGACTTCAATCTCGCGATTCAGACATTAAGGCTGTCAACAAAACGTTCCCACCACAATGGAAACAAGGTCAAACGTCATCAGGAACACGAAGAGACGCCAAGAACTACTCTCTTCATCTCGGAATCATCGGAATTGTAATCCCGGCACCGGATTCGCGCAATACCGGGTTCTTGGTATTCCCAGGTACGCTACTGAAGGTGGAGGGGTCTCTTTTGTTGATAGGCCCAGTCGCGGGGCCGGCCCTCTATAGCATTTGCCCTTTGCCATCTTTTCTGTCTGATTAGCGGCGTCAGGGTGTGGAACAGGGCCGCGCTCTCAATCGGCGTGGGATGTGACACGAAACCCCATCTGAAATCAGGGTTCTAAGGAAGGTCCAGAGAAGGCCGCTATACTCCCGCTTCTGTCCGGCAGGCTCTGAAGTCTAAAACTTCTGCGGCAAGCAACTATTACTGAAGCCCCTGTACTCGATATAGAACAACTCCATGCGGTGGCACGGTTGCACTCACAGTGGTACCGTCTGCTTTGTTCGTCCGGCCTGTCCACAGGTTGTCCAGAGAATAGCCTTTGCTGTTTTCGGGCAAACCTAAAGTTGATACCTGGATGGAAATCTTCTCGGCCTTCGCGCCGATGTTGAATAGGCCGACGATCACGTCTCCGTTCGGTTCCATCTTGGCAAATACCTGCCGGCTGCGGGTGTTGACAAGTCTTTTGGCAGCGATCCCATCCTGGTCTACGGCGAGCACAGCGGTGTTTTTG
>JBJKPC010000047.1:0-4034 GCA_046706745.1 Candidatus Kryptoniota bacterium
ACAGCCCAATACCTGAATCCGGTTGGAGACGAATGGCCGGGGTATTTCTGTTCAAATGCGCTTGCTACAGCCTGGAGGATAAAAACGGTGACACTTCCGACCGGAGGCAAATATACGTACAGCTATACGACCGAGAATGTGAGCCTGGACCCGGAGGGGTACTCGGATTTTGCAAATTATTGGAGTTACCATTCTCAGCCCAGATGTGTAGTTCAAAGCAAGACCTTCGATGATGGCATCGGAGGGGCTTCCCGTACATGGACATTTGTATATTCCCCCGAGGTCGTCTATGATCCTCCGAGCTCAGCATATGCAGGGGAGTACATGCCGAGAGTTTTTCAGGCCGGTTGGACCATTCATAGAGACCAGTATTATAAATGGTACCGCGGCTGTCAGAGCGGACATAGATGGGCGTACGTCATCAACCCCGATTTGTCGTGGAAGAAATACTATTTCACCTCGAGCTATTCCGGGCTGGACGCCTTCAATGAGGGAGGATCTCCGCTCAAATTCGACGAAGCTGTCGCAACCATTTACAATTCCGGTGATCCTCCTGAAATCCCTTCAGAGGCTATTGAGAGTCAGCCCGACTTAATAAAGCAATACAGCAGTCCATCCCAGGTAGTTCCGGGCGATGCGGTACTAATCTCGAGAGCTGCGTGCCGTGGTCTAATTTGGAAGGAAGAGTCAGGAGTGAGCGGTGGACAAGCTTCTGAGGTTGTCAGGTACTGCTACACTTTTTGGACACAGGCTATTTTGCAGGATCGATACGACTACTTCGGAACTGTTTTTAACAACAACAATTCCAGCAGCGTTTATATCTGGCGAACCTCATTATGGCCCAGGCTTGATTCGGTTGTGACCTCCCGGGACGGTGTGGTTTCTACCGTCGTGTCTCAATTTAATCCAACCCCCAGGAATGCTTTCCTCGGAAACTTTGGAAATGGTTTGGTCAATGCAAAATTGGAGAGAGGAAGCGACTGTGATCGGCAGACTTTCTACGAGTATGCGTTCACAAAGTATCCGGGCATGGTGAACGAAGATAACACCAGCGTCGGCGCCATGCTGTCCCAATTGTACAGCACAACGGTGAGGAACAAAACAACCAACATCGATGCAACGAAGGAATTCACGACATGGGACCTTGTCATGGGGCGTTGGCTGCCAACCGCGAACTGCGTCTGGAACGGCTCTCCTACCGATGCTGTGGCCCCTGCCGACCACACTGGTAACGTTATACGGCAGCATTTGTTCACTTATGATGAATTGGGATATTCCGACGTCATCACTGAGACTGATGCTAATGATCATACGAAGACATATTACTATTCCGGCGATTCTGATCTTCCGTTTTCCTATGACACGATTGGACTATCGAGGGGATACGTAACGGGTGTGCAGGATTGCAACTCTCCATGTGTACTTCGAAGGTCATATAGCTATGATCATTATGGCAATGTGATTTCGGAAACCGACTACAACGGCAGAACCACTCAGGCGGATTATGATATGCTCGGGAGAATAACCACCGTAGTAAATCCGTTGGGACAGCTCGTTCAACAATTTTCCTACTACCTGCCGAGAGCAATAAGTTCTGCGGATCTCAATTCAATTACACAAACAGCTTTCAGATCGAGCTCAGACAATACCGTTACAAAGAGCTTCTTTGATGGTTCAGGATATGAAAGAGAGAAGCTTGTTATTGATGGCGTGGCTGACATCGTTTATCCGACCACCTATGATGGTATGTTCAGGGTAGACAAGGCATTCAAACCTTATAAGGTGAGCGGCCGCGGCTCACTTGACCATCTCTTTGACTTGAATTTCGAAGCCAACGACGCCGCATACTACGGTTACGGATACACACACAGTCGAAGCGATTATTATCTCGATGGAAGCGGGAGAATTTTGGACAGTCATCCACCGGGGAATACGTATCAGCTGAATCATTACATACATTATGAATACGGGACAAATTCCGAAGCCGATGCATCCGGATTTCCGGCGAGAACGCTTTACAAAACAACGTTCTTTGACGAGAACAATGATTACTCCAATCCGTCATCCTACCAATCCAAGGGACTGGAATTTAAGGACAAGTTCGGCAATCTCGCTCGTACCGTGACCGATTCGTCCGGTCTGAGGCTCACAACGATTTACCGATATGATGTGAAGGGAAATCTGGTTCGTTCGATTCCTCCCATGGGCGATGCTTTCGCAACAACTTACGTTTACAACAAAGCCGGTCTGCTCACGCAAAAGACCTCTCCCGACGCCGGAACTGTCCGGTACTTGTATGACAGGAAGGGCAACGTCCGGCTTATTCAGGATGGTAATCACACCGGCGCGATAAATGCGATCAATATTTCTGGTTCATTCACGAGCAACCCAATCACGAACGCTTCACTTCCCGCAATGACGCTTCCCGGCAGAATCACCCTGTCACTGGAAGTATTGTCAGGATCGGGCACAGCATCGGTGAGCATAAATGCCAACGGCGTATCCGTTGCAAGGGTAACAACAAGTAGTTCAACCACAAATGCGTTCATTCTGCCGAGGGGGACGTACACATATTCTGTCTCTCCGAACGGGACGACAGTGTTGTATTCGATCATCTGTACAAACGGGTTCGAGTTTGTCTATAATAAATACGATGGATTAAGCCGTTTGATCGAAACCGGCGAATACCAGTCGACGGCAACCGGCAATTTCACGCAAGCAAAAGCGTACGATGTTGATTTCCCGGTTACCAGCGTCATTCCCAGCAGGACCTTTGTCTACGACAGCCCCAGCAATGACGCTCTAGCCACTGGTCAGCGGAATTTGCTCGGCCGACTTTCGGCATCAATCTCGCACAGACTGGGCAGTGTTGCACTTACGACATTTTATTCCTATGATGAGAACGGCAGAGTGGAGTGGATCGTGCAAAGGGAACCGGGCAAGAAGATCCTTTATGATTACGACTTCCAGGGCAATGTGACCAAGAAGTCCTACCAGGACTTGAATAATCCCGCCAATAACTACTTCACCTGGTACGAATACGACCAGGTAGGGCGCTTAGCCAGGGTTTACAGCGGTTCCGATCTCAACACCAGAGTGACAGACGCCGAGTATGCATACACAGCCAGCGGGAAAGTAAGCCGGCTGAGGCTTGGAAATGCTCAGGGAGTCGACTACGCCTACAATTCGCGGGATTGGCTTGTTTCAATAAATAATCAGAACCTTACCGGAGAGACGCAGTCGCCGCCGGATAAGTTCGGCGAAGTAATTGGGTATGACAATGTCGAACATGTAGGTCAATACCTGAATTCGGCTCCCCAGTACAACGGCAACATCAGCTGGCAAATGTACAATATGTCTGATGTACCGTTCCAGGGATCGGCCGGAGGGACAACCTTGGTAGGCTACACATACTCCTATGATGGTGCGAATCGGCTGCTGGGAGCTGACTTTGGGTATTACGCGAACGGTGCCTGGAACGCGACGACGAGATTTGGTGAGAACGGCATTTCATACGATGCCGACGGAAATATTGTTGATCTGACCCGCTATCCGAGTAACGCCGCAGTTCTCGTGCCTCTTTTGACGCTGTTAAGCCGGCCAGGCAATCTGAATCTCCATTATGGAGCGGTCGAGATAGTCGCATCGGCATCCTACGTGGTCCCTGCCGGGAGCAATGACACATTTGAAGCCTCCGGCAGAATAACGCTGCAGTCGGGATTTCATGCGACTACGGGGAGCACATTCCGCGCACGAATCGCCGGTTCACCGCAGGGTACCGATACAAGTCCGATGGATCAGCTGTCCTACCACTACCAGGACGGGACGAACAAGCTTGCTTACGTCACCGATGCGGTGGCTTCAGATAGCTACACTTCAGATATTGACGACCAGCGGCCCAACAATTACGCATATGATGACAACGGGAACATGCTCCAGGACCTTGAAAACGGCATAGCATTTATTGTCTACGATATCAATAACCTTCCGGTGACAGTATACCGCACAGGCGCAAACAACAACCAGCTTCAGTA
>JBJKPC010000048.1:0-34656 GCA_046706745.1 Candidatus Kryptoniota bacterium
CGGTTCTTCCTCAGCGACCTCAACCGGAAAGAGTTCTATATAAACCTCATGACCGACCCAGGCGGCGGTGATGCCTTCGAATCCATCCTCGACGACGCAGACCTCGTGCACCAGAACAAATTCGAGACCCTCGGTTCGGAACTTTACCGTTTCGGAGCCAGGATCGATTGGCATCTCGATTTCAAGAGCGGAAAAAGATGGGACCGAGGATTCTTTTCCGAGATCGATCCGATTGCCGCAGGAGACCCGACCGACGTAAAAGTACCATGGGAGGTAAGCAGGTTTCATCAGGCTATATGGCTCGGCAAGGCCTACTGGCTGAGCCGCAGCGAATCCCACACCGACAAGTTTAAGGAGCTTGTTTCCGACTGGATCGACCAGAATCCGGTTGGGTACGGAGTCAATTGGAGTACGCCGATGGAGGCGGCGATCAGGTCTATGAACCTGATCGTCGGGCTCCTCTATTTCATGGGCTCCACAAAAATCGACGACGACTTCATGCTCCGGCTCCTCTGTTCGCTCTACGAGCATGGTGTCTTCATACGGTACAATCTTGAAAGAAGTCTCAGGAACCACAACCACCTTCTCTCGAACCTCGTAGGGCTCGTCTACCTCGGGATTCTCTTTTACGACACCCACGCCGGGAAAAGCTGGGTTGAATTCGCGCGCAAGGAGCTGGAGAAGGAAATCGTCAACCAGGTTTACGAGGACGGGACCGATTACGAGAAATCAACGAGCTACCAGCGGTTGGTAACTGAAATGCTGACAGCGGCATATGTCCTGTTGAAACTCAACAACTTCGAGCTGTCCGGAGAATTTACGTCGCGTCTCGAGAAAATGTTTAGGTTCCTTGCCGCGGCCACGATGAGGGACGGGAGAGTGCCGAACATTGGCGACGCCGACGACGGGCGAATATTCAGGATGAGGCCGCACATCGACTTCAACGATCACCGGGACCTTCTCGCCGTAGGCGCGGCACTCTTCGGAAACGGAGAGATGAAGGCCGCCGCGGGGAGCTTCAATGAGCTCGCGCTTCTCCTCCTCGGCGGTGCGGGTTTCGAGAGGTTTTCAGTTATTGAAGCCGAGAACGTTGCATCCTCTTCGATTTACAGGGAGGGCGGGTTCGCCTTCATGAAAACGGCAAAGGACTTCTGCTCCGTCGACTTCGGTGACATCGGAATGCGCGGCCTCGGCCAGCACGGACACAACGACGTACTCAGCTTTACGATCGCGGGTAAGAATGAAATCCTCGTAGACAGAGGGACTTACTCCTACACATCGGACATCGCCCGCCGGAATAAGCTTCGATCCACTTACTCTCACAACACCGTCGTCGTCGACGGCACCGAACAGGCGGAATTCGCCGGTATCTGGAGAATAAAGGCGGATCTTACCCGCCCCACACTGCTCAACTGGCAGTCCAGCGACGAACAGGATATCATCGAGGCGCAACACCACGCCTACGAGCGGCTCCCACAGCCGGTGACTCACCGACGAGAAATTACTTTTAACAAAAAGCAAAGGACCTTTCGCGTCGAAGACGATCTACTCGGTGAAGGGAAACATGTCGTCGAATTGATGTTCCACTTTGCACCGGGACTGAAAGTTGTGGACCTCGGACGAAATTTCCTCGCGCTCGAAGGGGAAGAGTTCGCGCTGATTAAGTTCCAGCATCCGTTTACACTCGAGGATTGGGAGCACTCTCCGAGTTACGGCGTCCTTCAGAATGCCAAGACGGCGCGAGTGAAGCTGGAGAGTGAACTGCCGTTGAGGATAGAAACATACATCTTCATCACCGGGAACGCAGACGACATGAACCACCTGATCAACAGAATACAGAAGGTCGGCTCCGAATAGCATAGATTTTGAAACCAGAATGAAATTAGTCGCCGCGCAAAAACTGAACCGCGAAATGAAAGACCTCCTGGTCGGGAAACTCCGTCACGAGTTCGAGATAGAGCTCCTCGAAGGTAAACCCGAAGATCAACGGAGGTCGTTGTTTGAAGAGGCGGATGTACTCCTCGCAACGAATTTCAAACGAGACATCAAAGAGGAGGAGATACCTTGCCTGAAAAGAACGAGGCTCATCCAGATAACTCTCGCGGGGGCGGACGTAATTCCGTATGATAAACTGGGGAAGGATATAACAATCTGCAGCAACGGCGGCGCATACAGCGAGCCGATAGCCGAGCACGCAATCGGGATGATGATCGCACTCGCGCGAGATTTCCTCCCCCTCCACCGCGAACTCGGCAAAGGGGTCTTCGACCAGAAGACTCGTCACAAGATGCTCTCCGGATCAAAGCTGGGAATCGTCGGATATGGCGGAATCGGAAAGAAGACTGCAGTCTTGGCGCGAGCATTCGGGATGCGGATAATGGCAATAAATTCTACGGGCAAGACCGACGAGGAAGTCGAATTCATCGGGAAGCTCGACGATCTTGACACGGTTCTCCGTGAATCGGATTTCTTGCTGCTCACGATAGGTCTCAACAAGAAAACGAGGGGCATGATCGGATCGAGGGAACTAGGTCTGATGAAGCCTGATGCCGTGCTCATCAATGTCGCGCGCGGCGATCTGATCGACGAGAAGTGTCTTTACGAGCATCTCAAGGCCAACCCGAAGTTCAAGGCGGGCATTGAGTCGTGGTGGATAGAGCCGTTCAACTTTCCGAAGTTTGAGGTGCACTATCCATTCTTCGAGCTCGACAATATGCTCAGCTCGCCGCACAACTCATATCTTGTGGAAGGGATATACATGCTTGCGCTCGACAGGGCGCTGGACAACATACTTCGCTTTGCCCACGGCGAGCCGCTGAGAAACGTGCAGAAACGGGAGGATTATATCTAGAGCTTCTCAAGTCGAACGAAGTCGTCAGGCCTGCCGCCTCGCAGTCCGACTGTCACATACTACCCCACTCCCATAGTCACATAGTCTCCTCTCTTCTCCCGCTCCGCATTTTCTTCTTCTCCGAGTGTTTCTTCTTTGCTTCCAGTCGCTTTTCCTTTGAGGCCTTCGATGGGCGGGTCTTCACTCTCTTCTTTGCCGGTTTCAGCGCCGCGGCGATCAGCCGGGCAAATTCCGCAACTACGATCTCCCTGTTTTCCCACTGGCTGCGAGAAGCTTGTGAAGAGAGGTGGAGTGTGCCCTCCGAATCTATCCTGTTTTTGAGGCGGTTAAGGACACGGGCACGCTGGCCTTCTGTAAGCGACGGGCTGCCGACGACGTCGAACAGCAACTCGACTTTCGACTCGACCTTATTGACGTTCTGCCCTCCGGGCCCGCCGCTGCGCGAGGTGCGGAAATGAAGCTCGGAAAAAGGGATGAAGGTACCCTTCAATATCGCCAGGTCATTGCTTTTCATTTTCTCTCCGACAAACTATTTCGCATGGAGTCAAACATGCAAGTCAACGGAGCAAGTTCGTCAGTAGAACGCTAACTGCCCTAATGAATCAAAGTCATTCGAGGAGAAACGGAAATGATTCAGCGACTTTCGATGTTCCCATTATAACCGTTGGAGGCGTAATGCCATTTATTTCGATCAAAGTGGGTCATGGTGGCGGGGCCGACCTCCACCAAGAAGCGCGACTCACCGGACAGCCGCATTAACCATCCGGAAAATTACGCCGCTTCCTCTCCTCAAGTTTTGAGTGGTCCGGATTCAAATGGTCATACGTGGTACAGATAAGCGACGGGAATACCTCTTAGGTCGACGATTCGTCGGAGGGCGAATGGAATTGTCCGAGGACGCATCAATCTTCATCTTCCTCCCCCGAGAAGCCGTACTGTATCACCGATATATATCCGGCACCATGACATTTTTCACACTCGATAAACTCGATGTTTTCGTCTTTCTGAATCACGCCGACGTAACGGGTGCCGTTACATGCATCGCAAACGACCTCCCATTGAGATTCCTTGTGGAACATACGGCATCTCCTTGCCTTTTCTACAATCGAATATATCGATGCATCGACGCGCTGTCAACACACCGTTGGATATTTTCAATTGACCGAATTAGCGGCCTTTTTTCGCGACAGCCGATCAAAGCTCTTCGAAGACATAGCCGCTCTCGCCGTGCTGTGCCAGATCAAGACCGTCGATCTCATCTTCGGGTGATACGCGAAGCCCCATGGTTTTGTCGAGAAGCTTCAATATACACCAGGTGACTCCGAACGCATACAGGATCACCACAACGAGAGCCAGTGCCTGAGCTCCTAGTAGACTTACGTTCCCGTGGAAGAGACCGTTGGCCCCGGCAGGATTGACGAGCACTGAGGCAAACAACCCAGTTGCAATCGCGCCCCAAGCTCCCCCCACTCCATGAACGCCTACGGTGTCGAGCGAATCGTCGTAACCGAATCTCTCCTTGATCCTAATGCCGGTGAAACAGACGATGCCGCCGACGAGTCCGATTATCAATGCGGCCATCGGACCGACGAACCCGGAAGCCGGAGTGATCGCGACGAGACCGGCGACCGCTCCCGAAGCCGCACCGAGGACGGTTGGCTTCCCGCGAGTGATCCATTCTGCGGTGGTCCACGAAAGGGCTGCGGCAGAGGCAGCGATCTGAGTAGCAAGGAATGCAGATACCGCGAGCGCGCCCGACGCCAATGCGCTCCCGGCATTGAAGCCGAACCAACCGAACCACAAAAGCGCCGCACCTATAAGCGTCATTGTCAGGTTGTGCGGCGGCATGGGCTCCTGACCATATCCTCTTCTCCTGCCGATGAGCATCGCCGCGACCAGAGCCGAAACACCAGAACTGACGTGCACGACAAGCCCGCCGGCAAAGTCGAGCGCGCCCAGATTTCTCATCCACCCGCCGACACCCCATACCCAGTGTGCCAGCGGATCATAAACCAGCGTCGCCCACATCAAAAGAAAAACTATATATGTCTTGAACTTGAACCTCTCAGCGAACGCGCCTGTTATTAATGCAGGAGTGATTATGGCGAACATCATTTGAAACAGCATGAATGCTTCGTGCGGGATCGTCGGTGCGTATTCGGGATTCGGCGCCATTCCCACACCGCTCAGACCGAACCACCTCAGACTCCCTATCACGTGGCCTACATCCGGCCCGAAAGCGAGAGAATAACCGAAAAGGATCCATTGCACCGTTATCACGCCGATGGCTATGAAGCTCTGCATG
The DNA here is from genome assembly GCA_046706745.1 of Candidatus Kryptoniota bacterium. Taxonomy (GTDB): domain Bacteria; phylum Bacteroidota; class Ignavibacteria; order Kryptoniales; family JAKASW01; genus JAKASW01. Next base: position 5,157 of record JBJKPC010000048.1, read on the forward strand.
ATTGTTCCGAGAACGTTCTTGCGGCGGACCATACCGCCATAGAAGAGCGCGAGACCCGGAGTCATGAGCATCACAAGCGCCGTTGAAATGAGCATCCATGTAGTATCGCCGGTATTTATGTGAACAACCTGTTGAACATGGCTCGCCACCTGCGCAATGTCGGCGTGACTGACTCGCCCGTCAGCCATCTGAGCAAAAGCAGATCCGGAAGAGAAGAATGAAACGAATATCGCACCGAGTAATGAGCATTTCTTCATCGCTAAGACCTAAGACTTTTAGATTCTTGACTCATGATTCGTCTGCCGTCCGGGGATTTAGATCGACCCCGGAAGACAGCCGCAATACGACTCTTTAGACTTAAGAAAATAATAAAATGATCGCAATAAATAAAAATAGTTTTATGGTACCGCGCCTCTTAGTTTATTTTATTAGCAATCGCGACCAAATGTCTCAAAAATCGACATACATCGCGAGGGCGACTGTATTCCCGGAGAATTCTGATGGCAAAAGTAATATCAGTTGCAACGCATGACCCCCCGGTAAGGGTGGAACAGGACGAGGTGAAAGAATTTGCAAGCCGGATGTTCTCAGGCCGGAGCGCCGAGTTCGAGCGCCTGGCAGGTGTCTTCACAAATGCATCGGTCGAAACCCGCCATTTTACCCAGGAGAAAACGTGGTACGGTGAGGAACATGGGTTCTCGGAACGGAACCGGCTCTATATCGAGAATGCTGTCGAAATGTCGGCCGTCTGCGCACGGGATTGCCTCTCGGCGGCCGGAATGAATCCAGAAGAGTTCGACCACATCATTTTCGTCTCGAGCACTGGCATTTCGACGCCGAGCATTGACGCAAGGCTCCACAACATCCTGGGATTCAATCCACATATACGCAGGACTCCCGTCTGGGGAATCGGATGTGCCGGCGGAGCGGTCGGACTGAGCCGTGCGCTGGAATATACAACTGCTATGCCCGATCATTCCGCACTCGTTGTGGCAATAGAGCTCTGCGGCCTGACATTTCAGAAAAACGACTTCGGCAAAAGTAATCTCATCGGCACTTCCCTGTTCTCCGACGGGGTTGCGGCGGCACTCGTTGTCGGCGACAGGCACCCGCTAAGCGACAGAAAGGGGGTCACGCTGCTTAGTTCCTTGTCCACCATCTACAATAATTCACTCGACGTCATGGGATGGGACGTCAGAGATACGGGTCTCAAAGTAATATTCAGCAAGGATATTCCCACAATTGTGCGCAACAGCGTCAGACAGAACATCGAGGAAATCGGCGCCATCGCACACATCGGTCTGGACCAGATCAAGCACTATGTGATTCATCCGGGGGGACCCAAGGTAATCGACGCTTACGAGGAGGCGCTCGGTTTGGTCAACGATGAGATGCGCTTCACAAGATCGGTGCTCCGCAAACACGGCAATATGTCGTCGCCGACGGTACTTTACGTAATGAAAGAGTTTATGGAAAGCGGCGAGTACAAACCGGGTGAATATGGACTGATCTCAGCACTTGGTCCCGGATTCAGTTCCGAACTGATTCTCTTCCGGACGTGACGACGCCGCTTATTGCCTTACTGTCCTTTCTGCTCGTCCAGCGACTTGTCGAACTACGAATAGCCCGGCGCCACGAGAATATTCTTCGAAGCCGCGGCGCGGTTGAAGTAGACAAGCAAGGATACCGGTACATCGTCGCAATGCACGCGGCATTTTTCGTGTCGTTGGTCATCGAAACCGTCCTGCTAAAACGTCACGTCAGTCACTACTGGGTATTGCTCCTGAGCATATTCGCAGCGGCTCAGGTGCTTCGCTACTGGGCTATAAGTTCGCTCGGCATATACTGGAACACCAAGATTCTTATAGAGCGGCATCATCGCGTGATCCGCAAAGGACCTTACCGTTTCATCCGTCATCCGAACTATCTGGCTGTTGTCATAGAGATATGCATCGTTCCCCTGATTCTTTCCTGCTACTTAACGGCTGTCACATTTAGCCTGCTCAACGCTTTGGCGCTGACGCGACGGATAAGAATGGAGACTCGCGCCTTGAACGGCGAAATGAAGGAATTAGAAAAAAAGCCGGACGGAATTACCATATAGAACTATATCTGACACACCTTTCTTCGTCCGTCCGGCATTTTCAATTTCAACACAACGCCGAAGAAAATAGTTCAAAAGTCCCGGAAGATCAGAACGACCACATTTCATTAGGCGGACCGAGAATCCGGTTTTCTTCAACAACGGGATAAGGCGCCATCTTTCGGTCAGAAGTCTTCCCATCTTCCACTATCTGGAGGACCTTAAGCCCGCTTATGCTAGGAGCAGCGGCGACCGGATATCTGCGGCACCGCCACGGTTCCGCTTCTGCACGCATCGTCACTGTAACGTTTTCTGCAGCTATCGAGATCAACCATCAAGTGCAGAGTTGAATTCGGCGGCAAACTTGTAACTGGCACCCCGAAGCGTAGACTGTCCTGGAGCGAACAGCGGGCACGCAATCTCGACGCCTTGCTTTTGCAGCATTTTAGTCCCTTAACCCTTTATGCTACTGCGAGTTATACACCGTCCACAACAGAGGGGTTTTTCTATATCCTCAATTCTTGTTATCTTATGGCAGCGAAATCTAGTTCCCTGAGAGGAGCGTGCCTCCCGGGTCAAGCACTACTCAGCTTGTTCCCACAACACGTCTCCTGCCCGAGACAAGACAGGATACACAACCTCGCCGCGGTGATAACACCCGAGTTTAGTTCAGATTATATGAAAAAGAGTTTTTGAAATGAGAGACTATAAGCTTAGAAATATAGCCATAATTGCACACGTTGATCATGGGAAGACGACGCTCGTCGACCACATGCTTAAGCAGACCGGAACGTTCAGAGAAAATCAGAACGTGGGGACTCGCATACTGGATTCGAACGATCTGGAACGTGAAAAGGGAATTACGATCCTTGCAAAAAACGCATCGGTAAGGTACAAAGACATCAAGATAAATATAGTCGACACTCCCGGCCACTCCGATTTCGGCGGTGAGGTCGAGCGGACCCTTATGATGGTTGACGGCGTTCTTCTTCTCGTAGATGCTGCCGAGGGCCCACTCCCTCAAACGAAGTTTGTCCTCCGAAAGGCGCTCGAATTGAACCTCAGGCCGATTGTCGTCATCAACAAAATTGATAGAAAAGATGCTCGACCGTCGGAAGTTCTGAACGAAGTCTACGATCTTTTCATAACGCTCGGCGCCAACGACGACCAGATCGACTTTCCGGTGGTTTATACAATCGCCAAACAGGGGATCGCACAATACTCACTCGATCAGGAGAACGGAGATCTCTCGCCGCTATTCGAAACTATACTTAAGACGATTCCCGAACCTCCGGCAGACGGCGAACCGCCGTTTCAGATGCTCGTCATGAACATAGAGTACAACGATTATATCGGCCGCCTGGGAATCGGGAGGATTTTCCGCGGCACAATCAGAGACGGCGCTCAAATGAGAGTCATCCACAAGGACGGAAGCGTGGAAGATGCGAGGATCACGAAGATCTATACATTCGAAGGCTTGAAGCGCGTAGAGGCCGGCGAAGCAAGTGCCGGCGAGATAATTGCGCTCGCGGGCATGGAAGACGTCGACATCGGCGAAACGATTTGCGATCCGGCGGACGTCACCCCCCTTCCGTTCGTCAACATCGAAGAGCCGACGCTCTCAATGAACTTCGTCGTAAACAATTCGCCCTTTGCAGGGAAAGAAGGAAAGTTTGTCACCACGAGGAATCTGGCCGAACGGCTCACGCGGGAGCTTCGTTCGAACGTAAGCCTGCGGGTAGAGCCCGGAGACACACCCGATGTCTTCAAGGTGAGCGGGCGAGGCGAGCTGCACCTGTCGATCCTCATCGAGACGATGCGAAGAGAAGGTTTTGAATTTCAGGTAGGAAAACCGCAGGTAATTTTCAAGACAATCAACCACGAACTCTACGAGCCAGTCGAACATGTGATTATAGACGTGCCTGATGAATTTGTGGGTACGATCATCGACAACTTGAGCCGGCGTAAGGGCGAAATGAAGAACCTGATGCCCAGTCACGGCAACACGAGACTTGAGTTCATAGTCCCAGCAAGAGGGCTGATAGGTTTCCGTACGGAATTCCTGACCCAGACGAAGGGAACCGGCATTCTTCATCATAATTACCACGGATACGAGCCGTTCAAGGGAGAAATTGAAGGCCGCAGCAAAGGTGCTGTCGTCGCACTTGAAACCGGTACAGCGGTTGCCTACGCCATGTGGAAGCTCGGCGAAAGGATGACTTTTTTCATCGAGCCGGGCACGCAGGTTTACGCCGGCATGATAGTCGGCGAGAATGCGCGTGAAGACACGATAGTTGCAAACGTTTGCAAGACCAAGCACCTGACGAACATGCGCGCGTCCGGCGCCGACGAGGCGATTCGCCTGGAGCCGCCGATCCTGATGACCGTCGAAAGAGCCATCGAGTGGGTCAACGACGACGAGTATGTCGAGTTCACACCGAAGTCGATCCGGCTACGCGAACGGATACTCGACCACGACGAAAGATACAAGTCGAGGAAGAGAACGGCGGTGGCGTAGGGGGCGGTAAGAAGGTTGCCTTCACTACATGGAATACCCGGAGGAGAAGGCGACATTCTCCGAAGACCTTTCAGAAAGCCAACAGTGAACAGGCAGAAGTGAAGGTGATCTTCCTGCCGATCTTCCTGCTTACCTACCCTTCTGAAGGCGTTCGGCCAAAAACGGCGGGAGACCGCAGGCTATTATTTTGTTTCCTGCCAGCCTGCAATCGTACTCAATGCGGAAATTCTCGTAGGTGAAATTCGACGTGTCGATTATTCCGAAGCTTGCGCGCCGGTCTCCGTCACGCGGCTGACCGACGCTCCCGACATTGATGAGTTCTCTCGTTTGTGCTGGGGGTTCGCCGGAGGAGTCGCCGATATTCCGTCTGAAAACCATCGGGACATGAGTATGACCGATCAGACAGACCCTCTCTCCAAATGAGGAAAGCTCGACCCTTGCCTCAGATTCGGTTAGGATGTATTTCCACCCATGCGGCTCCGAAGGAGAGGAATGAACCAGCAGCACATCATCCAGCGTATGGGTAAGCGGGAGCGCTCTTAGCCACTCACTGTTCACCTCCGAGAGGACTCCGCGGCCGTAGTCGATCGCCGCCTTGGCATACTGGTTTATCATCGAGTAAGTCGATTCGTTGTGAAGTGCGTCGTCGTGGTTTCCCTTTACCGTGTACCTGACTTCGTTCCTCACTATTTCAGCTACCTCATCCGGGTTCGCGCCGTAGCCGATCACGTCTCCGAGACAGACAATCTCATCCACATGCTTTTTCTTGATCTCCCTCATAACCGTAAGGAGTGCCTCGATATTGGAGTGAACGTCTGAAATTACGGCGTATCTCATGCGGCCAGTCCGGGGCTTGAACAGGAACCCTCCTTTGACGCCCTGCCCGCGACAAAGAACGAATCGAGCCTTATGATTTCCGTTATGTTCAGCCCGCCCTCTTTGAAGGACGACAGAATATCTCTGTCGAGGTGACACCCGCCTGCCACTCTCTTCCAGAGCGGTGCAACGAATCTTTCGGCCCCGGCGAGAAGCGGCTTGTCTGCAATCGGGTGTTCTGCAAAGAAAAAACAGCCATCGTCTTTGAGCACCCTTCGGACTTCACCGGCTGCCCTCACCGGATCGCCGATCGTGCAGAAACTGAGCGTGGAGATAACGGTATCGAACGAACTATCCGGAAACGGCAGTTCTTCGGCGCGTGCCCGAGTAAGCGCCGCGCATTCACGAACCCTCGGAAGAGCACGGTCAAGCATGTACGGGTCAGGCTCTATCGCAAAGACACACTCAGCTCCCTCGAAGTACCGGAAATTAAGACCCGTACCGGCACCTATCTCGAGCACGCGTCCTTTCGCCCTTTTAACGACCATACGGCGTACCTTCTCGAATCCGAGCTTATCCGCAGGGACCATCAATGCGTCGTAAATCGAAGCGACAAAAAGATGCGCGCCCATCTATTTCACGTTCAATATTCTCGTCATATAAAGGCTCAAATCGGGCAAATATGTTACGATCAACAACGCCAGCAGTGCAATCGCGAGAAACGGCAGCACCGCCCGGTAGATCTTCACTATATCCTTTTCAAAACGCAAACTCGATATGAATAAGTTCAACCCGAGCGGCGGCAGCATATAACCGATCTCCAGGTTGAGCAGGAAAATGACCCCGAGATGAACCGGGTTTATCCCGTATTGAATCGCGATCGGTACTATAAGAGGCACGACTATGATTATTGCGGAAAAAATCTCAACCATGTTTATGACTAGAAGGAAAAGGTTCAGCAGGATGAGAAACACGATCTGGCTGGAGACGAATTGGTGGATAAACCTGAACATCAGCATCGGGATCTGCTGATCGATGAAATAGTTCGTAAGACCGAGCGCAGTTCCGAGGACCACGAAGATCGCACCCACCAGCATCATGCTCTTCCTCGTAATCCGGGGAAGATCCCTGAAAAACTTCACGTCCCGAAGAACGAAAACCTCGACTACGAACACGTAAAACGCCATCACCGCGCTTGCTTCGGTCGCGGTGAAGTAGCCGCCGTAGATCCCGCCGATTATGATGAATGGGAGCGGGATTTCCCAGATCGCCCCCTTCAAAGCACCGGCAGCTTCCTTGAATGAGAATGCCTGGCGCTTGACTCCCGAACGGACGCCGACATAAATGCTGTATGCCGACAGCATGACAATCAACAGAATTCCCGGTAGAACGCCGGCTGCAAACAGCTGGTCCACACTGATACCCGCTACGATGCCATACAATATAATCGGCAGACTGGGGGGAAAGAGAAGTCCGAGGCTCCCCGATGTCGTCATCAGCCCGGTTGAGAACCTGTCCGGATATCCTTCCTCGACAAGGATCGGATAGAGAAGGCCCCCGAGCGCCACTATAGTTACACCTGATGCCCCGGTGAAGGCGGTGAAGATCGCGGTCGAGATGATCGAGACGATCGCCAGGCCGCCGGGCATCCATCCGAAAAAAGCCTGTGCCAGGCGGACCAGCCTCTTCGGTGCCTCACTCTCCGCTAGCAGATAGCCTGCGAAAGTGAAGAGCGGGATCGCTATGAGAGCCGGGAGACTCGCAAGCCGGTACAACTCGACGATAACAGCAGACGTGCTTACACCGATAGATTTGAAAAGGAGAAGCCCGCCCGCGCCGATAATCACAAATACCGGTTCTCCGAGAAGCACCAGCAGCAGAACGGCAATGCCGATAATTATATACCACACTTAGAACATACCCCCTATACGGTGAAATCCGCAGTCGGAAGATTTTGAAAAATCCTGTTGTGCGTGAAATGCGCCTGTCAAATGACCTCTGCCGATTCCGGACCGGATACCGCAACTTCAATCGCCCTGAACAGGAAATGGAGCCCTATCAGCCCGAAGCCTATAGGAATTATGATCTCCAGATAATAGGCCATGATGTTGGCCCCGAACAACGTAAAGAGCGGTTCGTGATTATACTTTATCTCGTCTCCGACGAAGGACGCCCCCGCATGAAGGAGGAAATAGCATACGACGGAGGCGGTAAAGTGAAGAAAGACCTGAACGATCCGCTGTACCATGGCCGGGAGTCTCTTGGTGATGATGTTGATGGAGAAATGGCGGGATTCCTTTGCGGCAAGTGCCGCTCCGAGGAAACCGATCCACAGGACGAGATGTCTCAGGAAAACATCCGCCCATAGAATTCCGGTCGACCAAAACTCCCGAAGGATGACCTGCAGAAAAGCCATCACGACCGTTACCGTCAGGAAAATGACTAAAAGGGTGTTCTCGAAGAAGCCCAGCGCGTTTTCGATTTTCCTCAGAACTCTCACTTACCGGGATGCTCCTTACGGTATTCCGTGAGCGCCGACTCCACTTCGTTTAGCAACTTCTGCGAATACAGCTTCCCGACAAGCATTTCACGCGCTTCCTGCCCGGTCTTGTAATAGTATGCGAGTTCGGTCTTCGATTTCGGATGGGTAACTATGATCCCTTTGGACTCGAGCGTCTTGATAGCTTTGATATTCTCTACCCTGCTCAGCTCGGTCAGCTTCTTAAGATATATCTGCCCGTTCTTCAGCAATATTTGCTGCAGGTCGGGGGGCAGTTTGTCGAAATACCTCTTGGATATCAGGGCTGCTCCGGACGAATTCGCCAGCGGTACATCGAGCATGTATTTCACGCTTGTGAACCACTGCAGCGCGATCATTGCAAGGGGCGGCGAGTATACGCAGTTGATCATGCCGGTCTGGAGTGCCTGGTTAACGTCGGTCACCGAGAGCGGTATCGGCGACAGATGGAGCACTTTAAACGATGCCTGCGCTATCGGATCGCCTTCCCACATCCACGCTTTGACATCCCTCATGTCGGCGACAGAATATATCGGTTTCTGGGTAAATACATAGACGAATCCGACTTCGGCCCATCCGAGAAACACGAACCCGCCCTTTTCAAATGCTTCCTTGAACTGCGGTGTGAATTTCTTGTAGATGTAGTTGATCTCCGAGGTATCGTGGAAGAGAAAGGGGGTGTCGAGTATTCGCTCTTCCGGCGCAATCTCTCCCATTCCGACGCCGGTAAATCCACCCGCCTGGTACTGGCCGATCCTAATCTTTCTGAGAACGTCCTTCTCGTCCCCGGCAATTCCACCCGGGTAGAACTTGAAACCGAGTCTTCCATTGCTTTCCTTGCGGACGGCCGCATCGTACTCTTTCATCACATTCATCCATGTGCTTCCGTCAGGAGCGACGGTCGCGAATTTGATAGTATACTCCTGGGCCAGTGCAGAGAAGCTCGACAGGAAGACAACCGACAACACGACGAACATTTTCATTGCGGTCTTAGACATATTAAACCTTTCAGAAATAATCGCTTTCATGTTTCAACAGCTCTTCCGCCTTTTGCTTCGCGATCTGGTTAGCAAGGTTCTGGTCAAGAAGCAGGTTTGCAGGCGCATCGATGACCTTGTTCAGAAGCGACCTGAAGAGTTGTTTGTTTTGCGTCATGACGGCATATGACTTGGCATAATAGTAGTAAGTCATGAGGAACTTGCCGTCCGAAATCTTAATTGCATCCTCGAAATTCTCTCTCGAAGCGGTGGTATCGCCGCCGAACATCGCGGGAAGGCTTCCGAGTATGGTTCCGAAGAACAGATGTGCTCCGCCATAGAAATACGATGGATCGTACCTGAGAACAAACTTCATCATTGCCTCGACTTTCGGCAGATCGGCAAGCGCATCGACGTTGTCTCGATTCAGATTCACGTAGTTCCCCCATGCGTTTGCGGTCCAGAATACTGCCGGCACGTCACTTCTGCCGAACTTATCGAGAGCCTTCTTGAAATCGGTGAGGTCTCCGTTGAAGTGTTCCCTGAAATCTCCGTTTTTGAAAAGAATCCTCAGCCCGTAATTTCGCGCGCGGAGGTAGAAGAGGCTTGCGCGCGGCTTTGAAGAGTCTTCTACGAATCCGAGTGCATAGCTTGTATACCCTTCCGCGCCCAGGAGCAGAAGCTTCTCGTTGTTGGGCGCTTCAATTATCAGCCCATCGAGAAGTTTTAGATCGGACGGTATAGCGGCGGCGGCAAGCTTCAGGTCGGTTTCCCGGTTGATAGCCTTGAAACCGCCGTCTATTATGACGCTCGTAGCACCGATCGTAAGACTGGTGAAGCTGCAGCCTTGAACAGTGAACATCAGGCTGGCGGCCATAGCCGCCGCGATTAGGAATTTCTTCGCTCTTGTCCTCAAGAATCTTCTCCGGTCATTAACCGCGGATAAGTAAGGGCAGCCGAGAGGCTCCCCTCAGATGGAAAGTATCTGCGACAGTTCGACGAGGCTGCTGTCAATGGCCTTCTTCTTCTCCCACGTGTCGCGCATCGGGGTAAGGACGACTTCACCGTTGACTTCGCCGGCCATGACGTTCATCTCCCCGCTGAGCAGACCTTCCACCGCAGCCGAGCCGAGCCTCGCGCCGAGTACTCTGTCGCGGGCAGTGGGGCTTCCGCCGCGCTGGATATGCCCTAGGACGGTTACTCGATAATGTAAATGAACGAACTCGCTCATCCTCCTGGCGAGATCGACTGCACCGCCCTTGAAGCAGCCTTCAGCTATGACGACGATACTGCTCCTCTGCCTCCCGCCTGTCGTGAGTTTCTGGCGGATCGCTTCGAAGTTCTCCTCGATCTCGGGTATGGCGATGTACTCTGCGCCGCCGGCAATGCCGACGTCGAGAGCTATGAACCCTGCGTCCCGCCCCATGACTTCGACATAAAATACCCTGTCATGAGCATCTGCAGTATCGCGAATCTTATCGATCGCCTCAACGGCCGTATTTATGGCAGTGTCGTAACCGACTGTGAAATCAGTTCCATAGAGATCGTTATCGATGGTCCCCGGGACACCGACTGTCGGCAGCATGTGTTCGTCGAACAGAAGCGTAGCTCCCTGAAAAGTTCCGTTCCCACCGATTGCGACAAGGCCGTCTATTCCCTGGGTCCTCAGGTTGGCAGCGGCCTTGGCTCGCCCCTCACGGGTCATGAACTCCGTGGAGCGAGCGGTCTTCAGAAGGGTCCCCCCTCTTTGAATGATGTTCGAAACGGAGCGAGCCCCCAGAGGGACAAAGTCGCCTTTTATCATTCCGTTGTATCCGTGCTGGATCCCAACGACTTCAATATTGTGATAAGCCGCGGTTCTGACTATCGCTCTCAGTGTTGCATTCATTCCCGGAGCATCGCCGCCACTTGTATAGACTCCAATTTTCTTAATCTTGCTCATTTTCTCCTTTGAAAACGCATTAAATTTACCATTTGCGGCCAGAAAATGCAAAGCAAGTGGAAGCATCCACGCCAACCTTGTATTTTTGAGGGAATTTGCCTTATCATTAATCTGTACTTACACGTAAGCAGTCGCTAATGGATAATCATTCTCCAAAATTTCTAAAGAAGCTCAAGAGAATAAAGCTCATTGCAACCGATCTCGACGGCACGCTCCTCAACGATCGGGGTGAAATCTCGACCGCGACGAGGGAAAGTGTGTGGAAGTTAAGAGGCCTGGGCATGAGCCTGGCAATCATGACTGCTCGCGCTCACTCCTCCGCGGAACGCATCGCGGATGAGCTTGGAATGGAATCGCCTATCATCTCGCTCGACGGAGGTCTCGTTCGACTTCCTCACAGCGACCAGAACATCTTCGCCAGTTATATCAGACCGAAGGTCGTCAGGACGGTGATCTCGGAGGCTGAGAAGACACTTTCAAGCGTAGCGCTATTTGTGGACGACAAGATGATCCGGCTTGAATCGGACACCATGCTCCCGAGCTATATCGACAGCCTTGAACTGGACACAGTCGTCGTCGAGAACCTTATGCCTTATGCAGACAGGACGATCCAGCTGATCGTCGGCGCAAATTCAAAAGCCATAGTGAAATCCATAGCGCGCAAGGCAATCGGTTACTTTTCCCGTGTGACCGTCAACGTGTACCGCAGCTCTCAGCACGGCGACAGATGGTACCTGGAAATAAAAAATAAAAACTACTCGAAAGCTACCGGGCTCGAACACCTTGAAAAGTACTTTCGTGTCACAAAAGAGGAAGTGGCCGTGCTGGGGGATTTCAAGAACGACCTGGAGGCTTTCGAGCGCGCCGGGACCGGAGTCGCAATGAAGAATGCGGTGTGGGAGCTGAAGGAGCGGGCAGACCTTGTCACAGGGGGTACAAACGACGACAACGGAGCCGCCGAGTTTTTTGACCTCATCTACGAAATAAGAAAGAACAGGCGGGATCGACAAGAATGAATGCAATTCTCGTGAAACTGAGGTACTTGCTGCGACGACTTAAAGCCGTCGATTTCGAAAAGAGCATCGCCGTAAAAGTCATCATCCTGGTCGGATTGATTTTAATAGCCACTCTTATAGCTCCTTCACAGAATCAGTTGACGATCCACTATGAAGTCGGAACCATCTGGACGCATGAAGACGTAATAGCGCCGTTCTCCTTTCCTATTTATAAGGCGCCGGCAGAATACAAGAAAGAAACAAAAGAAGCCAAAGAAAACGTTAAGCCGGTCTTCGACAGGGTGCAAGTGGAAAGAAATCGTCTCGATTCTGCAGTGGCTTTCATCTCCCAGGTCCATGCCGCACTCCAGCTTCAGTTGAAGATGGAACGGGAAAGAAATAAGAGGATCTACAGCAGAGACTCGACCGAGCTTTCAGGCATCTTACAGGGCCTTCCTTATCAGTTCTCGAACTCCGATTGGCAGCTGCTGCTGGTTACCGTCTATCGCAACCCGGCGATCCTGCGAAGAATTTCATCGCTTTCGTCGACGGTGACCTCGATTCTCGCGAGCGATTACCAGACCGGGATAATTGACAGGCCACGAGATCAGGTCGGATCTTCGGTAATAGTTGTGAGGCACAGGAACTCTGAAACTCCGATTCCGCTCGATCAGGTCCTGACTCCCCAGGATGTCGGCAACCAGCTTGACCTTGCTTCGCTGAGTGTACTTAAAGGAGACTCCGCAGCCGCACGAATACTCTCGGGGGCAATAGCATCGCAGGTCCTTCCAAATCTCTCGTACAACCAGATGCAGACACAGAAAGAAATAAACGCCGCTGTGGATCTCGTCCCGAAGACCGTCGGCTTCGTGAAGGAAAACGAACGGATCATCGGCAAGCACGACCGCATAACCAAAGAAACGAAACTCAAACTTGATTCCTTGGAAAGGGCTCTCCGTGAGAGGACCGGCGCAGCCGATCTCATGATTCAGTTCGGCGGCAAATTCCTGATGATGCTGGTCATCATAGGTCTTCTGTGTATTTATCTCTTCCTCTTCAGGAAGAAGATATTCTTCAACAACAAGATGCTGCTGCTCATCGCCGTCCTGATCATATTCGAGGCCCTGCTGATGTATTTCGCCTTCACTGCGCAAACGACCCTCCCGGTGGAGTACCTCGTGCTTGTGCCCGTGGCATCGATGATCCTTACCATAGTTTTCGATTCCCGTGTGGCATTTCAAGCCACCGTCGCGATCGCGCTTATGGCAGGCGCTATGAAAGGCAACGACTTTAGCGCGGCATTTACTGCACTAAGCGCCGGCGCGCTCGCCGTTTATACCGTCAGAGATATCAAAAACCGAACCCAGATTTTCAGGAGCCTCGTATTCATATTCCTCGGATATGCCGTGGCCACGCTCGCTGTGTCGTTTCAGCGGGCAGAAGATTTCTCGACAATCCTGGCAGAGTTCTCATTTATTGCCGTCAACTCAGTCCTCAGCCCCATCATAACGTTCGGACTCCTGATTTTCTTCGAAAGGGTGTTCAATATCGCTACCGACCTCACTCTATTGGAACTCTCCGATTTCAATCAGCCGGTCCTGCGCGAACTTTCTCAAAAGGCGCCGGGGACATTCCACCATTCCATTATTGTGGGGACTCTCGCCGAGAAGGCCGCCGAGGCAGTCGGGGCCAATCCGATACTTGCCCGTGTCGGAGCTTACTACCACGACATCGGAAAAACACTGAAGCCCGAGTACTTCGTCGAGAATACTATGGACTCTAACAAGTCGAAACATGACTGGCTGCCGCCCGATATAAGCGTGCAGATGGTCATGTCGCACGTCTCCGACGGGATAGAACTCGGCAGGAAACACCATCTGCCGCAACGCATCCTCGATTTCATTCCGATGCATCATGGCACGACGCTGGTGGCATATTTCTACGGCAAGGCGCTGAGAAGGCCTTTTGCGACCGGCGATGTAAGCGAGGACGATTACAGGTACGACGGCCCCAGGCCGCAGTCGAAGGAAACCGCGATTGTCATGCTCGCCGATTCCGTGGAAGCCGCAACGAGATCACTCCAGGAGAAATCTGTGGGGAATATCGTTTCGATGATCGATGCAATCGTGAAGAGCAGGTACGAGGAAGGCCAGCTCGACGACACCAATCTCACGTTCGGCGATCTGACCAAGATAAAAGAAAGTTTTCTTGCCGTTCTTTCGGGAATCTACCACAAACGAATAGAGTACCCCGGGCAGAAGGACGTTACTGCGGATGAAAAGGCTGCCGACGAGCGCGAGATTCCGGAACCCGTGGGAGAGCTGAGTCAACAAGAGCTCGAGGCGCTCGCCTCGCCCCCATCTGCGAAGCCTGCAAGAAAGAGGAAAAGGAAGCCCCGACAGAAACGTCCGGCCAGAAACCCGAAAAAGAAATAGATCTCCATTTCGGCCAAAAGAAATGGCAAGTCCAGAACAGAGCAGGAAGATTGCCGGTGAGCTCGACCTGTTTTTCGAGTTTATGAAATTCGAAAAGGGTCTCTCAGACAACAGTCTCCTTTCATATCATGTCGACCTGGATCAATATGCCAAGTTCATCTCGGGCTGCTGCCTCAGCGGCTTCAACGAGGTTTCCCGAGACGTTGTCAGAAGATATTTAAAAACCCTGTTCGACAACGGTTTGAAGCAGAGCAGCATTGCAAGAAAATTATCGGCCATAAGGAACTTGCACAGATTTCTTGTCTACCGGAAGATGGCTGAAATCGATCCGACAGCCAACCTCGACAGGCCAAGGACTTCCAAGAAACTCCCCGTCGTGCTCAGTCGCGACGAGGTGGTACGACTCATCAACGCGCCCGATACTAGTTCGGTGCTCGGTATCCGCGATCGAGCCATCATAGAAACACTCTACGCTACGGGAGTGAGGGTTAGTGAGCTTGTTAATCTCAGAAAAAGAGATTTAATTAGGAGCGAGAATGTGATAAGAGTCTTCGGGAAAGGATCCAAAGAAAGAATCATCCCTATCGGGGATATTGCCCTTGAGTGGATCGACAGATCTGAGTCTGCTGTTCGTTCAAAGAGTCCAAAGAAGCACACAAGCCGGACTGAAGCCCCGGCAAGCGATTTGGTCTTTCTGAACTCCCGCGGCGGAAAAATCTCGCGCGTGTCGATCTGGAGGATGCTTAAGAAATATTCGAGGGAAGCGGCCATTAACAAAGAGATACACCCGCATACGCTCAGACATACGTTCGCGACACATCTGCTCGAAGGGGGAGCGGATATTCGTGCCGTGCAGGAAATGCTGGGACACAGCGACATCGGGACTACTCAGACGTATCTTCATCTTGACCGGAGTTACCTGAGAGAGGTTCTGGATAAGTTTCATCCGAGAGGAAAATATGCTTAGTGAATTATATATACTGCCGATACTTCTGTTTTCGGTGATCATCCACGAGATTTCGCACGGTTACGCTGCGCTGAAGCTCGGCGACCCGACCGCGCGAGATGCCGGCAGGCTTACGCTTAACCCCATACCACACATTGATCTGGTGGGTTCGATAATCGTCCCGTTGTTTTCCCTCCTCGTTGCGGGGCAGATCTTCATAGCCTGGGCCAAGCCCGTACCGATCAATCCGTTGAACTTCTCGGACATGAAGCGGGACGAGGTCATAGTATCGGCTGTGGGGCCTATTTCGAATTTTGTAATGGCCGTGATTTGCGCTTTCCTAACGATCGGGCTCATCATGATACAGCCCTTGATCGGTCCAGCAGGGGTCTCTTCTCCGTTCTATATTTTCCTGACGAGGATGTTCTACGGAGGCATTTACCTGAACATTATACTGGGAGTCTTCAATCTGGTCCCCATCCCGCCCCTCGACGGCTCGCACGTGCTGGCTTCTGTCCTGCCCGACTCCGCCGCGGCATCCTACAGCAGGATCGGTTTCCTTGGAATCTTTCTCATTATCATTTTGCTTCAGATTCCTGCGTTCATGGCGATTTTCAGCGCGATCATAAACCTTTTCTACCTTCCTCTCCGTCAGTTGGTCCTTTCTTTTGCATGAAATCGAATCGCTCAAAAAGAGAAGAAGTCCCGCATATCGGGGTATTTAAACGACAACTCATCTGAAACAATTACCGGAATTGAACATTCAACATGATAGTCATGAAATTTGGCGGGACCTCGGTCGAGGATTCCGATGCGATACGCAGAGTAATTGAAATTGTCAAAGCAGAAATTCCGAGAAAGCCGATCGTATTCGTCTCCGCATGCGCGGGTGTCACGAACCAGCTCCTCAGGATCGCCGACCTTTCCGCGTCGGGAGGTAAGGATGAAGCCAACGACGTCATAGCCGCAATCAGGACGAGACATGAAAAACTCATCGACGAACTGATAACGTCGGAACTCCCGAAGAACTACCTGAGGGGGAAGATATCGGTTTACGCTCATGAGCTGAAGAACCTGTCACAGGCGATTTCTGTCCTGGGCGAGGTGACCGGCAGGTCCCGCGATACCATTGTCTCGTACGGCGAGCGGCTCTCTTCTATGATAATCGCGCAGGCGATGGAGGAGGCATCGATCAAGACTATGCTCGTCGACGCGCGAGAATTCATGATCACCGACGACAACTACACCAAAGCGGCTCCGCTGTTTCCCGTCGTGGAGGAAAAATGCAAGAATCTCCTGCTTCCTCTCGTCCTCGACGGCTATGTGGTTGTAACGCAGGGTTTCATAGGATCCAGCGAAAAAGGAATCACCACAACCGTCGGCCGGGGTGGGTCGGATTACTCGGCCGCGATCGTCGGCTCCCTTCTCGACGCGGCGGAGATCCAGATATGGACCGACGTCGACGGCGTGCTCACCGCCGATCCCTCGATCGTTCAGGGGGCTAAGCGCATACGAAAGATGACCTTCAATGAAGCTTCCGAGCTCGCTTACTTCGGGGCGAGGGTACTTCACCCGAAGACTATCCTCCCGGCGATCGACAAGAACATCCCGGTGTACGTGAGGAATTCGCGCAACCCCTCCTATCACGGCACGTTGATCACCAGGGGAGACGGGAACGAAGAATGCATCGCCAAGTCAATCGCCTACAAGGAGAGAATCACTCTCCTGAATATCGAATCGAGCAGAATGTTCCTTGCCCCCGATTTCCTTGAGGCGGTGTTTGCTGTCTTCAGCAAGTACCGCACAATCGCGCACGCAGTCGCCACCAGCGAGGTCAGCGTATCTGTCGCCATCGAAGACGTTACACACCTAGAGGATCTAGAGAGAGAAATATCTGAATTCGCCGAAGTCTCTTCCTCGGGAGGAAAGGCGATAGTATGCATTGTCGGGGAGAATATAAGGTATAGCCCGGGCGTCGTGGGACGGATATTCTCCGCGATGAAAGACGTTCGTGTCAACATGATCTCACAGGGAGCCTCAGAAATCAACGTGGGGTTCGTAGTGGACGAGAAAGATATCGAGCAAACGGTTCAAAACCTGCACACAGAGTTGTTCACTAATCCTTCCTCAGAGAGGCTTTCGAAGGAAATCTTCGACTGACTTAAACGGACTACATTCAAAAAAACGCGTTGAAAAGATGACCGAAAGAATTAGATACGAAGGGAACCACCTTTTTGTAGAGGGAATCGCCGCACGAGAGCTCGCCGAGAAATATGGGACGCCGTTGTATGTTTATAGCAGCGGCCAGATTACTAGAAATTTCAGGCTGCTGCAGAAGGCATTCAGCGTCATTCCAAATGCGAGAATTCTCTATGCCCTTAAGGCAAATTCAAATCCTGAGATACTCAAACTGATAAGATCCCTGGGTGCGGGGGCCGACACCGTGTCCGCAGGAGAAGTCTTCCTCGCACTGAAAGCTGGTTTCCCGCCGTCGTCGATTTCTCTTGCGGGGGTGGGAAAGAGCGACTACGATATCGACTTCGCAATCCAGCGAGATATAGGCGTAGTAATCGTGGAGTCCGACGAGGAATTGAAGGTAATCTCGGAAAGGGCTGCCACACTCGGCCGGACGGTGCGAGTATCGCTCAGAATAAACCCCGACGTCGACGCGCACACGCATCCACACATCTCCACGGGGCTTAAAGAGAACAAGTTCGGTATCGACTTAGAGAGAGCGAGCGAAACCGCAAAGCGTGCGTCAAGGATGAAAAACATTCAGCTGGTCGGAGTTCATTCGCATATCGGGTCGCAGGTGACTGAACACTCCCCTTTTGAAGAAGCTGCAGAATCGATACGGCAATTCATTGTCGGATTGAAGAAGGAAGGGATCGCGATCAAGCAGATAGATCTCGGCGGCGGGATAGGTGTACGATACAGGAACGCCATTAAAAACAAGTTTCTCCCCATCGAGAAGGGCGAGGAACCGATCATCGACCTGAAGGCTCTCGCGAAAATAATACAGGAAAAGCTCTCCTTCCCCGGCTGCGAAATTTCCATCGAGCCGGGCCGGTACGTAGTCGCCGAGTCCGGGGTCCTCCTTGCGCGCACACTCTACAGAAAAAGATCACCCGAACGAACATTTGTTGTGGTCGATGCCGGTATGAACGACATGATGCGGCACGCGCTGTATTCTGCATATCATCAAATCGTCCCGGTCGAGTTAAAACGATCCGAATTTACGCCGGCCGACGTTGTCGGCCCGGTTTGCGAGACGACTGATGCTTTTGCAGTGCAACGGGATCTCCCGTCCCTGAAGAGGGGCGACCTGATCGCGATACTGACGGTCGGCGCGTACGGCTATTCCATCGCTTCGAATTACAATTCCCGCCCGAAGCCTGCTGAAATTCTCGTCGAAGAGGACACCGCCAGGGTCGTCAGAGACCGCGAGACGTACGAGGATTTGATTTAAACCGCTATTTTTGCTTATTTAGTTTATCCGTGGAAATGACCATGTCATCTCCCGGTTCTGCCTGATTGGGTAGATAAAAAGTGATGGGATAATTCAGAAGGAAAATCAGTAGGATGAAATCGTATAATGTAGCAGTAGTAGGTGCGACAGGACTCGTCGGACGAAAGATGACCCAGGTTCTAGAAGAACATAAATTTCCGGTCAAAATTCTGACACCGCTTGCATCGAAAAGGTCCGTGGGCAAAGAGATTGTGTTTAGAGGCGAGAAGATAAAAGTAAAGGAATTGACACCGGACGGCTTCGAGGGAATCGAGATCGCCCTTTTTTCCGCCGGTGCAACGGTCAGCAAAGAATTCGCGCCGATTGCGGCGAAGTCGGGAACCGTTGTCATAGATAACAGCAGCGCGTGGAGGATGGATCCCGAAGTTCCGTTGGTGGTCCCGGAAGTCAACCGCGACGACATATTCAAACATCATGGAATAATAGCTAACCCTAACTGCTCGACAATTCAAATGGTGGTTCCACTGAAACCGCTTCACGACAAATACAGGATAAAGAGGGTCGTCGTGTCGACGTACCAGTCCGTGACTGGAGCGGGTCAGAAAGGGGTCGACCAGCTTGACGAGGAGCTTGGAAAGAAGCAGGGCGATACTCACAAGTTTCCGCACAAGATCGCTTTCAACTGCCTTCCACACATCGACGTGTTCCGCGAAGACGGCTATACCAAGGAAGAGTTCAAGATGATCTTCGAGACCACCAAAATCATGGGAGACAAGTCGATAAAGGTAAGCCCGACATGTGTGCGCGTGCCGGTCTTCGGCGGGCACAGCGAGAGTGTGAATCTCGAATTTGAGAAGCCTTACGAGATCGAAGACGTGATTGAACTGCTTCGGAGCTTCCCGGGTGTCATCGTTGAAGACGACCCATCTAACAATGTGTATCCTATGCCGATCAACGCGTACGAGAAAGATGAAGTGTTTGTCGGGCGCATAAGGCGCGATGAAACCGCTCCAAACGCCCTGAATATGTGGATTGTCTCGGACAACATCAGGAAGGGTGCCGCAACGAACGCGGTCCAAATCGCGGAAGAACTGATCAAGGGAAGAGACTAGTACACCGTTCCGTCATTGCACCGATACGGATAGCGGAACATAAGGGAATGATGGAATAGTGGAATGGGAAAACAGACAATTGAGGTAAGGGCCGCAGATAGTTCCCGGTTTCCGGAATTCCGAGTGGAGACGAATAATCAGTTAAATCTAAACGCGACGGATGGCCGAACGCTGAATGACGCGGCGATGATCATTTTTTCGCCGACCCGGCAATTCCTATTAATCCACTAATCCATCTCCCAATTATTCAGCAATTCTAATACTCCAGCATTCCCCCGCTACAGTTCAAGCCTCCTCAGCTTCGGCGCAAACTTTCTCACCGCCGCAACCACAACCAACGCCATCGAGCCGCCGAAAATTACGGAAGGCACGAGTCCCATAAAGCTCGCCGCCACACCTGACTCGAATGCACCGACTTCATTTGAGGAGCTGACAAACAGGCCGTTGACGGAAGAGACCCGTCCCCGCATCTCATCCGGCGTTTGGAGCTGGATGATCGTGTTACGTATGACCACGCTTACGTTGTCGAACATTCCGCTGACTAAAAGTATGATCAACGACAAATAGAAATTCTTCGACAGCGCAAAGGCTATCATCACAACTCCGAAGCAGAAAACGGTAATGAGAAGATTACGCCCGGCGCGCTTGAAGAACGGATAGTGTGCCTGGATCACGGACATCGCCACCGAGCCGACTGCGGGGGCCGCCCTGAGAAGACCGAGGCCCTCGGCGCCCGTGTGAAGGACACGATCCGCAAAGATGGGTAGAACGGCAACCGCTCCGCCGAAGAAGACCGCAAACATGTCGAGGGAAATCGCGCCAAGTATTATCTGATCGTGAAAGACGAACCTGAGCCCTCCCAGAAGGCTCTTCATTATCGATTCGCGCTTGCCGTGCTCCGGGACCGGCTTCCTTGCGACAAACATATAGCACACGAACCCTGCCAGGGTGAACATCACCACCACCGAATAAGCCGCACCGACCCCGATGAAACCGTAAATCATTCCTCCTGCCGCGGGGCCCGTGACTGCCGCGAGCTGCCAGGAGACACTGCTCCAGGTTGAGGCGTTTCCGAATAATTCCCGCGGCACCAGTTGTGCCATGAAGGCGTTCTGAGACGGCGACAGGAACCCGCGCGCCAGGCCTGTCACAAAGATGATCGCATAAATCGGAGACACTCCCTGAGCGCGAAGCACCGAATCAAACTCTGTCGAAACAAGAAGCAGCCCTGCTGCGCAAACAATGTAAAGTGCACTGGCAGAGAGAATGATGCTTTTCCTGCTAACCTTGTCGGCGACGTGCCCGCCGAAGAGCGAAATACCGAAAAACGGGAGGGCCTCAGCTAGTCCGATGAGCCCGAGCGAGAGTGCATCATGGGTGATTTCGTAAATCTGCCATCCGACGATCACCGACTGCATCTGTATACCGAACGTCAGGGCGAAGCGCGCGGCCACAAACCACCGGAAGTCTTTTATTCGCAAAGCTGCGTAGGCGTCGCTCGTATCGAGGGTGGAATTCAATATTCCATCACCATCTCATACTCAGCTTCCACAGTTTTCGCGGAAACGGGCTTGGCGCCGACAGCCACGTACACGATTCTTGAAAATAAAACTATCCTCCTTCGGCTTAAAACGTCGGCAATGTGACCGCCGAGCGGCAGCACGCTGAGAAATGGAAGCACCACGACAAGCCAGATCAGTCCCGGTGAGAGTGCATCATGAGTGAGCTGGTAGACCCGCCACCCTACCACAACAGAGAGCATCTGTGGAGCGAACGTTTGAAGAAAACACGCCAACACGAATCGCCGAAAGCCTTTCACTTTCAGAGAAGCATAGGCATCGGCCTTGTCTGAAAAAGATTGCATGAAAATTTTGGGGTAAGATAACACTGCGAGAGAAGGAATAAAAAAAGGTGCGGAATCTTAAACCTAAGCGGAGTTTCCTCCATCAAAAACGATGATTTGATGTGAAAGCATATCGCACAATAAGACTTGTTTGGATTTGCACGTCGCTTTTCTTTTCGACTGCGGTCGCACAGGTATGCTCAGTCAGAGGAAGGATTCTTGATGAAGGGAGTGCGCCAATTGCGGGAGCGATGGTCCGGTTAGTGGAACCAGGCGACAGCCTGCACGGCTTTGTGACAACCACGAATTTGAACGGCGAATTCTCATTCGATCGTATTTCGCAGCAGTCCTACATACTCATGGCTACTGCGGTCGGAAGAAGAATCCTTTCCATGAAGATCACCGTGAGGGGAGCATTGCTTGAATTGGGTTCGCTGACTATGTCCGATGAACCCATACCCGTCCGCGGGGTTACGATAACCGGTCGGCTGCCGGCCGCAGTCCAGGTAGGTGATACCACGGAATACGCAGCCAGCGCGGTAAAGGTCAACCGTGACGCGACGATGGGCGATCTCCTGTCGAAACTCCCGGGCATCATCGTCAGCAACGGTTCGGTAACCGCAGGTGGCGAAGCTGTTCAACAAGTTCTAGTCGATGGGAAGCCATTCTTCGGTCAGGACCCGTCGATAGCGTTGAGCAACATCCCGGCGGACGAGATTGCCACGATCCAGGTGTATGACCAGCAGAGTGACCAGGCACAATTCACCGGATTTGACGACGGGCAGTCTATCAGAACCATCAACGTCATCACAAGGCGGCGGAGAGGGAGGCTTAATTTCGGAAAAGCGGCCGCAGGTTACGGCGAAAACAGACGTTACGATTTTGCTGGAAACCTCAACTTGTTCGACGGAAACCAGAGACTTTCGCTTATCGGCGGGTCGAACAATACCAACCAGCAGGACTTCTCCACGCAAGATATACTCGGCGTCATATCGAATCGAAGCAGGGTCTTTATGCCGGGGTCGGCGCCGGGTTTCGGAAGAGGGGGACCGAGGCGCATGAACACCTTCGGCGGGTCGGGCGGAATAAGTCCGAATAACCAACTCATCGGACAACAGCAGGGTATCAACACGACGAGCATGTTCGGCGTAAACGAGTCCGACACCCTCACGCACGGGTTGTTCGCACAGGGAAGTTACTTTTTCAACCAGATCAACAATCAGAATTTACAGGACGATCACAGGCTTTATCTTCTCGGCGGCGATTCGACGAGCCTGTACAACCAGAACAGCAACGTGTCTAGCCGCAACTTCAACAACAGAGTCAGTGCTAGAGTAGTATATACTCCAGACGAATCCAACAGCGTAATCTTCCTGCCGGTGCTTTATTTCCAGTCCAACCGGTCAGCAAACCTTCTCGACGCGACAAGCGACCAGGGCGCCCTGGTTTCGCAATCGTCTTCCAATACCGCCGCGCTGAACCAGGGCTACAACATGACCGGGCATCTGATATTGAGACATCGCTTCGACCTTCCGGGCCGCACGATTTCGCTCGACATCGGAGCCGGAGCGAATCAGAAGCAGACAGACGGTAACCTGTACAGCTCGGATATCTATTCGGGCATAGGTGCCCCCCTTCCCGACAGCACCCTGCAGCAATCCGGCTATCTGTCCAATTCCGAGACTATCAGCGCGAGCCTGATTTATACGGAGCCAACCGACGTTAACGCCCTTGCCGAACTTTCATATAGCCCGTCATATATGCACAGCACGGCGACCAAAAACACGTTTGATTTCGACCCGATCACCGGCGGATATACAAGTCTAGACCTGCCTCTCTCAAATGCATACTCAGACAATTACATGACACAGAATGTTGGAATCGGGTACCGCTGGCGGAGCGGGGGGGTTAATATTATGGGTAGAGTCTCGTACCAGTACGCTGATTTGCAGGGATACGATTCGACGGGAGTTAGGTCTGGAATTGCCAGGACCTTCAGTTCCATCCTTCCGAGCGCAATGCTGATGTACAGGACTCCGGACCGGCGGTTCCTTCGAATCTTCTTCAGGACTTTCACTAATCCACCTGACGTGACGCAGTTACAGCAGGTCGTCGACAATTCGAACCCACTTCTGCTCACGACGGGCAATCCGAACCTGGGACAATCGTACTCGAGCATGCTGATGGCAAGATATAATCTCACGGTGCCGGGCAGCTCACAGAGCATGTTCCTGTTTGCGTCGGCAACCGGCACGGCTGCGTACGTCGCCAACTCCACGATCATTCCCACGCGCGATACTGTGTTGTCCAGCAGCACTAAGATTCCAGTCGGCTCACAGCTTACTTACCCCGTCAATATGAACGGATACTGGAATGCACGAACGTTTTTCACATATGGATTTCCCTTCGACCTCATCGAAAGCATAGTGAATCTCAGCGCCGGCGGAAGCTATACACGCACGCCGGGAATTATTAACGGCATCACCAGCGCCTCGAACACCATCGGACCCACTGCGGGTATAGTGGTCGGCAGCGACATAAGCGAGAATTTCGACTTTACCCTCTCTTACATGGGAAACTACAATTTCGCAGGCAATTCCCTGTTGCCCGGCGGAAACAACAACTACTATTCACACACCGCTTCTCTCAAGTGGTACATCGGACTTCCGCTTGGTTTCTACCTGAACAACCAGATCAGCAACGTTTTGACAAGCGGACTTGCCGCGGGCTACAATCAGAATATTGTGTTGTGGAACATCACGCTCGCAAAGTTGTTTATTGCGCACGACCGTGGTGAATTGCAGCTTACCGTTAACGACGTCCTCGGTCAAAATAAGAGCGTGAACCGGACGATTACGGATACGTACATTGACGATACGAACAATGAGGTCCTGACGAGATTTGCCATGCTGACGTTCTCGTATACGGTAAGATAGGCGGGCGCAGGCAAGAGGTCTTCTCCAGTCCAGATCGTTTCGCATACTCCGGTCGTTCATTATGATGCGGGGACGATAGGCATGCCCGGAATACCACGACTTTCTCCCCGTTTTGTCATAAATTTACTCGGCAGCGAGTGAAGGTTTACTGAGGAGAAAGTTCAAATGTTGGCCCTTTCAATAACCCTGTTTGCAATTACCATACTTGCAGGAATAGTCCTACTTACTTTTTACTTTCTTGACGGCAAAACGCCGCGCCCCGTCGCACGAACGCACGGCGTTATCGGCACTTTGGCGCTGATCGTTCTGATAATTTCCGCCATCATCACATTGCCGCACTCACCGTTCGTAGGAGCAATAATACTTATCATCGCGGCAATTGGAGGTTATATGCAGTTCGCTGCCGATATAAGGAAGAAGACCCTCCCGAAATGGTTTCCTATCGCACACGCTTTTGTAGCGGTAGTGGGATTCGCCGCACTTCTCTGGTTTATCATGTAAGTCCCGCTTCACTACTGCGTGACCCACGGCCAGGTAATTCTGGTTCGGCCTCAGCGAATGTAAGTAAGCAACACATTGCCGGACTTGAAAGTCTTCACATCTTCCAGTTTCAACCTGATGTTCTTACCTATCTCTTCGAAAAGTGCCGTGCCCTTCCCGATAAGGACCGGGTTGACCATAATACGGAATTCGTCGATAAGCCCTTCACGGATCAATCCTGCGGACAGCTTGGCGCTCCCAAGTATTGCGATCACACCGTGTATTTCATTCTTCGCTTTCGCCGCTTCCTCAGCCGCGTTCCCGGCAATAAGCCTCGTATTGTTCCAGTTTGCCTCTTTGAGGGTTCTCGAGAAAACGATCTTTGGCAGGCCGTTCATTTTCTCCGCGACAACCGGATCATTCTTCATCGCATCAGGCGAGCTCCAGTAGCTTGCCATTCCCTCGTACGTAACTCGCCCGAACATCAACAGCTCCGTGCCGTTGAGCTGGCGGATGGCAAATTCCTGGAACTCGTCATCGACGCCGGGCCGGTGCCAGCCAATTTCCCATCTCCCGGCTCCTTCGAAATACCCCTCAAGGCTGACGAAATTGAACATGTATATTCTTCCCATGATCGCTCCTCAAATTTTTATATCTTCCCATTTACCCTTATTGAAGTAGTACCACATTGCAAGCGCTATCGCCGTTTCCGCGACCGGCACCGCGACAAGGGCCCCGGTCGCGTTCATTTGAAATCCAACGGCCAGTAAATATGCCACCGGTATTTGAAACATCCAGAAGCCGAAGAAGTTTACAATCGTCGGTGTTCTGGTGTCTCCAGCGCCGTTGAGTGCCTGTACCATTACCATTTCAATCCCATAAAATATGAAGCCCGACCCGAAAATGCGCAGCGCCAGCGCCCCATGATTTATCACGGACTGGTCCTGGGTGAAGAGACTCACGATGGGGTGTGAGAAGAAAAGAAACAGTACCATGACGAGGCTCATGAAAATTGCGTTGTACTTCGCTATAAGGACAACGCACTCCTTCGCCCTCTGTACCTGCCTCGCGCCGAGATTCTGGCCGACAAGCGTCGCTGCGGCGTTGCTCAGCCCCCAGGCCGGAAGGATGAAGAAGATGAAGTTTCGCAGGGCAATCTGACAACCGGCGGACGCAATGGTTCCGCCCGTTTCGGCGACGAGGCGCACCAGCACGATCCAGCTTCCGCTCGAGATAATGAACTGAGAGGCGGCGGGCCATGAAATCCTTATTAGGGATTTTACAAGGCCGGCATCATACCCGAAATGTAATGCGTGGAGTTTCAGGAGCCCGCCCCCCATGAACAGATGATAAACCTGAAACAGCACACCTGAACTTCTTCCGGCCACCGTGGCAATCGCGGCACCTTTCAGTCCGAAGGAGTGAATCAGGATCGGACACAGGACGATGTTGACGCCGCTGGCAATCCATAGACTCTTCATAGCCATGGCCGGATCACCTGCCCCGCGGAAAATCCCGTTTATCATGAAAAGGAACACGATTGCCAGACTTCCACCGAACATTATGCGGGTGAAAATCGCGCCGTCCCGCACGACGTCGGCACCGGCACCCATTAGGGACAAAATATTCGCTCCGAAGATGATGCCGGCTATGCTGAGAACAACAGCAACTGACAATCCAATGATAAGCGACTGAGCTCCGGCGCGGGCCGCAGCTTCGTGCTTCTTCTCGCCTATCCTGCGTGCGACTATGGCCGTGGCGGCCGTGCTCAGTCCGAAGGAAATAGAGTAGACGAGAGCCATCACCGATTCGGTCAGACCGACCGTAGCGATGGCGTTCCGGCCGAGCTTTCCGACGAAGAACATGTCTACGAGTGCGAACACGCTCTCCAGGCTCAGCTCCAGTATCATGGGGATCGCGAGCAGCACCACAGCTCTCTGTACACTCATCCGAGTATAGTCCTGCTCCTCGCTCCCTAACGATTGCCGAATCGTCGATAAAAATTCCCTGACGGTTTCCATATAGCTCAACTGTTTGTTCGGTTAACGCGGAAAAGAATGAATCGGATGGACGTTTTCGCGCGGACTGCGGCTCGGCGAGTCCGGCAACATCCATAAGGCGGGCAAGTGTGGCTTATTTCATTTGTTAATTTTATATATTTCCGGTTCGAAAAGCAACCATCACAGACGCAGATAATTGCCTTGAGGTCATTCGGATTCGATTTTCTGCTGTTCAGCCGCGGGCCGAAATATAGTGGAGCGCGAGTCCTCCCGACTTGAATAGCCTTGATTCGACGAGCCTTAGCGTAGACTTTTCACTCACGTTCTCGCAGAGGCCCAGTCCCTTTCCGGCAACCACATTATGAACCGCGAGGCAGTACTCATTCTACAAGCCCATGTCTGATGAGCGAACCGAACAGCTCGATACCGGTTTCCTCCAGCAGTCCGCCAAAGAAGTCGTGCAACTCGTCGTTCGCGATCGCAACTGTGTAATCGGCGAAGCCGTCGAAGGAGATATTGGTCGCATATATCAGTTGTCTCATTTTCTGGGATACGTGTAGTTTATCATCCAACGAACCCCGAACTTATCGGCGAACATTCCGAAGTATGCTCCCCAGAATTCGTCGTGAATCGGAGTCTCCACTTTTCCTCCGGCCGACAGCTTATCGAAGAGTCTCTTTGCCTCTTCCTTGCTATCGGCTTCAATGGAAATGTTAAAGTTGTTCCCGAAAGTAAGTCTGTGACCCATCGATTCGAGAGCATCCGTGCCCATGAGTACGTTGCCCTTCCCGATCGGGAGCGCAATATGCATCAGCTTGTTCTTTTCTTCAGAAGCCAGTTTGTCCGCCACGGGAGTCTCTCCGAACCGCTGGATGGCACTGAACTTGCCACCGAACGCATCTCTGTAGAAATTGAAAGCTTCCTCGGTATTTCCGGGAAGATTTATATAGGGATTCATTGTTGCCATGACTATCTCCTTTGAAGAATTCTAAATTATCAATTTTGAATTCTCAATTGAGAATTGAGAATTTAACATTTAAAATTCTAACCCTCATAGGCTTTTTCCAGACCGGCGATATCGAACTTCTTCATCTTCAGAAACGTCTCAGTCACCCGCGCAACCTTCTTCGGGTCCTTGTCCTTTTGCATTTCAGCAAGGATCGTCGGAACGATTTGCCATGAAAGTCCGTATTTGTCCTTAAGCCAGCCACACTGCTCGGCCTTCGGATCAGCTGAAAGCTTCTCCCAGTAGTAGTCGATTTCTTCCTGTGTTTCGCACGAGACAACGAATGAGATGGATTCGTTGAATTTGAAGTATGGGCCGGCACTCATAAGTGTAAACTCCTGACCGAAGAGTTCAACGGTCACGATCTCAACAGTCCCGGACGGAGTATTATCAAGCTTTCTTGTCTCCTTGATTCTCGATCCGGCGAAAATCGACGTATAGAACCTTGCCGCCTCGCCCGCCTCTCTGTCGAACCAAAGAAACGGTGTTATCTTCCGCATGGTAGCCATCTCGATTCTCCTTTCATAAATGGTCGTTTGAAGGAACCGGTCTTCGACATCGGGCACGCATTGTTTCGCAATTCGAAATTCACAATTAAGCATTTAGAATTTCTTATCATATCTACCGTCTTCTCGGAGCCCGTTCTCGACAGGGCGCACCTCGATGCTGCCTAGTCGCGCCGACGGCCACTTCGATGCAATCTGAATTGCCTCGTTCAAATCGACCGCGTTAACGAGAAAGAATCCGCCGAGAGTCTCCTTCGTTTCCGCAAACGGACCGTCGGTTACGGATAGTTTCCCGTCACGGACACGAACCGTTGTGGCATTATGGACGCTCTGCAAAGGTTCTGCAGTAAGCAGAGTACCGCGGCGTCTGAGCTCTTCGACGTAGGACATCGTTTCGATCCGCAGTGAATCCCACTCGCTCTTCGTGAGTGAATTCAGTTTGCTTTCTTCCTCGTATGCGAGACAAATGTATTTCATGAGTTCTCTCACTGTTTTTATTCAGCGTTGTCCCATAAACCCTAATCCGGGATCCTAACTTCGAGACAATATCAAAATCCAAAACTAGGAATATCGAAACTCTTCCAACTTCTGTGATCCCGGATTTGAATTCAGAATTTGTGGCGCTCATTTAGGATATAGAGTCTAGTATTTAGAATTGTGCTGTAGACCTTCTTCTCTTCCCGCTCTCTTCAATCATGCCGTTCAAATCTGCCGCAGGGCGAATCATCCAGCTCACGAATGCTTTCTGTATCTAAGTGCAACGATGCCGGATTCAAAGTTTTTCCCACCAATAAAATCCAGCTGAAGTCTGTCATGCAGCGTCACCGTTTCGAACAGCCGCGGTCCTTTTCCCACGATAACCGGATGGACCAGGAATCGATATTCGTCGATCAGGCCACGCTCCGAGAGCTGCGACGC
>JBJKPC010000049.1:0-41741 GCA_046706745.1 Candidatus Kryptoniota bacterium
CAGCGATGCCGCTTTCAAGTACGGCTGGCTGCAGAGAGTGGATCAGAAGTGGACTTTATACTGGACATGCATGCAGGACGGCACGATGATTCCACCTGCTTGCGTCGACAACGGACAGGATGTTTACATTGATGGGGTCCTCACATGGGAATCGAACGGGAAGGAACCCACAGGGCAGTATCAAGGCCCTTATTCATATTGAAGAATAACAGTATACGAGTTCATACTATTACCAAGAAAGGCGTTCCACTGAAATGATACGTAGACCGTTTTTGATCTTAATGTGTTGCCTGCTGGCAAGTCTTGGAAGTGTAACCGCACAAGCTCAGGAGGGAATTGGCCTTCAGACCTACATTACGTCTGTGGGCGAGTTCAATACCATCACGGTCGCGGGGTTGGGTGTAGGTCTCGGAGCAAAGATAGCTCCGCGCATTGTCTTGTCATTTGCATACAATGTTTCTCGTCCTCCTGTCCTCGGTGCTCTCCCCAACACCCAAGTCGAGCCCCCCTTGGAGTTCGCGTGCGCTGCGGCTTACGTGTTCAACGATTCAAACCCTTCTCCTTATGTTTTTTTTGGGTACAGCCACTTCCCCAAAGGGGGGTTGAGTGCAGCAGTTGAATTCGTTCACATTGGATTAGGCTTCGCGCCTCGAGACATCGGTTTCGACGTGTATCCCGAATTGAGCATAGTTGTTCCGTTACATTCGCACCTGACGTGGCAGGAGAAAGGCCTCCCTTTTACTTACTCCGGACGTGTACCGGTATATCTGAGAGCGACAGTGAAAGTGTACTTTGTTCCTTCTATACCTCCTTTCTGGAAGAATTCTGACAAGAAATAGGGAGATATAAGAGACCGGGTTGGCCGCAGCGAGTGGATCAGAAGTGGACTTTATACTGGACATGCATGCAGGACGGCACGATGATTCCACCGGGTTGCGTCGACAACGGACAGGATGTTTACATTGATGGGGTCCTGACATGTCCCGCAAATGCGGGATCCCTTCGGGAGGATCGGAACGGCAAGCAAGAGACCTGTCGGTACTCGAGTCCGTACCCTTACTGATAACGGCTTTTTGCGAAGGAGACAAGTTGTTGTAAAGAGATTAGGAGATCTCGCAGTATCGATGGTCGTGCTTTGGACTGCTAACACTGATGCCCAGACAGGGCTCGGGTACGTCGTCGCTTTTTCGTCCCAATATTCATCCTTACTCGGGTTCGGTGTGGGTGCGTCGTTCTCGCCGCGCTGGGTTTTATCACTGAGCGCCCGTATCACCAGAAATCCAGGGAATCTCTATGTGCGAATCCATTAGCGATACACAAAAGCTGCGAGCTACCTTCTGCATTTCACGTCAACCCCTATTGTCTCATGAATATCACCGCGCCGCCCGCCATCGCCGCTGCAAGAAGTGACGTCGCCGACATTCCCAATACCGGAACCAGGAAGAGTATGGCGACGACGGACCCCGCCGCTCCACCCATCAAATCCGCCGAGTAAAGCCATGTCATGGCCCGTCGACGCGCGTCGACGCGGCTGAGGCTGATGAGCGCAAAAACCGCTGAGACAAACGCTCCGGCAAGAACCAGCATGAGAGATATGAGCGCCAGCCCGCCGGGCTTTTCCGTTCTTATTCCGTAGTAGATCAGCAAATTGAGCAGTCCGAGGCCTGCGAGCAATGCAACACCCCACCATGTGGCATGCTTCCATTCCGAGCTTCGTTTCTTGTCGAGCCTGTCGATGATGAACGCACCGAGAGCCAGTCCGATCATGAATGTCATCAGCAGGATCCCGATATTCTGGTACAGCACACCTTTCATGCTTTGGTAATACAGGAGTAGCACCGTCTCCGATATCATGCCCACGGCGCCGGCCAGCAGCATGACGAGAAATTTCCGCTGTGTGGATAGCCTCCTGCCCACTGCCAGGACGATGAACGCCGCCGCCAATATCCAGACTACGGGGGATTTCAAAATCGGGGAAATGCGGAGTGAGCGCGCATCCGGCATTTCCACACCGCCGATGAATTTCGACAACCATATCGAGGTCGTATGACCGTAGCATGCCGGGCGAACGTCCGAATTCGGGTCGATACCCCCTTTCGAAAGCGCTGCGTTCACATCGGCGAACCTGTCGTTGGTGTAGAGATATCTGATGTACTGAGGAGTCACGAGTCTCGTTCGGATATGTCTCTCTGCTAACCGGTCGACTAGCAGCGCCGGATCGATCGTCAGTGCAGAGTCGGATGCGATGAAGATGTCAGTCACGCCGGGTATGACCACAACGTTCCTGAATACCGAACTTAACGCGGCGTAAATACTCCTGTTCCTGTCACGCAGCTGCTGCGTCCAGAGGTTCTCGGCCGAGCGAATCGCAAACGAGAATACACCGCCGGTCTTGAGATTTGCCGAGCACTCCCTGAAGAATTCTTTGGTATAGAAACGATTGGTCTGCGCGGACATGGGCTCGGGAAATGACGACAGTATTACATCGTAGGAGCCTGCATGGCGCAGAGATCGTCTCGGGTCATCATATCTGACGGTGACTCTCCGATCGTTCAGCGAACCGGATAGGCCTCGCGGAAGGTTGCGCTTAAGTATGTCTATGGTTTCCTTGTTTATCTCCACATATTCGATTCTTCGTACGGGCAGATTCAACACCTCATCGACGATGCCGGCAAATCCGCCGCCCAGTACCAGCACTCGTTCAGGTCTTCCCTTCTGCAAAGTCGAGAGCTGAACAAACTCTTCCGCTGAGGTGGTACCGGTTTCGTATGTCAGGGCATCGTTTTCGAAAACGTTTATCTGATTTCCCCACGACGTAACCGTTATTCGTCCGTAAGGGGTGTCCCGGGATTCTACAAGGTGAGGATGATCCCAGGATGTCATGATCATATCGAGCCGGTAAGAAAAGACGGACACAACAAGCATAACGGCAAGTCCTGCTGCCGATATGTTGCGCTGGTGGACGAGGCGCGCTCTCGCGGCGTAAAACCAAACGACGGCAAGCGCGCAAACACAGCAAAAGATCCCTGCAGAAGAATTCTGAAATCCCCACGCGAGGAAGAGTGTGGAGACCAGGCCGCCAAGCACTCCGCCTGCGCTTTCGAGCGCATATGCCGCGGCAAGTGTCCTTCCCTCCGAACCGAAGATTTTCGCCGTCCAACGGAAGAGCAGACCTGTTGCAACGCTCAGCATCAACACCGCGAGCGCCATTCCGATGAGCTGTATGTGGAACGGGAGGAACGCGCCCGGAACGGCGGCGAAAATCCTTCTGAAGCCCCTGACAAACACGATGTCTGCCGGGAGCGCCGCCGCCGTGACGAGAAGAAGACTCTGTACCCGTCTCTCGCCCGGCCTGCCGGAGCGGCGTCCGGCCGCGGCACCGGCTGCCGTCCCGATGAGCCACGTGGCAAGGGCCAGTATATAGATGAGTTCGATCCCGTAAAATGACACAATGAGCTCGCGGAGGATGACTACCTGACCGAGAATCGATACGAAACCGATGGCGATCAGATAAGCAGACGGGGAGGAAAAAGTCAGTCGATTGCGGTTTGCCATCCGAGTCTGCACCGGAACAGAATCATTCAAGCCTGCTCTCACGTAAGGCGCCTTGCGCTAAAAGCGAATTATTCTCGTTGACTATCGTAGCGAAATCTCTCAATAACTTCCTCACTCGCTAAAGACATCTGCCTGGAACGTAAACAGGCGTGCATTTTTCCAATCATCGGCCTGCAATCCGGCTTTGTAGCAGAGCTGGTCGAGAAATTCTTTCTTGTTCCATCCCGTTTCGGTAGCTACCTGCGGTAGAAACACTGCCTGCCTGTTTCCTTTTCTTAGGATCACGCCGTCCCTCCCGAGCATGATGTCGTCGGCGCTTGAGACCTCCTTGAGCGGAGTGAGGACGGATATCTCGATCTCTACCTGCGGCAATTCCTTCTCGGTCAGGGGTTGGAACCGTGTGTCATTGAAAGCGGCCTGAAGCGCCATCGCACCTACGACGGTGCCGAGCGGCCTGTCGCCGGTCATGCTTCCGATACAACCGCGAAGTTCCCCGTTTTTCCTCAATGTGACGAACACACCTCTTCTCACACTTTCCGGAATTCCCAGGCCGCGTGGAAGAGGTACCGTTTCGCTGGCAAACAACTGTCCGAGTGTTCTCCGCGCATATTTCAGTAGTGCCGCTTTCTGATGCGAGTCGGGTTTGTACGAAGCGTCGTACCCGGCAATGTCGTCGTCGGCCTGCCCGGCTGCACTATCCGCGCCGATGGCGATCGCACCGTATCCGACTACCCGGTCGGCCCCCCCGACGGGATTGTAACCGGAGTTGCTGTAACTGATAATCGAGCCGGACGTCGCTCCCATTTCTTTGGCCGCCGCCAATGCGACCATTATTGGAGCTTCGCCGCACGCGCACGTTTCAAGCTGCGGAATATTCTCTGCAAGTGTTCTTTCCAAAACGGTTTTTACTTCCTTCACGTCGAGACTGGCAATTGCTTCAAGTGTACCTCTGTCGATACGTTCCGCATCGCTGAAGCGTGGGTAGTGTGAGAGGTCAGTGCTTGCGACGATCAGCGCACGCTTGTCCTTCAATACGTTCGCAAGTTCTTTGCCGAACTCTATGCATTTTCCGGCGTCCGGTTCGCTTACTATGACAGGCAGAATCTCCGCCTGCGGAAAGAGATACTTTATGAATGGGACCTGGACTTCAATCGAGTGCTCCTTCTCGTGCACCTTTGTGTATGCCGTTGCGCCGGCGCATCTCCGCAACAACTCATTTGCAGTGCCGTCGTCGACATCTAAGTTGCCGATCGGGGTGGCGAAGGCACCCTTAGGATAAACCGACATTCCCTCGAAACCCGTCGTAGTGTGGTTCGTACCGAGGACGACGATCAGATCATAACGGCTGCCGCGAGCCTGGTTGTACCCGTCGGCGGCAATCTGTCCTGAATAGATGTAGGCGGCGTGCGGTACGATGATCGCAAGAGGGTGATGAACCGACTGCGGCTTGGCATCCGTCAGAAACGAGGTGATTGCGGCTGTAAGCTTGGATGAGTCGGCGGAGTAGAACTTTCCCGCAAAGGCAGGCGCTCTGATCGCTCCTGCTTCCGAATTCTCTCTATCAAGCCTCTTTCCTCCGCATGAACCGATGAGGAACAATAACAAAAAGGAGTAACAAACCTTCTTCATACTTGCGCCTTTGCTTAATGGATACTAAGGGATTGCGTTATCACACCACGTCTCCTCCGGAAGAATCCGATTTGAAACGTTCATGACCAGACGCCCGCAATCTGCCGGCCGCAATACTCACAGCGGTCGTTCTTGATGTGAATCTCCACCGGGAAGAATCCGCTTCGTTTTATGACGATCTTTCCGCATGACGGGCAATAGGTCGAGTTGCCCGGATGGCCCGGTACGTTTCCGACATACGCATAATGAATTCCTTTGGACATGGCGATGTCTCTCGCTCTTTCCAATGTCGAAACAGGTGTCGGCGGAAGGTTGAGAAGCTTATAGTCGGGATGAAACCTTGTAAAGTGAACCGGCACGTCAGGACCGACCTCTTCGACGATCCAAGTGGAAAGCTTGTTCATCATTTGGTCCGAGTCGTTCAGAGTCGGAACGACAAGGTTCACTATTTCAAGATGGACTTTGCTCTCTGCGATCTGTTTTATGCTTCGGAGGACGGGTTTGAGTTCGGCGCCGCACACCCGGTGGTAGAAGTCTTCACTGAATCCTTTCAGATCGATCTTTATCGCGTCGAGCACGCTGCACATTTCACGGAGGGGCTCCTCGTTCATGAAGCCGCAGCTGACGAGCACGCTTCGGAGCCCTTTACTTCGTGCGACGCGCGCTGTGTCGGTCAGGTACTCGGTGAATACGGTGGGCTCGTTGTATGTGAACGCAATGATAGGAGCATGTTCCGATCTTGTGTTGTCGACGATCTCACGAGGCGGGATGAATCTTACCTGATAGTCTTCCGGTTTTGCCTGCGAGATTTCCCAGTTCTGGCAGAACCGGCACGATAGCGGACATCCGGCGGTCGCCAGCGAATATGCCTGACGTCCGGGCAGATAATGGTAGAACGGTTTCTTCTCTATCGGGTCGACGTGTATAGCTATCGGCCTTCCGTAAACCAGGCTTCTGAGTTTGCCGCCAACGTTCATCCGTGCTCTGCATTTCCCGCGTGCCCCCTCTTTTATAATACATCCCTGTGCACAAAGGAGACACTTGACGATTTTCTCATCGTGAACGAATCCTGTCTTCTCGCCGATATCCGATGGAGTATGACAATTGAGACAGTCTATGTCTTTCGATTCCGTCGAAATCCAATACCGCGCGAGCGGCTGGTCTTTGATGAATTGCCGGAACGAATCTGAGTCCGGAAAGCGGTCCATCCACGACAGAAGTTGCCTCAGAAATGTCGGTGAGGACAGCGCGGCGTACGTACCACCGACCATCAGGCCGGACATCGAGATGAATTCACGCCTGGATAGATTCCCATCTTTCATTGAATACGCGCCCGCTCACGGGGGTTCCGGTTGGAATGCAGGGAACATTTTGTACATGACGCAAACATGACAAACAGATCTCCTGAAGAAACCTTCTCGTGCGGAATCAACTCTTCCAATTTTCAGCCCCGACAGGCTGTGGCGAAAAAGAGTAAGGCGTGCTGTACTATCTCACGAGAATCTAAACCTATCTTCGGCGATTTTCAAGCATCGCATATATTTGTTTTTCATCGTCAACGTCTTTACCATAATTCGCACTTTCAGATTACGGAGAGAATTGCGTCCAAGATGAAGAGCGACTCAATTGCGAGCGGACCGAAATTCCATCTCGCAGATGCAGGCGATGGAGCTTACCCGCAATCGTATGATTAAAGGAGACGTCGCGAAGCAGGCGATCGATTTGCCCGCGGTCTGCACGAAAGACAAACGCCGGGCCTGACGTAGCAAGGTAGAAAAGGGCACATGGGAAATGGAATCTACTATCGGGTTTCCTTAATTTGTTGGCAACATGGAGTGCTATGGACAAGATTGACAGCATTGCCAAACATCTCTCAGGGGCGATTTCTCGTTACTGGTTGACTCGTCAAAGGCAGTCTGAAAAGCAATCGAAATCTGCGCGAGCGGATAACGGGGCGCGAAGCGCCGTTACGGGCGGCGCTCAGATGGATGGTTTCATCGATCTTATCACCGACCTCATGCTGGAAGCCGGAGCAGACAAATCAACCGTGTTTCGGAATAAGCATCTTGAGTTGCCCGGATTTTTCCGCCCTACAAAAGAGTGGGATTTGCTTCTCGTTAAGGATAATCAGCTTGTTATTGCCTTAGAAGCTAAATCCCAAGTTGGCCCGTCGTTCGGGAATAATTTCAACAATCGGACCGAAGAAGCAATGGGAAGTGCCCTCGATCTCTGGACGGCGTATCGGGAAGGGGCTTACAATAAAACCATCAAACCTTGGCTGGGCTATTTGTTCATGCTTGAGGATTGCACTGAATCTCAGAGACCTGTCAGAGTGCAAGAGCCGCATTTCAAAGTATTCCCCGAATTCGTCGATGCGTCCTACGCAAGACGATATGAATTGTTCTGCAGAAAGCTTGTGCGCGAACGTCACTATAATGTTGCAACCTTTCTTATGTCCGATAGGAAAGGCGGACTGAAGGGGCGCTATTCACAGCCGGCAGATGATCTTACATTCGAGATCTTTGTGAGATCACTCATTGCACAGGTAACAGCCTTTGGAGTACCGAAAACGCGATGACAGCCAAGGAAAATAATCAACCGCAAGTGACCACACATCGCCTGATTCAGGGTGATGCTCGGAACGTGCCTTTCATAGAAGATGAGTCGGTCCACCTTGTCGTTACTTCGCCCCCTTACTGGACGTTGAAACGGTACAATGAAAACCCGGATCAGCTTGGTCATGTCGCGGATTACGAACAGTTTGTCGGGGAGCTGTCAAGAGTCTGGAAAGAAATGTATCGTATCCTTGTACCGGGCGGTCGTCTGGTTTGCGTTGTGGGAGATGTTTGCCTGTCGCGAAGAAACTACGGTCGTCACGTTGTCTTTCCGCTTCACTCGGATATCGCCGTTGCGTGCCGGAAGGTTGGGTTTGATAATCTTAATCCGATTATCTGGCACAAGATTGCTAATGCAACTTATGAGGTAAACAACGGATCGAAGTTCCTTGGCAAGCCGTATGAGCCCAACGCAATAATAAAGAATGATATGGAATTCATCATGATGCAGAGGAAGCCTGGAGGCTACCGCCAACCGACGGAGCACCAACGCAAACTCAGTATGATCTCCAAAGACGAGTACAACAAGTGGTTTCAACAATTTTGGAATCTTAGCGGGGCATCCACGCGCGAGCACCCAGCACCTTTCCCGCTGGAGCTTGCCT
The DNA here is from genome assembly GCA_046706745.1 of Candidatus Kryptoniota bacterium. GTDB lineage: Bacteria > Bacteroidota > Ignavibacteria > Kryptoniales > JAKASW01 > JAKASW01. The sequence goes on from JBJKPC010000049.1 coordinate 8,405, forward strand.
ACAGGCTAGTGAGAATGTTTTCCTTCGTTGAAGACACGGTTGTCGACCCGTTCTGTGGAACCGGGACGACCATGGTTGCTGCATTGAAGACAGGCAGGAATAGTGTGGGGATTGAAATCGATCCGGAATACTGCAAGATGACGGAAGATCGCTTGCGGAAGGAAAACAACGATATGTTCTGTTCAGGTAATTTGGAATTCATATACCCTGCACGAGAGAACGAGACTAAGTCGGGGGTGGGCGAAAAGCGAGAGTGGTATTCCAGGAAAAAGAGGAAAACTTCGAAGTAGCCTGGGTTCCTAAGGGGGCCCATGGGTCACGCCGCAGGGCAATGGTAGCATGACTGAAATACCGAAGACTATCATCGCTACGTGGTCAAATGATAGATCCACATCCTGCCCGCATCAAGGCAGGATTTCTGATTACAAACTTTAGGTCACAAGTCATGGACCTTTCATCTGCTTACCGCGAAAAATCATCGTCTCTGCCTTCAAAGATTACACTGGGGGCCGCTCATCTCGTTATTGTCCTGGTCGCGCTATGGATTTTGTTCGGCGCCGGGAGCCATGAAGCTTCGGTGTTTCGGAAGTCGCTGCTGGCTGCCGCAGCGATTCTTTACTTTGTCCGCGTCATAGGAACGCTCTTCGTTTTCATCAAACGGAAGGTACCATGGAGCGAAGTTGCAACCATCGCAGTCTGGGTCGGAATCATCGACGTGCTGTTTGCATATTTCGGCGGACGAAACGAGGCTCCTGTCGGGATCTGGACACTCATCGGCGGATGTCTTGTACTGGCCGGTTCCTTTATCAATACAGGATCCGAATGGCACAGGAAGGTGTGGAAGCGAAGGGATGAAAACAAAGGCCATCTTCTGACGACGGGCCTGTGGAAGTTTTCACGGCACGTCAACTATTTCGGCGACCTTGTGCTGTTTACAGGATGGGCTTTGATGACGGGACGGCCCTGGCTCCTCGTCATTCCGCTTATAATGTTGGGAGGCTTTGTGTTCGCCAACGTTCCTGGCCAGGACCGATATCTTTCGGAACGTTACGGCGTGGAGTATGAAGCTTATGCGAGCCGCACAGCGCGTCTGATTCCGTTCATTTACTGACTCAGATAAACATCTTCACTCTTTTCCATATCTCCGCATACGACACCTTAAACCCCTTGCAGACAAAGACCGGAAGGTTATTCTCGTAAGGCATTGAATACTTGTCCCGTATGACTGCGGCCTGCGTCACCGAATCGCACACCTGCAGGTTTCCCTTTCTCGTGCCGCCGATGACTACCACCGTAGAGAAAGTCGTGTCGCCCGGTCCCCAGTACCAGTAATTGTTGTGTCCGCATATCACTCTGGGCAGCGGATACTTGTCGCGGAAGAAATCGATCGCGCCCGCCTCTCCGTAGTTTTGCGCAAAGACCACCGTCTTCGCGCGTTCCTCAGGCGGAAGGGAAACGTAAACGCCCGAAACAGTCCTGGCCATATTCTGCCATCCGAACATATCCGCATAGTATTGCGGCAGCGACGAGAGCTTGTTCCCCTCGCCGGAAGAGGGGGTGATGCCGAGCGTTGAAGAATATTTTATGAAACTTTGCACCGGAAGAACCGGAAGTGCAAGCGGGAGCAGAAGCAGGCCGGAGACGAGAATCAGGGCCGGCATGACGGATTTAGCCCACACGAAGCCTTTGTGAGACGCGATTCGTTCGAACATGACACCGCCTGCCGCAAAGAGAATCGGGAACGCCGGCGCAATGTATTCCGATTTCGAATGCCAGTTGATTATCAGGACGATGAATGAAACGAGGAAGAGATATCCGATCAGACGGTGTCTCTTCCCTTCTTTATTGAAGAACAAGAAATAGATCCCGGCAAGCCAGACCGGCAGCGCAAGGGGATTCATCGACAATATCGTATCGGATACGAATGTCAACGGGTTCTGGGAGACATATTTGATTGTCGACGCGTTATGGATGAATTCAAGCGTGGCGAAGTCGTGAGTCGCGTTCCAGATGATATACGGGCTGAATATTGCAAAGGCGATTATACCGGCGATGTATGGCCATTTTATTGCGAGCAGTTTTCTTTGCGGTGTCAGCAAGAGTCCGACGAACAAGCTCAGCCCGAACCAGAGAATGTCAATCTTGTTCAGGAGTCCGAATCCAAGTACGAATCCGAGCACTAACCAGAGTCTGTCGGTTTTCTTTCCTGCTTCATCGTTCTGAACGATCCTCAAGAGGATGTATGTGCCTAGCGTCCAGAAAAGCCAGTCGAAGCCGTTCATCGAATAAATTCCGTTGGTTCCGAGGAATTGCGGAGCTATCGCCAGTGACAGACAAGCGAGCGTGACCGCAAATATTCCGCCGCCGAGTCTTCGCGTGATGAGCCCGGCAAGATAGACCGTGACTCCTGAAGCCAGTGCAGGAAGAAGACGGAGCGCGAATATCGAGGTACCGAAGAGCTTGATGCTGAAGAACAGTATGAAGCTCGAGAGCGGAGGCTGGTCAACATAACCGGCGGCAAGATGCCTGCTGCATGCGATGTAGTATAGCTCGTCGCGGAAATAACCGTAGTGTGCGAAGGCGTTCGTGTACAAGTGAAGCAGAATCTCGGCTGCGGCGAACGCGAGAATGATCTGCATGCTGCGAAGTTTCACTGAATCTTCTGCGCCCTGCTTATCCATGATATATTCTTTCGATTGTCTTGATGGTTGACCGTGTCCATATCGAAGATCGGCGAGTGCCGCAATACGGGACGATGGCCTTCTAACTGACTTGTTGTCAATTATAACGGATAGGTGTCTTAAATGTTACCCGACCTGCCGGATCAGCTTCGATGACGAAGAAGTACTTTCTTTACTCACGATAGATGGCCGCATGCGAAATGATGTGTGGCCGTGACTATTATCGCCTCACCCCTTTATCGTCAGGACGATAGCCAGGGCAGCCCTGATTCTTTCGACCATAGACTCGTCGAGCTTGCCGACGCGTTTGACGAAGCGCTGGCGGGAAATCGAGCGGAGCTGGAAACAGTCGGCAGCGGAGTCTTTATCCAGGCCGTTTCCGTTTGTCGGTTCTATCTTTACCATCCACGGGGCAACCTCGAAATGTTCCTTCCAGTCGGTTATCGGGACGACCATTTTCAGAGGAAGCCTTCCGAGGTTGTCATCGTTGACGATTACGCATGGGCGGGTCTTCTCGATCTCGGCGCCGATCGTCGGATCGAGAGTTATGAGCCAGACGTCACCTTGGTTCATAGAAGTTTTCCATATCGAGGTCCGTGAACGCAGTGAGGCCCTTGTCGGACTTGTATTCCTCAAGCAGTTCCCGGGCAGCGCGCCGGAGCTCGCGCTTATTCTCCTCCTTTTTCAGCGATTTAAGCGCCTTTTCGATAACGAGGATACGGTCCTGTAAAGGAAGGTCTTCGATTTCCCTAAGTATATCCGATACTTTCTTGCTCATGCCCGCTCTGACGGAGTAAGATACGAAAATTCAGACGTAATGTGCCAGTGCGTAATTGTTTTAGAACGGATGGGGCGACCGATGCTTTTTCCCACTGGCTATCCCCCCCATCGTCATCCTGAGCGAAGGAGCGTAGCGACCGAGACGAAGGATGAGGTAAAGCTGCCCGAGTGGGCTTTCTGAATGGCCGTCGCCCTTCGACTCGTCGTCCGTCCAAACATGATATGGACGGACTCTTCGCTAAGGGTGACGGATGCATTTCTTCCCGGGTGCTCACTTTATCAAGGGCCGAGGATCTATCTCAGCACGTCGCTCAACTCCGCCGTCCAGGTACACCCCGGGTAGTTTGCGCATCCGGCAAAGAATCCGCGTCGGCCTTTTTTTACTCTTATCTTTCCCGCGCAGATCGGGCAGCTCTGTCCGTTCTCTTCGAGTACGGCCTCGATTATCTTCCCGTCCGCCGGCACTGTGACGCACTGGTTGTCCGCGCATTGCGCCACGATCATCCCCCGCATTTCCTTCAGCTCCATCTTCCCGCCGCAGACCGCGCAGTGCGCATCGACCTCCTTGTTGCCGGTGCCCGCGATCTTCGAGCTCTTTCTCGGAAGTATGTAATTGAAGGTCCGCGCAATCTCCGGGATCCCTATTCTAAGGCTTACCGGCTCTTCCTTCCCGAGTATGTCGAACACATGAACGGTCTTCCTGTCGATGATCCAGAAGAAGAGTTCCGATTTGTCGGAAGTGATCAGGTTCGAGCTCTTTAGCTTCTGCTGAAGGAGGCTCATCTCCAAAGATTTGAACTCCTTCGATGTCTCCACTTCCTTATTGAGCACGTACTTGAAGAACTGCAGCTTCGCCTTGATCGGCTGTACAAGCTTCAGCTCCTCTGAAGATTCCTGTATGTCGCGGAGGAGCGGGACAGTGCAGTCGACAAACCCGTGATGAACGGCGAGTCCGGGGAAATTCCTGCCGATATAATCCTTTGCTCTCCCGTCCGACATCTGGACGGAGGTTACCGCCTTGTCCCGCCTTAGCTTTTCAAGTACAAACCTCAGCAGCGAGCCCTCGCTCGATCGCTTCGATAGATATTCGAGATTCCCGACGAATAGGAGCCGTTTCCTCGCACGCGTCATGGCCACGTTAAGAAGCCGCTCACCCTCCGAAATGTCTTCCGGGTCGTCTCGCTCGTATGTCGAAAGGAGGACGCCGAGTGGGAGCGGATTGTCGTCGACGAAATCGAAGACTATGACGTCGCGTTCGTTGCCCTGGAACGTATGAACGGTCGCGGCGGAGATGACGGCGCTGTCGAGGGTCATGCTGGTAAGGACGCTTCGCAGAAACCGTGCCTGTGCCCTGTACGGCGTTATGATTCCGACGGTCTTTGCGCCTCGCTTGAGTGCGTCGACGGCTAGATCGATCGCGGTGATTCCGGAGAAGATGTTTACCCGGCTGTTCGAAGTCGCCTCACGAAACGCCTTCGAGTTAAGTTTCGACGTATCGTAGAAAACAACCGGCTCCTGTTTGGGCTCGGTAGACTTGATTTGCTGGCTGGCCTTGAGTTTGCCTGCGTAGATCCTGTCGTTGACGAGATCCATAATAGCAAGCTGCATCCGGTACTGTATCTCCAGCGTGCTCATGCGAGGGTGCGGCTTCGCCGTGTAGCGGTGCATCTTTGCCTCGCGGAAGATGTCTTTTGCAAGCACGTTCATCACGCGCGTAGAAGATTGCGTTATCGGCGGGATCTGCATGAAGTCGCCGAATATTGCGGCGCGCTTCTTGGCTAGCGATGCCGCGAATGCAACGTACGGCACGTACAGCATGCTTGCCTCGTCGATCAGCACGCTGTCGAACTTCCTCGAAAACACCTGCGACGAGATCGCCGCCTTGGCTGCAGTGCAAGCAACGAGGTTTGCCTGCTGGACTATCTTACTCTCTTTGCCGTAGGCCTCTTCACGCAGCGAGTAGAGCTGCTCGCGAAGGTTGGAAAGCTTCTCCTGGTTGAGTCCGCGTTTCGAGCGCGGGTTCCTCATTCTAGTCATCACCCCGCGTATGTCGGTTTCGATCTTCTCTATGGTCGCGTAGAGTCCGGGATTCTTGTCGCGAGCGACATATTGCGGAAGCGACCACGGAAAATCTTCCAGATCCGACAGGCGCGGTATCCCGAAGCGAACGAATTTTCCCTCGAAGTATTCGTTTTCTTCCTGGAGGTATTCCAACGTCTTCTGCAGCGCCACATCGACTGCGATGTTTGTATTCGAAATGATGAGAACTTTCTCTCCGAGTGCCACGAGGTTCGCGGCGGTGAAAGCAAGCGTCTGTGTCTTTCCCGTACCCGGAGGCCCCCAGACGAATGACACAGGTTTCTTCGCGACCGATCGGGCGGCATCGACCTGGAACTCGTTAAGCTGTTTCGGGTCGAGAGTCAGGTCGTCGTCGAATTCCCCGTCGTTGTCTTCGTCGAACAGGGCCTCGACGGTCCCTACGTTTTCGTCTTCCAGCCCTTCCAGGCGATCGATAAGCTGCTCGAGGAGAAAGAATGGAGCCGTGCGAAGGGTCGCCTGTTCGACACCGTCGCCGAGATCGTTCTGCAAAAGGATGACGATCCTGTCGCCGTCGACGGAAACAACGGTGCCATGAGTGATATCTCCCGCCACTTCGATTTCGACGGGCATGTCCTCGACGATTCTCGTCTCGTCTTCGAGTCTGAACTCGTAAAGGAATTCGGTATCCGCGCGGCCGAGGGATTTACCGTTCACGAGAGAGTAGTTGCGCGAAGAATAATTCCGCAGCGCCTCGATCTCGTTTTGAAGTGCGGTGATGTAAAGCGAGATGCGTTTCTGAAGGTCTGCGTGGTTTTCTGTAAGATTCATAGTTTCCTTTTATTATCTGCCGAATCCCATCGGATGCTTCGGCTCTTGCGGCGGCGGGGCCATGAGTTCCGCTATCGCCCGGAATATCGCCTGTATCTCTTCGTCATGTTTTGCCAGTTTCATTTCCAGCTGTTTCAGTTTCAGGGCAAGCTCCTTGTGCGCCGACAGAATTCCTCTTAGTTTAACAAACGCCCGCATTATAGCAATGTTGACCTGGATGGCCCTTTCGCTGCGAAGAACGCTCGACAGCATTGCGACCCCTTGTTCCGTAAAGGCAAACGGAAGATATCGCCTGCCGCCGCGTCCCGTTGCGTTTGAGGTTCCAATTTGGAACCTCAAAAACTTGTTTAACTCCCGGCTTTCATGGGGGCTCAGCTGGAACCTGAAATCATCGGGAAACCGAGTGAAATTACGCCTGACAGCCCGATTCAGCAGCTTAGTCTGCACACCGAAAAGTTCGGCAAGATCGGAATCGATCATTACACGACGTCCAGGAATCGTCAATATCTCGTTCTCGATATTCTCCGACGAAACCAATTCTTGCCTAGATTTCATAACATTCCTTCCGATTTTCACGTGTTATCCAAGCATTCAGAGAAACGCTTCACTTCCGGAAACACCCCACCGGGCACGGTCACTTCATCCTCTTCGCCACAACGATGGGCTTCTTGAATGTCGCAAGTGAATTGCCAGCCGGTCCAGACACTTCCATGAACAAGATATACAAACCGAACCTGACAATCTTGCCGGCTCCGTCCCGCCCGTCCCATACCAACTTTCCGGTCGACGGTACGACGATGTTGTCGGTCGGGGTGGCTATCAATCTCCCCATCGAGTCGAAGATCCTGACACGAATCTTGACCGAAGTGACGGGAAAAGAATAACTGATGAAAGTGAAATCGTCGTGGCCGTCGCCATCGGGTGAGAAGGGATTCGGCGAGACGGAGATTGCACCCGTGGCCTGTTCCGGGTTTATGAAGAGGCTGTTCCTCGTGCCCGGCGTCCCGCCGGATTGCGAAACGCTCGTCGACCAGCTCGATCTCTCGTTCGGCGGCAGGGAAGGGTTGATCTTCTCGAGCGAGCGGCCCGAGGTGCGCGCGATATCGCCGTTATGCCATGTCGGCAGATAGCTGACGCTGTCGACGACGTTGCCGGAAGGATCTGAAATTACAATGCAGTCGCCGTCATCGCGGAGGGTGAGGGACTTCACTACGCCGATCGCACCGGCGCCCGAAACCAGCGTTAGGATTGAAGAGTCGGACGCGATCACAAAATAGCCCCCGGTTAAAAGCATTGGTGGAATAGTGGGATGCTTTTCGGAGGACCCATCTGGGAATGATGGAATATTGGGTCCAATGATCATTCTCTGTGGTGAGGAGCCGATGTGGAAACACCAGCCGATGAGACTGACAGGAGCTTCTGAATCATTATATATTTCGAAATACTCGCCGGTTGTTCCCTTGGTGAACATGATTTCGTTGATGACGACCGACCGGGATTCGTATGCGATATCCAATCGCGCAGACATCGTATCGTTCCATGAACGCGGGTCGTTTTCGAGTGCAACGGTTGCGTACACGAAGTAAGAGCCGGATTCATCGCAGGAGATGCCGAATTGAACATCGGTGCTATCTTTAGGATGTAGAACCCGCGCGACGGTTCTTGTTTCCGAAAATGCCGACAACGAATCGATTTCCCTGACAACCTCGAGTTTCACGGAAAGGTTCGCGGCGTCGCTCCTTCCGCGGTTGACAACGACGACTGAAATTGTGCCCTCCTCGCCGGGGCCAACAGGAGCGGCAGACATCTCGATTCTCCTCAGGGCCGCGTCGATCGGCAGTATGGCTACGCTGTTTTGAATTCCAGGAGTCGCGCCGGTGGTGTCTACGCTTTGCTCCCAATTGCTCGAGTCGTCTTCCGCAAAGCAATCCACTCTTTCGAGCGAACGGCCATTGTCGCCGCCGTATGAAGGTTTGTAATCCACGGTATCGAGCAGGTTGCCGAGATTGTCCCGGAGCCCGATGCCGCCGCCGGCATTGTTCAGAGACGGGATCGGTTGGATGAAGAGTGTATTTACGTCGTAGTGAGATCTCGAGACGGAAGAGTCTCTGCAGAGCACTGCAAAACTATTCGGGCCGATCAGCGAGCCGGAATTTATTGCGGATGAGCTGCGGTGTGCCGTTATTCTGAAGTTCGACAGGTCGACTACTGCATTACTCGTGTTATATAGCTCCAGCCACTCGTTTTCCGGAGAGACCGGGGCGTACATAATCTCGTTTATCACGACGGTTGCCGGCGGGAGTCCCACCTTGAGAGGGAAATTCTTTAAGTTGTTCTCGGGTCGCTCGTCTTCTCCACAATCTATGTGAATGCTGAAACGGTACGAACCGACCGCGAGAACACGAGTCTTCAGCGTAACAGCCGCTGAATCGCCCGGCGGGATCGTTGGAACGTCGGCGGAGTCACACGCTTCGCCTGCTGTCACACCCAAGTCGTTTATGATGTCGTCGAAGAGCATCACCTTCGACCCCCCGCTGGGTTTAAGTCCGATGTTGAGAATGTGTGCCGTTATTGTCGCGGTCTGTCCGGATTGAATCGCCGGCGGCGACGAGCGGACCTCTCCGACCGCAAGATCGTACATGCGTGGAGTGACGCTGTTGATTTTGCCCGGAGTGCTCTTCGCGGTGTCGGAGCATGTCTCGAAATTCTGCGGGTCGTTCGAATCGCCGTCCGGAAGGATCCTCTCCAGCGATTTGCCGCCCGAGTTTCCACCCCATGACGGCGAGTAAGACACGCTGTCCATCATGTTTCCGGCAGCGTCGTGAATTACGACGGCATCTCCCGAATTGTTGAGTGACGGGATTCCGACAACGATTACGCCTTCGGAGAGTTCGCGGTGGTAGGTGAAGAACGTGGAATCGTCCGCCACGACAGCGTATCCGGAGGGGACTAAAATGAAATCTGTCCGCGGCAGTTTGGTCTTTGTGCCAGAATTGTCTCCGAGTGTGAAGCCGTCGAGGACTATCGAGTCGGGCGAGTTGTTGTAGAGCTCGACCCATTCGGGCCGGGGACTTGCAGGGGCGTACATGATTTCGTTTACGACGACGGATCCGTTCGGATAGGAAAGGTTTACCGGCGCGATCATCTTGTTGTTTGTCATGTCGTCGTCTGAATCGAACACGACCAATGCAATTGCTTTTGAACGACCGGGATTTTCAATTTCACGTTCGATCAGGAATCGGGACGAATCTCCTGGACTTAGCTTGTCTCCGAATTCGGCTGCAGCGAGCTCAGCAGATTGTCCAATTGAATCGCCGTTATAATCGATGAAGATCTTCACCGAGAAAGAAGAAGCCGCGGCGTGTCCGCGATTCTTTACAGACAAATTAAATATTCCTTTCGATTGGGCTACAAGGAAGGCTGCGGCGAATGAGGAGACTGCCAAATCATGTTCCACCGGTGTGATGCTGTTTCTTCTTGCGGGAGTACTTCCCGACGAATCGGCCGACGTTCCCCAGTTGGCCCGCACCGTCGAGATGTCCGAAGCGAGTTTTCTCTCCAGGGATTTTCCGCCGCCACCGCCCCATGAGCTTACATAGCAGACTGAATCAACGAGATTTCCCGCGTCGTCGTGAAGGCAAACCGTGTCGCCGGAGTTCACCAGAAAATACTGTGCCCAATCGACCACGACGTAGCTGCCGGCGGCGTCGGGATGGAAGTTCGCAAACTCGTCGGATTTCGTGAGCACGAGATAGGAATGCGGCCCGATGCAGAGGTCGGAAGAGGTCAAGGTATACCGAGTCCTGTTTTTGTTGTTGATGGTCCAGGACTTCATGTCAACGCTGTCCGGACCGGCGTTATAGAGTTCGATCCATTCCGGTTCTCCTCCTGACGGCGCGTACATTAGTTCGTTGATTCTGATTTGTGCAGATGCCGATATGCTCCATAGAAGGAATATGCACACCAATACCCGTCTTTCGATACCCGTTGAATGCATTTTCGCCCTCCCGCAAATTTCTCTATCGGGAACAAATTAGGGACAACGAGAATAAAAGTCGAGAAAGGGAAAGAAGAAGGCAGCGCTCCATCAAAAGATGGATCACACTGACAGGCAAAGGTAACGAGGATGGGTTCTTACAGGAGATCACGTTTGTGGCAAACTACTCAGTTGCTTTCGGCAGACTTTCCCGCGACGAGCCTGTAAATTGCCGACAGGTTATACGGTTTCATGATCATCTCCACGTCCAGTGTCGACAGCGCCCCGTCGGCGTCGGGCGTCAGGTAGCCGGTGGCAAGTATGCATTTCACCTCAGGCCTTTCGGTCTTTATCATTGCTATCAGTTTGTCGCCGGAAAGTTTGGGCAGACCCAGGTCTGAGATGACGGCAGTTATTTCCGGGTGTTTGTTGAACATCGTATAACCCTCTTCGCCGTTCTGCGCCTCTATCACGTCGATTCCCTTCCCTGTCAGGTAGTCGCGCAGAAGTTCGCGGAGCGCAGGTTCGTCTTCGACGACCAGTACGGACACCGGTTTTCCGGAGTGTGCCCGCTCCACGCTTTCTGCCGGGCGTTGAGCAGACCGGAAGTCGATGGGTTCCTTGTCGCTGATCGGCAGATATGTGAAGAATGTTGTTCCGCCGCTCTGTGAACTCTTCACCTCTATAAAGCCGCGATGTGCGGCGACCACTGTCTGCACGATCGAGAGTCCTAGTCCGGTTCCTTTTCCAAGTTCTTTGGTCGTGAAGAACGGGTCGAATATCTTTTCAAGGAGCGATTCTTCGATTCCGTGGCCGGTATCATGGATCGTTAAAAGAGCGTAATCGTTGTCGGTCGCCGATCCGAGCTTCTTCTTTATATGTGAGCCGACGGCTGCAGTCAGCGAGATCGTGATGGTTCCACCGTCCGGCATGGCGTCGCGGGAATTGTTCGCGAGGTTTATAATTACCTGTTGTATGTCGCCCGGAGAGCCGAGGATATAGGCATCATCCAGGACGAATTCCGTGTGCACCGCGATGTTTTCTTCGAAAGTATGTCTTATTATCGAGACAGTTTCTTCGACAATGTGCCTCAGGGAGAAAACCGTGAATCCCCCGGGCGAGTACCGCACGAACTGGAGAAGCCTCTTCGCGACCTCCGATCCGCGGATAGCCGAAGAGAGAGCCCTGTGTGCATTCTCTTCGACGTTGGCGAAGTCGTCCGTTTTCATGAGGAGCATCTCGAGGCTTCCAATGATGATGGCGAGAACATTATTGAAATCGTGGGCGATTCCGCCGGCCAGTCTTCCCAGCAGCTCGGTACGCTGTAGCCTCTTGATCGCCTCCTCGTTCCTTTCGCGCTGTGTGACGTCGCGGAAAATGCCGAGCCTCCCGATATATTCGCCGCCCGAATTGAAGATCGGGAGCGCACTTCTCTCCACAACGGTATCGTCCGCGAACTCCAACCTGATCCCCTTCACCGTTTCCCGCCCCTTGACGTCTGCCGATATTCTCTTCACGAACTCGTCTGGGTCCTTCACCCGGTGCGATGCCCGCAGTAGAAGATCGTCCGAAGAGGAACCGATCACGTTGGAGATGGTGTCGAACCCGAAAATCCGGCAGAATTCCGAATTTGCAAATTCGACCCTTCCTTCGGGACTCTGGAATAGTATACCTTCGTCAAGGCTCTGCAGAAGCGTATCGAGCCTGATTTTCTCCTGTTCCTGAATAGCGGCCTGTCGTGCAAGTCCATCTTCAAGTTTCTTGCGGTCTTCCAGCGAGACGAATGCAATCTGAACTCCCTCTTCACCCTCGAAAACCACCGGCTGGGAGAGAACAAGCACCGGGAGCACGCTCCCGTCTTTTCTGAGAAACCTTTCTTCCATCGGAGGTGCAGGGACCCTCTCGTCGACAGCCTTCTTGACTCTTTCGCGGACCATGCCGAGATCTTCCGGATGGACAAGCTGGAAAACCTGGATGCCGATCAGTTCGTCGATATTGTCGTATCCGAGAAGCTTGCACGCCGTCTCGTTTACTTTCACGGCCTTGAAGTTCCTGTATATTCCCAAACCGATAGGAGCGTTTCTGAACAAATCTTCGTAGAGCTGCTTCTGGGCCGTGAGTTCGCTGAGGTCTCGCATTATTCCGATCGTCCTGACCTTCCCTTCGAATGGGATATGCGAAACGCTCACCTCGACGGGAATGCGCTTCCCGTCCTTGGATAGGGCCTGGAATCCGTATCGCGAATCCATTTTTTCGCCGCGGTTGAATCTCTCGAGTCTTTCTTCGATGAGAGATCTGCTCTCCGGCGCAACGAGTTCGAGGAAGTCTTTCTGCGAAAACTCATCCTTTGTAAAACCGAGCATCTCCTGCAGGACCTTGTTTGCGAACACGATCCGGTTTTCGAACAGTATGTAGATGCCGTCGTTCGACCTTTCGACCAGCACTTCGTACTGCTCCCGCAAATGTGACACCTGTTCGAGATGTTCGAGACGCTGCCGCTCGAGCGAGCTCTTTCTGTAGGCATAGAAACCGAATGTGAGTATGACGACGAGAAGAATGACTGTTCCCCCCATCAGAAACAGGATGCCTCGCGAGAATGAATCGACGGAAGCCTGGACCGGCCGCTTGTCGGCACTCACAACGACATACCAAACGCTGTCCTGCAGGTACAGGTGGCGCGATGTGAGCCTGGCGGAGTTCCACAGAAATTCTCCGCCCGCGGATCCGGGAAGACCGGTTTTCATCAGCCCTGTGCCTAATGTCGAGGTGCCTCCCATGATCTTGTCGATGTCGCTTTGTGTGTGGCATGAGGCACAAGATGACCTTCCGGCCTGCTGGATTGTATGGATTCGCTGTTTGTTCCACGCGGGGACTGTCGACCACAGGTGTATAAAGGGGTAGCCGTTTCGTGTAAACAATCCTATTGCCATTCTGGAGGCGGTGTCCTGGAGTCCGAGGACATTTCTGGTCGGTGGGGGGACCACTCCGAATTGGTTGATGAATATTGCAAACGCACCTTTGAGTTCGGTTTTCGCTTTTCCGCTCCTCGAGTATATGGGCGCCCCTATCATTATGAAGCTCGAAGTATCGCCTTCCCCTACGTAGGGCTCGATGACCGAATCGGGAGAACCTCCCAACCCCTGGGTTGAGGAGAGATTGGCTGAAAATGATTGCCTTATATAATTCCAGAATTGCGAGGAGGAGAGGTTGTTCCCGATATATTTTCTTGTCGTCGAATAGACGACAGTCCCTGAGCGGGAGATGAGAAGGGCCGCCATCACCTTTCTGTTTCGGACGAACCCGAAGTACGAATCGATATCTTTTACTTGCTGCGACCTGGTGGCATCGTTGGCAAGTACTTCGGCCATGGAACTAACCCCTGTGCCCCTGTCTTCAAGGTAATCCTTGACACTGCTGGCGGTTGTGTAGGATGTAAGGCTGTTCGCGCTGAATGCAACGCCGGTGAGTCGGTTCTCTAAATCCCGCGAAGCAAGGAAAGTCCCCGAGACAATTCCTGCAATGACGAATATCGTAACGGCGATGATCGCCGCGTTGGGATGAGTGGAAACCGAATTAGAAAGCCGCCTGAGCGTGTTCACGATAATGGTCGACCGCTGTGTCCCGTTACTGAACCAAAAACCAATGATAGTTGGGCATGGAGTAACCGCAGAAAAGCATCAGCACTCCCTATCGTCTACAATGGAAATTGCTATCTTGCTCGTTCAATTACAAACTTATAGTGATGCAGTGCAAATATGATAAGTGGCGTGCTAGAAACTGCTTATATCTCTTCCGAAAATCGAAGCTTTGATCCAGTCGAAAAGGACGAGGATTTTGTTTTTCGTACTCACGAGCCGGGTGAGGTATGCCGATCTCCAGAAAAGGAAAGTCGCGAAACCTCTTCCCTTGACGTTCGGCAGATCGGCAAGAGCGCGTTTGCCGCCGATGTACGCGAGCATCCCGAGATTCCTGTAACGAAACGGCTCCACATGCTTGCCCTGTGCGAGCCTGTTGAAATAGCCGGCGAGATACTTTCCCTCCTGCTGGGCAACCTGTGCCGTTGCGGGGAAGTTCTCTTCGGCGGATGTTGCGCAGTCTCCGGCCGCAAAAATGTTTGTCGTTTCAGGAATTCTCAGGAAATCATCTGTTAAGAGGCGGGAGGTACGGTTCTTCGCGAAAGTCAGGGATCGAAGAAGATTCGTAGGCCCAATCCCGGTCGACCACACGACGAGGCCGTGCTGGATCGTCGTCCCGTCCTGGAGGTGTATCGTCTTCTCTTCCACCCTTTCGACAGGAGAATTTGTTTTTATGTCGATGCTCTGTCGCTGGAAGATTTTCATGGCGTATTGGGAGAGTTTCGAGTCGAACGTGTTCAGAATTTGCGTTGTCGCTTCGAGAAGAGTTATTGCCGCGTAAGGTACAAGTTTGGGGTACCATTTCACGAGATCGTCGCGAATGAAATCGCTCAGCTCGGCAGCGAACTCAACGCCGGTCGGACCGCCGCCTACAACCACAAAGTGCAATAGCCTGGTCTTCTCTTCATCGGGTGTCCCCGGCACTGCGGCCCTCTCGAAGTTTTCTATGATCCTGCCCCTTATCCTGCGCGCGTCGTGCAGCTCTTTCAAAAACAGTGCGTTGTCCTCCACGCCCGGTATGCCGAAAGTGTTGTTGACCGCACCGACCGCTATCACAAGGTGGTCGTACTCCAGGTCGAAGATCTCCCTGCTCTGTACCGTCTCGCATCGCGCGATATGCTTCTCCTGATCTATCGAGATACATTCGGCCTGGTAATACCTGATGTCGTTCCTGGAAGTTCTGATCGGTTCCACTATACTCCGGAACTCGATCGTCCCGACGGTAGTGCTTGGGAGAAGGGGCGTGAAGAGGAAATGGTTGCGGGGACTTATGATTGCGATTTTATATAGAGAGAGGTCGATTCTTTTGACGAGGCTCAGAGATGCAAAACCGCTTCCGAGGATTGCCAGCCTCTGTTTTTCGGCTGCCATTGCTTTGTCTTTCGATGGTTTTGGTATCCCGAACCATAACAAAAAGGAGCGGTTGTTAGTTTAACTTGGGACGAGTAAGGGACGGAAAGCCTTATTTCGGCTTGATGCCGAACAATATGGCACATTCATTAATTCGAACGCGATCCGTCTACGCCGACTAGTAAGTACCGTCAAATATCGCGCGCAGGTCCAGAGAGGGGGCCTTCGATTTGCTGGCGAGGGTCACGTAGGTTCTTCCCAGCATGTCTTTGCCCGCCCCGAGGACTGTGCTGATCATGCCGATCGCCTCGCCGAATTCAGCGGGGGGGAGATTCTTCATGATGAATCTCCAAGCCGCTTCTTCCAGAACGTTGAAAGCGGTCTGCACTTCAGCCAGATCGAACCCGGCTTCATACCGTTCGCGCGCGATTGTTTCGGCGTGGGAAAGCATCGGGCCGAGGTTCTTCTCCGCGATGGCCCTGACGGTAAGAACGTATAGGGCTTTCAGTCTTTGCCGGTTGTGTTCCGCACCGTCCTTGTCGTAGTGTGTGAGGTGGGACCGGGAAAGTGAGCTCTCTGCCTCCGGGAGAATCTCGTTCATTCGCTCATGAAGAAGCTGACTGAGTTCCATGGCTATGCCTCTGACTTTGAGGTAATATAACTAACAGCCGCGCTTTGTATAAGTTTTGATTCCTCTAACCCGGCTGTTTATATTCCTCAAATGTCGGTCGTGCTCTTTTGACGGCGTGGGCCAGTCATGTGGAGGGTCAGACTATTTCCGGTCGACGAACTTCGGATCTGCCTAAACCGGGCGTACGGAAAACAAATCATAGAAACGAAGGTGAATGGTCATGATTTCAGAGGAAAGAGTAGCCGAGACCGCGGAGAGAATCTCATCGATGGGTTTAGAGGAAACTCAGGGCCTTGCGAGCCGCATGCAAAGCGAGCAGCCATATGTGATGGTATACCTGGTTGCAGTCAGCCAGACAGAAGGGTTCAATGACGGAGAGACGGAACTCTTCTTCTTCATAGGGACCGTTATCTGGCAATTAATGAGGGAGAACCCGAACGGAACGCGCAAGATAACGGAGCAAGACCTGGCCAGCTCCGAGCAGGCAAACGAAACTCTTCTGGAAAAGATGTCGGCGGACTCGGAAGGCGATTTCTTGAGCGCCGGAGAAAACGTGGCATTGCAATCTCCCGAACCGGAAGTGCTTCGCTATATGGTGGAGTCGGTCATGGAGGACGAGGAGGGCAACTCCGCAACCTCTCTCTTCAGCGAAGAGCACCAGGGTGCGGCATTTCTGCACCTGAAGATCGTGCTGGATGCTTTTGTTGAGGGGCAGAAGTAGGAGGCCGGTCCAGGTTCAAGGTTACCTTCACTCCGGGAACACCCCGGCGGAAGGTAACCTTGATCATGCGTGTTTTTGTCTATTTGTAGAAATATGGATCCAAGACGGTCACCTCGGTGATCTTATCTACAGGCAGCTTGTTTATCCTGGCCGCTTTCCTGATCGCTTCCGCGGAAGGCGCGTCGTAGATACAGTAAGTTTTCTTTTTGTCTTCGCTTACGTAAGACATAACCCATGTTACCTGGTCCTGCGCGTTGTTCGAGACTACACCTGCACAAATGTCCTTCCCGACATTGTTTATCGGAATGTTGAGCCCTTTTGGAAAGGTTCTTTCCACGACGTAGCGGTGCATTACTATCATGCTCTTCTGAGCCGGCTTACTCCCGGCGGTGCTGCTTTGGCCGAAGGTGGGGGAAACGGAAAGAACCGACGCCATCAACAGCGCCAGAATCAAAAGTGAGCCTTTCATATATTGCCTCCTGGTTGTTCGGTTATGGTTTCAGAAATAGAAGTAAGGATCAAGAACCCTAACTTCCGTTATTCTCTCAACCGGCAGGTCATTCCTGTGCGCAGCTTTCCTGATCGCTTCCGGACTGGGTGCATCATAGATGCAAAAGGTCTTCTTTCGATCGTCGCTCACGTACGAATGGACCCATGTCACATTATCGTCGGCATTGTTATTCACGACGTTCAGGCACATCTCAGCGCCGTTTGAAGAAACAGGGATCTGAAGCCCTTCCGGGAAGATCCTTTCGACAAGATATCTGGGCATAGTGCCTCCAATTTTTTGGATTCAGATAACGTTTTAGTTCGAATAATAAATTAGAGGCTGCGAAGGGAAACGGAATCGGGAGAGTTCCCTATTTTACGGGGAAAGGCTCCCTATCTTTCGCTCGATCGGCCGCAACGTACAAATGCGGCAGCTTCGTGGCGGGATCTGACGTTAAGTTTGGAAAGGATCGCTGATATGTGATGGTCGACCGTTTTTGGTGAGATATAGAGTTGATTCCCTATCTCAATATTGCTCAAACCTTCATCGAGAAGATTCAATACTTCAAGTTGCCGGGTGGTTAATCCGGCTGTGTTTTCTTTTGTCGTTTTTCTGGGGCCCTTCGGCACGCTTCTTATTCCTCGTTCTCGCATACTTCGCCGGATCACTTGAGAAGTTGCAGATGCGCCAAGGCGATCGAGAATCTCGATCGCACGTTTCATACCCTTTTCATCGCCCTCGCTGAGTGCCAGGGCCTGTTCATAGGGGCAGTGTAACTTTTCCCATGAATCGGCGGCGGATTGCCAATCACCTTTGATCTGAAAGAGGTAAGGCCCGGCTATCCTCCCAGGAATTTCCTGAAGACGATTTGCTTTCCATAGCCAGTATGCGAGATG
Organism: Candidatus Kryptoniota bacterium; assembly: GCA_046706745.1. Classification (GTDB taxonomy): domain Bacteria; phylum Bacteroidota; class Ignavibacteria; order Kryptoniales; family JAKASW01; genus JAKASW01. The sequence continues at coordinate 26,433 of JBJKPC010000049.1, forward strand.
CCCGATTTCCCATGAATTTCCCGACTCTTTCATCTTGTTGTATACCTGCTCCAATTCACTCACTGCGTCGCCCAGCCTGTTCTGCAGCCAGAAGACCTCAGCCTTTCCTGCCTTTACAAGCACGATCTTTTCCATTTCACCTAACCGTGGGGCAAGTAAATCCGATTCCCCTATCAGATCCATTGCTCCGGGATCGTTACGTCTTGCTCTAATCACTCCCGTAACCAGAAGCGGCGCTATTTTGTTACCCGGCGGTATATTCTCTTTCTTCAGGACTACGCTGGCTGCTTCAACGGCTTCGTCCCATTTACCCAAGTATAACTTGACGACAGCATGATGACCCGCCAGGCACAGGCTGAGTGTATACAGATCCTTTTCGTTAGAGTATTCCGAGCCTGCCGCGAAGCACTCTTCTGCTTCCACGAGTCTTCTCGTTTGCAGGAGTATCGAGCCCAGATTCGTGTAAGCTCTTGAAGCATGTTCGTAAAAGTTATTTTCGAGAGAGATTTCCAGGCTTTTTTTCAGACATTCCTCCCCGGAATAGTCGTTCATAGATACTCTGGCGCAGCCTATGTTATTGAGTGCGTGCGCTTCGACTTCTAAATCGGTGATGTGACGTGCAAGTTCAACCGCTCTTTCTCCCCACTGAATCGCCAATTCATTCTCTTCCCGCACCATGTAAGTCTGTGATTTGTTACTGTAGGCCATAGCCAGTTCTTTGCTCACCGGGAGTCTCTCCAGTATTTCTATCGCCCTATCCAGATACTTTTCCCCTTTTTCATCCCTGCAGTCATACCACAACATTCTCGACAATTTCCTGCAGATTTCACCCTCTCGCGCAGCATCCGGCAATCCCCTCAGAAGTTTCAGGACATTCTCGCCGGCCTTGATCCCCTCAGCGACTTTTCCTGTCAGGTAGTACTCGTACGACAGGCCCTCGTAGAGCGCTATCTGTTTTTCTAGAGGAAGCATATCAACATATCTCAACGCGTTTTGATAATGTTCGACAGCCAGGCTGTGAGCGCCGAGAATCGAGGCCTGCCTGGCTGCTTCAGGCGTATATGTAATGATAGCATCTTCATTGTGAGCTCTTACTGCGTGATGGATTATTCTTCCCAGCAAGTTGTCCATGTTCTCCTGCTTAAGAAGGGATTGCAGAACCTGCTCGTTCAGCCACTCTCGCCTCAGCTCGCTCAAGGCTTCCTCGGCGGCCATCCGGCTCAGCTCGTGCTTGAACGAGATTGATCCGTCCTCAATTCTCAAGAGACCGGAGCCGATACATTCATCGAGTGTTTTGGAATCCGTCCGCATAATTTCTTCGATGATCCGTTTCTCAGCACGGGTTGGGATTACGGAAACGAGTTCCACTAAATTGCGTGCGCCCTCCGAGAGTCCCGATATTCTGGCCGAAATCGAATCTCTAACCGAAGAAGGCACCGCTCCGTCTTTGTTGCTCAAGAGTTCGTTGAGCAAGAAAGGATTACCGCCGGTTATCTCGAATAGATTCGTAATCCCGGACGTTGCGGCGATGTGGTTAACGGTCTTCTCCGTCAGGGGTGGGAGCTCCAACCTAACGATGTTCCTGGAGGGAATATCGCCAAGCACTGACCTGAGCGGATGATTCGAACCGATCTCATCATTTCGATAAGTGATTATCAAAAGGGAATTGATTCTGGCGGCGCGCCGCCCCAAATACTTTATCAGATCAAGGGTGGATTCGTCGGCCAAATGAACATCTTCTATCACGACAATATTGGGCAGGCTCTTAGCCTGAAGTTCCTCAAGAAACTTCCCGAAGACGGTCTCGCGAGGCGATTGACCGCTCAAAAGCTTTGAGAGGCCGTTCCTTAATTGAGAGGCGATATCATAAAGGGGACCTAGCGGGCGAGGCGTAAAGAGGGCGTCGCAGGAGCCCCAGAGGACTGTTGTTTTGATTTCGGCCCAATCGGTGAAATTTTCTACCAGGGAGGTCTTGCCTATCCCGGCTTCGCCGGAAACCAGAGCGACGGAACCGCCCGGCCTAGATAATCCACGATAAGCATTCTCAAGTTCTCCGAGATAACCGTCGCGTTCGAGTAGTTCCATCTTTGGTCCTCCTTAGATGTGTACACTTTGACCCGACAAATTCGGCGTACTTATGAGAGCATCGGATATTCAGATCGGAATCGACCCTTCGATACAGCACCCGGCAACCGTGTTGGAATAGAAGAAGCCTTATTCGGCGCAAGGTTGAGGTGCTTTTGGGGCAAAACAAGAACCCTTCAGGTGTGGTCTCCTCGCGACATACTTGTCACAACTCACTTAACGCAAGTGTCAATTCGTGCCCAATTCGAAAGGTAGAACACCATTGAAACCCACGCAGTTCCATTACCTATTACAGGAAATGGTACAAACTCCCCCTGCTACGGGATACCCAGAGTAAGACGGGGAAAAGAGACGCGAACGGACGAATTTGCTGTTGCAGGCTGGGAAGACCGTATTCAAGGTTACCTTCACTCCGGGAACACCCCGGCGGAAGGTAACCTTGATCAGAGGTCTATGCCGGGTTCCCGGCTATCCCTCGTCGGTGACGCACCCCTCGGATGCCGGTGATACATTCTTTATGTACTTGTAGAGCATTCCGCCTGCAACCCTGTAAGGAGGCTGTTTCCAGTTCTTCAATCGATCTTCAATCACATTTTCCGGGACGTCGAGCGTTATCGTGTTCTTCTCGGCATCGATTGTTATGATGTCTCCGTCATGGACTACGGCCAGTACACCGCCCGACTGGGCTTCGGGGGTTATGTGGCCGACCACGAAACCGTGTGTTCCGCCCGAGAATCTGCCGTCGGTGATCAGCGCGACGCTCTTCCCTAACCCGGCGCCCATAATTGCAGACGTGATTGTCAGCATCTCGCGCATCCCGGGTCCTCCTTTCGGACCTTCATACCTTATGACGATCACATCGCCGCGAGCAATTCTCTTTTCCTCAATAGCCTTAAGGGTTTCCTCTTCGGAATTGAAAGCCTTTGCGGGTCCAGAAAACTTCGTCCCCTCCTTGCCTGTAATCTTTGCGACGGCGCCGTCCCTCGCGAGGTTGCCGTAGAGGATCTGAATGTGGCCGGTCTTCTTGATCGGTTCCGACAGCGGGTGAACGATCTTCTGGCCGGCCTTGAGGTCTGCGACCCTTTCTATGTTCTCACCGAGGGTTCTGCCGGTTACTGTCATGCAGTTGCCGTCGAGCAGGCCCTCTTTAAGGAGCATCTTCTGCACCGCCGGTATTCCTCCGATATCGTTTATGTCTTCCATCACGAATTTGCCGCTCGGCTTGAGTTCCGCTATGTAGGGTACACGGTCGCTGACTTCCTGAAAATCCTTGATGCTCAGCCTGATACCGACCGACTTTGCGATGGCTATGAGATGCAGCACGGCATTCGTCGAGCCGCCGAGCGCGGTTACCATCGTGATGGCATTGATGAAGGATTGTTTCGTCATAATGTCGCGCGGCTTCAGGTCCTTTTCGAGCAGGCCGAGCACAGCCTTGCCGGCTGCAAGGCATTCGTTCTTTTTCGCCTCGCTGTCGGCCGGAAGAGAAGAACTGAAGGGAAGCGACATCCCAAGAGTCTCTATGGCAGTCGCCATCGTGTTTGCCGTATACATCCCGCCGCAGGCGCCCGGACCCGGGCATGCGTGACGAACAACTTCGTTCATCTCGGCCTCTTTGATGTTGCCGGCGATGAATTCGCCGTAGGACTCGAACACCGAAACTATGTCCAGCTTTCTATCGCCAAGATGGCCTGCTCTTATAGTTCCGCCGTAAATCATCAGGCTCGGACGATTCACCCTTCCCATCGCCATCACCGAGCCCGGCATATTCTTGTCACAACCGGGCAGAGATATGTTTGCATCGTACCACTGCGCGCGCATCACCGCTTCTATCGAGTCCGCAATTATTTCCCTCGAAGGCAAGGACGACTTCATGCCTTCGGTTCCCATCGAGATGCCGTCGCTCACGCCGATGGTGTGAAATATCAGTCCGACCATCCCCTCTTCCTGGACCCCCTGTTTGACAATTTTCGCCAGATCGTTAATGTGCATGTTGCAGGTGTTTCCTTCCCAACCCATGCTGGCTATGCCGATCTGCGGTTTATTCATGTCGTCGTCCTTCAGCCCCACCCCATATAGCATGGCGCGTGATGCGACCTGCGACGTCTTCTGAGTCAATTGTGAGCTGTATTTGTTTAACCCGCTCTTCATCTTTTCAGTTCTCCTTGATAGCACTTGTTCGCAAAAATTTTGTAGTGAAATATAATAAGAATTGGATCTCTTGCATAGCTTATGTCGATTAAGCGGTTACATATATGCACACGGAGATGAGTCACTTGTCCTCGATTGGCATAAAGCCTGAGCCATCGGAATCGGTCCGCTCCACCCTATCTAACCGAGCGAAATATCTTGAATAAACGAGCACCGTTTGTTACTATCACTAAACTAATTCAACCAATAACGTCCGATATGATGAAAAGAATTTCCGTATTTGTGCTCTTTTATTGTGTCTGCGCCGGAATGGCGTTCGCTCAGATGTCTTCTCAATCGGGACAGTCCTCGACGTTGGAGCAACAACTTCAGCAGCAGCAGCAATCGACACAGCCATTACGTATTCCTACTCAATCCGAGAGCATGTTCACGACGAGCGCGAATTTTTTCAGGAACCTGCAAGCCCAGGGCTTTCTGGTCCAGCCTCCGCCCTACGACAGGACAGTTGACTCGAACACCTATGTGCTCGGCCCCGGCGATATCCTGAACGTGGGGATTTGGGGAGCGACCCCGCTTTCCTACAACCTGAGTGTTACGCCCGAAGGCTCGGTGATTGTCCCGGGATTCGGCGTTCTGAATTTGAGCGGGATGACACTGGCCAAAGCCAAAGCTTATACCAGAAAAGAACTGAGCACCCAGTACAAGAATTCATCCATAACCCTGACGCTGATTTACCCCAGATCGTTCTACGTTATGGTTTCGGGAGTAGTCAGGAGGCCGGGCCGCTACGTAGTCAATTCATTCGACCGCGTGGACCGCGCGTTTACTCTCGCCAACCTCCCCTTGAACAACATGGATACCACTCACGTCTACCCCGATTTTTCCCTTCGCCGAATCGAGTTGATTCATAGGAACGGGAAGACTCAGAATGTTGACCTGTTGAAGTTCTATATGACGGGAAACCTGTCGGACGATCCGTGCCTCCAGGCCGGAGACGCGATAGTTGTGCCGAAAGAGAATCTGAGGGCCGGGAGCATTAGCATCTCAGGTGCGGTCAAGATGCCCGGAAACTATGAGTACGTACCCGGCGACAACATCAAGAGTCTGCTTCAGATCTGTGCCGGACTGACAGGACTTGCGGATTCCGGAAGCGCGAGGGTGCTCACATGGAACGGCCACAGCTATGACGAGAAAACAGTTGACCTCAGGGATTCGACCGTGCTTAACGAACCTTTGCCGCCGAACTCCCGCGTCGTTGTACCTACCGACAGGTCTAAGATAAATGATTACTTCGTGTGGGTTACCGGTGAGGTGAATGCCCCCGGAATATATCCGATCTCCAGGGATTCGACGAAGTTGTCGACGGTAATCGGGCTGGCCGGCGGTTTCACCAAGTGGGCGTCTTTGACCAACTCTGTCATTTACAGGCTGCGGCCATTGAAAGGGTATCCCCGGTCGATTCTGTATGACACGCTGGCATACATATATAAGGCGGCTGGCATCTCCACCCAGCAGGTCGAGTATTTGAAGGAAGAATTGCTGATGCGTCTGAAACACGAGCAAGTCTCGGCCAACTTCGTCAAGCTGTTTGCGGACAAGGACGAGAAGTATGATTATACTCTCAGAAGCGGCGACAGTATTTACGTTGCGCGAAACAGATACTCGGTCTACGTATTCGGTCAGGTGAATGAGCCGGGATATGTCAATTATCATGAAGGATGGAAATACAGCGACTATGTCAAGGCAGCGGGTGGGTTCACTGACGCGGCGGAACCTGGTAAGGGAACCATTATAAAAGGTGGCACACTCCAGTGGTATAAGAAGGGAAGCATCACCATTGCTGCCGGTGACTTGGTGTTCGTTCCGAAGGTCACTTTAAAGCCGGAGCTTTACGGTTGGAATATGTTCAAAGACATTGTTACCGTAGTGGGTGGTGTCGCATCGGTAATCTCAGTAGTCATACTGGCTATCAAATCGATACCGTAAAGATAAGCGCAGCCGAATAACCTTGACCGGTTTCGGCCGAACTTTCTCTTGTGATGTCATATCGCTTGTGATAGTGGTGGTCCGCCGGGATTGGTTGAGTTTTTGTGATGAGCCGCGGAAGGATTTGACTTTTAAAACCCGCGCGCTTAGCTTCAAATCGTTAACGGGTCTTGATAATCGTGTTTCATGAGTCCGTCGACAGGATAGGGATAGAAAAAGCGCAAAAATCCACGGTTAGGGGCCCAATCACAGAAACGGAAAGCAGATAGGAGGGTAAAATGGGCGACGAAAAGTCGGAAGCGATCAAAATCCCGGGTTGGCAGCGAACTTATTTCCTTGATGTCAAGGAAGCAAAGAACGGGTCGAAGTACCTGATATTCACAGAAAGCCGGAAGAACAAGGAAGGTAAGTTCGACAGACAGAGGATAATGATATTCAAAGACGACCTTCAGGCGGTCCTGGATGCATTCAGGAAAGCCGCCCCTGAGATCGGCGTTAACCTCTGAAGCGTCGGCTTCGCAGGAATCCGGAAGAGCGCATCGCGTTCCGGGCGCTCTTCCGTTTGGTTAAGATTTCGTTCGCTGTTATTTTTAAACGACTTTAAATCCAAAATAGGAAGGAGTAGTAATGGCTCGCAGCGTGAACAAAGTCATTTTGATCGGCAACCTGGGAAAAGATCCTGAGTTGCGCTATGCTCCCAGCGGGTCGGCAGTTGCAAGCTTCAGCATGGCGACCAGCGAGCAATGGAAGGATCAAGAGGGGAATCCGCAGGAAAGGACATCATGGCACAATATAGTCGTTTGGGGAAAGCTCGCTGAGATAGCCGCAGAGTACTTGAAGAAGGGCCGAAAGGTGTACATTGAAGGAAGACTCCAATACAGAGATTACGAAGGAAAGGACGGTAACAAACGGTACGTCACCGAGATTGTGGTCAACGATCTTGTCATGCTCGGCTCGCGGCAGGACGGCGGCGATTCAGGCGGTTCTTTCGCGAAGGAGAACGGAGGTTCGGGGGCACCACCGAGCGTCTCAGAAGAAAAGGACGATCTACCATTTTAGCAGATGTCTGAATAATTGCAGGCATCCGAGGCCGTTCCGGAGTGAGGGACGGCCTTTTTTGTCCTCGGAGCTGCATAGACTTTGGCAGCCGAATCGGCTAAATTTTCCATGAGGTTTACTATGAGTTTCTTGAAAATCAGTCACATCGCGATCGCCGTCGAAGACCTGGAGACTGCGAAGAAGGCGTTTGAGACCCTGCTGGGAAACCAGGTCAAATCCATCGAAGAGGTACCCGACCAGAAAGTCAGGGTTGGAATGATCCCTGTCGGCGAGTCACGACTAGAGCTGGCAGGCCCCACCGATTCTTCATCGACAATAGCAAAGTTCATTCAGAAGCGCGGCGAAGGAATCCATCATATCTGTTTCGAGGTCGAGGATATCAGGGCGGAGCTCGCACGCCTGCAAGCATCGGGCTTTCAGCTGATAGACACGGAGCCCCGCCGTGGGGCGGACGGGCACCTTATTGCGTTCATACATCCGAGAACGACGGGTGGAGTCCTGGTGGAGTTGAGTGAGAAGCAGGACTAAAAAACAGCGGCATAGCGCAAAGGGAGCATATGCCAGGTACTTTTGAAGACATAGAGATCCAGGAAGTTGGATTCGGTCTAAGAGAGAAGCTCGACAACCTGCCGCGCATGCCGGGGGTGTACCAGTTTAAAAACGCGGACTCGAAAGTCATATACGTGGGGAAAGCAAAAATTCTCCGAAACCGGGTCCGGTCTTATTTCCGGAAAGGAAACAACCACAATCCCAAGACGCTCGCGCTCGTTTCAAAGATCGCCGATCTGGAGGTTATCGTCACCGATTCCGAGATGGAGGCGCTGATACTCGAGAACACGCTGATCAAGAAACTCAAACCGAGATACAATATCGACCTGCGCGACGACAAGAGCTATCCGTACATAGTGGTTACAAACGAGCCGTTTCCCAGAATATATGTGACGCGAAAAATAAGGCAGGACGGATCACGTTACTACGGACCTTACACAGACGTCAAGACGATGCGCTTCGCGTTGAAATCTGTACGGGATATCTTCCAGATTAGAAGCTGCAGGCTGCCGCTTACTGAGGAAGGAATCGCCAAGAGAAAGTGGAAGGTCTGCCTCGACTACCACATAGGGAAATGCGGAGGGCCATGCGAAGGGCTGGTCTCCGCGGACGAATACAACGAAATGATCTCGCAGGTGGAAAGACTTCTTCGAGGGAAAACCCGCGACCTGATCGGTCAATTGACCGAGAAGATGGAAGAATACTCCGAACTCCTGGAGTACGAAAAAGCCGGCGAGACGAAGAAGAAAATCGACGCGATCAAGGTATACACCGAAAAGCAAAAGATGGTGTCGTTCGAGCTTGTCGAACGTGATATAATCGCGGCGGTAAGCGAGGATGACGACGGCTGCGGGGTAATCTTCAAGGTCCGTGACGGGAAGCTGGTGGGGAAACAGCACTTTTACCTGTCCAATGTTTCGGATCGTTCCGAATCCGAGATGATCGAGACCCTGATCGAGAGATACTACATAAAAACCGACTACGTTCCGCCGGAATTGTTCGTATCCGCCGAACCGGCAGACGTGGAATTTGCGGAGAAACTTCTTGCGTCTAAACACGACGGTGACGTGAAGATAGTCGTCCCGTCGGGCGGCGAGGATCTGAAGCTCATAAGGATGTGCAGGGCCAACGCCAAGTTCATGCTCGACGAGCTGAAGATCCAGAAGGAGAAAGGAAAAGAGACGGTGCCGCACACGCTGCAGGCCCTGCAGCGCGACCTGCATCTTCCCGCACCGCCGAGGCGGATAGAGTGTTTCGACAATTCCAATATACAGGGAAGCGACCCTGTTGCTTCCATGGTGGTGTTCGTCGACGGAAAACCTAGAAAGAGCGACTACCGGAAATTCAAGATCAAGACCGTCGTCGGGGCCGACGACTTCGCAACCATGGCGGAAATAATCGAACGCCGTTATACAAGGGTGATGCGCGAAGGGGCACAGCTTCCTGATCTCGTCGTCGTTGACGGCGGGAAAGGACAGCTCTCCGCTGCGGTGGAAACACTCCGCGCAATAGATCTGCCCAACCAGCCTATCGTCGGTCTTGCGAAGAAGCTTGAAGAGATATTCCTCCCCGGGCAGAGCGAATCCGTTCTGCTCCCGCGCACTTCTTCAGCGCTTAAGCTGCTTCAACATATCCGCGACGAGGCTCATCGTTTTGCGATTACGTTTCACCGGTCCGTCCGAGAGAAGCGCGTGATCTCCACTCAGCTCACCGATGTCGAAGGAGTCGGCGCAACTAGAGCCACGAAACTTTTGCGTGAGTTCGGCTCCGTAAAAGGAATCCAGGAAGCGCCACTCGAGCGAGTCGCCGCAGTGGTCGGCATGAAGACTGCCAGGAACATCAAGCTTCATTTTCAGACTGCCGCCGAGGGAGTGAAGCCTGCGCAGTCGGAAGAGGACGCGAACTCGCCGGGGTGACGCCGGCTCCCCAGGAACCATTGCTCTCGTTCATTCGTTTTTGTTCTGTTTGCACAGGGACATCGACGGGCGAGTTCAAGAAAACTATGTGCATCCTGTTCTCTTCAGATTATGATGGCTTGGAGCGATTGATATTCATTTTGCAGGAGTTGAGGAATGAACTTGAGCCGTGAGAAGCAGAGGGTTCTGACTCGGGATGAAGCTAAACGCTTCTATGACTCGATAGGAAAAAAGCAGGACGTCCAATTCTATGAAAACCGGGCTCTATCCGCGCTCGTAAGTTTCTCGGATTTTCGTTCCGCTAGAAGCGTGTTCGAGTTCGGTTGCGGCACCGGACGGTTCGCCGTTCAGCTTCTGACCCGATACCTGGATGAAGGCTGCACTTACCGCGGCATCGACATCAGCGACAGGATGGTGGCGATTTGTAAAGAGCGTCTCGCGGGTTGGCGGGACCGGGCAGATGTCGAGCTTGTTACCGGACCCTTGGGGATGGACTCACCCGACAATACATATGATCGCTTCGTCACAACCTATGTCCTCGATCTTCTCGACGAGGACGATATGCAGAAGGTGCTGTCCGAAGCGCACCGTGTATTGAAACCATCAGGACTGCTTTGTGTTGTCAGTCTGACGCGCGGAGATACTCCCTTCTGCCGGCTCATGTCGGCCGCCTGGACAAGGCTCTTTTTGCTGAAGCCGTACTGGGTCGGCGGCTGCCGGCCCGTCGATGTGGGGAATTCTCTCGACCGGGAACGCTGGCGGATCGTTCATGACGAAATCATTTCCGCTTTCGGCATAAGCTCGGAAGCGTTGGTTGCCGAAGCGGTAAAGGATGCGGCCTGATATGGGCGGCGACAGATACTCGATAGACTACTTTGCAAGAGGCACGCTCACTGTAGGTATGGTACTTCTAATTTCAGGGGCTATCCTTATCGTCACCGGTCTCCTCTGTGCAGTGGCGTATGAAGCAGAATCGTCGGGTCTAATTCGACATTGGTTCTTGTTTTTGCTTGCGGGATTTGTTGCGGTTGTCCCGGGTGTTCTCTTTCTCTTTCTTTCGCACCGGTTGAGGAAGCTGTAACCGGCGCCGCTCTCGCTTTCTTGACTCGAGTGGTATTTGTCGGTCGGATTCAATCCGATAAAGTGATACTTCCCCTTTTGCTGCTGCTTGTCGCACCGGGAAGATTAGAATAACACCTTCCGTTCTTACCCCGCGCCGGCTTTTTTTGGTCGTTGAACTGGGGCCCAAATATGGTAAATTTCCTTTGGTTATCCAGTGGAAAACCCGATGAACCAGAAGCTTCTTTTTATTATGGTCGTATCCACGACCACGCAGCTCATCACCGATTACTTTCATCTCACTGATGCGACACCGGGTGTTACTATTGTTTCCGTTGAGATTAAGCAAACGTCACCGGTGCCACGGGCGTGGGCAAGTCGGGTGACAGCCTGGGACGGAATGAACTTCTCTCAATATGCTGGGTGCTCTGCTTCATATTGGCGCTCTGCCGTGCACTTGCTTCGGAAAGGAGACTTACTTGAAGAGCTTGAAAGATTTGGAGTTAATCATTAGCCGGAGTCTGCGGCAGGTTCTGCACGTGCCTGCGCTTCAGACCGTTTCCCGTCATCTTCCCCTTCCACTGAGCGTTTCGATAGTGATCATTTTATTCGGCGTCGCGCCTGCCTCGGCGCAAATGCCCCCCGTAAGGGTTGCATGCGTTGGCAACAGCATAACCATCGGCTATGGGCTGGCGAACCCAAACAACGCTTATCCGCAGCAGTTAGGAAGACTTCTGGGAAAAGGATATCAAGTTAGAAACTTCGGAGTCAGCGGAAGAACAATGTTGAAAAACGGCGACTACCCGTACTGGAAAGAGCGTTCTTATAAGGATGCTCTTTCTTTCACACCACAGGTAGTCACGATCTGTCTCGGGACCAACGACAGCAAGCCATGGAATTGGAAGTACAAATCTCAATTCTTCGACGATTACATGGATATGATAAGATCTTTCAGGAAAGTCAACCCGCATGTCCAGATATTCGTCTGCATTCCGCCTCCGGTTTTCCATACCAAGTTCGGCATTACAGAGTCGATACTCCATGGTCAGGTAATCCCCATCATAAGGGCGGTGCAAATAGCGTCAAACGCGAGTCTAATAGATTTTTACGATAAGATGACCGGCGACGGCGCGGACTTCTTCGACGGTGTTCACCCCGACTCGACCGGCGATTCGATCATGGCACACATTGTTTTTTCCGCGATTGAGAGAAGTCCTTCGGGCATCATAAGAAATTTCAGCGCGAGCAGGTACAGGTTGGTAGAATCCGGCCCCCTGAAATTGTACTGGCAGACTACAATCGGTTCCATGGTCAAACTGAACGGGATGGTGGTGGGTGCGTCGGACTCGATGGTGGTGAATCCGCAAAGGACAATAACTTACACGCTAATTTCATCCGGGGCCGTCTCCGATACGGACAAGGTAACTGTTTCAGTTCCACGGCCGCGGTAAATTGACCTATCAACATGGTGTTGTGGATGAGTGTTGAGTCTGATGTAAGGCACTTAACGATTGCAGTCAGATAAGTTGGATTGAAGAGAGTCTTGTAAATGCAATTCGGAAAAGCGCGTTATCAGGCCGGGAACGCAAAATTGGCAGCGCATTTGTTGTTGACATTCAGAATAAATGTTTGTAACATAAAACCGGTTCAACAAGAATTGAACTGTTGAATCGAAAAGCCTTCTCGGCAACGCGATCCTAATCGTTAATCCGGCGGCCTGGAGAAAGATGAAAGTTTGACCCGGTTTTTCCGGAAGATGGAGCGGCAGCGAAACCGGTTTGCGGCAGTGAAAGTCGATCGTGGTTGAGTGTAGTAAGGCGAGCAAGTGACACAGAAAGAGATGTCTGGCTGAAAGTCCCTCCGGGGTACACGATGCCGGCGCAGTGGAACCGAACAACCATCGAAGAAGGGAGAAGCACGATGTTTGGTATCGGGGGAGGAGCTTTTTCGGTGCAAGCCGAGGGAGGCGGCGAAATTCGCGCGGCCAATCCGGTTTCCCGAGCTTTCCACCTTGATGTATGCCCGCCGTTAAATAAAATGGTGTCGCGATTCCCGAACATCCGCATGCTGCCATCCGGGAGAGAAACCCCTTACGAACAAGAGTCCACCCCCCCGTTAACTACTCCCACTATAAGTCATTCAATATCCCACTCACATAGCGCAAAATATAGTTCTTGCATAAAGTTTAGTCCGTACCGATTGGATAGCCCGGCAGAATCGACTATCAGCCTTAACGATGGGCTTATCTCGGACGGTATCCTGATAACCCCTAGTCAAAAACGTTTTTGGTGAGTGTGTGGAGAATACCCCTGAGAAGAATTCTGTAGAGAATAGTGCCCGGCAAGCGGCCCGCGATGCTGAGATCAGCGAAGCTTTCGGAAAACTGTCCGTAAGAGAGAAGGCTGGTTATGGTACCGGCGACGGCGCGGCCAACTTCGTCTTCCAGACGATGATCGTTTTCCAGCTTCCATTCTATACTGATGTGTTCGGAATCAGTGCGGTGGCAGCTGGGGTCCTTCTTCTGGTGGGTCGATTCTGGGATGCGTTCTTCGATCCTTTCGTCGGAATCATGTCGGACCGGACTCAGTCCAGGTGGGGCAAATTTCGGCCGTGGGTTCTTTTTACTGCCGTGCCATTCGCCGGGGTATTCGTCCTGGCATTTACCACGCCTCATTTCGGGTCGACCGGAAAACTGATTTATGCCTATGTGTCGTATATACTGCTCATGGCGTTCTATTCGATGAATAACACCCCGTATTCTGCGCTTAACGGCGTCATGACGGGAGATGTTAACGAGCGGACTTCCCTCTCCTCGTTCCGATTCTTCTTCTCTATGTCCATCGCGTTCTTGGTTCAGGGTCTGACGCTTCCGTTGGTCGACAAATTCGGACACGGAGACGTTCAGAAGGGGTGGCAAATGACGATCGGAGTATATGCGATTGTCATGGTGATCTTTTTCCTTATAACATTCTTCAGCGCAAAAGAAAGGATCAAGCCTGATCCGAAACAGAAGTCTTCTCCGAAGAAGGACCTCATCAGTCTGCTGAAGACAGGGCCGTGGATTTCGATGTTCGTTGCGACGCTTTTCATCTTCATCACGCTGGCGATGTGGGGAAGCGGAATGTTTTACTACTTCACCTACTACATCGACAAAAACTCTCTCTTTAACTTTCTCCAGGGAATGGGTCTCGGAAAGTCGGCGAGTGGGCACGGCGATGTCTTTTACAGCGTTCTCAACGCTTTCGGGCTTATTGTAAGCAAAGACGGCAGCAACACGGCTTCGGTGGGATTCAGCCTGTTCAACATGGCAGGGCAGTTCTGCAACATACTGGGTGTTCTTGTGTCGACTGCGCTGGCCACGAGGTTTGGGAAAAAGGCCGTCTTTATCATCGGGTTGTTCTTCACGACACTTTTCACGGCATTTTACATCCTTCTGCCCGCACAGGCTGTCGGAATGGCGTTCCTGCTGAATATACTCAGGTCGCTTGCTTATGGTCCGACGATCCCTCTGCTCTGGGCAATGATGGCGGACGTTGCCGATTACTCGGAATGGAAAACTAACACGCGTGCGACCGGTTTGACTTTCGCCGGAATAGTTTTCGGTTTGAAGGCGGGGCTCGGTCTGGGCGGTGCAATCGCCGGCTGGATTCTGTCGGCGTACGACTACGTGCCTAACGTCGCTCAGACCGCACACGCATTGCTCGGCATCAGAATGACGGCGAGTATATATTCTGCGCTGTTCTTCTTTGTCGGGGTTGTTGCTATCTGGTTCTACAGAATCGACAAGAAGCTTAATTTACAGATCCAGAAAGACTTGGAAATTCGTCATAAAGGTTTCGAATTTAGTTGATTGAGAAGCAGGAAAATAGACTGGGCATGGCCCAGGAATTCAGGCTATTGAAAGGTACACCTCGTATATCAGCGTCTCCTCTCCGGAACGAATTAGCCCCGCTGTCTGTTATTAGTGAGGCGAAAGATCGAGTTAACGAAAGGACGAATGCGGTCCTGGAATCGCATTCTTTCCTAGCGGGACCCCGGTCAAGGTCGTTTGAGGAGTGGAGAAAACGAATTTGTGATGCCCTAAGCGCCGTCGTCTGCATTGCCGACGAGATACATCACGTACGCATCAGCGATGCGCAGTGCGATGGCGAAGCAACCACCAAGTGGAGCAAGCGCAAGAACGATGTTTTTACCATTTTACAGGCGACCAAGCACCAGCTTTCCAGAAGAGAGACCACGCTGGAAATCGGAAGTCTCTAGTCCGGAAGAACCCTCTAAATTCCGGAAAAAGATCGGCGATTCGAATCGGCCGGGCACGGAACCCGAGCTGTTGCGCTATCGCAGTTTGCACTCCCATTCGAAACTGAGTTTCATCCACGCGGTGCGGATTTCTCAATTTAGTCCTGCCGAAGGAATCCGCTTCAATAACGTTTGCTTCTCCTTAGGGATAATCCCGCCCTTGCTGAATCGAGCAGGGCGGGATGAGTTTGCCAATATTCACCGG